>NZ_QFQZ01000022.1 GCF_003243465.1 Caulobacter segnis
GTTCCTGGCGGTGCTCGACCGCTACACCCTCGCAGACATGACCAGCCAGCGCGGCGACCTCCGCGCGCTTCTGGGTTCGCCCGCCTCGGTGGCCGACACTCCCGAGTAGAGCCCACCGCCCCGGCATCGCGAAAAAGTCCGGACAGGCGTAACCGATACAGCCTCCGCAGCGTATCTAAGAGCAGTCCGCCTCCCGGAGACCAAGATGCGCCGCCTCCTCGCCCTGCTCACCGCCGCCTTCGCCCTGATGATCGCGGGCGCGCCCGCCGTGGCCGCGCCAAAGACCGAAACCGCGGTGTTCGCCGGCGGCTGCTTCTGGTGCATGGAGCACGATATGGGCGGCATTCCCGGCGTGCTGAAAGTCGAGAGCGGCTACACCGGCGGTCACGTGAAGAACCCGACCTATCGCGACGTCACCAGCGAGCGAAGCGGCCATTACGAGTCGGTTCGCGTGACCTATGATCCCGCCAAGCTGGACTACGGCTTCCTGCTTTATCGCTACTGGAAACTGGTCGATCCGACCGACGACGGCGGCCAGTTCTGCGATCGCGGCCCGTCCTATCGGCCGGCGATCTTCGTCACCCCCGACCAGCGCCCGATCGCCGAGAAATCCCGCGCCGACGCCGCCAAACGCCTGAAGACCGGGACCATGAAGGCGCAGATCCTGCCGCTCCAGACCTTCTACCCGGCCGAGGAATACCACCGCGACTACGCCAAGCGGAACGCCGCCAACTATAACGCCTACCGCACGGGCTGTGGCCGCGACGCGCGCCTCGCGCAGGTCTGGGGACAATAGCCCTCCCGCGGTAGCGCTCGCGGCGCCGCCCCGCTAGGTTGCCGCGATACGTGGAGGCCTTGATGAAGAAGCCGGTTCTGGAGATGTGGCTCGAGCGCGGCCTGTTCGCCTCGCGCTGGCTGATGGCGCCGTTCTATGTCGGCCTCGTCGTGGCCCTGGCGGCCCTGCTCGTAGTCTTTTTCCAGGAGCTGGCGCACGACCTTCCCACCGTGCTGACGATGAAGGCCGAGGCCGCCATCCTGATGGCGCTGACGCTGATCGACCTGTCGCTGGCCGCCAATCTGCTGGTGATCGTCATCCTGTCCGGCTACGAGAACTTCGTCTCCAAGATCGACACGGCCAGCCACGAGGACCGCCCAGACTGGATGGGCACGGTCGACTTCTCCGGCCTGAAGATGAAGCTGATCGCCTCGATCGTGGCGATCTCGGCGATCGCCCTGCTCAAGGCCTTCCTGAAGTTGACCGAGCCAGGCCAGGGCGTGGACCAGATCCGCCTGTTCTGGCTGGTGGTCGTGCACCTGTCGTTCGTGGCGTCCGGCGTGCTGCTGGCCGTTATGGACTGGCTCAACAGCAAGGTGGCCAAGCACTAGGCTTCGCCATACCGACCTAGAACGGCAGGGTGCGTCGCTTTCGGCTGTAGCCGAGGTAGCCGATGTTGGCGCCCAGACGCAGACCCACGCCCGCGCGGATCGGCGCCAGGGTGATCTCGTCGGCCTTCTGGTAGTTCACGCCAAGGCCGCCCACGAGATAGGCGCTGCCCTCGACGCCCGGGAAGCGGCGGAACACCGCGTCGGGATATTGCAGGTTATAGCACAGGGTGAAGACGCGGCTGGCGTTGCCGCCCCAGTCCCAGCCCACCGACGGGCCTTGCCAGAACACTTCCAGCGTCGGCCGCCCCTTCATGTAGAGCAGGCCCCGGCCATAGCGCAGGCCGACCGCGAAGGCGCCCGAGCCCTCTTCGCCAGCAATGTAGGCGGTGGGCTGGCCCTTGTCCTTGAAGACGCGTTCGATGGCGGCGCCGGCGCTCTCGGCCGTGACGCCCAGGAAGTCCGAGGTCGCGCGCACCATCTCGTCGCGGGAATAGGTCGAGGCGCCGCCGGTCTGATAGGTCGGGCCGCTGGACCCCGCCGGCGGCGGATTGGCCTGTTGGGCCAAGGCGTCGGTCGCCACGGCGCTCAAGCTCGCGGCGGCGCCGGAGAGGATCAGCTTGCGACGGTCCATGGGTGGGCCTCCAGGTCGGTTACTTTGCAACACTGTTGCAAGCTATTGAGACCGGTTTGCGGCCCCAAACTTAACGCGCGGTTAAGCATGACCTTTCGTCGCGCGGCGTCCGCCCCCTCGCGAAGCGGGCCAAATGTGCTAGAGGCTGCGGCATGAGCTCTACGCCCCTCGACAAGATCCGCAACTTCTCGATCGTCGCCCACATCGACCACGGCAAGTCCACGCTGTCCGACCGCCTGATCCAGGAGACCGGCGCCCTCTCCGCGCGCGAGATGAGCGCCCAGGTCCTGGACAACATGGACATCGAGAAGGAGCGCGGGATCACCATCAAGGCCCAGACGGTGCGCCTGCACTACAAGGCCAAGGACGGCGAGACCTACGTCCTGAACCTGATGGACACCCCCGGCCACGTCGACTTCGCCTACGAGGTCAGCCGCTCCCTGGCCGCCTGCGAAGGCTCGATCCTGGTCGTCGACGCCAGCCAGGGCGTGGAAGCCCAGACCCTGGCCAACGTCTACCAGGCCATCGACAACAACCACGAGATCGTTCCGGTCCTGAACAAGGTCGACCTGCCCGCCGCCGACGTCGATCGCGTCAAGGCGCAGATCGAGGACGTCATCGGCCTGGACGCCTCCGACGCCGTCGAGTGCTCGGCCAAGACGGGCCTGGGCATCCCCGACGTGCTGGAAGCCATCGTCACCCGCCTGCCCCCGCCCAAGGGCGACATCAACGCCCCGCTGAAGGCCCTGCTGGTCGACGCCTGGTACGACGCCTATCTCGGCGTCGTCGTCCTGGTCCGCATCTTCGACGGCACGCTGAAGGCCGGCCAGCAGGTCCGCATGATGCAGACCGGCGCCACCCACCGCATCGACAAGGTCGGCGTCTTCCGCCCCAAGGCCACCGACGTCGACATCCTGACCCCCGGCGAGGTCGGCTTCTTCACCGCCTCGATCAAGGAAGTGGCCGACGCCGCCGTCGGCGACACCATCACCGACGAGAAGAAGCCCACGTCCGAAGCCCTCAAGGGCTTCAAGGAAGTGGTCCCGGTCGTGTTCTGCGGCCTCTTCCCGGTCGACGCCGCCGACTTCGAGGACCTGCGCGCCGCCGTCGGCAAGCTGCGCCTCAACGACGCCAGCTTCACCTACGAGATGGAGAGCAGCGCCGCCCTGGGCTTCGGCTTCCGCTGCGGCTTCCTCGGCCTGCTGCACCTGGAGATCATCCAGGAGCGCCTGTCCCGCGAATTCGACCTCGACCTGATCGCGACCGCCCCCTCGGTCGTCTACAAGATCCGCCTGCGCAACGGCGAGGAAATCGAGCTGCACAACCCGGCCGACCTGCCGGACGTCATGCAGATCGAGGAGATCGCCGAGCCCTGGATCAAGGCCACCATCTTCACCCCCGACGAGTACCTGGGCGGCGTCATCAAGCTGTGCCAGGACCGCCGCGGCATGCAGCGCGAGCTCTCTTACGTCGGCAGCCGCGCCATGGTCGTCTACGACCTGCCGCTGAACGAGGTGGTGTTCGACTTCTACGACCGCCTGAAGTCGATCTCGAAGGGCTACGCCAGCTTCGACTACCAGCTGGAGGACTACCGCGCCGGCGACCTCGTCAAGATGTCGATCCTGGTCAACAGCGAGCCCGTCGACGCCCTGTCGATGCTGGTCCACCGCAGCCGCGCCGAAAGCCGCGGCCGGGGCATGTGCGAGAAGATGAAGGAGCTCATCCCCCAGCACATGTTCGTCATCCCGATCCAGGCCGCCATCGGCGGCCGCATCATCGCCCGCGAAACCGTCCGCGCCCTGCGCAAGGACGTGACCGCCAAGTGCTACGGCGGCGACGCCAGCCGCAAGCGCAAGCTTCTGGACAAGCAGAAGGAAGGTTCGGCAAGGTCGAGATCCCGCAGGAAGCCTTCATCGCCGCCCTGAAGATGGATGAGGATTGATCGGCGGCGTCGGCCGCTGAATCCAAAACGCCCCGCTGGGACACCAGCGGGGCGTTTCTGTTTCCGGGCGATCCAGCCGTCGCCCCGGCGCGGATTGTCAGCGTTACGGCTTCGACGGCGCCTCGGCGGCGTCCTTGCGGAACTGCAGGCCCAGGGCCCAGCGGTTCTGGAAGCCCGGCCAGTAGCCGGCGCTGGCCGGGTTTGACGGCGACGCATAAGCGCCGTCCTGGGCCCCGTCCTGCCCGACGCGCCAGACGCCGTCGGCCGCGTTCGGCGTCGGCACGGTCAGATAGCTCCCGTGGGCCTTGTCGCCCTTCAGGGTGGCGTCAAGGAAGGCCGTCACGAAATGGCGGTTGATCGTCAGGATGCGATCCCGACGCCACACCGGCTCCTCGAACCTCGCCACCGACGAGAACTCGCCGACTAGGCTGGGCGGCGTGCCGTCGCGGGCGATGTTGTGGCGCGCATTCTCGTAGACCAGCAGGTTGCGGTCCGAGCCGCGCATGCCGTCGTAGAGCCAGGCGACGCCGTCCGCATAGCCGCTGACATCATCGTGGTCGCCGACGATGAGCAGGCTAGGCACGGTGATCCTGGCCAGGCTGTCGGACGTCCAGGCGCGCAGCGGCGGCGCGCCGCCCCAGGGCGCGAAGGCCACCATCGCCTTGACGTTCCTGGGCGCGCCGGCGGCGAAGGCGGGATTATCGGCGGTGAAGGGCTTCAGCAGCCCGCCAGGAACGGCCTTGGCCAGCGTGCTGTTCGGATCCAGTCCGGCGCCCATGGTGGCCAAGGCGCCGAAGCCGCCCATCGAATAGCCGATCAGGGCCACATTGCCGGGGTCGTAGACGTCTTTCAGAGGGCCGACCTTGGCGCCCTTCGTCAGCGCCTCGATGACGAACCGCTGGTCGGCGACGCGGGTGATCACCGTCGTGGCGAACGATAGCTGCGGCGCGGCCAGGGTGACCGGCTCCAGATCGTGGTGGTCGATCGCGGCGACGACATAGCCCTTGGAGGCCAGGTTCTCGGCCAGATCGCTGAAGCTGGTGGCCCAGTTGCGATAGCCGTGGGAGATCACCACCAGCGGAAAGGCCTGTCCGCGCACGGGCTTGGCGTCGGCATAGGCGCCGCCGACCTTGTAGGGAACCTGGGCGGGCGCTTTGCCGGCCGCGGGCTTGTCGGGCATGGTGTAGCGAACCGTCGCCGCGCCGGCCGCCGGACGAACGGCCGGATACCAGATGGTCAGCGGCAGCGGGCGATCGGCGCGCGCAAGCTTGCCGGCCGCAAGATCGCTGGCCACCAGGTCCGGCTGATCCTTCTGCGTCAGGGTCTGGGTCATCACCCCTACCGGATAGGCGCCCGCCGCCGCCAGGGCCGGCTGGTCAGCGAGCGTTTCCTGCGCCGCTGCGACGCCGGGCGCGGTGAGCAGGAGGCATAGCAGCAGGCCCGTCGGAACTTTCATCATGGCGCTCTCATACGCTTACGGACGAGCCGGCGCGATTCGGCGGCTCGGTTGGCGGACCGGCATAGCTTAAGGCCGCGACAGGTTTGTCACACAGCGCGTGTGATCAATTCGCGGACCGCACGCCGCCTAAAGTAGCTAAAAGCAACGCTTTCACACGACGGTCACGGAGCCGTCGCGAATTCGAATCCTATTCCCCATAAGCGCCACGCTCGAAGGGCCCTAGCCCGAGTACCCAGAGGGGATGAGTTGATGCGTTACTTCGACACCAAGGGCCTGATGGTCGCCGTCAGCGGTCTGGCCCTGATGGCCGGCGCGGCCCAGGCCGCCGAACCCGTCGACACGACCGCCACGTCGCAGGTCGAGGAACTGCTGGTCACCGCGCAGAAGCGCGAACAGAAGACCGTGGACGTGCCGCTGGCCCTGACCGCCTATTCGGGCGCCTTCCTCGACAAGCTCGGCATCCAGGAGTTCGAGGAACTCGGCCAGTTCGTGCCCGGCTTCGACGTGCAGAACCAGTCGCCGAACAACCCCGGCTTCGTGATGCGCGGCATCACCTCGGACTCGGGCGAAGCCACCAACGAGCCGCGCGTGTCGGTCTATCAGGACGGCGTCTCGGTCTCGAAGTCGCGCGGCTCCTACACCGAACTCTTCGACCTGGAGCGCGTCGAGGTGGCCAAGGGCCCGCAGTCGACCCTCTATGGCCGCGGCGCCCTGATCGGCGCGGTGAACGTGATCCAGGCCAAGGCCAAGCACACCCAGGACTGGAACGCCAAGGTCGAGGGCGGCAACTACGGCTACTGGCTGGCCGAAGGCATGATCAACATGCCGATCAACGACGACCTGGCCATCCGCCTGGCGGGCCGCGCCAAGAAGCGCGACGGCTATGTGAAGAACCTGCTGGGCGGCGACGACTTCAACTCGACCGACACCCGCGCCGTGCGCCTGGCGATCAACTACGCCCCGGGCGACCGCTTCAAGCTGGACGTCCTCTACAACTACGAGACCGACAAGCCCTCGGGCACCTCGTTCAAGTCGCTCAGCTATGCCCCCACCAACCCGACGACCGGCGCGGTGATCGGTGACCTGGGCCGCAATTCGGGCGCGGCCCTGACCACGGTGGACGGCTTCGAGAACGGCCAGAAGCTGGGCCTGAACCGTCGCCTGTGGAGCCTGACCGCCCTGGCCAGCTACAAGCTCAGCGACAGCCTGACCCTGAACTCGACCTCGGCCTACCGCTACTTCAGCGGCGAGGAAGTGTTCGATCCGGACGGCTTCTCGCTGCCGATGTTCACCTTCGCCGAAGACGCGCAAGGCAAGTCGGCCAGCCAGGAGCTTCGCCTGAACTACGACAACGGCGGCAAGATCACCGCCTTCGGCGGCGTCAGCTATTTCTGGGAAGACGGCTCGCAGCGCGTGCCTCTGCTGATCAACGAGAAGGTGGCCTACCTTTTCCTGACGGGCCAACTGCCCCGCCCCAACGGGCTGTCGATGACGACGATCAACGCGCTGCCCGGCCTCGCGGTCTTCCCGGCCAACCACCTGGAAGAATACACCAACTACGGCAAGACGAACTCGTACGACGCCTTCGCCGACGTCACCTTCCACGCCACCGACAAGCTCGAGCTGGCGGCCGGCCTGCGCTACACCTACGACGACAAGCAGAGCGGCTACAAAGGCGTTCTGAACGGTCCGTCGATCATCGGCGGCAGCTCGGCCACCGCCGGCGTCCGCGGCCTGCTGGTGCAGTCGACCCTCAATAACGCCGCCCAGTACCAGAGCTTCAACGACTCGGGCGTGACCTACCGCGCCGTGGCGCGCTACGCCGTGGCCGACAACGCCAATGTCTACGCCTCGGTGTCGACCGGCCGCCGTCCCAAGGTGTTCTCCGGCTCGAACAACAAGCCGGGCGCGGCCGCGCAGTTCAAGGAAGTGCCGGCCGAGAAGGTCACCTCCTACGAAGCCGGCGCCAAGGGCGAGTTCCTGGACCGCCGCCTGTCCCTGGAGGGCTCGGTCTATCACTATGAGTACACGAACTTCCAAACCAGCGTCCGCGACCCGAACGGTTTCGTCACCACGACGAACGCCGGCTCGGCCAAGTCGACGGGCTTCGAAGGCCAGGCGACCTATCAGCCGGCCGAGGGCGTCAGCCTGTTCGCCACCTATGGCTATAGCCACGCCCGCTTCGCCGCCGGCCTGTTCGAAGGCAACCACTTCCGCCTGTCGCCGGACCACTCGGTGTCGATCGGCGCCAACCTGACCACGACCGTGGCGGGCGGCCGCCTGACCGTCCTGCCGACCTACACCTGGCAGTCCGAGCAGTTCTTCGACAACAACAACGACATCTCGTCGCTGCAGAGCACCACAGGCACCATCAAGGACACCGTGCAGGACGAGAAGCAGAAGGCCTTTGGCTTGGCGAACCTGCGCGTGTCCTACCAACCGGACGGCAGCAACGTGACGTTTGGCGCCTTCGTCAACAACGCGTTCAACGAGAAGTACATCAAGGACGCCGGCAACACCGGCGACGCCTTCGGCATCGCCACCTTCATCGCCGGCGAGCCGCGCTTCTTCGGCCTGTCGGTCTCCATCCGCCACTAAGCCATAGGGGGATCGGCCGTTCACGCGGCCGATCCGCTTACGCGCGTCCGCCGCATCCTCGTCGTCGAACCAGCCGTGCTCCACGGCCGCCGACGCCGAGCGGCGGCCGTCTTGCTTTTAACGCCTCTTGAAAGACCCTGCCTACGGGCGCGCTCACTCGAACGGCGGCTTCAGCCGGTAGAACCGCGCCTCGCCCAGCAAGTCGTAGACGCGGCGGACGCGGAAGGCGTCGGGGCGGTCGCGGCCCAGGGCCAGCTCGGCCTCGGTCAGGCTGAACGGGGCCAGCTCCGAGCCCAGGGTGGTCTTGACGGCCAGCAGGCGCGGGGCGGCGTCCAGGCCGAAGCTGACCACGTCGCAGCCGGGCGGGTCGCCACCGGCGCGGGCCAGGCGGACCTGGTGGCCCAGGTCGGGGCGGCCGTGGTCGGCCAGGCGGCGGGCCTCGTGGGCGACGACGCTGGCCGCGCCCAGGCCGGGCAGGAAGCGATCCCCGGCCGCGCGCGTGGCCATGTCGAAACGCTGGATGATCCGGGCCAGCCTGGGGTCGGCGGGGACCGGTTGAGGCGGGGCGGCCTCGATCAGCGGGACGGCCGGCGGGGCCGCGAACAGGGCGTCGGGCCGGACCGCGGCGGCCAGCAGGGCGGGCTTGGCGGCCAGGGCGTCCTCGACCGCGGCCAGCAGCAGCGGGTCGTAGGTCCAGCGTGGCGGCGGATCCTTCAGCGTCGGCAGGCCGATCAGCGACAGGACGGCGGTGATCTCGCCCTGCTTGGCCATGACCGGCATGCCGGACTTGCCGGTGACGAAGCGGACGGTGCGGTCGTGGGTGGCGCGGTCGACCGGCTTGCCGGCCAGGGTCTTCTCCAGCTGGGCCAGGTAGTCGCCGACCACGACGGCCAGCTCCGCCCCGGTCCACTCGCGCCCGATGGCTTCCCGTTCCGCCGAATCCCCCGTCATCGGACGATCCTGCGCCAGCGGCGGCGCGGACGCCAGAGCTTGAGCGCGGTGGGGGAGCTCAGCCGCCGCCGGCGGGCGCGTTGGCGGCCGAGGCGCGGGGCGCCTCCTGCACCGGGGTCTGATCGGCCCGCAGCCCCGCCAGCTCCATGGCGCGTCGCAGGGTGGTGACGGGCGAGTCGTTCTCGACCTTGAAGGTCAGGGAGGCGGTCTCCGCCGGGTTCTCGCCGAGATTGGCGAAGCCGCCGGGACGCTGGGCGTTGAAGGTCACGCCATAGGTGCGTCCGGCCAGGACCCGGCAGATCACCACGAAGGTCTTCTGGTCGGTGAGCAGCCGGGGGGTCTTGACGCACTCCAGCGGCTCGGCCCCGGGTGCGGGCGCGTAGTTCCAGGCGCTGGGCGACATCTGCTGGTCGAAGACGGCCTTGAGGATCAGCAGGCCCGGCGCGACGGTCTGGTCCTGGGCCGGATAGGTCGAGACCAGCTTCGGCGGCAAGGTCGGCGGCAGGATCAGCACCGGCGACACCGCGTTCGGCGCCTCGGCGGGCGGCTTCTGGGCCTGGGCGCGGGCGACCGTGGCGCCCAGCGCGGCGCAGAGCATCAGGGCGGGAACCAGGCGGCGGCGCGACATCTTTCCAGACTGACCGCTAAGCGCGGCCTTCTCAAGGCGCCCCTCGAGGCCTACATCGCATCCATGACCGACAAGACCGACGCTCCCGCGCCCGAGGGCGAAACGCCGATGCAGCGCGCCCTGCGCCTGAAGAAGGCCGCCCAGGGCCGCCACGGCCACGGCCCCAAGGCCTCCAGCGGCAAGGTCGAGCGCGCCAGCGCCGCCGCGCCGACCGGCAAGTCCAAGCCCTGGATGACCCGGTGACCATCCCCAGGGTCCTTGGCCGGACCTCGTCCATCAACGTCCGCAAGGTCCTCTGGACCCTGGACGAGCTGGGCCAGGCCTATGAGCGCGAGGACTGGGGCGCGGGCTTCGCCTCGACGAAGGACCCGAAGTTCCTGGCGATGAACCCCAACGCGCTCGTACCCGTGCTAATCGACGAGCACGGAGCGCTTTGGGAAAGCAACACGATCTGCCGCTACCTGGCGACCGGGACGCCGCTGCTGCCGTCGGGCAGGCGCGAGCGCGCGATCGTCGAGCAGTGGATGGACTGGCAGGCGACCGAGTTGAACCTCGCCTGGCGCTACGCCTTCGCGGGTCTGGTGCGGAAGTTCCCCGGCTCCGAGGACCCGGCGCAGATCGCCGCCAGCGTCGAGGCCTGGAACACCGCCATGGGCCTGCTGGACGCCCGCCTGGTCGAGAGGGGCGCCTACGTGGCGGGCGAGCACTTCACCCTGGCCGATATCGTCCTGGGCCTCGCCGTCCATCGCTGGCGGCGCAGCCCGATCCAGCGCGTGGAATGGCCCGCCCTCACCGCCTACTACGCGCGGCTGAAGCAGAGGCCGGCGTTTTCGGCGTGGAGCCTTCCAGAGCTTCCGTGACCGGCTCGGCGCCGTCCTGCGGCAGGCTGGCGATCGGCGTTCCCGGCAGCAGCGGCTCGCCGGTCCACTCCCAGTGCCAGGGCTCGTAGACGTAGTTGACGAAGCCGAAGCGCCCCGCGTTCCAGACCATCCAGCGATAAAGCGGCGAGCGGGCCATCGCCAACCGGTTGGCGTCGGCCGAGGAGTCCGGACCAAAGCCCGGCGCGGCGTCGATGAACAGGTCCATAGCCAGGCCCGTGCGGTGCGCCGAGCAGATCGTGCGGATCAGGCCCTGGCAGTTGCGGTCGCGCGCGCAGCGCTGGGCGTCGGCGTCGGGCGCACGGAAGCCGGAATAGATCCTGAGCGCCTCGGGCCTTGCCAGCACGCCAGCCGCTCGGGCCTCGGCGGCCATCCGGCGATAGGCCTCCAGCGCCGCGGGTCGAAGCTGGATCGTCTTGCCGCCGTAGCTTTCGTTGGCGCTCGCGGTCGCCAGGGCCTGCGGAGCAGGCGCGCCGGGGCAGACGCCGTCGCGGTTCACCCGCACGAACGGCCGCGCCAGATGCCAGCGCGGCAGCATGACCGCGAAGACGCCGGCGTCCATCACGCCCGTTCGGGGCAGGTCGTTGGCGCCCTGCCAACGGGCCAGGGCGGCGGCGAAACCGGCGGTGTCGGGCGCGCAGCCGGTCCCGATCTCGGCGGCGATGCGGGGAGCGTAGATCTCCCAGCCGGTCTCGGGCTTGCCAAACGGCGACCAGGCCAGGCTCGCCAGCGACGCGGCGTTGGCGGCGGCGGCGCCAGCGGGAACGACATCGCTCGTCGCGCAGGCGGCCGGCGCCATCACCAGGGGCGCCGCATCTTGCGTCGAGGCCACGGCCGGCGGCGCGCCCGCAGCCCTCGGCGCGGACGGCGCCCTCGCACTCCCCGGCGGCCAGATCACCCACAGCCAGAACGCCCCGACGACCAGCGCCAGCACGCCCAGCCCCCACAGCAGACGACGCAGCGCCCTCACATCCGGCCTCACACGCGGTGGAACTTCGCCATGCCTCAAGCCTTCAAGCGGTGAAGTCGTTCCCGCCTGGAGTTTGCATGACCGGTCTGGTTTCCCGTTTCGCCCTCGTCGCCCTGCTCGCCGTGAGCGCCTGCGACGACAAGCCGCCGGCCAAGCCCGCCCCCGCCAACACGGTCCAGAAGGCCCCCGTTCCGACCGTCGCCGCCCCGCCGGTCTCGGCCGCCGCGTCGCCGCTAGGCCAGGCTATCAACGCCGCCGCCTTCGATCCCGCCGCCGTGGACCCGCAGGCGCGGCGCAACACCCTGATCCGCGTCCAGACCCTGCTGGACCGCGCCCACTTTTCGCCCGGCGTGATCGATGGCCGCGACGGCGGCAATCTGAAGCTGGCGATCCAGGCCTTCCAGAAGGCGCACGACCTGCCGACAGACGGAGAGATCAGCCAGGCCCTGCTCGCCGCGCTGGCCGCGGCCGACAACGGCCCCGTGCTGGTCGACTACACCATCACCCAGAGCGACGTAGCTGGCCCGTTCACGCCCCAGCTCCCCAAGGAGGACTACGAGGCGATGGCCCGCGAGCCGGCGATGAACTACCACGACATCGTCGAGATGCTGGCCGAACGCTTCCACATGGACGAGGCCCTGCTGCGCGAACTGAACCCCGGCGCCAACTTCAACCAGGCCGGCGCGACGATCATGGTCACCGCCGCCGGGGCCGACACCCTTCCGGCCAAGGTCGACCGCATCGAGATCGACAAGACCCTGGGCCAGGTGCGAGCGTTCGATGAGACGGGCGCCCAGGTCGCCGTCTATCCGGCCACCGTCGGCAGCACCGAACGCCCCGCCCCGTCCGGCGAATGGGCCGTGCGGACCCTGGCGCCACGTCCCACCTACACCTACGATCCCTCGCGCCTGACCTTCGGCAAGCCCAAGGAAAAGCTGACCATCAAGGCCGGGCCGAACAACCCGGTGGGCTCGACCTGGATCGACCTGACCAAGGACACCTACGGCATCCACGGCACGCCCGATCCAAAGCTGGTCAACAAGCGCGCCTCGCATGGCTGCGTGCGCCTGACCAACTGGGATGCCACGGAACTGGGCTCGGCGGTGAAGAAGGGCGCCAAGGTGATCTTCATGGGGACCGAGGCGCGTCCGGCCTAAACGCCGGCAAGCTTTAGCGTTCAGGCTGCGTTCAGCCGTCGAGCGGCGTATTGGCCTCCACAAGACGCTTTGCTTGGGGGAACCAAGATGTCCAAGACGCTCAGCCTGACCGCCCTCTCCGCCGCCGCCCTGATCGCCGGCTGGGCCAACGCCGCCAGCGCCCAGGCCCCCGGCTGGGAAGGCCGCTATGACGAGCCGCCGCGCGGCTCCTATACCCGCTCGTGCCGCGAGATCACCGCCTTTGACGGCCGGGTCTGGGCGCGCTGCCAGACCGATCGCGGCGGCTGGGTGTGGAGCAGCGCCCGCGCCCGCGATTGCGGCGGCCAGGGCCTGGAGAACCGCGACGGGCGCCTTCAGTGCGCCGGTTTCGTCGGCCCCGGCCCCTTCCCGGGTCCAGGCCCCTTCCCCGGCCCCGGTCGCCCGCCGGGCGGCGGCTGGCGCGCCGACGCGGTGCTGTTCGAGCACGCCGGCTATGACGGCCGCGTCTACGAAGTGCGCGGCGACATGCCCGATCTCGACCAGGCCGACTTCAACGACAAGACCTCGTCGATCAAGATCCTGCGCGGCGCCTGGGAGGTCTGCGAGGACGCCTATTATCGGGGACGCTGCACCGTGATCGATCGCGACCAGGGCGTCCTGCCGCGCGACTGGAACGACCGGATCAGCTCGATCCGGCGCGTCCGCTAGACCTTTTCGCCCCCACCTGGAGCGCGTTCGAGCGGCCTCGCCGCCAACCTAAGCGGCGCGCTCCTGTATGGACCTCAACCGTTGGCCGCACCCTCTTGATGGTCGGCGCGCGCCACGGTTAAGGTCCCGCGCCCTCGAACCTGCGGAGCAAGATTTTGCGTAAGATCGTCATCCTGGCCGCCGCCGCGACCGCCCTGCTGGTCTCGGCCTGCAACACTATCGAAGGCGCCGGACGCGACATTTCGGCCGCAGGCCGCGCGGTCAGCACGACCGCGAAGGAAGCCAAGCACTGACAAGAAGCGGCGGGTGGTTCGCTCCAGGCGTGATTAATGCTTCCAGGCGAAAACAAGAGCGCCAGGAAGCATTGAACAGGTGAGAACGAGCCAACGTTAAAATTAAGCAGACCGATCGTCCGTTTCGTTAACCCTCTTCACGATCACCGCTGATCCAGGACGTAAAAGCCGAAAAAGGTCTCAATTTCGGCGGCCGGAATTTCGCGGAATACTTTTTAACCACCGGGACAAATCGTCACCGTGCGACGCCGGGTCGCCCTTTTCTCGCCGGATCAGGAAGCGCATATGGACGCCATGTCCGAAACCAGCACCGCTCCCTCGTTGCTCACCGGCCTCAAGCGCGGCCTGTTGCATCGCTGCCCGAACTGCGGCGATGGGCGCCTCTACATGCGCTATCTGAAGGTCGATCCCGAATGCGAGGCCTGCGGCCATGAGCTGGGCGGCTACCCCGCCGACGACGGTCCGGCCTATTTCACGATCCTGCTGATCGGGCACCTGTTCGTGGCGCCGCTGCTGTTCTTCCCGTGGATCTGGGAGGCCTCGCCGATGATCGTCGCCCCCGTGACGCTGATCCCCCTGGCGGCCCTGACCCTGCTGCTGCTGCCCCGCGTCAAGGGCGGCGTCATCGGCGCGCTGTGGGCCATGCGCCTGCGCAAGGCCGAAGACACCCCTAGCTGACGCTCGGAACCGACCTGCGCCGTTGCGTATTCCCCAAACGTGATCCCAGCGTCGCCACGGTGGCCGACGCGGGACCGGAGGGAAACCAAGGACCATGCTCGGCACGATCCTCATCATCATCCTGATCCTCGCCCTGATCGGCGCGCTGCCCACCTGGGGCCACAGCCGGTCGTGGGGCTACTTCCCGTCTGGCGGCCTGGGCCTGATCCTCGTGATCATCATCATCCTGGTCCTGATGGGCAGGATCTAACGCCCGGCGTTCGCCGCCCTTCTGCTCTCGCAAGAGCGACGGGCGGTGAACGCCTCCCTCGTCCACCACGCCGACGAGCGCTTCGCCGGGGCGTTGGCGGACGGCAAAATCGCTCCGGCGCCGGGCTGCGACGCCCTGAAGCTTCGAACCCCGTTTTCCGACTCTCCGCGCGCGGCTAGATTGCCGGGCATGCCGTTGCTCGACATCTTCGTCCTCGCCGTCTTCTCGCTCTGCTGGCTGCTCTATGAGCCCATGCTGCGCCGGCTCGGCGAGGCGGGCGGCGTGCTGAACACCGACATGACCGTGATCCGCCGCCGGTGGATGCAGGAGATGGCGGTGCGGGAAATCGCGCTGCTGGATGGCCAGTTGCTGGGACACGCCATCAACTCGGCCAGCTTCTTCGCCTCCTCGAACCTGATCCTGATCGCGGCGGCCGCCGGGGTGCTGTTCGGCGGCGACAACGCCTGGAAGAGCGTCGAGGGCCTGGCGGTGCTGGCCAAGACCACGCCGATGATGTTCCAGATCAAGCTCGGCTTGGTGCTGATCGCCCTGGCGCGCGGCCTGCTCGACTTCATCTGGTCGATCCGCCAGATGAACTATTGCCTGGCCGCGATCGGCGCGGCGCCGATGTGGGCGCCGCCGCGCGTGCTCGAAGAATACGCCGAGGCGGCCGGCGGCATTCTCAACCCCGCCCTGTCGGCGTTCAACGCCGGCGTCCGCGCCTATTACTTCGCCCTCGCCGCCGCGTGCTGGCTGCTGGGCCCCATGCCCTTCCTGTCGGCGACGCTCGGCGCCATGACCCTGCTGCTGTGGCGCCAGCGGCGCAGCCGCGCCTCCGTGGCCGTCCATAAGGTCCGCGAGATCCTGGAACGCCAGCCGGTCGTGCACGGACCGCACCTGACAAAGCTGAAGCGCCCGCCGCCCCCGCCGAAGGATCGCCCCTAAGCGGACTTGCAGGGGCTTTCCAGCAGGAGACCCCCGCGCCCAACGGAGGCGGAGCGCGCGTTCAAGCCAACAGGGTGAGCCGTTCAGTCCCGCGATTGGGGCCCTGAAGCCTCGCCACGTGTCACGCCGTCCAGCACCGACCTAAGCCTGACACAACAAGCCCCGCCGGCGACTCGGTCTCCGGCGGGGCTGATGGGAAGTCTTGTGGGTAGACAAGGATCTTATATCTTAACCGGGGCCGGTGTGCAACGCCGCAACGCCGAGATTCCGACATTTCATGCTGTTTTCGCATTGCAACTTGCGATTTTATAGGCAGCGCCGCAGATTCTCGGTGAAGCCATTTGAAATTTCGCCCGCCGCCATGGGCGCCCAAGGCGAGCGTTTATAGATCAGCCGGCCCTACTGATCTCTGCAAGGTATTACACGGCCGAAACTGTACCAAAAGGGCCTGTTTTAGCCGGTGATTTTCGCAGCGCCTCGGCCTATAGCCATTAATTTTACCTGAGATGTTCTCAGGTGAGCCGCTCACCATCAGAAAACTAAACGAGTATTAAGAGGGGCGGCGGGCAGAGACACGCGCTCGGTGGGCGGAGAGCGGCCGGCCGGCGGCCACTCTCGCTTGACGCGTGTCCCCCAGCGGTCAGATGCCCAGGGCGCTCCACACCGGGGCGACCTTTTCGCCCCACTGCTCGGCCTGGCGCTTGAGCTCCACGAGGTTGGCGTCGCCTTGCAGGGCGGCGCCCTCGACGATCAGGGCCTGTCCCTGGGCCTGCAGGACCGACCACGCATATTGCGCCCAGTCGTCGGGCGTCTTGCGACCACCCTGTTTGGCCAGCCAGAACATCTGCTGGAACCGGTTCGCCGCGACACCCCCGCCGATGACCGGCGAGGCGAAGTTGCCGATGTCGGGGGCGGCCAGCGAGCGAGTGGCGATCGCCTTGTTGAGCGCCAGCGTGCGGGTCTTGGCCTTGGCCTGATCCTGGTTGGGCGCGACCGGATGGATCACGTTCACGCCCAACAGGATCGTCAGGGCCGAGACAAGCTGGGCGAAGCTGATGTTGTTGCGCGCGACCCTGGCGTGGATATCGCCGATGGTGTGGGCCTTCTGGTCCTGCAGCACCTCGTAGATCGGCTGATAGATCGCATCGATCAAGGCGGCCTCGCCCAGGGCGCCGCGGACCTTGGTGGGAAGGTTCTCGCGCGCCATGGTCATGACCACCTGCTCGTCCAGCAGCGCCGACGCCTGCTCCTGTCCCGCGATCGGGCGGACGCCGCGGATCCAGTAATCGCGCCGGAACTGCTGGTTCATGCAGTAGTCGCGGATCGTCTCCCGCAGCGAGCCATCGGAGATCGAGCCCAGGAACGCGACCTGCTCCGCCGTCATGTTCAGTTCGGGCAGGTTGTCGAGGGTGAAGGCCGAACTGGCGAATCCCAGCTTGGCCTCCCCGAGCCAGCGTTCAAGGTCGGCGAAGTACATGGGATGCCAGTCGCGGTTCATGTACTCGTGGGCGAGGTACTTGCGATCCTGCCCCTTGATCTGCGCCAGGCGCGGCGCGGCGCTGGGGTTGGCTTTGGCGTAGGCCGGCTCGAGCGCGAGGAACCGATCCACGAAGTCCAGGCTGGCGTCCGTCTGGCCGATGATCCCCTGGCCGGGCGCGCCCATGACGTCGGCATGGCGCTTCATCAGATGGCGCAGCGGCGCCGCCGTCGCCCAGCCGGGCATGGTGTTGTAGGAAATGTAGAGAACCCCGCCGGGGCGCAGCTTGCGGCGGACGAAGTCGACCAGGACAGACCGGTTGGCGTCCGAAATCCACGTCCAGATGCCGTGCAGGCCGATGAAGTCGAAATCCGGCAGGTCGCTGCGATTGCAGAACTCGGAGAACGCCTCGTCATACAGCTTGGCGGTGGCGCCCGAGAGGCGGACCATGTCGGTGGCGAAGGCGGCCTGGGCCGGGTTGAAATCCGTGCCGTACCAGTCGACGCCGGGCTGGGCGGCGGCGTGGATCGAAACCGACAGGCCTTGCCCGAAGCCCAGTTCACAGGCGCTCTGGATCCGGGGCGCGTGGCGGCCGGCCAGCAGCAACGGCAAGCGACAGCGAATTGGATTCAGCTCGGCGTAGTAGCCAAAGGTGTAATTCACGTCGGTGACATAACCGGCGGTCCATTCAGTCGACACGCGTGCTCCCAGCCTCTTCGCAAAAACCCGCGCCGATAGCGCGCATGATTGGCCTCGCCTGACAAGTTGACCCGCCTGCTGACGAACGTCTTTTTGGCGTACTTTGATGCTGGCGAGTCGCTATAGCTCTCCCCTCCCTCCCGACCGGCAGCGGCTCAGCTCGATGACCTCACCGCTCATGGCCCTCTGGCGCAGCTTACCGGCGCCGCTTCGCAGGAGCGCCCACCTGGCCAAGGGCGCGCCGAGGGCGGCGGTCATCGGGGCGCGCGAGTGGCTCGAAGCCTACGCCAAGGTTCGCGCCGAGCGCGCCCGCGAAGCCAGGACCCTCCGCCGCACACGCCGCCGCAATCTGCGCGCCGCCGGTCCCGTCACGGTCGTCGGCTTCCACGGCGCCGTTCACGGCCTGGGCGAGGGCGCGCGGATGCTGACGCGAGGCCTCGCGGACGCAGGCCTGCCTGTTCGCGCCGTCGATCTGTCGGCCTATGTCGGCATGCCCGTCAACCTGCCCGTCACGGCGCCGCCGCCAGGTCCCCGAGAGCGAGGCGTGCTGATCTCGCACATCAACCCGCCCGAGCTGCTGCGCTGGACGCGCGAGACGGAGGGACGGCTCCTGGCCGGGCGGCGGCACATCGGCTACTGGGCCTGGGAGCTTGAGGACGCGCCCGCCGACTGGGCGCCGGCGTTCGACCTGGTGGACGAGGTCTGGACGCCCTCGGCGTTCGCCGCCGACGCGCTGCGCAAGATCGCGCCGCCGCGGGTGAAGGTCACGCCCCTGCCCTACCCACTCTACCTCAATCCCAGGCCCGGCGCGGACCGCGCCCGTTTCGACCTTCCCGACGGGTTGATCGTGCTGATGGCCTTCGACCTGCGCTCGACCGCCCAGCGCAAGAACCCCTATGGCGCCCTGCGCGCTTTTCGGAAGGCCGCCAGCCAGGCCCATCGCAGCGCGCTGCTGGTCTGCAAGGTGGTCGGAGCGGACCTCTATCCCGAGACCTTCGCCGCCCTGGCCGCCGATGTCGCGGGCGATCAGAGCATCCGCCTGATGACCGAAAGCCTGTCAGCCGCGGACATGGCCACCCTGACCGCCAGCTGCGACATCGTCCTGTCGCTGCACCGCTCCGAGGGCTACGGCCTGCTGCTGGCCGAGGCGATCTGGCTGGGCAAGCCGACCGTGGCGACCGGCTGGTCCGCGAACGCCGAGTTCATGGACCCCGCCTCCAGCCAGGCGGTCGACTACGCCCTGATCCCGGTCGAGGGCGACGGCGCGATCTATCAGTCCGGACGCTGGGCCGCCGCCGACGAGGACGACGCGGCGCGCAAGCTAGCGCGGCTGATCGACGACGCCCCCTGGCGCGAGGAGCTGGCCGCGGCGACATCGCGCAACGGCCACCTGTCCTTCGACCGCGCGGCGTGGCTGGACAGCCTCCGCCGCCTGCTGCCGCTGCGGTGAGTTACTTCGGCGCAGTGGCCAGCGGCGCGTCGCTTTCGCTCAGGCTCGGCAGGTCGTTGATCGACGGCGGCGGCGCGACCTTGTCGGCCGCGACCGGCTTGACCGGCAGATCGGAAGACGGCGGCCGGATCGGCGTCGTGTCGCCGGCCTTGGGCTTCTTCGGCTCGAGCGGCAGGGCGATCTTGTCCATGGTCTGGACGATCAGGTCCGTCGGCAGCACGCCGCGATAGCGCACCTTGTTGAAATGGCGAGTCGGGTCGTAGGGCGCGACGCCCGGGGCCAGATTGCCGACCTCCAGCGTGCCGACCTGGGCCAGCAGCTGGACCCGGCCGACATATTCGTTGGCCCGCCCGCGGACGAAGTTGATCTGGGCGTTCTGCAACTCGGCCTGGGCGTTCAGCACCTCGATGGTGCTGCGCAGCGCCAGGCGCTCTTCCTCGCGCACGCCGTAGAAGGCGATCGTGTTCGCCTTCATCTCTTCTTCCTGGCTGACCAGCGACTTGCGCGCGGCGACCAGTTGGTCCCAGTACTGCGAGACGCCCAGCACCATGTTGCGGCGCGCGTCCTCGATCAGGAGCTGGTCGCGGTTATTCTCCTCGATCGACTGGCGCACCTGCGAGCTCAGCTGACCCGCCGAGAACAGAGGCTGCGTCAGGGTGATCGACGCATTGACCGTGTTCGAGCGGTTCGATTCCTTGGCGCTGTACGGGTAGTAGGGCGCGTTGCGGTAGTCCGCGCGCGCCGACACCGAGAACAGGCGCTGGGCCCGGGCTTCCGCGACCCCCAGGCGCGACGCCTTCTCGGTGTAGAGGGCCGCGTTCAGGCTCGGATTGGACTCTTCGGCCTGGTTGAAGGCGTCGTCCAGGTTGGCGGGCAGGCCGTCGATATCCGGCTCGGGCTCGAGCGTGGCGGGAAGGTGGCCGACGAGCGAGGCGTAGCTTGCGATCGTGACATTCAGCTGGGCTTCGGCGGTCGCCAGCTGGCTCTGGGCCGCCGCCAGCCGCGCCTTGGCCTGCTGGACGTCGGTCAGGGTGACCTGCCGGACGCTGTAGCGATCCTCGGTGTCCTGCAATTGCTTGCGCAGGAAGGCCTCGCCGCCTTGGGCGATCCGCACGATCTCGCGGTCGCGGCGCACCGAGACGTAGGCGTTGGTCACGCGGACCAGCAGGTCCATCTCGATGCGGCGCAGGTTTTCACGCGACGCCTTGATCTGGGCCTCGACGCCGGCGAGGCGGGCGGCGTAGCGGCCATTGGTGTAGAGCGCCTGGCTGACCGACAGCTCGTTCGATTGGCTGGTCGCCTCTTCCGTCGTCCGCCTGCGGACGGGGAAGGTGGAGGTGGTTTGCGGTCCGCGCGCGGAGCTATAGCCTTCGGACACCTGCGCCGTCGCCTGCAGGCCGTAGGCGGCGCGGGCCTGGGTGTAGTTCTCATCCAGGGCGCGCATGGCCGCGCGCTGCGCCTGGATGTTGGGGTTGCTCTGGTAGGCGGCGGTGATCGCGTCGGCCAGGGTCTCGGCGTGAGCGCGTTCGGCGCCGCCGGCCACGGCCATGGCGACGGCCATGGCGATCGCCGAGGTTCGAACGGACAGAAGTTTCGACAGCACTCGCATTTCCCAGACTTTCACGGCCGCGCCAGTGTGCGGCGGTTCAAACTAAAATTTGTGGCTTAATCAAGAAGACGACGCACTGTCGCCTCCCACGTGACATTCTTGTTCCGCCAGAGATCTCGCGCCGCCGCGCCCCGCGCCATGGCGAGGCTACGGTCCGAGGTCAGGCGCGCGAGCGCCTCGGCCAAGGCGGCGGGCGTCGGTTCGGAGACGGCGCCAGTGGCCTCGCTGACGATCTCGAGCAAGCCGCCGGAGTCGGTGACGGTCAGAACCGCCTTGCCCGCCGCGAAGGCCTCCATCGTGACATAGCCCACGCTGTCCTCGTCAAAGGGTAGATAGGCGCAGGCCAGGGCGTCATTGGCCCAGCGGGCGATGTCCTCGCGCGGATGGAAGCCGAAGCGCAAGGACACCCGGTCGTTCAGGTCCAGGTCCTCGACCAGCCTGCGCAGGCGATCGGCGTAGGCCTCGTTCTCCGGGGGGCCGGCGATCACCAGGCGCGGTCCGTTCGGCAGCAGGGCCAGGGCCTCGATCAGCAGGTGCTGGCGCTTGCCCGCGGCCACGCGCCCGCCGGCGAAGACGTAATCGCCATAGTCGCCGCCGGTGAACAGCTCGCCGTCGTTCAGCGGCGGATACAGCACCTCGGACGGCACGCCGTTGAACTTCATCAGACGGTTCTGGGTGACCGGTGAGTTGCAGTAGATTTTCCGGCACTCGGCGAAGCAGGCGTTGTCCGCCGCGCGGATCGCCGCCTTCACGCCCCTGCCCGTCTCGTCGAAATCCAGATGGCTCTGGCCGGCTTCGGACAGGTCGTAGGCCTGTCGGAACTGATGCAGCAGCCACAGCACCTTGTCCTGATGCGGGACCATGTAGGCGGGGAACTTCAGGCCGATGACACGATCCACGTTGGGCAGGCGCAGCCCGCGGGCGATCAGCATCTCCTCGATCAGCCGCTCGGCGGGCTCCCAGGTGAAGGGGATGCGGACCAGCTCCGACTGTACGCCGGGCGTCGCGTTGAGGCGCCGGACCAGATGGTCGGCCAGCTCCTCAGCGCCGCCGCGCTGGAACGGGGCGGCGTTGTTGACGACCAGAACCTTCATGCGCGCTTCCTCATGAGGTCAGGCGCTCCACGACCGTGCCCCAGTCGATCTTCATCTCGGTCAACCGATCCAAGGACGCCTCCCCCATCTTAGCGACCGCCTGGCGGTCGGCGTGCAGGCGGTCGAACTGCTCGGCCAGGTCGCGCGGATCGGGCGCGCTGATCAGGCCGTTGCGGCCGTGCTCGACCAGCTCCAGCACGCCGCCGGAGTCGGTGGTCGTCACGATGGCCTTGCGGGCGTGGGCGCCTTCAAGCGACGGATAGCCGTAGCTGTCCTCGTCCTTGGGCAGATAGGCGACGGCCAAGGCCGTTTTCAGCATGTCCGCCTTCTCGTCCTCGCTGATCCAGCGGTCCTCGAGGATCACGCGATCCTGCACGCCCAGCTCCTGCGTCATCTTGATCAGCTGGCGGCCGTACTCCGGACTCGACGCCGTACCGGCCAGGCGCAGTTTCACCGGCGTCTTCACGTGCTGCATGGCCTCGATCATCAGGGCCTGGCGCTTGTGCGGCTCCAGGCGCGAGATGGCGACGATCTCGTCACCATAGCCTTCGTGCGTGAAGCGCTCGGGCTGGTAGATCGGCGGATACAGCGGCGTTGCGTCCAGGCCGTTGAACGCCTTCAGGCGGTCGGCCACGACCTGGGAATTGGTGAACACCGCGCGGCTCTCGGCGATGGCGCGGGTGTCGAGGGCGCGCAGGTTGTCTCGGATGGCGCGATGGTGCGCGTCGTCGGCCATGCCGCGATAGGGCGTGTCCCACAGGTCGTAGAAGGTGCGGATGTGATGGATGAACCACAGCACCTTGTTGGGGTGGTCCACCACATAGGCCGGCGGCCGGAAGCAGATCACGCGGTCGCACCACTGGGTCAGGTCCATCAGCCGCCAGGCGGCGATCTGGTGCAGGATCTCGTTCGGGTCGTCGGTGAACGGCAGATAGAATCGTTCGACCTGATGGCCCGCCTCGACGAGCTTCTCCTCCAGCCACTCGACGATGAAGCGCGCCCCGCCGTTGATGAACGGCACGATCGAGGACAGCAGGACGATGCGCATCGGCTAGACCAGCACCTGGTCGAGCGCGGCGACGACGCGGTCGATGTCGGCCTCGGTGAGGCCTGCGTGCGTGGGCAGGTTCAGGCCGTCGGCGCCGCAGGCCTCGGCCTGCTTGAGGTCGCCGGTCGCCAGATGCGCGTACGGCGGCATCACGTGCATCGGATGGAACACCGGCCGGCTCTCGACGCCCAGGGCGTCCAGGTCCTTGATCACCTGGTCGCGCGAGGTCGACAGGCCCTCGCCCAGGCGCACCGTGTACATCCAGAACACATGGCGGCCGAAGCCCTCGACGTACGGCTTGATCACTCGATTGCCCAGGCGCGACAGCTTCTGCTCGTACCAGGCGACCACGCGCTCGCGGGCGGCCAGGTGATGCTCGACCCGCTCCAGCTGAGCCAGGCCGATCGCGGCCTGGATGTTGGTCATGCGGTAGTTGAAGCCGACGACCGGGAACCAGTAGCGGCGGTTCGGGTCCATGCCCTGGCTGCGATACAGCCGCATGGTCGCGGCCAGCGCGTCGTCGTTGGTGGTGATCATCCCGCCTTCGCCGGTGGTGATGATCTTGTTGCCGAAGAAGCTGAAGGTCGCGCAGTCGCCCAGCGAGCCGGACATCCTGCCCTTGTAGGTCGCGCCCACCGCCTCGGCGGCGTCCTCGATCACCATCAGGCCGTGTTTCTTGGCGATCGCCAGGATCGGCTCCATGTCGGCCACCTGGCCGTACAGGTGGACCGGCATGATGGCCTTGGTGCGCGGCGTGATCTTGGCTTCGATCAGGGCGGGATCGATGTTGAAGGTGCGCGGATCGTTGTCGACCAGCACCACCGTCCCGCCGCAATAGGTCACGGCGTTGGCCGAGGCGATGTAGGTCAGGCTGGGAATGATCACCTCGTCGCCGGGGCCGATCCCCATGGCGACCAGCGCCAGGTGCAGCGCCGTCGTGCCGTTATTGCAGGCGATCGCGTGCTTGACCCCGCAGTATTCGGCAAAGGCCTTTTCGAAGTCGGTGATGAACCGGCCGGCCGACGAGATCCAGGTGGTGTCCAAACACTCCAGCACATAGTCGCGCTCATTGCCGTCGAGGCTGGGCGCGGCGACGGAGATGCGAGGCAGGCTGTCGGTGACGGCGGTCACGGCCGGTCTCCCCTGATCTTGGCTGGAACGCCCACCGCGAGCACGCCGGCGGGCAGGTTGCGGACGACGACCCCGCCGGCGCCGACGACGGTGTCGGCGCCGATGGTCACGCCGGGAATGACGCGCGCGCCCACGCCCAGGAAGGCTCGCTCGCCGACGCTGACGCCTCCGGCCAGGGCCGCGCCGGGCGCGACGTGAGCGGCCGCGCCCAGTCGGCAGTCGTGATCCACGACGGCGCCGGTGTTGATAATCGCGAGATCCGCGACCTGGTTGTCGGCGTTGATGACGGCGCCGGCCATCACCGCGACACCCTCCCCTAGTCGCGCGCTCGGCGACACGACCGCCGACGGATGGACGGCGTTGACCAGGCTGAAGCCCGCGTCCCGAGCCTTGCGGCCCAGGGTCTCACGCAGGCGGTTGTCGCCCACGGCCACGAACAGCCGGGTGAGCCCCCGTTCGCGCAGCGCCGGCAGCGCCAGATCGTCCCCCACCACGGGAACACCCAGGATCGTCCGCGGCGTCGGATCGGCGTCGACGATCGCGGCGACGGTCTCGCCCGCCGCCCGCAGGATCTCGATGACCACCTTGGCGTGGCCACCGCCGCCGATGATGACGACGCCGGCGTCCATCAGTTCCTGGACCGCCGCGCCATGTCGGCCTCGACCATCTCGGCGATCATCTCCTGCATGGTCGTCTTGGGCTCCCAGCCGAGCTTTTCCTTGGCCTTGGTCGGGTCGCCCAGCAGCAGGTCCACCTCGGCCGGCCGCAGGAAACGGGGATTGATCGTCACGTGGTCCAGGTAGTTGAGGCCCACGCTGGAGAAGGCCACCTCGCACATCTGGCGCACGGTCCAGGTCTTGCCGGTCGCGACCACGTAGTCGTCGGGCGTGTCCTCCTGCAGCATGAGCCACATTGCCTCGACATAGTCGCGGGCGTGGCCCCAGTCGCGCTTGGCTTCCAGGTTGCCCAGCTCGACCATCTTCATCTGGCCAAGCTTGATGGCCGCCACGGCGTCGGTGACCTTGCGGGTCACGAACTCGATGCCGCGCACCGGGCTCTCGTGGTTGAACAGGATGCCGCACGAGGCGTGCAGCCCGAAGCTCTCGCGATAGTTCACCGTCATCCAGTGCGCGTAGAGCTTGGCCACCGCATAGGGCGAGCGCGGATAGAAGGGCGTGGTCTCCGACTGGATCGGGTGCTGCACCAGCCCGTACATCTCCGACGACGACGCCTGGTAGAAGCGAGCCTGCGGACATTCCAGCCGCACGGCCTCCAGCATGTTCGTCGCGCCCAGGCCCGTCGCCGAGCCGGTCAGGTGGGGCTGGTCCCAGGAGGCGCCGACGAAGCTCTGGGCGGCCAGGTTGTAGACCTCGTCCGGCTGGATGCGGCGCATCAGGCGCGCCAGACCGCCCCCGTCCAGGAGATCGCCGAGCTCGAAGCGGATGTCGTCATAGACGCCCATCCACCGCAGGCGGTCGCCGATCACGTCGGCCGAGGCCGAGCGGCGCAGCATGCCGTGGACGGTGTAGCCCTTCTCCAGCAGAAGCTTGGCGAGGTAGGCGCCGTCCTGGCCGGTTACGCCCGTAATCAATGCCGTCTTGGCCACGCTGTCGTCGACTCCAGTAAGAAAGAAGGGTTCTGACTACACTATTGGAGGCGATTGGAAAGCGGCCTTGGTCGGAATTCCACCGCCGAAACCGCTTTCCGAAAAGCGTGGGAAATCAGAACCTTGACCTATTCCTCGCGCATGGTCGTCCGCAGGGTGTCGCGGAGCGGCTGGAACAGGTACTGCAGGACCGTGCGCTCGCCCGTCGGCACGATCACCTGGGCCGGCATGCCGGCGGTGACCTTGGTGCGGAACTGCTTGGGCAGTTGCTTCACGTCGACGCGGACAATCCCCAGGAAGTAGGCGTTCTTGCCCTCCGGATCCACGAGGCGGTCCCGCGAGATCGATTCGATCTTGCCGTTCAGGACCGGGATCTCGCGCGAGTGGAAGGCGGGCAGGCGCACCTCGGTGACCATGCCGGCGTGGACGTTGTCGACGTCGGTGGGCGCGAAGTGGGCCTGGATCACGAAGGCTTCGTCGTCCGGCGCGACGTCGACCATCGGTTCGGCCGGACGCACCACGGCGCCTTCGGTGAAGAAGCGGAGGTTCTGCGCTGTGCCGTTGACCGGCGAGGTCACGTTGATCCGGCGCTGGGCGTCGGAGGCCACGACCTCCTTCTCGGTGACCTCGGCCAGCTTCACGCGCGTCTCGGTGATGCTCTGGCTGACTTCCTGGTAGAACTGCTGCCTGATCTGGCGGATCTTCAGCTGGGTTTCGGAGATCCCTTGCACGGCCTTGGCGCGGTCGGCGGTCAGCTTGCCGATCGCCCCCGACAGCGAAGCCTGTTCGCGTTCCAGCGCCAGCAGGCGGGGCCGCGGGACCAGGCCCTTGTCATAGATCTTGCGAAGGTCGTTGAGCTCGTCCTGGATATAGCCCAGCTGGTCCTTCAGGCCCTGGGTCTGGCGGTCGATGCCGTCGATCTCGCTATTCCATTGATCGCGCTGGGCGTTCATCAGGTCGATCTGCCCCTGGATCGTCTGGCGGCGCTCCAGGAACTGGGCCTGCTCGTCGGCGATCGCGCGGGCGACCATCGGGTCGGCGCGCTGGCTGGTCAGGTCGGCCGGAAAGCTGATGACCGGGCGCTGATCGCGCTCGGCCAGCAGCCGGGCTTCCATGGCCTTCAGGGCCACGTACTGGTTCTTGGTGATGCCGGCGGCGGCGTTGGCCTGGGTCGGATCCAGCTCGAACAGGATCTGGCCGGCCTTCACCCTCTGGCCCTCGTGCACCAGGATCTTGCGGAGCATGCCGCCTTCCAGGTGCTGGATGGTCTTGCGATTGCCTTCGGCGGAGACCACGCCATTGGCGATCACGGCGGCGTCGAGCGGCGCGAACATCGCCCACAGCAGTCCGGCGAACATCACGGCGATGATCGCATAGCCGGCGCGGGCCACGCCTTTGTAGTTGTCCGTCGGACGCTGGATCTTGGGGGGCTTCATCTTGTCTTCAGCCTGATTGGCGCGCGCAGGGCGGCCTTAGGAAACGGGGGCGAGCGGGACGGATCAGTTGACGCGGATCGGCGCCGGCGCGGGCGCCGGCGGCGGGGCGGCGCCGGTCAGCTTGGCCAGCATCACGTCGCGCTCGCCGAAGTCGGCGATGACCCCCTGGTTGATCACCATGATGTAGTCGGCCTGGGCCAGCAGGTTCACCTTGTGGGTGGCGAAGATCACCGTGCGCTTGGCCGCCTTCAGGCGGTTCATCGCCTCCATCAGGGCGACCTCGCCGGTCTGGTCCAGGCTGGCGTTCGGCTCGTCCAGCACCAGCAGGGCCGGCATCCGGAACACGGCGCGGGCCAGGGCCAGGCGCTGTCGCTGGCCGCCGGACAGCGAGGCGCCGCCCTCGCCGATCGGCGTATCGTAGCCCATCGGCAGGCCCTGGATCATCTCATGCACGCCGGCCAGGGTGGCGGCGTCGATCACTTCCTGCGACTCGTACTCGCTGAAGCGGGCGATGTTCTGGGCCACCGTGCCGGAGAACAGCTCGATGTCCTGCGGCAGGTAGCCGATGTGGCGGCCCAGCTTCTCGGGATCCCACTGCTTGATGTCGTAGCCGTCCAGGCGGATCACCCCGGCGGCGCAGGGCCACACCCCGACGATGCCGCGCAGCAGCGACGACTTGCCCGCCGCGCTGGGGCCGACCAGAGCCACGGCCGTGCCCGCGTCGATACGGAAGCTGGCCTGCTTCATGGTCGGGGTCTGGGCGCCGGGCGGCAGGATCGAGGCGGCCTCGGCCGAGAGCACGCCGCGCGGATCGGGCAGCGGCATGTGGTCTTCTTCCTTGGCCTGCTCGCGCAGCGTGCCTTGCAGACGGTCCCAGGCGCCGCGGGCGCCCAAATAGTTCTTCCATTGACCGACGGCGCCTTCGATCGGCGCCAGGGCGCGGCCCACCAGGATCGAACCGGCGATCATCGAGCCGGGCGAGATCTTGCCCTGGATGGCCAGATAGGCGCCGCCGCCCAGGATCAGGGTCTGGACCACCTGGCGGAACACCTTGATGCCCGACATCACCGCGCCGCCGGCGTCGCTGGCGCCGGCCTGCCAGGCCACCTGCTCGTCGCGACGCACGCGCCAGCGGGCCTGCAGCCCGCCCCACATGCCCATGGCCTTCATGACCTCAGCGTTGCGGAGGGTGGAGTTGGCGTCGTTCTGGGCCGCGATCGAGGCGGTCGTCGCCATCTGGATCGGGTCCTTGGTGGCGCGGTCGTTCATCACGGCCAGGCCGAAGATGACGATGCAGCTGATGATGGCCAGGATGCCGAAATAGGGGTGCAGCATCCAGGAGACGATGATGAACACCGGCGTCCAAGGCGCCTCGCAGAAGGCGATCAGGCCGCCGGCCATGAATTCGCGGACCTGGTCCATGTCGCGGAAGGCCTGGCCGCCCGCGCCCTTGCGCGTCAGCGTCGACTCCAGCACCGCCCGGAAGATCGGGTCGCGGGCCACGCCGTCGAACTTCAGCCCGCCGCGCACCAGCACCTGGGTCCGCAGCGCCTCAAGCAAGCCATAGATGATGAACAGGAAGACGCAGATCACCGTCAGGACGATCAGGGTCGACACGTTCCGGCTGGACAGCACGCGGTCATAGACCTGCAGCATGTAGATCGGGCTGACCAGGGCCAGGATGTTGATGAAGAAGCTGAAGACCAGGGCGGTCATCACCGCCGGCTTCATGACCTCGACAGCTCGGTTGAGGACGGTCGGCTGCTCGCCAGAGCGGTTGAAGAACATTTGGAGCCTTCGTCAGGCCGCACTCGCGGACGGCCATATACAGTAACAACTTAGGTTGCGTCTCGACCACGAAATTGTGGCGGAAAGTGGCCTGCTGCGGCGAGTAGCCGCTTTTAGGCGTCGCGCCAAGGGGCGCTGTCCGCCCCCAGGACGAGCCCGCATCGTCACCCCCAAAAAAGAACCCCCCGGCGACGAGCGCCGGGGGGCCTTTCTATTCATCCTCCGGCTCCGAAGAGCCAGAAGCGCCTTAGATGAGACCGGTCACGAAAGCGGCGGTCGTCAGGGTCGTCGCACCGGTGAGGGTGATGACCGAGTCGACGGTGCCGTTGTCATCGAAGTCCATGTACAGCTTGCCGGTCGAGCTATCGAGCACGAAGCCCGTCAGCGAACCGTCGTTGGTCGAGATGTTCTGGATGATCGTCTGAGCGTCGGCGGCATTGGCGGCCACTTGGACCTTGATGCCGGTGACGGCGCCAGAGAGGACGTCCGACACGTCGATCACGTCGCCGGTGCGGTCAGCCAGAGTGGCGGTCGCGCCGAGCGAGGCGGTCGCGTCGGCCTTGGTGTTGGCCGAGAAGTCCGTCAGGGTTTGGGCCGTGGCCAGGACCGAGTGGGTCGAGTCACGCAGGACGTAGATGTCGTTGCCCGTACCCAGCGTGATCGTGTCAGCGCCAGCCGTCGAGTAGACGGTGTCGTTGCCAGCGCCGAGGTTGATCACGTCCGCCGAGGCGGTGCCGGTCACCGTGTCGTTGCCAGCGCCGGTCGAGATGGTCGCGGCCTTGTTGGTCACGTTCACGCTCGACAGGTTGATCACGTCGTTGCCGTTGCCGGTGGTGACGGTCAGAGCCAGGTTGGTCGACGACGAGGTGAAGGTCACCGCGCCAGCGGTCGCGGCGGCGGCGGCCGTGGAGCCGGTGCCGACGACGCCCGAAGCGTCCAGCGTGGTCAGAGCGGCGAGGCTCGAACCCGTGAAGTCGATACCGTGGTTGCCCGAGACGACGACCTTGGTCGCGCTGGTGGCGATCAGGTTGAGGTCCGAAGCGGCCGCGGGGTTCGCGTTCTTGTTGCTGTCGGTCGTGGTGATGTTCACCGTCTCGACGCCGGCGACGGTGATCGTGCCGGTGTTGACGATGTTCGACGCGCCGTTGACCACCAGGGTGATGGCGTCAGCGGTGCCCGTCGAGTCCTTCAGGTTGGCCGTGATGGTGCCGACGGTGGCGCCGTTCAGCTCCAGCGTAGAGTTGGCGGCCAGGTTGTTCAGGACCAGGGCCGAACCGACAACAGCGGCCGTCGTTTCAGTGACGGTCGGAGCGGTAGCGGTCGTCGCGTAGCCCGAGGTGGCCACCAAGTTGGCGACGTTGGTGTTCGTCGTCGTGCTGGTGAAGGTCACCGTGCTGCCCGACGGAGCGCCAGCGGTCCAACCCGTCGGAGCGTTGCCCGAGAAGTAGGCCGCGACGGTCGCGGCGGTGACCGAGCCCTCGGCGGTGTAGGTCTTGTCGCCCACCGTCACGCTCTGACCGTTGGTCAGCGCGCCAAAGGTGACGTCAGCGGTTTCGTCCGACGCGCCCGTGCCGTTGGTCGTGGCGACCGACGGAGCAGCCGGAGCCGTACCGGCGACACCACCGGCGGTGGCGGCGTTGGTGACCGCACCGGCGACGGTGCTGGTCAGGATCACGTTGGCGCCCGAAGCCGTGCCAGCGGTCCAGTCGGTCAGCGTGCCCGAGACAGCGGCGCCGGTGACGGTGCCGCCGGCGAAGGCGGTGGCCACTTGGGCGCCGGTCAGGGTCGTCGAAGCGGTGACCGTGCGGCCCGCGACGGTGACGGTTTGACCGGCGGTCAGGCCGCCGAACGTCACGGTGTCACGCTCGGCCACGGCGGCGGCCGTGTCGGCGCCGACGGTGATGTAGGCCAGGCTGTCGAGGTTCGACAGGTTCACGGTGTTCGTGGCCAGACCAACCGTACCGATCGCCAGCTTTTCAAAGCCGTCGATCTTGCCGCCGAAGGTCGTGGTGGCCGACAGGGTCTGAGCCAGAGCGGCCGACAGCTTCAGGGTGTCGGTGCCCGTACCGGCGTTGATCGAACCGTCGGTGCCCAGGGCCGAGGTGACTTCCACGACGTCGTCGCCGGCGCCCGTGGTGATCGCCTGGGTGGTGGCGCCCAGGATGATCGAGTCAGCGCCAGCGCCGCCAGCGAACAGCACGCCGGTGCCGAGCGCGGTGTTGAAGGTCGCACCCGCGGTGTTGGTGACCGTGACCGACGTCAGGGTGGCGTCGAGGCCACCATTGATCGTCACGGCGGCCGAGCCGCCCAGCACCAGGCTCTCAGCGGCGTCGGTGACGACGCTGAACGTGGCCGCATCGCCCGACACGTTCACGACCAGGCTGGTGGCGGTGTCGTCACGCACCTGCGAGCCCGCATAGTCCGCCAGGTTGACGGTCAGGGCGCGGGTGCCGGTGTCAGCGATGACCCGGATCGTACCGGTCACGTCCGAGGCGGTGACCGTCGTAACAGTGGCCTCACCGTCGTTGTTGATGGTCAGGGCGTCGACCTTGCTGGCCGTAACCGAGGTGACCATTTCCGAAGTGATGTCAGCGTCGCCGCCGTTGGTCGACGTCACCGTCGCCGTCGTCAGCACGTCGCTGTCGATCACGATGTCGCCGCGGGTCGTGACGGTCGCGGTCTTGCCGCCGTTGACGTCCACCTCACCCGAGGCGGCCGAAACCACCACGTCCACGTCGTCGCCGACGGTGACCGTGTTGGTCGCGCCGCCGGTGTTGGCGCTCGAAATGACCAGCTTGGTCAGACCCGAGAAGCCGGTGACGTCGGCGTCGACATAACCGGTGGTGACCAGGTTGACGGTTTCGACATTCTTCACCACCAGGCCGGTGGGGAGCGCGAACTCGTTGTTCGTGGCCGTCACGGCGTCCGAGATGTTCAGCACGTCAGCGCCGTTGCCGCCGTCGATGCTGTCCAGGCCCGTCAGGGTGTTCGCGCCGCTGACCGTGGCCGCGGTGAACGTGTCGGCGCCGGCGGTGCCGACCAGGGTGTCGACATTGGCCGTCAGGGTGAAGCTCGTACCCGGCAGGCTGCTCGGATAGGCCGTCAGGATGTTGACGCCGTTGGCGTTGTCCGTCGACAGCGTGCCGTCCGACAGGTCGGCGATCATCGCCTTGGCGCCGGCGGCGTAAGCGCCCAGACCCGAGGTCGTGGCGACGTTCAGGATTTCACCGATCAGGGCGGCCTTCACGGCCAGGTCGATGTCGGCGGCGGCGGTCAGGCCGGTGCTCGCCTTCACGAAGTTCGTGAGGTAGGTGATGTTGTCGGCGCGGCTCAGATAGGCCACGGCGGCGGCGACGTCGACGCCAGCGGCGGCGGCGGTCGCGTTGCCGATGATCTTGTCATAGGCGGTAGCGACGGTCTGAGCGTACGAGACGCCCGTGTAGGCGGCGGCGAAAGCAGCGGCGCCTTCACCTTGGCCCGTGGCCAGGTTGATCGAGAAGTTGATGAAGCGGTTCTCGTTCGAGAACTTGCTGTAGTAGGCGTCGTTCAGGTCGTTGGTGTTCGTGGTCGAGTTGACCAGGAAGGCCAGACCGGCGGCCGACGGCGCGCGGTTGGTGAAGAACTGGTAGGTCTCGATGGCGACAGCCGTCGTGCCGTTGACCAGCTTCAGGGTGTTCGCGAAAGCGGTGGCGTCAGAAAGGCCGCCGACTTGGGTTTGCGACGCATAGGCGTCGAGCGTCAGCGTGGTGGCGGCGTCAGGCGCCTTACCGAGGTTGGCCTTAGTGTAGGCATCAACCAGTTGGGCCGTCGTATAGGCCATGAGGATTGTCTCCCAAAAAAAATCCCACACCCCCTGCGGCCGATCGGCGCGCATGGAAGCAGCGATGGCTATAGAGCAAACGTCATACGTCGACAATAGCTGAAATCAGGCCGTACAGCATTTTTCTAACCGGTACAGCATTTTCATATGTCGCGTTCCTTGTACCCGGCCCCTGGAGGCGGTATATAGAGAGCGAATTGGACCCGGGCGCGGCGCGCAGCCGTCGCCACCCTCGGGCCTATGCGCGAGACATTATAATGTATGGCAACCCTCAACGACGCAGCGCCCCGGAGGTCCAGGACCTCCGTCGCGAAGGCGGTCGCTGGCTGAAGGACGCGCGCGAGGCCGCCGGCCTGTCGCAACGCCAGCTCGCCGCCAAGGTCGGCGCCGACTACTACACCTTCATTTCCCAGCTGGAGACCGGCCGCGGCCGCATCCCGCCGGACCGCTATCGCGACTGGGCCCGCGCCCTTAACGTTCCGGAAAGGACGTTCGTGCGGGAACTGATGCGGTTCTATGATCCTATTACGTACGAAATCCTGTTCAACGAAGAGTAGATCGTCTAGCGTGACTTAGCCGGCGGTGGCCGGACCGACTCTATCTTCGCGTGGGAACACACCGCCAGCATGGCCGCGCAAGTCCTCTCGTTCTTCCAGCGCCCGTCTCGTTCGGCTCCCGCGCTCGGCGCGGACTGGAGCCAACAGGAGCTCGCTGAGTTCTATCGCGTCGAATCGGCGCTGATCCGGGCCGGCATCCGTGTCGGCACCGATCGCGGCATGAGCGACGAGAACGAGCCGTGGTTCGTCTTCTACCGGACCGACGACGAGGAAGTGGTGATCCACTTCGCGCGGATCGACGGCGAGTACCTGATCGCCGGCCCCGCCTATGAAGAGATCGCGCGCGGCTTCGACTTCTCGTCGCTGGTGCGCAACATGGTTTCGCGCCATCCGCTGATCCAGCGCTCGCAACGCGGCGACAACATCGCCGTCCACCCCGCCGCCCTGCTGGTCGCCGTGGTCGGCACCGCCTTCTTCAAGAGCGGCGAGGCCCGCGCGGCCGAGAGTGGCGCGTCGAACCCGCCGCCGCACAAGCGCGCCGTCCTGCTGTCTTCCAGCGCCAACGCACCCGTGGTCGGCTCGGGCGCCGCGCCGTTTAGCGCGTCGAACTACGACACGGCGCAACTGCCGGCCAACCAGGCGGTCCTGGTGCTGGCCGCCGCGCTGCTGGCGTCCGACTTCAAGGTCGACAACGCCGGCCCCGACACCACGACGCGGGACGCCATCGTCGCCGCCGCCAGCGCTCTGGACTTCACGGGCGCGCCGATGATGGTCGCCCCCAGCATGAACACGGCCGACGTCGTCGGCGGCGAGGCCCAGGTGGTGACCAACACGCCGGTGCAGACCGTGTCGTCGGTGCTGTCGCTGGTCGCCCTGCTGTCGACCCTGCCCAGCCCGACCGATCTGACTACCCCCGATGCGGGCATCGGGGGCCGCGGCGGCGGCAATGGTGGTGACGGCGGCGATCGCGACGGCGCCGCCGCCTCCGCACATTTGGCCGCGCCGGGCGGCGCCGACGTGTCCGATTGGGCTCTGGAGGTTCGCTTGGGCTCGGGCGCCCTGCCAAGCGTCGAGGTCGTGCAGCTTGTTCGCGCCGCGATCGGCGACACCCCGGCCCAGAAGATCTCGGTCATCGAGGTTTCCAAGCTCCCTGGCATTCTGGCCGACCTGATCGCCAAGGGCGACCATGTCGACGTGGCGCGGACCCAGGCTCAGGCGACGCCGATCGCGCCGATCGGAGAGCCGACGTCGCCGACCGTGCAGGAGCCCGCGGCGCCGGAGCCCTCGCCCACGCATGAGGCCCCGGTCGCGGTGACGCCGGCGCCGACCCCAACGCCCGCGGCGCCGGCCGAGCAGAACCACTTCGCCTCGCCGGATCTGGTCAGCCGGTTCATTAACTTCTTCGTCGCGCACACCGGCGCGATCGAGATCATGCAGAATGGTCCGGAGATCGTCATGTTCGACGCCCGTGTCCTGCATGACGTCGGCGCGATCAGCCTGCTGCACGCGATGGTCTTCCATTTCGAAGACGGCGGCGCGATCGCCCTGGTCGGCGATCGCTCGGCCTTCCTGGACGTGGGCTTGACCTAGAAGCCTTGGCTTTGGATGTAGCCATCCAAAGCGCGGAGAAGGGCTCTGGGGTCTCGATCCCACAGCCCGCGCAAAGCGGCTTTTTCGGGTTCGCGTAGAGGACGGGCGGCGCTGCGAGCGAGCTCGGGAAGGATTGACTTGAGGCCCGCACGCCTGGACTTGGCGATCCGTTCCGCCATGAGCACCCCGACATCGAACATCGCCGCCGCGCCGGAACCCGCTGCGGTCCCGCCGCCCCCTCCCCCGCCCCGTCGACGGCTTGGCTGGGCGCGCGGCCTGCTCGCGCCGGTGCTAGGCCCGCTGGCGAGCTACGCCCGCCGCTATCTGCAGGCCAGCGTCGAGCACGAGCTACGCCAAACACAGGGGCGCCTGCAGACGGTGTCTTCGGACCTGGCCGCACTGTCCTCGGACCTCGCCATGGTGTCGGCGGACCTGCACGCCATGGGCCGGCGTCTGGAACTGAGCCTCGAGCAGAACGCGCAGCTGGCGGCGGCCCTGACCCGGCTTGAAACCCGCGCCGGCCGCAGCGGCGAGGCGATCGAAGCCCTCCCCGCCCTGTTGGGCCCGCGTCTCGACGAGCTCGAGATCAAGCTTCGGCCTCTGATCCATTACGACGAGGAGTCGGTGGCCGTCCGCATGCGCGAGGGCTACGTGCTGGCGCCGCGCGCCCTGCCGACCTTCGTGACCATGCTGGCCAACGCCACCAGCAAGGGCCTTGAGCCGGGCACCAGCGATGTTCTGCGCCGCCTGGTGCGTCCCGGCATGGCGGTGGCCGATGTCGGCGCCAATATCGGCCTGCTGACCCTGGTGATGGCCCACGCGGTCGGCCCCGGGGGCAAGGTCATCGCCTTCGAGCCGGAGGCCACGCCCCGCTCCAACCTCGAAAAAATGAAGCATCTCAATGGCCTGAGCTGGGTCGAGGTGCGCGACCAGGCCGTTGGCCGCGAGGCCGGACGCCTGACCTTCCACGTCAGCGAGGTGATCGGCCACAGCTCGCTGTACGCCCTGCCCGACGCCGAGGCCGCGCGCACGGTCGAGGTCGAAGTCGTTCGGCTGGACGACGTCGCGCCGGCCAAGCGCCTGGACATCGTCAAGATCGACGTCGAGGGCGCGGAGCTGGACGTTCTGGCAGGCATGAAGGGCGTGATCGCCAAGAGTCCCGACCTGGCCATCATCGCCGAGTTCGGTCCCGAGCACCTGGCGCGCGTCGGCCAGACGCCCGCCCAGTGGTTCAAGGCCTTTGCCGACGCCGGCTTCAAGCCCTACCTGATCGACGAAGCCACCAGCGCCTGCGCCCCGACCGACGCCAAGGCCGCGGCCAAGCTCGTCTCGGCCAACATCGCCTTCGTCCGGCCCGGCGGCGACGCCGAGCGCCGCCTGCTGCAGCGCTAGAACGGAACGATGAAGATCTGCTGGGTCACCCCCTTCGTGCTGCGCTCGTCGATCGGGCGGGTCAGCGCGGCGGTCACCGCCGCCCTCGCCGCCCGCGGGCATCAGGTCGAGATCCTGCGTTGCGAGGATCGCGACGACCCGGCCGAGCCGCTGCACCCGACCGCCCTGCCCGTCCGCCACTGGCGCGAGGTAGACCTCGCCAGCCTGCGGACGACCTACGACGTCGTGATCGTCAATATCGGCGACAATTATCCCTTCCACGCCGGCGCCCTGGCGATCCTCGACGTCGCGCCGTGCCTGGGGATCTTCCACGACTTCTATATCTACAACCTGTTCTCGGGCTGGCTGCACCACAATGGGCTCGACTATCGCCGGCACGACGCCGAGATCGTGGCGACCTATGGGGCTGCGGCGGAGCCGCACGCGGTCGCCGTCCGCTCGGGCCAGATGCTGGACATGGGCGAGATCGCCGCCAAGCTGCCGATGACCGAGTGGCTGGCGCGCCGCTGCGAGGCCGCCCTGGCCCACGCGCGGTTCTATGCGCCCCGCCTGGAGGCAGCCTGCCCCGGCCCCGTGGCCGTCACGCCGCTGTGCTGTCCCGATCGCGAGACCCCGCCCGGCCCGCCAGGCGACAAGGACCGCCTGACGATCACCACCGTCGGCGTCATGAACCCGAACAAGCGCGTCGCCGACGTGATCCGCGCGATCGGCGGCTCGGAGACGCTGAAGGCCTGCGCCTACCGTCTGGTGGGCCCGATCTCGGACGACGAGCGCGCCAGGCTGGAAGCGGTGGCCGCGGAGGTCGGCTTCGCCAACCTCGTGATCGACGGCGCCGTCGACGACCAGACCCTGGACCAGCGCCTCGCCGAGGCCGACATCGTCTGCGCCCTGCGCAAGCCGGTGCTGGAAGGCGCGTCCGGCTCGGCCTGCGAAGGCATGCTCAGCGGACGCCCGACGGTCGTCGCCGACGCCGGCTTCTATGGCGAACTCCCGGGCGACCTGGTCTTCAAGGTCGATGGCGAGATCCGCGTCGACGAGCTCCGGGCGGTCCTCGAGCGCCTCGTCGGCGACGCCTCGCTGCGCCGAACGACGGGCGCGGCCGCCCGCGCCTGGGCGCTGGAGACGCTGAACGCCGAACGCTACGCGGAGGCGGTGGAAAACCTGGCCCTCGCGCAGTTGACCAGCCGACCGATGCTGGCGATCGGCGAACGGATCGGCCACCAGCTGCGCGGCTTTGGCCTGTCGGACAGCGACCCTGCGGCCGGGCGCATCGGCGCGACGCTTCAGAAGCTGTTCGCGCCGATCGAGGCCTGACGCTCAGGCGCTCTTGCTGACCGGCGGCGCGCAGTAGGCGTCCAGGAAGGCCTGATGCTGCGGGAGGCGGCTGACCGTCCCGGCGATGTTGCGCTTCAGATCGTCCAGGGCCTGCTTCAGCTGCTGCGGCGGCATCAGGCGGCCCATGGCGTGGAAGCTCTGGGGCTGGACGCGTTGGCCCAGCAGGACCTGCAGCCAGGAGTCGACCTGGAACAGCTCGCCCGGCGCCTGGTAGACCTGGGCGCTTTCCCGGAACAGCGCGATGCGCTGGGCCAGGCTGTCGGGAATATCCATCTCACGCACGCGATCCCAGAACGGGCTATCGGTCCGCTCGGTCGCCTTGTAGTGCAGGATGATGAAGTCGCGGATCTTCTCCAGCTCGTCGTCGGCGAGGCGATTGTAGCGGTCGATCACGGCCTGGCTGATCCCGCCGAACGGGAAGAGCTGCATCAACCGGGTCATGCCGATCATGATCAGGTGGATCGAGGTCGATTCCAGGGGCTCGACGAAGCCGCTGGAGAGCCCCAGGGCCACCACGTTCTTGTCCCAGGTCTTGCGGCGGCGGCCGGTGCGATAGCGGATCAGCCGCGGCGGGATCAGGGTCTCGCCGTCGATCTCGCTCTGCAACAGGGCCAGCGCCTCGTCGTCGGACATGAATTCGTTGCAGTAGACGAGGCCGTTGCCGACCCGATGCTGCAGCGGGATCTTCCAGCGCCAGCCGGCCCGGTGGGCGATGGCCCGCGTGTAAGGCTTGGCCGGCTCGGTCGAGCGGGTCTGGACGGCCAGGGCGCTATTCGTCGGCAGCCAGTGATTCCAGTCCTCGTAGCCGGCCTTCAGGGTCTGCTCGATCAGCAGGCCGCGGAAGCCGGTGCAGTCGATGAAGAGATCGCCCTCGACCGCCTCGCCCGACTCCATGACCAGGGCCTCGACCGAACCGTCGGTGGCGCTCTGGCGGACGCTGGCGATCTTGCCCTCGACGCGCTTGACGCCATCGGCCTCGGCTATGCGGCGCAGGAACTGTCCGTAGAGGCCCGCGTCCAGGTGGTAGGCGTAGTTCAGCGGACCGTTCTCGCCCGTGTAGAACCGCTCGCCCTCCGCCGCCTTCAGCTCCAGGCAATAGTCGCCGAGATCGCCGCCGAAGCCCTGGGCCTTGGCCTGCATCCAGAAGTGATGAAAGCCGCCCATCCAGGTCGATTTGCCCACAACGCCGAACGAGTGGATGTAGCGGTCGCCGATCTCGCCCCAGTTCTCGAACGAGATACCCAGCTTGAACGTCGACTGGGTGGCCCGCATGAACTCGGCCTCGTCGATGCCGAGCAGGGCGTTGAAGGTGCGCGCCGTGGGGATGGTCGACTCCCCCACCCCCACCGTGCCGATGTCCTCGGACTCGACGAGCGTGATGTCGAGCAGCGGGCCCAGCTGGCGCGCCAGCGCCGCGGCGGCGGTCCAGCCGGCCGTGCCGCCGCCCGCGATCACCACCTTGCGGATCATCTGCTGGGTCATGGCGTCGCTCCCTCTGATCTTATCGGTTCAATCGATCGAGCAGCTGCGCGCGCAGCCGTCGAGCGGTGATGGGGTCCATGGGTCCCAGGGGGCCGCGCGCGCCTTCCGGCAGGTGCGCGGCGGCTCGTTCGGCGGGGCCGAAGACGTAGTAGTCGAACATCGCCTTCCAGGCCTGTTTCTCGAAGTCCGGGCGATCCCTTAGGCTGAGCAGGCCGTGCAACAGGGTATTCATCGGCGTGTCCGCGTGGACCGGCGCGACGTTCCACCAGTAGTTCATCAGGACGTTGAACGGCTCCAACGCCTCGACCTGGTGCCACCAGAGCGCCGGGTAGACGAGCACGTCGCCCGGCTCCATCTCGGCCACCTGAGCCGTCGCCAGCGCGTCCCGAAAGCCGGGATGCGCCTCGAAGTCGGGGTTCTCGAAGTCGACCATGCTGACCACCTGGCCGCCGGGCGTCGGCTCCAGCGGGCCGGGATAGAGGTTGGCCACCTGGTCTGGCGGGAACAGGGTGAAGCGCCGCCGGCCCACCGCGCAGACGGCGATATTGTTCGACATGTCCCAGTGGGCGGCGGCCGTCGTGCGGTTGCCGATCCAGACGCCCGCCATCGGCGGCTGCTCGCCATAGAGCTCGGGGCCCAGCCCCAGGTCGTTCTCGGCCTTGAGGCCGGGAAAGTAGGCGTCGAGATCGGCCGAGCCGACATAGACGGCCGGGGCGTCGTTATGGTCCTCGACCGCTTCGAGACGCTGCAGGAAGGTCTCCAGCGGCGCGCGCTCGGCCCTGAAGTTCACCGCCGTGCAGGTCTGGTCATAGAAGAACCGGCCGCGGATCTCGGGCGCCGCCGAATAGCCGACGACCCGCCCCCCCTGGTCATGGCCGCGGATATAGTCGCGGGCGGCCTGGCTCGATTCCAGCCCCTTCTGGACCAGCGGCCAGTCGCGGACCAAGCCCTTGAACAGCATCGGGGTCTGGCCGGCCAGGATGGCGTCGAACGGAATGTCCGCCGGCTGGGCGGCCTTGGCCTCGACCGTGCGGCGCGCCGTCAGGGCGCTCATGCCAGCCTGGCCTGACGACGCGTCTTGCGCGCGATCAGGTCCTCGATATTGCCCATCGAGGCGATGATCCAATGGGCGGCGCGCAGCAGCCCTGACTGGTGCAGCTTCTCGAGGTTCTCGCCCGTGACCGCCGCCAGACGATCGGGGGAGATGGTGTAGACGTCCGGCAGGTCGTAGCTGGTCCCGTCGTCCAGCTTGATCTCGACGTCGATCGGCTCGATCAGGCCCAGCTCCTCGTAGAAGGCGAACATCGGCCCGCTGATCTCCAGGCCGTCATGGATCTGGCCGAGGGTGCGGCTCACGCCCTGGAGGAAGGGTGAGTTGCCGCCCGCCGGCAGGAACAGGGGTTCGCCCGCGTCATGACTGACGCGCGGATGATCGAGATCGACATGGATCATGGGACGAGGCTCGCCGCCTAGGGCGTCGCGCTGCAAGGCGATCGAGAATGGTCCCCGCCGCTGCACCGCCGGCACATAGCGGGCGTTCCAGCCCGTCTCGTCGAGGAAAAGGTTCTCGTCGCGATCCAGGCCCAGCAGGACCACGGCCTGGTAGGCGCCCGCATCGTCCTTGCGGATCAGGATCGGATATTCGCGCTGGGCCGCCTCGAACTCGGTGGGCAGGATCAGGGCCTGGTTGATCGCGTCGCCGAAGGCCGCGCCATAGCCGGCGATCACCCGCAGGTCGGCGTGATCCACATTGTTCAGAAGCACTCGGTTCATCAGGCCCGCACTCACGCTGTCATACGCGTACTTCAAAGGAAGAGAGGGGCCGCCGCAAGCGCGGCGGCCCCTCCCCAGGCTGCTTCTAAGAGACTTCCGATCCTAGAAGCGGTAGCGCGCGCCGAGCAGGAAGCGGCGGTCGATTTCCTGGCCGAACCACAGCTCGTTTTCGTCGCGAGCGTAGGTGCGCAGGTGCTCCTTGGTCAGGTTGATGCCTTCCAGGGAGATCGCCAGCTTCGGCGTCACGTCATAGCTGACGCTGAAGTCCAGCTGGCCGAACGGCGCGACGTTGACCGGGTTGCGCGAACCGCCACGGTTGGTGCCGGCGAGGAACTTGTCACGCCAGTTGTAGACCAGGCGGGCGGAGATCCCGTTCTTGTCGTAGATCAGCGTGGCGCTGGCCGTGTCCGACAGACCCAGCAGAGCGAACTGGTCTTGCGACGGGTTCGCGCCGTTGTCGAAGCCGACATCGCCGCGCACCAGCGTGTAGGCGCCGGAGACGCCGAAGCCGGTGTCGCCGAAGAAGTGCTGGCCCGCGATTTCGAAGCCGTGGATCTTGCCGGTCTTGTTGTTGATCGGCTCGGAGATCTGGAAGTTGAACAGCGGGTCGCTGCTGTTGGCCGTGATGTCGACGGCCGCCAGGATCTGGTCGACGAACGCCTGGTTCAGGTCGCCGCCGGCGATGCGGTTGGCCTGGAACTGCGACGTCGCCGCCGAGACCGAGCCGGTCGTCTGGATCAGGGCCGTCATCGTGAACAGGTTCACGTCGGTCTGGTTGGCGCCGATGGCGGTCAGAGCGTCCTTGGCCTGGCCAGAACGGGATCCCGCGGCGCCCGAGCTCGGGTCACGCAGACCGAACAGGTTGCCGGTGCGGGTGCCCGTACCCACGAAGTTGTTCACCCGCTTCTCGAAGAAGCCGACCGAGATGTAGCTGCTGGGCTTGTAGTACCACTCCAGCGACACATCGAAGTTGTCGGAGATCAGCGGTTCCAGGTCCGGGTTGCCCGACGAGCCGAGCGGGATGGCCCCGTTGGCGATCGGACGGTTCGGCGCGCCAGCGGACTGGGCGGCGAACAGGTTGCCGTATTCCGGACGAGCGACCGTGCGGCTGAACGAGAAGCGACCGGTCAGATTCTCCTTCAGGTCGACGCGGAAGTCCATCGAGGGCAGCAGGTTGTTGTATTTGCCCTTGCCCGAGATCGGCTGGTAGGTGCTCGACGTCTGGACGGTGAAGTCGTTGTCGGCGGTCCAGACGATGGCGCTGGGCGTACGAACCAGCGAGGTCGAGGTGACGTCGGTCCGCTCATAGCGGATGCCCGTGACCAGCTCGGTCGGAAGGCCAGCCAGTTCCGCCTTCCAGGTCAGCTGACCATAGACGGACGAGATGTCTTCCTTGACGCGGTTGTTGTCCTGACCCGTCACGCCGATGGCGTTGCCCTTGGCCACATAGGCCTTGGACAGGGCGTTGTAGAGGTCGATCGCGTTGGCGCGGAACGACACCAGGCCAGCGCCCGTCTGGTTCAGGTCGAACGAGTTGAACTGGCAGGCCAGGCAGAACTGTTTCACCAGGTTGCCGGCGTATTGCTGGACGTCGCGCGGCGAGGAGATACCCCAGCTGCCCAGGTCTTGCTGGGTGTTGAGGCTGGTCTGGATCATGGTCGAGGTGCGGTAGTCGGCCCCGAAGTCGAAGCGGCTGCCGTTGTCGTCCAGGTCCCAGTGACCGTCGAGACGGACTTCCTTGACCTTCTGCTGCTGGCGCTGGGCCGACGAGCGGGCCACCTGGCTGCCCAGGTCGCCGGCGTCAAGAACGCCGTTGCCGTTGCCGCGCGGCCCCGCATCGTTGATGCTGATCGTCTGCACCGGCACGGTGCCGCTGTAGTCGACGCTGTGGGCCGAGACGACCGGCGCGCCGATCGAGACCGAGGTCATGCTGGTGCCGTTCGGGGCGTCCGGACGGCTGTCAGCCTTCGAGACGTGGCCGTCCAGGGTCAGGCTGAAGCGGTCGTTGACCTTCCAGTCGCCGTTGAAGCCGACCGACTTCAGCGTGTCCTTGGTGGCGCGGTACTGCTGTTCGAAGCCCATGTCCTTGGTGCCCGTGAGGGTTTCGGACAGGAGGACGGCGGTGGCGACGGTCGGGTTCTTGTCGAACGTCACCTTGTCGAACGGGCGGTTGAACCAGTTGGTGCTGTCGTTGCGGCGCTCGAACTGCTTGTTCTGGGCGTAGAGGCCGTCGACCGTGAGCGTCACGTTCTCGACCGGACGGTACTGGACCGAGGCCTGGCCGTTGATCCGCTCACGCTCGCCTTGCGAGAAGTGATAGCGGCTGTCGTTGGGGATCGCGACCAGGGTCGAGCCGGAGGCCGGCGCATTGGTGATCTGGGTCGCGCCGCCGTTGCGGACGAAGCCGTTGGCCGGGTTGATGAAGTCCGAATAGGTGCGGATGTTCCAGTCGTTCGAGGTGACGCTGCGGCTGGTGAAGTCGCGCTTCTGATAGCTGCCGAACGCCGAGACGCCGAACTTCTCGCTGTCATCGGCCCAGTTGAGCAGGCCCGAGACTTCCGGCGTGAACTTGTGGCCGAAGTCGTCGACCTTCTTGTCCATGCTGGTGTCGTAGACGCCCTTGACGCCGATGCTGCCCGTCAGGCCCGGCTTGCCTTCCAGCGGACGGCGGGTCTTGACGTTGATCGCGGCGCCGATGCCGCCCGAGGGGATCGCCGCGCGGCCGGTCTTGTAGACCTCCAGCGTGGTCACGCCTTCCGAGGCGAGGTTGGAGAAGTCGAACGAGCGGCTGGTGCCGGACGCGAAGTCGGCCGATTGGTCGCCGCCGACCGTGGCGACCTTGGCGGTCGGCATCGAGCGGCCGTTCAGGGTCACCAGGTTGAAGCTGGGACCAAAGCCGCGGACGGTGACCTGCGAGCCTTCGCCGTTCGTGCGGTCGATGGACACGCCGGTGATCCGCTGCAGCGATTCAGCCAGGTTGGTGTCCGGGAACTTGCCCATGTCTTCGGCCGAGATGGCGTCGACAACACCGCTGTTGTTGCGCTTGATCGCGATCGAGCGCTCGAGCGAGGCGCGGATGCCGGTGACGACAATTTCATCGACGGTGGTGTTTGGAGCCTGCTGAGCCAGAACCGGGCTGGCGAACATGGCCGCCGTGATGGCGACGCAAGAGGCAGACGTATTCAAGCGACGGTGTCGCTTCATAGCATTCCCCCTAAAATAAGCCCCTATGGGGCGATGTTATTGTTACGGTCCGGAAGCAATTCCCGGCCGCTCTTCCCGTCCTGCCGCCGAAGAGACAACCAGGGCACGAGAGACAAGTTAGCGGTAACATCGGTGAGTGGCTGTCGCAATGGCAAAATGACAGCGCTGGCAGTCTTTTTTCAAGCGGTTTTTTAGGTGATTTCTACTACAAATGGCCGATAGGCGGCCAGTTATGCCGCGCCGCCGCAGAAGGCGATTTGCTCAACCTCGCCGAAGAGTTGAATATTTCGACGAGGTAACCGGTTTCCATGCGCTCAAACGTGCTTGGACGCGCGGCCCCTTCGCCGCGCGTCTCGCAAGCGCGTAGAGAAATTTCGCGGTGCGGCGTCAGCTCGCCGTCAGGTCGAGAACCGCCGCCTTCAGCCCTTGAGCTGTGGCCGTCACACGTCCCCGCCCGGGCTGATTCTGCTGCGTCCGCACGAGCGCCTGGGCCAGCCCGTTGAACGCCTTGCGCTGGGGCGCGACGTCCGGCTCATGGCTGGTGGGATCGCCATTGCCGACGCCGATCAGGTCGACCGGGCCCGAAAGCTCGAAGCGAACCAGGTCCTCGGCGCGCGGGACCAGACGCCCCTTGGCGTCCAGCACCTCGACCTTCAGCACCGCCACGTCCTGGCCGTCGGCGGCCAGGCGGACGCGGTCGGCGCTCAGGCGCAGGGCGGTCGCCGGCCCCGCGGTCTCCCGGCGCTCGCGCAGGATCACCTTGCCGTTCTTGTAGCCGTGCGCCTCGAGGACGCCGGGCGCGTAGGGCACGGACCACTCGACGTGGTGGTTGGGGCTCACCGCGCGGACGCCCTGGCTCTTGCCGTTCAGGAACAGCTCGACCTTGTCGCAGTTGCTGTGCGCCCAGACCGCGATCGGCTGCCCCTCGCGGCCTTCCCAGTTCCAGTGCGGCAGGAGGTGCAGCAGCGGCTCGGACCGCCACCAGGCGCGGTAGTAGTAATAGTTGTCCTTCGGGAAGCCGCAGGTGTCGAGCGCCCCGAAGTGCGAGCTGATGCTGGGCCAGCGGTTGAACGGCGTCGGTTCGCCCCGGTAGTCGAAGCCGGTCCAGATGAAGCCGCCCGCCATCCAGGGCCGGTCGGCCGCGTGGCTCCACCACTTCTCGGCGGTCGTCGCCCACCAGGGATGGTCGGTGTCATAGGCCGGGACGTAGGACTTGGCCTCGTCGCGGACGTACTCGCCCCGCGTCGTCACCACGCTGGCGCTCTCGGTGCCGATGATCGGCACGTTCGGGAAGCGGGCGTGGAAGTCGTCCATCTTCTCGTGGCGGTAGTTGAAGCCCTGCACGTCGATGACCGCGCTGATACCCTCGCCGAAGCCGTTGTCCATGGCGGCGGTGACCAGGCGAGTCGGGTCGAGGCGATTGACCAGGCGCTTCATGGTCTTGGCGACCTTCACGCCGCGCGCGGTCGCCTGTTGCGGCTCCTCGTTGCCGATCGACCACAGGATCACCGACGGGTGGTTGCGGTCACGGCGAACCATGCGCTCCAACTCGTCCAGCGAGGTCGGATCGCTGGACATGCGGCGCGTCTCGTCGATTACCAGCATCCCGAGGCGGTCGCAGGCGTCCAGCAGCTCCGGCGTCGGCGGATTGTGCGCCGCGCGATAGGCGTTGCTGCCCATCGACTTCAGCTGCTCCAGCCGCCAGACCTGCACGGCGTCGGGGATGGCCGCGCCGACCCCGGCGTGGTCCTGGTGGTTGCAGCTGCCCTTCAGCTTCACCGGCTTGTCGTTCAGGAAGAAGCCGTTGGCCGGGTCGAAGCGGATCGAGCGGACGCCAAAGCGCGTGACGAAGCGGTCGACGACCGCGCCGCCGAGCTTGGTCTCGGTGACCAGGGTGTAGAGGTGCGGATTCTCCAGCGACCAGAGGACTGGATTGGCCAGGGTCACCGTCTGGGACAGGCTCTGGCGCTCCCAGGCTGGCAGGCGACCGGCGGCGGGCGCGACGGCCAGGACGGGCTTGCCAGCGGCGTCCAGCACGGCGTGCGAGACCTCGAAGGCCTGCGCTGCGTCGGACTCGTTGACGAGATCGGTGTCGATCTGGACCGTACCGTCCACCTTGGCGCGGACGAAGACGCCCCATTGCGGCACGTGCACCGGCGCGGTCTTGACCAGCCAGACGTGGCGGTAGAGCCCCGCCCCTTCATAGAACCAGCCCTCGCCCAGGCTGGCGTCGACGCGCACGGTGATCAGGTTGTCGCCGCCGATGTTGGCGATGTCGGTGATGTCGACGCGGAACGGCGAATAGCCGCTCTCCTCGCGAGCCAGGATGTAGCCGTTGACCATCACGGTGGTGTCGCGGAACGCGCCGTCGAACTCGATCGACAGGCGCTTGCCGGCGTCGCTGGCCCGCAGGGCGAAGGTCTTGCGGTACCAGCCGACGCTGTTCTCGGGGAAGCGGCGGCCCAGCGCCTTGTAGCCGTGGGCGGCCAGGACGTCCTCGTCGTCCGGCTTGCCGGACGGCTTGTATTCGGGGTTGTCGACGAACGGCAGCTCGACCGCCCAGTCGTGCGGCAGGGTCACCGGCTTCCAGGCGCTGTCGTCAAAGGTCTTCTGGGCGGCGGCGGCCACCCACCAGTTGGGCGAGTCCGCGCCGGCCTTGGCGTAGCTGCGCTGGTTACCGCCGAAATCGAAATCCTTGGCCGGGTCAGAGGCGTGGCCCAGGGCGAAGCGCCAGCCGAAATCCAGGGACGAGCGCTCGCGCGGTCCCAGGTCAATGGCGGTGGCGGTGGCGGGCGCGGCGGCTGCTGCGGTGGCGCGGGAAGCATTGGCCAGGAGGGCGGCGCCCCCGGCGGCGGCCAGGGCCTGGCGTCGGTTGATCTGGGCCATGGAACGAGCCTCTCGATAAATCAAAAAAATGGGGAGGAGGCATGCGGCCTCCTCCCCAGCGCAGGGAACGTCAGGGAGGATCGACGTTCTAGAACTTGAAGGTGACGTCCATCAGGTAGCGACGACCATAGGAGTCGTAGCGGCCGATGCGGTTGGGATCGTTGTCGCGGTACATGCGCAGGGCTTCGTTGGTCAGGTTGTTGACCTGGAAGCGGACGCTGACGGCCTCGTTGATCTTGTAGGACGAGCTGAAGTCGAGGGTCTTCTCGCTTTCCAGCGTCTGCAGGTCCGAACCGTTCCAGCCATAGATGACCGTCATCGGCGAGTGGTACTTCCAGCCCAGGCGCGCTTCGACCGGACCGTTGGCGTACCACAGGTCGACCGTCGCGGTGTTCTTGGCCAGGCCCGTCATCCGCAGCGGATTGTTGGCCGGCGAGAACTCCTTCAGGTTCGATTCCACATAGGCGTAGTTCGAGTAGAGGCCGAACTTGTCGAACGGACCCGGCAGGAAGAAGAACGGCGTCTGGAAGGTCAGCTCCACGCCCTGGATGTGGCCGCTGCCGCCGTTGGCGGGGCTGGCGACCGTGTAGGTCTGGCCGCCGAACGCCACCGGGCTTTGCTTCCAGCCGATGTAGGAGTCGACGTCCTTGTAGTAGTAGGACACCGCCACCAGGGCTTCGGGACGGAAGTAGTATTCCGCCGAGGCGTCGAACTGGGTGGCCTCGAACGGCTTCAGCTTCGGGTTGCCGGCGCTGCCGGTCCACGGGGCCCAGTTGGACAGGCTGCGGCTGGCGCGCAGTTCGTCCAGCGGCGGACGGGCGATGACCTTGGCCAGGCCCAGGCGCACGACCTTGCCGCCGCCGAAGTCCAGCTTGGCGTTCGCCGAGGGCAGGAAGTCGGTGTAGTCGTTGTCGACGGTCGCCGGCACGAAGGCGCTGGCGGTGTTCTGCTGCAGGCCTTCGCTGCTAGTCTCGGTGTGGACGACGCGAGCCCCGATGTTGCCGGTCACCCAGGCGCCGGCCGGACCGTCGGCGGCGAAGTTCAGCTTGCCGTAGCCTTCGTAGACCTTCTCCTGGACGGTCCAGCGCTCGGCCAGCTTCTCGGCGGCCTTGGCGGCGTCGAAGGCGTTTTGGCCGTAGGCGATGGCGGCGATCTTGTCGATGTCGCCGGTCAGGATGACCGGCACGTTGGCGCCGTCGCCCAGCGTATAGCCGGTCAGCAGGTTGGCCGGGATCGTCGCGCCCGTCGCCGTCGGCGCGTAGCTGAAGGCGCTGTGGCTCTTGACGCGGTCCGAGGCGCGCGCGCCGAACTGGACGCTCTTGAAGACGCCGCCGCCGAAGTCGCGGGTGAAGTCCAGCGCCGCGGCCTTCAGCTCGTCGTTCAGGTGCTCGGGGCCGTCATACGAACCGGCGAGGTCGGCCGTCTGGGCCAGCGTCGTGTTGTCCTGGCCCGTGGTGATGGTCGGGGTCACGCCGGCGCGCCAGTCGAAGCTGGTCCAGGTCGGCCAGGCCTCGAAACGGACGGCCTTCCAGGTGTTGGTGCGCTTGGCCTTCGAATAGGACAGGTCGCCGGCGACGGTCCACTGGTCGCCCGTCCACTTGCCGTTCAGGCCGCTGGCGAACAGGTCCTTGTCCTCGCTGTACTTGGCCAGCACGGTCTTGACCGCGCTGAACGGCAGGCGCGAGGCGGCGACCACCGTGTTGTTGACCAGCGTGTAGGACGCGCCCGTGGCGTTATAGACGCCGTCGTTCCAGCCGATGTTGTTCGTGCCGGTATTCCAGTTGCCCCAGCTGCCGTCGCCCCAGACCGTCTGGTCCTGGACCTCGGTGATCTTGATCTTCGAATAGAGGGCGTCGGCCTTCAGCTCGAAGTTGTTGGTCGGCTTGTACTGCAGGCCGCCCGAGATCCCCTTGCGCTTTTGGTCGATGCGGCTGGCCGACATCTGCGCGCCCCAGGGCGTCGCATCCAGCTTGCCGTCGCGGTTCAGGTCGCTCGAGTAGTCGCTGGCCCCGGCCGGCGGACGCGCGCTGGAGTCGTTGTAGCCCCAGCCCGTGAACGAGCCGTAGCCGTTCTTCTGGCGCTGGGCGGTGGCGCCCAGGACGATGGCGAGGTCGTCGTTGATCTTGTGGACGAACGAGCCCGAGCCGCGATAGCCGGTCGTGCCGTAGTTCGGGATGTCCTTGCCGCCGTCGTAGAAGACGGGGCCGGCGCGCAGCACGAAGGCCGGGCCGCGATAGTCCAGCGGGGCGATCGTGTTGATGTTGATCGTTGCGGCCACGCCGCCGGCGATCAGGTCGGCCGATTGCGACTTGTAGACCTCGACGCCCGAGACGACTTCCGAGGGGTAGATTTCCCAGCGGACGTTGCGGTCCGGCTCGGTGGAGGCCACTTCGCGGTTGTTGATCGTGCCGAGCACGAGGCGCGCGCCCAGGCCGCGGACCACGGCCTGGCTGTCGTTGCCGCGGTCGCGCGTGGCGTTGACGCCCGGCAGGCGGGCGATCGACTCGGCGATGGTCACGTCGGGCAGGACGCCGATGTCCTTGGCCGAGATGGCTTCGACGACCTTGTCGGAGCCCTGCTTCACGGCGAGCGCGTCGCGCAGGCTCTTGCGGACGCCGGTGACGACGACCTCTTCGACCTGGGCGGCTTCGCTGGCCGGAGCGGTTTGGGCGTGGGCGCCGGCGGCCACGAGCATGGCGAAGCCGCTGGCGGCGGCGAAGAGCATGGGATGACGGGTCATGATGGTTTCCCCCTCAAGGCGCGGCGCCGCGTCGTTTGGCGGAGCGGCCCTTGGGAATTCGAAAGTTTGGGCGCTATTATCATATCAATCTGACATGACAAGCTGCGCAGCCTTTAGTCACCCGACCCTTTAGTCGAGCTTAACGACCGACGAGTCCTTGCCAATCGCCGCGCGTTGGGCCGGCGCGTCCGCCACCGCCGAGGCTTCCGTCGCCGTGGCGGCCGTCACCGAAGCGCCCGGCATCAGCCGCGTGCGATAGATCCACGCCCCGCTCTCCAGCGTCATGGGACGCGGCCCGACGCCGCCCAGGAAGTCGCCGTCGATGAAGCGGGTCGCCTCGCCATTCGCCGCGACGCGGAAGGTCACATCGACCGGCATGACGTAGGGCGCCTTCAGCCAATCGACGCTTTCCAGAGCGCGGCCCCTGAAATCGAACAGGGCCGCGTTCTCCCAGTTGGAGCCGACGCCCCAGCGGGTCTTGCACTTGGTCGACAGCCACGCCGGCTCCCAATAGACGACCCCGACCCCGCCATTGGCGAAGACCAGCTGGGTGAGGTCGGTCAGGTACTTCTTCTGGCCCGCGGGCGTGGCCGGATAGCCGGCGATCAGCGAGTCCTGGCCCAGCAGGTTCGGCGAGGAATCGGCGCCGTCGTTGGTGAAAGGATAGGCCGTCTCGACCACCACGACGTCGGCGGAATAGGTATGTCGCAGGCGGTTGATGGTCTGGCCCAGCTCCGCCATCGAGCGCTTGGACCACTTGCTGTAGTAGCTGATCCCGATCAGGTCGAAGTCGGTGACGCCCGCCTTGGCGGCGGCCGCGAACCAGGGCTCGACGTTCTCGGGCTGGGCGATGTGCAGCATGATCCGGGGCTTGACCGCCAAGGTCGCGCTGGCGTCCCGCACGGCCTTGATGCCGGCGTTGAACAACAGGGCGTTGCGCTCCCAGTTGATCGGCTCCTTGGCCTTTTCCAGGGTCGAGACGATCTCGCCGTTGGTCTCGTTGCCGACCTGGACCATGTCGGGCCCCAGGCCCTCGCGATCGAGCTCTGCGAGGGTGTCGCGGGTGAAGGCGTAGAGCGCCTTGGCCTGGTCGGGCGTCGAGAGCTTGGCCCAGGCCTTGGGCGCGATCTGCTTGTCGCCGTCGGCCCAGTCGTCGGAATAGTGGAAGTCGAGCAGCACCTGCATCCCGGCCTTCTTGGCCTTGGCGATGCTGCGCTTGACGTCCTTCAGGTTCGAATAGGGCGTCCAGTCCGGATTGTTCCAGATCCTCACGCGGGCGAGGTTGGCGCCCGACTGCTTGAAGAAGGCGTAGGGTTCGACCGTCTTGCCGCCGGCGCGATAGACCGCCCCGCAGTCCTCCATCTCATTGGCGTACGAGATGTCGACGCCCAGATAGGTCTTCGGCGCGGCCCAGGCCGAACCGGCTTGCGCCGCAAGTGACAGGGCGAGCAAGGACGAGAGGGCGACGCGGCGCGGGGTCGAGACAGTCATGTTTCCTCCGAAGACGGCCTCTCGGTGGCCGCTGAGGTCTCGATATTATTTATCGTACAATTTCAGCGCAAGCCGCTTCGCGCGATCTCCGCCCGCGCATCGCCGGGAGCGTCGGCGCATCAAATGAAGAACGCCGCACTCGCGGCGCGCCATGTATTTCAAGCTTATCGGGCGAGCAACCGCCCCATCGCCGCCCTGGGTGGAACAGACGTCCCGACGCCGCCGTTTGTTGTGCTCGCCGCTCTTCCAGCGGCCCCTCTCACTTTGGGGAGCGGCGAGGGCGATCTCGTCGAGATCCGCCCGCTCCTCCCCCGCATACGCTCGGAGCACTACGCATGTTTGGTGGCGACCGCCTTTCGCGCCTTGGCCATTTCAGCCCGCAGTTCCCCGACGCCGAGGCCCTGCACAAGGGCCTGGCGCACTGGAACCATGAACGCCTTGCGCCCACCGCGCCGTCGGACGACTGGCGCGAGGACCTCGACCGCGAACGCCTGATGAAGCGGCTGGAGGGCGAGTTCATCGAGGGCTTCCGCGCCCACGTCGCGTCCCTGGTCGCCGAGGTCCCGGAAGATCCCGAAGGCTTCGTCGCCTGGTTCGAGGCGCTGAAGGACCACGGCCCAGGCCAATGGGACCCGCTGTTCGACTGGCTGGAAGGCGAGGCTTCGATCGAGGACATCAAGTGGTTCCTGACCCAGGAGGCCGCCGGTGAGGCGGGCTTCGACGACCTGGTCGCCATGACCCAGGTGAAGATCCCCGATCGCGCCAAGCTGGAGCTGGCCCGCAACTACTGGGACGAGATGGGTCGCGGCAGCGCGCGCGGCATGCACGGGCCGATGCTTGAGCGCACCACCGCGACGCTGGGCCTGACGCCCACCATCGACAACACCCTGTGGCAGTCGCTTTGCCTGGCCAACACCATGACCGCCTTCGCCACGACGCGCCGCTATGTCTGGCACTCGATCGGCGCTCTGGGCGTCGTCGAGCTGACCGCCCCGACCCGGGTTTCCTGCGTCGACGCGGGCTTGAAGCGCGTCGGCGTCTCGCCCTACGCCCGCAAGTACTTCGCCCTTCACGCCCAGATCGACATCGAACATTCCAAGGCCTGGAACGCCGAGGCGCTGGTCCCGCTGGTCGCCGAGGACCCGAGCCGCGCGCGCTTCATCGCCGAAGGCGCGGTCATGCGCCTGATCTGCGGCGAGCAGTGCTTCGACACCTACCGCGCGCACCTGTGGGCCCACACCCACCCGCTGGTCTACGCGGCGGAGTGAGAGGCGTCATGCGCAGCGACAAGATGGTCCGGTTCTCGATCGCGCCGACGAGCGGGGGCGCGTGGCTTTGGCAGACGACCGAGCATGGCGGAACCGTCCGCGCGCGGGGAATCGCTTCGAGCAAGAAGCTCGCGGCCGCCTTGGTTGTTCGAGACATCATCGCGGCGCGGCTGGGCCAGTACGAGCCAAGCGCCGCCCCTCTCCCGGCGAGGGCGGCGTGATGCGCGTCGTCGAGACCGGCGTTTACGCGGGTCCACACCTTCTGTCGGCGCACGGCGATCGCTTCAGCCTGCCGACGCAGCGGGCGCAACCGTCGGCGGCCCGCTAGAGCCGGGTCGTCGCGGACCAGCGTCACACCGTGTCGGGCTGAAGCCTCAGATAGGTGGGGTCAAACAGGGCGAAGGCGGCGAGACGATCCCAATCGGGGATGGCGACTTCGGCGCCTTTCCACTCGAGCAGCCCTTCGCGCCGGAGCTCCATCAGCACCCGGTTCACGTGGATCGGCGTGAGGCCCAGCACGTCGCCGAGATCGGTCTGGGTCATCGGAATCCGCAACCGGCCGTCACTGGCGAGCCCCGCGGCCTCCAGCCGCCGATAGAGCTCGCAGACCAGATGCGCCAGGCGGCTGGCGGCGTCCTGCTGGCCCATGGTCACCAGCCACTGGCGATGGATGGCGCCGTCGATCACCGTCTCCAGCCACAAGAGGCGCCCCAGGTGCGGATGCTGCTCGGTCAGCCGGCGCAGGTCCGCGTGCTGGGCGTAGGCCACGACGCAGTCGGCCAAGGCCACGACGCCATGGTCCATCTGGCGCATCAGCAGGCTGTGCAGGTCGACGAAATCCCCGGCCACGTTGATCTCGGTCAGCTGTCGCTCGCCCGCCGCCGTCACGTTGAAGCGCGCGCAAAAGCCGCTGACCACGAAGGTGCTATAGTTGGGCCGGTCGCCGGGCGCGATCAGCACCGCCCCGGCCTTTACCGCCCGCTCCGGCCCCAGCAGGCGGCTCAACACCTCTTGTTCCACGGCGGAAAGGGCGTCCCGGCGCGCCATCTTGCGAACGAGGGGAGCGATAAGTTGCGAGGCGGGCATGCCGAGGAAGCCGTCCCTTCTGCGATCCGGTCGGCGGTCCCATCAAAAGATCAAGCCGACTAACCTAGATTAGGGTGGGCCTCTGCAGGCGCGCCTAAGGCTGTCTCCCTCTTGGAGACAATCGAGTGCCGAGTTCCACCGCTTATCCCTTTAACGAACGAGACCCACATTTCGTTGTCGCCGCCGCAAGGGTGGCGGCATGAACCGGCTGCTGATCGCCAGTCTCGATCGGTTCGGCCCGCTTCGCGACAGCGTGCGGGACGACCTGCTGGCGTGTTCGCAAGAGGTCGAACGCTTCGAGCCGGGGCAGGTGATCGCTCCCGTCGGCGCGCGCTCGCGGCTGCGGCTGCTGGCGCGCGGTCTGGCGGTGAAGCAGCTGGAGCTGGCTGACGGCGGCCGGCAGATCTTCGGCGTCGCCACGCCGGGCGACCTGATCGACCTGGGCGGTCTCTATGTCGGGCTGGACCACGAGGTCCGCGCCCTCGGAGTCTGCGAGACGCGCATGACCACCGCACACGAACTTCGCACCCTGCTTCGCGCCCACCCCAACCTGCTGGCGGCGCTGTGCCGCGCAGTGCTCACCGAGGCCCAGCAGCAACGCAACTGGATGGTCGGCTTGGGCCGTCGCACCGCCGCGGCGCGGGCGGCCAACCTGTTCTGCGAGGTTTATTGGCGGCAGAGCGTCCTGCGGCTGGCGGGCGAGCGTAAATGCGATTTCCCGGCCGTCCAGGCCGACATCGCCGACGCCCTGGGCCTCTCGGTCGTTCACGTGCATCGGGTTCTGCGCGGTTTGCGCGACGAGGGGCTGGCGACGCTGCGGAACGGCGTGCTCAGCATCGGTGACTGGGAGGGCCTGGCGCGACTCGGCGGCTTCGATCCCGAGCGCCTCAAGCCGCAGCAAGAGCCCTCCGACAGCGTCTCGCGACCCAGCGGCGCCTAGCGCCCCGCGGCGTCAATTGATCGCAAACGCGACCGCTCCGACGGAGCAAAGGACGGCGAAAAGCGATCTGCACGACGCGTCGGCAAGGGCGGCTGGGAACGCCCGGGCCGCGCGCGCCTTGACCTGACGCGTGGTCATCGTCGGGCGACGCAGGAGCGCGGGTGCGCCGATGAAGACCTATCGTTTCGATGTCACGAGCGACGCAGGACAAACCCTGGAGACCCTCGCCGCGCCCGACGACGCGGCGGCGGTCCGCCAGGCCGTGCTGCTGCTGTCCGAAATCCTGCGCGACCACGCCCTCGTCGCGCGCGGCGACATCGCGGTCTCCATCCGCGTCACGGACCTCGACGGCAGGACGATCTGGGATGGCGCCTCGTCGGCGCAGGTTCTGAAGCCGGATCCTTAGACCCGGCCCTACTTCGCCAGGGCTTTCCACGCCGCATAGCCCGCGAGACACGCCACGGCCGAGGCGACCGCGCCCCAGGTGATGTCGATCACGGTCAGGCGCGTCGACCACGCCCGCAGCGTCGCCTGGTTGGTCAGGTCGTAGGTCGCATAGGCCACGGCGCCGAACACCAGGCCGTTGATCACGGCGCGCGACGCGCCGCCTTCCCTGACCGCGGGCGCGACGGCCAGGAAGATCATCCCCGCCACATAGGCCACATAAAACACCACCCCCGCCGCCACATTGGGGCGCGGCGACAGCAGGTCGCCCAGGGCCGGCCTATACAGCCGGTCGATCATCGTCCCCAGCCAGACGAAATCCAGCGCCAGGAACGCGCTGAGGGCGGCGAAATAGGCGGCGATAACCTTCATCGGGCGAACTCCATCGCGATCCCCGCGCCACCGGCAGGGCGGCCTCGTCGCGTTTCGAAAGCCGTTACGCGAAAGAAACTTCAGCGGACGCATTCGTCCGCCTGATGGCTTCAGCCGTAGCTATGGTCACCGCGCTTTTCGCGCCGAATCCAGGAGATCGTCTATGAGGCCCATGCACGGAGAGTTTCCGGCGAGCCCTGGTCCAGCCGCGCCGTTGCGGATCGCGGTGATCGGAGCCGGGATCTCGGGCCTCTCCAACGCCTGGCTGCTCAGCCAGCGCCACGACGTCACCCTGTTCGAGGCCGCCGATCGCCTGGGCGGTCACGCCCATACGGTCGAGGTCCCCACCGCAAAGGGCCCCGTCCCTGTCGACATGGGTTTCATCGTCTATAACGAGTTCAACTATCCGAACCTGACGGCGCTGTTCCAGCACCTGGGCGCGCCGACCAAGCACGCCGACATGTCGCTGGCCATTTCGCTGGACGACGGCGACCTCGAGTACGGCAGCAAGAGCCTGGCCTCGCTGTTCGCCCAGCCCAGCGCCCTGCTCCGCCCCCGTTTCTGGTCGATGCTTCGCGACCTCAACCGCTTCTACCGCACCGCGCCGGGACACCTGGCGACGCTGGATCCGGTGGTGTCGCTGAGCCAGTACCTGCGCGACAACGGCTACGGCGCGGCGCTCAGCCAGGACCACCTGCTGCCGATGGCGGCGGCGATCTGGTCGGCGACCATCGAGGGCGCCGGAGAGCATCCCGCCGCCGCCTTCATTCGCTTCTTCGAGAACCACGACCTTCTGAAGTTCGTCGGCCGGCGCACCTGGCGGACGGTCGACGGCGGCAGCCGAGCCTATGTCGACGCCCTGGGTGCTGCGTTCAAAGGCCAGACGCGCCTGTCAGCCCAGATCAAGAGCGTGAGGCGCTCGGAGGACGGGGTGAAGATCGTCGAGGCCGACGGCCGCGAGACCACCTACGATCACGTCGTCTTCGCCACCCACGCCCCCACCACCCTTTCGTTGCTGGGCGACGCCGACGCGCGCGAGCGCTCGGTGCTGGGCGCCTTCCGCTACACGACCAACGCGGTCGTGCTGCACCAGGACAAGCGCCTGATGCCCCGCCGGCGGCTGGCCTGGGCTAGCTGGAACCACCTGGGCCGTCGCGACGATCCGGCCAGCGGCTGCGTCAGCTACTGGATGAACCACCTGCAGAGCCTGAAGGGCGCGCCGCCGCTGTTCGTGACGCTGAACCCGCACATCGCCCCGCGCGAGGAGTTGGTCCACGAGGTCCGCAGCTTCGAGCATCCGCATTTCGACGCGGGCGCACTGACGGCGCAGAACGATCTATGGAGCCTGCAGGGCGTGCGCCGCACCTGGTTCTGCGGCGCCTATTTCGGCGCGGGCTTCCACGAGGACGGCTTGCAGGCCGGTCTCGCCGTCGCCGAGCAGTTGGGCGGCGTGCGCCGGCCCTGGCGCGTCGCCGATGAGAACGGCCGCATCCCGCTGCGCCCGCCCCACCTGGTTTCGCCGCTGGAACGGGCCGCGTGACGATGAGCGCCTCGGCGATCTACGAGGGGGTCGTGACGCACCGGCGGTTCTCGCCCGCCTCGCATCGCCTGCGCTATCGGATCTTCATGCTGCTGCTCGACCTCGACGAGTTGTCGTCGCTAGCGGCGAAGCTCCGGGTGCTGAAATTCGGTCCGTTCGGCCTGATGTCGTTCCGCGCCGCCGATCATGGCGACCGCTCGGGCGGCGATCTCAAGGCCTACGCCCGCGAACGGCTGGCCGAGGCCGGCATCGTCGCCGACGGCGCCATTCGCCTGCTCTGCATGCCGCGTATCCTGGGCTACGGCTTCAATCCGCTGAGCCTCTATTTCTGCCACCGCGCCGACGGCGAGCTGGCCGCGATCCTGTACGAGGTGCGCAACACCTTCGGCCAGCGCCACAGCTATCTCGCCGCCGCGCCGGAACCCGGCGTCGGGCCGCTGCGGCAGAGCGCGCCCAAGCGGTTCTTCGTCTCGCCGTTCATGGACATGGACCTGACCTACGACTTCGACATCGCGCCCCCGGGCGAGGCGGTCGCGGTCGGCGTCTCGGCCCGGCGCGGCGACGAGGCCATCCTGACCGCGCGCTTCGGCGGCCAGCATCGCCCCCTGACCGACGCCAACCTGCTGAAGGCCTGGCTGAAGCACCCAATGCTCAGCTTCAAGGTCATCGCGGGCATCCACTGGGAGGCCGTCAAGATCGTCGGTCGCGGCATCTGGCTGCGCCCGCGCCCGCCCCTTCCGCCCGAGGCCGTCACCCTGGGCGCAAGCGTTCGAACCTAGACTCATCCAAACTGAGCCTTTCGGCGTATCATGGACATGCATGCGACTCAGGCCGCCCATCATCGTTCTCGAAACCGCGCCGTGACCACGACGTCGCGCGACTTCGACGATTGCGTGCTGCGTATCGCGGCCGATCGCGACCGCGCGGCGTTCGCGACCCTGTTCGATCACTACGCCCCGCGCGTGAAGGCCCTGCTGATGCGCAGCGGCTCTCCCCCAGCCGCCGCCGAGGAGCTGGCGCAGGAGACCCTGCTTAGCGTCTGGCGAAAGGCGCATCTGTTCAATCCTGATCGCGCGTCTTCAGCGGCCTGGATCTTCACCATCGCGCGCAACCTGCGCATCGACAGCCTGCGGCGCGGCGACGCCAGCGTCTACGCCGCCGACCTCGCCCTGGCGGCCGACGAACCCGAACAACCCGACGCAATTCTCAGCGGCGCCCAGGACGCCGAACTGGTGAGGGCCGCCATGCGGACCCTGAACCCAGACCAAGCCCGAGCAATCGAGATGGCCTTCTTCCAAGAGCAAACCCACACCCAGATTTCCCAGTCCCTTGGCGTCCCTCTCGGGACCGTCAAGGCGCGCATCCGCTTCGGCATGATGAAACTCCGCGCCTTCATCGAGCGCGACGGCGGAGGCGCCGCATGAGCCTGCGTCGCCACCCGAGCGAGGAACGTCTGCTGGCCTACGCCGCCGGCACGCTCAGCGCGCCCGAGGCCGTGGTCGTGGCCACCCACCTGGCGCTGAAGCCGCAAACCCGTCCTTGGAACGACCTTGGCCGCGCGGTCGGCGGCGCCCTGCTCGAAGAGTCTGAGCCCGTCTCGCTGGGCGCCGGCGCCCGTGAGGCCGCCCTGGCGCGTCTCGACGATCCCGCGCCCGCGAACGAACACGGTCTTCCCGCCTCGGCGGATCCCTCTCTGCCCGAGCCGTTGCGCGGCCTGCCGCTAGGGCCCTGGCGTTGGGCGGGTCCGGGCGTTCACGTGCGCAACGTGATCGGACCGCGCGACGGCGACTGCCGCGTGATCCTGCTGCGGATCGCGCCGGGACAATGCGCGCCGATGCACACCCATGGCGGGGTCGAGCTGACCTGCGTGATCAGCGGCGCCTACGCCACCGAGGACGGGGTCTTCGCCCAAGGTGACTTCGAGGAAGCCGATCCCAAGGTGACCCACCAGCCGCGCGTGGTCTCCGCCGAGCCCTGCCTGTGCGTGGCGGCGCTGGACGGCCAGATCGTCCTGCCCGGCCGTCTGGGCCGCCTGCTGGCGCCGTTCGTCAAGCTCTAAGGTCGCCCTTCCAACTGGGCGCTAGCCAGTGAGTCGGCCATGCGGTCAGCGCGGCGCTGCGGGCGCCCCGCCGGGCGTGCGCGCCGCCTGCCGGAAGAGTTCGGCCTCGCGCTCGCGATAGGGCCGGCCGTCGCTATGCATCAGGTCATGGAACCAGATGGTCGGCTCCTGCAGCGTGTAGGGCCGCTCCCAGCTGTCCCACGGCATGCGAGTCTGGATGGCCCCGTCGACCAGGCCCCAATTGACCATGCCGACGTTCTCGCGCCGGGCGATCGGCAGGATCGTGTCGACATTGGAGCCATTGCCCCGCGCCAGCCATTCGGTGGCGATCAGCGGCCGTCCGTAGGGCCGCAGCTGCGCGATCCGCTGCTCGAACGCCTCCGGCCACTCGTAATTGTGGAAGGTGATGATGTCGGAGTTCTCCAGCTGCAGGCGCTGGATCGGGGTCAGGCTGGCCGCGCCCGGCGACCAGTCCGGGCCGATCCACACGCCGCTGGTCAGGGGCTGGATCGGCTGCTGGCTGCGCGCCCAGGCGAAGGCCTGGGGCAGCAGGGTTTCGATGCGGGCCTTCTCCCCCGGCAGCTGGGCGCCGTTGTAGCTGCCGCCGCCGGGGTTGTCGGGCTCGTTCCAGATGTCCCAGGCCAGCACGCGGCGGTCCTTGGCGAAGGCGCCGACCACGCCCTGCACATAGGCCTTGAAGCGCGCGTCGTTGGCCGGATCGACCAGGTCGCGGCGGCCAGGGCTCTGCACCCAGCCGGAGTTATGCACCCCGGGGATCGGCCGATGCTGCGGTCCGAGCTTGGGATCGGGATCCCAGCAGCTGTCGAACAGCACGAAGATCGGCCGGATGCCGTGGCGATCTGCGATGGCCAGGAACTGGTCCAGCCGCGTGATCAGGCCCTTGGCGTCCTGCGCCCAAAGCAGGTCATGCAGATAGACCCGCATGGTGTTCATGCCGAACCGCTCGTGCGCCCAGCCCAGCTCACGGTCGATCGTCTTCGGATCGAAGGTGTCAGCCTGGAACATCTCCAGCTGGTTGATGGCCGTCGAGGTCGCGTAGTTGGCGCCGACGATCCAGGGCTGACGGCCATACCAGTCACCGGCCTGCTGAGGCGTCCAGCGCGGCGCGGCGGCCTGGGCGACGGCGGCCGACGCTTGAAGCGGCCTGGCCTGTAGCGCGGGCGACCAGGCGGAGAGCGCCAGCCCAACCACCAGGGCGGAGGAAATTTTGACGACACGCACTATAGAACCTCCCGAACTCTATACTCAAGCTTCTGCGGTTCTTATTCTGTGATATTTAATATCTTAGCCGGACATAACGACAACAAATCGAGATGTCGCCAGCAAAAATGTTTCCCTCCGCAATCCTAGCACTATCACTTCAACCAGCTTCACTATTGCAATTCGGGGAGGCCCTGCCTTACGTCGACTTTCTGACCCGTTCGTGCTGAGCACGGCGTCGGGGGTATAGGCCTACGCCACCGACACCCCGCGCGGAGAGGGTCGGCTGAACGTGCTGGCCTCGCGCTCCGCGGACGGGCCCAGGCTGGACGCCGCCAAGCGAGGTCATGCCAAACCCGCCATCCTGGCGCAAAAGCGCGCCGGTGCGCCCGAGGCGCTGGCCTGGACGCCGGACGGACCTCGCCTGAAGCCGCCTCACGTCAGCCGCTAGGGCCTCAGGGCTCAGCGGCGCGCGAGCGCCTTCAGCTTGCCGCCGACGATCTTCTGGAAGGTCTCAAGCGGACAGAGAGTCGCCTCGGCGGCGGTCCGGCACCCTGGGATCTCGAAGTACGAGAACGACGGCGGATTGCTGGCGGTCAGCGGCTGCAGGGCGCGCAGCTGGCCCATGGTCTGGGCGGTGTAGAACGCCCGCACGTACCGCTTGCCGTCCTTGGCCTTGACCCGCTCGAAGCCCATGGCGCCGCCCGGGGGCGGATCGTCCTGCGGGTAGTCCGCCGCGGTGAAGTGCGCGCGGAAGAAGCCCCTCAGCGCGGCGATGTTGGTGTCATGCCCGACCAGCATGGTCAGCTTGGCCGCCTGCTGGCCACTCATCGCGTCCAGGATCGCCTCGGCGACCGGGGCGGCGTAGCGCTCGGCGACATAGGGCGCGCCCACTTCGTAGTGGAACTTGGTGACGTGGAACCGGAGCATGGCCTGGATGTCGGCCTTGCTGGCGCGCCCCCAGCCGACCTCGTTCATCGGCTTGCCCTCGAGATACTCGAGAAGGACCGTCTGCCCGCCCGTCGAGGCCACCGACAGCGCGCCCTCGAGCTCGGGCGTGTCGTTCTTGTTGGCTTGCAGGTGCGACGGCTTGCCGGCCAGGTCACAGCCCGCCTTGGTCGCCGGATCGCACCCCAGAACCCGTTGCAGAACGGCGAAGTCGGCGGCGCGGCGCCGGTATTCTGCCGCCAGCCCCGGCTTCTGGCGCAAGGCGGCCTGCAGGGCGACCTCGCCGTCTATGCCTTCCGACGGATGGAAGATCGTATCCGTCTCCTCGCTGTCCGGACGCTCGACCTTGACGCCGCAGCCCGGCTGCAGGCCCTCGACGAACATCTCCGCCGTCTTGATGGCGCGCTGCTTGCTGCTGGCCTTGGCGACGACGTCGCCGCTCGCGGCGCAGCCCGCGCCCGGCAGCAGCCCGCGGGCGCTCAGAAAGGTCCGGTAATAGGCGCCCATCAGCCGCGCGCCCTCGGCGCCGTGCGGCGTGAGCTCGCCATAGGGCGTGTTCCAGGCGCTCCAGGGCTGGGCGGTCGTGCCTTTCGGCGTGGCCACGGGCTTGGTCGGCGGCCGAACGCCATGGCGCATCATCATCACCACGCGCTCAAGCTTGAGGCCCTCGTTGGCTCCGCCGGCGGCCGCCTGGGCGGTTCCAGACCCCAGCAGGGCGACCGAGGCCAAGGCCGCCGCGCCCGCGCTCCGAACGTTCATCGCCAAGCCCCTTCTCGCCCACATATCCAGGTTCGCTCGTCTAGGCATGTCACGCGACAGAATCGTGACGCGGCCGCCGACGCACGCCCGGCGGGTGGCAATCAGGTTTCGCGCCCAAAATTCGACGACACCACCTAGGGTGAAGTAGTAATCACAGATTACACCCGAATGTTGATCGCGGCGGAGCCCCAAAATTCGCGTGCGAAGGCGCCCCTACGCAGCAAACTCGCTTGCGGATGCTGCGGCAGATTGTCTTTCTTCTCCTCCGCCGCCGCATTGAAAGGTGCTGTTAACGTCAATCCGCAAACCTGAACTTGCTATTCGGGTTTCATACCCTCCGAAAGAAACACGAGCACCAGGGCGGAAAGAATGCTGAAATCCCTTATGCGGGGCGGAAACGCCCTCGCCGGCGTCCAAGTCCTGGAAGCGCTGCGCGCCAATGTCATGGTCGCCGACGCCAACCTGAATATCACCTATCTCAACTC
>NZ_QFQZ01000023.1 GCF_003243465.1 Caulobacter segnis
GCGACGGCGTCATCAAGATCGAGATGCACTTCCTGCCCGACGTCTACGTCACCTGCGACGTCTGCAAGGGCAAGCGCTACAACCGCGAGACCCTGGACGTGGTGTTCAAGGGCAAGACGATCGCCGACGTCCTGGACATGACCGTCGAGGAGGCCGCCGACTTCTTCAAGGCCGTGCCGCCGATCCGCGACAAGATGGAGACGCTCAAGCGCGTCGGCCTCAGCTACATCAAGGTCGGCCAGCAGGCCACGACCCTGTCGGGCGGCGAGGCGCAGCGGGTGAAGCTGTCCAAGGAGCTGTCGCGCCGGGCCACGGGTCGGACGCTGTACATCCTCGACGAGCCGACCACCGGCCTGCACTTCGAGGACACCAAGAAGCTGCTCGAGGTGCTGCACGAGCTGGCCGACCAGGGCAACACCGTGGTCGTCATCGAGCACAATCTCGACGTCGTGAAGACCGCCGACTGGCTGCTCGACTTCGGCCCCGAGGGCGGCGACGGCGGCGGTGAGATCGTCGCCGTGGGCTCGCCCCAGGACGTGGCCAAGGTCGAGGCCAGCTGGACCGGCCGCTACCTGAAGGAGCTGCTGGACCGCCACGAGGAGCGCCGCAAGGCGCGGGTGGCGGAGCTGAAGAAGAAGGTGAAGAGCGCCTAGCGCTTTTCACGCTCCATCAGCGTGTCATCCCGGAAGCCTCGCAGAGGCTATCCGGGACCCAGGGGCCAGGCGCAGGTCCCGGCTCTCCGCGCTTCGCGCTACGGCCGGGATGACACGAATAGGGGCGCCTGTCTTACCAGCCGCCGCCCGCCGCGCCCGGCGAACCGCCCTTCAGCTCGCGATAGATGGTCGGCGCGGGGCCGAAGACGATCAGCGTCGTCAGGATCGAGATCAGCCCGGAGAACAGCGCCTGGACGATGCCGGCCGGCGTGAAATAGGCCTGCAGCGAGCTGGTGTCGGTCCGCATCATCTGGCCGGTCGCGGACAGGTCGCCCGAAGCGATCAGGCCGATCGCCGAGACGATGGTCCAGATCAGCAGCACCACGATGATGCTCATCACGGTCGCCAGCAGGTAGGCGCCCAGCAGCGGCCAGAACAGGCCCTTGGTCTCCGGCAGCGACTTGAGGATGGTCAGCTTGCCCGTCTCGAAGGTGACGGCCGGCGCGAAGGACAGGCGGACGGCCCCATAGACCACGGCGCACAGCGAGCCGAGCAGGCTGAGCATGCCTAGGAAACCACCGGTCGGACCGCCCATCGCGCCCAGGAAGCCCGTCAGCAGCGCGCCGGCGAACAGCACGCCCATCAGGATCAGGCTGGTCACGACCCAGACCGCGGCCTGCCTCAGTTCGTCCTTGCCCAGCCGCAGATAGGCGAAGCGGCTGTCCTGAGGCCGCAGCACCAGACGGTTGAGCGCGGCGAAGATCACGCCGTTGACGACGAGGCTGTAAGGCAGCGACCACAGCACCAGCGGCGCCAGGTCCGCGACGCGGCGCAGAGCCTCTTCAGGGTCCGGATTGTTGGTGTCGGAGATGTAAGAGGTCAGCGCCTCGAGCTTGGGCCCGAAGTACTGGATCGCCAGCACGTTCGAGACGATCGACAGCACGGTCATGACCGCCGCCCAGACGGCGATGGCCTTCAAGTTCTCCCGCACCAGTCGAAACCCGGAGAAGGCGGCGTCGGAGGCCGAGAACCTGGACATGTCGTACTCTTGCTTTGCGGACTGGCCCTAGCCCTAACAAGGTTTGCACGGCTTCGACAGGGTCGCCGTCGGGTTTTTCGCACCGCCTTGCGATCGCGCCGTCCGCGCCCCTAACATCCGTTTGAATCGGGAGAGGATGCGCGATCATGAAGCTTTACGGCGAGGCCATGCCGGCCCCCAATCCGCGCCGGGTGCGGATCTTTCTGGCCGAGAAGGGGATCGAGGTTCCCGAGGTCCATATCGGCCTGCGCCAGGGCGGCCATCGCCAGCCCGAACACCTGGCCCGCAACAGCCTCGGCCAGGTGCCGGTGCTGGAGCTCGACGACGGGACGACGATCAGCGAGACCGTCGCCATCTGCCGCTATTTCGAGGCGCTGAACCCGGCTCCGCCCCTGTTCGGGGTCACGCCCCTGGAGCAGGCTCAGGTCGAGATGTGGACGCGGCGCATCGAGCTGCGCCTGATGGTCCCGATCGGCATGTTCTGGCGCCACGCCCACCCGTTCACCGCGCACCTGCTCAAGCAGCACACGGAATTCGGCGAGTCGAACCGCGAAGTGGTCGACAGGGCCCTGCTCTGGCTGGACGGCGAGCTCGCCGACGGCCGTCCTCACCTGACCGGCGAGGCCTATACGATGGCCGACATCGTGGGCCAGACCACCCTGGACTTCGCCGACTTCATCGGCCTGCCCACGCCGGCCGAGGCCAAGAACGTGCTGGCCTGGCGGGCGCGGATGGCCGCGCGGCCCAGCGCGGGCGCCTGACCTTTCCGACTTAGTCGTGCAGGCCGGCGTCGATCTCGTCCTGGTTCAGGTGGGCGAAGGCCTTGGCCGGCGCGGCGACCAGGATCACCGTCTGCAGGGTGAGGAAAATCGGCGACAGCAGCAGGCTGGCCAGCAGGATCAGGATCAGCCGCGGATGGTTGGCGGCCATCCCGGCGCTCGCCGGCTCGACCCCGCCGCCGACCACATTGCCCAGCACGCTCGACACCATGGTCCCGACGACCGAGACCAGCGCGGTCAGCACGATGGTCATGGCGAACATCGCCAGCAGCCGGAAGAACTGGCCGTGGGTCTGGATCCAGGCGGCGCGGACGTCGATGTGGTGATGGGAGAAGGCGTGCGGCCCCAGCAGCGACAGCCGCACGGCGACCCACATCGACAGCCCCAGCACCGCCAGCGCTCCCAGGGTCGCGAACCAGCCGGCCGCCGCGCCCGACAGCAGGGCCGCGCCCAGAACCACCGCCCCCGACGGGATCACGGTCACGCCCAGCGCCGCCGCCCAGGCGATCAGCGAGACGATCAGCAGCTGCACCTCTTCCTTGCCCAGCCGCAGATAGGCGAAGCGGTCGTCGGCGGGCGCGATCACCGCGCGGATGATCGCCGCCTGCAGCACCGCGCCCAGCACCAGGGCCAGGGCGACCAGCAGCACCATGGCCCCGCCCAGGTGCGTGACCAGGTCGAGCAGCTCGCGCGGATCGGCCGAGCCCACGCGGCCGGCCAGGGCCGCGCGCCCTTCGTCGCCCAGCATGATCTTGGCGATCAGGCCCAGGATCGGCAGCATGACCAGCGAGAAGGCCGCCCAGGCCAGCACCGCCAGCGGCTTGCGCCGCATGATGCGAAGGCCTTCGAGAGCCGCGTCGGTGGGGCGAACTGACATCTAGGCGTCCTGCGTGGCCGCGCTTTGGCGGTAGAGATGGGCCAGGGCGCCGGACCAGGCCGGCGCGAGGAAAACGTAGGTAAGAAGCGCCAGGACCGCGACCTCGACCGGGCTGGCGGCGCTGGTCCAGCCCAGCACGGCGGCCGCGACGATCACTGGAGCGGACAGCATCAAGGCGACGGCCAGCAGCAGCGGGACCTTGCCCCTGGTCAGCGGAAAGGCGCTCAGCACCCGGACCCCGGACTGGGCGACCGTCGCCGGCGCGGTGAAGGACAGCCGCAAGCCAAGCCAGACCATGATGGCGACACCCGCCACCGGCGCGGCTCCGGCGACGAAGCCGGCCGGACCGGCCTGGGCCAGGGCCAGCTTCCAGGCCGCCGCCGAGCCGACGTCGAGCTGCGGCGCGCTGGCGCGGGCGACGCCCAGCGCGATGGCGCCGATGACCACCAGCAGGATGGAGCCGATCAGCAGGAAGAGCGCCAGCACCAGCAGGTGCGCCCCCAGCAGCCGCCATTCTTCGGCGCCCCAGCGCAGGCCCTTCAGGCCGCCGGCCCGGCCGAACAGCAGGCGAAACAGCGCGCCTTGGGCGATCACCACCGCCACGATCGCGGCGAGGGGCCGGCCGCCCGGCGGCAGCACGGTCCCGACGACGGTCAGGACCACGGACGCCAGCAGGGCCGCCCAGCATGACGTCCAGGCCGGCCGCAGGCTGGAAACCCCCGCCCGCAGCACGCCGCCCACGCTGGCCGCTTCGTCCGACATCAGATCAAGCTTCCCTTCCGCGTCGCTCCTCCGCGAGTCGGCGCGATCCCAGACAGTCTAAGGTCTTGGCGATGCGTCGCTAGCCCTCCGCGGTCAAGGCCTTATGCGCGAAGGCCCACGGCGCGAAGAACACGGCGTGGACCACCGCGCTGAACACCGAGGCCAGAGCGCCGAGCCCCAGCAGCCAGGGCCAGAGGTCGGTCAGCAGCGCGATCGGCGGCCGCGAGATGAAGGCCTCCAGCGCGCCGTGGCCGCGGATCGCCTCCAGCGAGCCGCCCGCCGCGACGATCACGCCGAACGCCGCCGCCCCGACCAGCATCTCCATCAGCAGGACGAAGATCACCAGCAGCACCGCCACGCCCAGCAGGCGCCAGCCCTGGCCGCGCGTCTCGGTCCACGACTCGAACAGCCGGAACTGGGCGTCGGCGAAGGTCATCGGCGCGGCCAGCGACAGGCGCAGCGCCACCCAGATAAACACCCCGAGGGCGATCGCGCTGGCGGACGAGGCGACGATGATCGCCGTGGTCTTGGCCTGCTCGCCGCCGCTGACCGCGACCACCGCCGTCAGGATGACGATCAGCAAGGCGACGATGAAGATCACGATCATCGCCAGCACCTGCTCGACCACGAACAGCAGGGTCATCCAGAGCTCGCGCCCGCTGATCCGCAGGGAGGCCCAGGCGGACGCCTGCGGCATCAGCACCGCGCGGAACACCGCCCCGCAGATCACCGCCCGCACGAACGAGCCCCACAGCCAGTACAGCAGGTTGAAGGCGGTCATGCCCGACTGCGCCTGGACGATCTCCTGTATCGTCTCGGAGTCTGGCGCGGCGCCCGTGCTGGTCATGGCCAGCTGGATCAGGCGCAGGAAATCCGGCCCCAGCCAGAAGATCGCCATCACGGCCGGGAGGATCATCCCGACCACCAGGGCCACGGCCCAGCCCAGCACCGCCAGGGGATGCCGCACGACCACGCTAAAGCCGGAGGTCGCCGCCTCGCCCACCGAGAATCTCGCCATATCCCCTCCCCAGGGTCTCCGGACGCGCGAACCACGCGCCCCGAACCATCAGCCTACACGAGGTTTCGCCGAGCGACAGCCGGGGGTATAGGGCGCGCCATGACCACGAATGCGACCCATCAGCCCATCCACGTCGTCGGCGGGGGCCTGGCCGGCTCCGAAGCCGCCTGGCAGATCGCCCAGAGCGGCGTGCCGGTGATCCTGCACGAAATGCGCCGGGACGAGGTGATCGGCCCGCCCTCAAGCAGCGAAGCGATAGGGCAAATAAAAGAGATCCGCACAGACGCCCACCAGACCGACGGCCTGGCCGAGATGGTCTGCTCGAACTCGTTCCGCTCGGACGACTGGCAGTTCAACGCCGTGGGCCTGCTGCACGCCGAGATGCGCAAGCTCGACAGCCTGATCATGTCCTGCGCCGACCAGCATCAGGTGCCGGCCGGCGGCGCCCTGGCCGTCGACCGCGACGGCTTCTCGGCCGAGGTCACCAAGCGCCTGTCCCAGCATCCGCTGGTCACGATCGTCCGCGAGGAGATCGCCGGCCTGCCGCCCGCCGCCGATGGAACGAATGGGTGGGACAACGTGATCGTCGCCACGGGCCCCCTGACCTCGCCCGCCCTGGCCCAGGCGATCCTGGACCTGACCGGCGAAGGCCAGCTCAGCTTCTTCGACGCCATCGCGCCGATCATCCACTACGACTCGATCAACATGGACGTCGCCTGGCGCCAGTCCCGCTACGACAAGGAAGGACCCGGCGGCGACGCGGCCGCCTACATCAACTGCCCGATGAACAAGGACCAGTACGAGGCCTTCATCGACGCCCTGCTGGCCGGTCCCAAGTCCGAATTCAAGGAATGGGAGAACGTCCCCTATTTCGATGGCTGCCTGCCGATCGAGGTGATGGCCGAGCGCGGCCGCGAGACCCTGCGCCATGGCCCGATGAAGCCGGTGGGCCTGACCAATCCGCGCGATCCGACGGTCAAGGCCTACGCCATCGTCCAGCTGCGCCAGGACAATGCGCTGGGCACCCTGTGGAACATGGTCGGCTTCCAGACCAAGCTGAAGCACGGCGTCCAGGCCGAGACCTTCCGGATGATCCCGGGCCTGGAAGACGCCCAGTTCGCGCGCCTGGGCGGCCTGCACCGCAACACCTTCATCAATTCGCCCAAGCTCTTGGACAAGTCGCTGCGCATGAAGGCCCAGCCGCGCCTGCGCTTCGCCGGCCAGGTCACCGGGGTCGAAGGCTATGTCGAGAGCGCGGCCATGGGCCTATTGACCGGCCGCTTCGCCGCCGCCGACCGCAAGGGCGCGCCGATCGACGCCCCGCCGCCCACCACCGCCCTGGGCGCGCTGGTCGAGCACATCACCGGCGGGCACCTGGACGGCGGCAGCTTCCAGCCGATGAACATCAACTACGGCCTGCTGCCGCCGCTGGAGGCGCCCAAGGTCGACGAGGACGGCAAGAAGATCCCGCTGAAGGAACGCGGCCGGGCCAAGAAGCGCCTGATGAGCATCCGGGCGCTGGAAGACCTGGACGCCTGGATGAAAGCCTGACGCGAAAGGGTCGTCGCTCGGACCCATCCGCTGGCGCTCTCGCTTCGTAACCTGTGAAGGCTAGCCAGGGAGAACGGCCATGAGCTTGGTGAAGGCGGCGATCCACGCGTTCGAGGACGCGCCCATGCCAGACGCGGTCTCCCGCGCGGCCATCGACTTCCTGGTCGGCGACGCCCGCCGCCGTCTCGGCAAGGCCCCGCCCGGCGCCTCGGCGACCTTCGCGCGCGAGATGGAGACGCGGCCGATCGCGACCCATACGGACGCCGCCAACGCCCAGCACTACGAGCTGCCGGCGCCCTTCTTCGAGGCGGTGCTGGGGCCGAACCTGAAATATTCCAGCGGCCTCTATCCGCGCGGCGCGACCACGCTCGCTGAAGGCGAAGCGGCCGCCCTGCGCGAAACCGCCGAGCACGCCGACCTGCGCGACGGCCAGGTCATCCTGGAGCTGGGCTGCGGCTGGGGCTCGCTGTCGCTGTGGATGGCCGCGCGCTATCCGAACGCCAGGATCACCTCGGTCTCGAACTCGGCCTCGCAGCGCGCCTTCATCGAGGGCCGAGCGGCGGCGCGCGGTCTTTCCAACCTGACCGTCGTCACGGCCGACATGAACGACTTCCAGACCGACCAGCGCTTCGACCGCGTGGTCTCGGTCGAGATGTTCGAGCACATGTCCAACTGGCGCGCCCTCCTGACCCGCGTGCGCGGCTGGCTGAAGCCCGAGGGGCTGCTGTTCCTGCACGTCTTCACCCACAAGAACACGCCCTACCGGTTCGAGGTCGATGACCCCGCCGACTGGATCGCCCAGTATTTCTTCAGCGGCGGGGTGATGCCCAGCCACGACCTGCCCCGGCAGTTCCCGGACCTGTTCGCGGTCGAGGCCGACTGGCGCTGGAACGGGGAGCACTACGCCCGCACCGCCCGCCAGTGGCTGGAGAACTTCGACGCCAAGCGCGCCACGATCGACCCGATCCTGGCGGAGGTCTACGGCCCGCACGCCACGGTCTGGCGCCGTCGCTGGCGGCTGTTCTTCCTGGCGACCGCCGGCCTGTTCGGCCATCGCGGCGGCGAGGAGTGGGGCGTCAGCCATTACCGGATGCGGCCCGTCGCCTGAGCCCCGCTCTGGGCACGGCGCGGGAGCCATGACGGCCTCCGCGCGTTCGCCCTGGCATGCAAGACTTCTTCAACGGGCTCGCGGCGTCGACCGCGATGGCGGCCTGGGCGCCGCCATGGCTGGTCAGCCTGGTCCTGATCGGCCTGGCCCTGGTGCTGGCTCTGCTGGTCCACGCCGTGGCGGTGCGCCTGATCCGCCGCACCCTCTCCAAGCGCGAGGCCTTCTGGCAGGCGCTGATCGCGCGCACCCGCCGGCCGACCCGCCTGGCGATGATCGTCGCCGCCCTGGGCCCGGCCGTGTCCGCCGCCCCGCTGACCGGCGGCCAGGCCGACGCCGCCCGCCATGTGCTGCTGGTGCTGTTCATCCTGCTGCTGGGCTGGATGGCCCTGACCGCCCTCGACATCGGCGCGGCCCTCTACCTGCGGGGCTTCAAGGTCGACGTCGAGGACAACCTGCTGGCCCGCAAGCATGTGACCCAGGTGCGGATCCTGCGCCGGGCCGTGGCGATCCTCGTGGGCATCGTCACCGTGGCCCTCGCCCTGATGACCATTCCCGGCGTGCGCCAGTGGGGCGTCAGCCTGCTGGCGGCGGGCGGCGCGGCCAGCTTGATCGTCGGCCTCGCCCTGCAGCCGCTGCTGACCAACCTGATCGCCGGCATCCAGATCGCGGTCACCCAGCCCATCCGCATCGACGACGCCGTCATCGTCGAGAAGGAATGGGGGAACATCGAGGAGATCACCGCCACCTACGTCGTCGTGCGCCTGTGGGACTGGCGGCGGATGGTGCTGCCGCTCAGCTACTTCATCCAGCAGCCTTTCCAGAACTGGACCCGCGAAAGCTCGGCCCTGATCGGCACGGCCATGCTCTATGTCGATCCCGCCGCGCCGGTAGATCGCCTGCGCGCCAAGCTGGAGGAGGTCGCTAAGGCATCCGCCCTGTGGGACGGCAAGGTCGTGAATCTGGCCGTGACCGACCTGACCGCCGAGGTCATGGAGGTGCGCTGCCTGGTCAGCGCCCGCAACGCCGGCAAGACCTTCGACCTGCGTTGCGAAGTGCGTGAGAAGATGATGGCCTTCCTGCGCGACGAGTTGCCTGAAGCCTTCCCAAGGCGTCGTCTGGCCCTTGCGGCCGGCGAGGCTTGAGCGCGCCACCCTTCCTTAAGTAAGCAAATTATGACTTATGAAGAGGCGCCGCCTGCTCGACATGGCGCGCGCGCGGGCGCCTGAGCGGCAAGGTCGCACCGGAAGCGCTTGTCGCGACCAGACGGTGGGCGCAGCCTGCTAGAGCTTAGGGATGGAGGCCAGGGCGAATTTGACCGGGGGTTTCGACATCGGCGTGCGAGCCAGGGCGCGCTGCGACCGGCTGGGCCTCGCGCCCTATAGCGAGGTCGAGGGCCAGCTGACGCGCCGGTTCCTGACCCCGGCCCACGCGGCCGCCCTCGTCACGCTGGAAGACTGGATGGCGCAGGCCGGCATGAGCGTCCGCCGCGACGCCGCCGCCAACCTGATCGGCCGCTACGAGGGCGAGGCGCCGGGCGCGAAGGCCCTGATCATCGGCTCGCACATCGACAGCGTCCGCAACGGCGGGCGCTATGACGGCCCGCTGGGGATCATGCTGGGGATCGACGTGGTCGAGGCCCTGCATCGCGCCGGCCGCCGCCTGCCCTTCGCGATCGAGGTGGTGGCGTTCGGCGACGAGGAAGGCTCGCGCTTCCCCGCCTCGATGAGCTGCAGCCGCGCGATCGCCGGGACGCTGGACTCTCTGGCGCTGGAGATGAAGGACGCCGACGGAGTCTCGGTGGCCGAGGCGCTCGCGGCGTTCGGCGGTGATCCGGCCGGAATCGCCAGCGCGGCCCGCAAGCCCGACGACGTCCTGGCCTTCCTCGAAGCCCACATCGAGCAGGGCCCTGTGCTGGAGGCCGAGGGCCTGCCGCTTGGCGTCGTCACCGCCATCGCCGCCCAGAAGCGGATCATGGTCAAGATCGTCGGGACGGCCGGCCACGCCGGCACGACGCCGATGGGCCTGCGCAAGGATCCCGGCCCGGCCGCCGCCGAGTGCATGCTGGCGCTGGAGCGGATTTGCCGCGCGGGGACCGACGGCCTGGTCGGCACGGTCGGCCGCATCAGCGCCCTGCCCGGCGCCTTCAACGTCATTCCGGGCGCGGTCGAGTTCTCGATGGACATCCGCGCCGAGACCTCCGCGACGCGCGACGCGGCCGTCGACGCCATCTGCGCCGAGATCCACGCGATCGTCGGCGCGCGCGGCCTGACCGCCGAAATCCACCTGATGCAGGCCCTCGCCGAGAGCCCCTGCGATCCGTCGTTGATCGGCTTGCTCGAAGAGGCGCTGAGCGACCTTTCCCTGCCCGCCCGCCGCCTGCCCAGCGGCGCGGGCCACGACGCCATGGTGATGGCCGACCTCTGCCCCACCGCCATGCTGTTCATCCGCTGCGAGGGCGGGATCAGCCACAACCCGGCCGAGGCCGTGACCGAGGCCGACTGCGCCTTGGCGGCCCGCGCCATGCTCACCTTCATCGACAAGCTAGAACGACGCGAACGCGCATGACCGAGACCTTTCACGAACTCGACCACCCCGCCCGCCTGCTGATGGGGCCCGGCCCGATCAACGTGCACCCGCGCGTGCTGCGCGCCATGTCGGTGCAGCTCTTGGGCCAGTTCGACCCCGAGTTCACCGGCTATATGAACGAGGTCATGGCCCTCTATCGCGGGGTGTTCCAGACCAAGAACCGCTGGACCTTCGCCATCGACGGGACGTCGCGGGCCGGCATCGAGGCGGCGCTGGTCTCGACGCTGTGCCCCGGCGACGACGTCGTGGTGGTCAATTGCGGCCGCTTTGGCCTGCTGCTGGCCGAGATCGCCGAGCGCTGCGACGCCAAGGTGACCTTCGTCGAGGCCCCGTGGGGGACCGTGGTCGATCCGCAGGCGGTCGAGGACACCGTGAAGCGCGTGAAGCCGCGCCTGGTCGCCTGCGTGCATGGCGACACCTCGACCACCATGGCCCAGCCGCTCGACCAGATCGGCGCGATCTGCCGCGCGCACGGGGCGCTGATGTATGTCGACGCCACCGCCACCCTGTCGGGCATGGACGTTCCGGTCGACGCCTGGGGGGCGGACATCGTCACCGCCGGCTTGCAGAAGTGCCTGGGCGGCCCGTCGGGCTCGGCCCCGATCACGATCAGCGACCCGGCGGCCGAGCACATCTTCTCGCGCCGCCACGTCGAGAAGGGCCTCGTCGGAACCGGCGGCGCGGCGGGGAACGGCCGGCGGATCGCCTCGAACTATTTCGATCTGGCGATGATCATGGACTACTGGTCCGAGAAGCGCCTGAACCACCACACCGAATGCGCCCCGATGCTGTTCGCCGCCCGCGAATGCGCGCGGCTGGTGCTGGAGGAAGGGCTGCCGGCGCGCTTCGAGCGCCACGCCAAGGCCGGCGCGGCCATGACCGCCGGGCTCGAGGCGATGGGCCTGTCCATCTACGGCGACAAGGCGCACAAGATGACCAACGTCACCGGCATCTGGGCGCCCGAGGGCGTCGACTACGATCGCGTGAAGGCCCGGATGCGCACCGACTTCGAGATCGAGATCGGCTCGGCCTTCGGCCCCCTGACCGGAAAGATCTGGCGGATCGGGACCATGGGCGTGAACGCCCGCAAGCACGCGGTGCTGCAGACCCTGGCGGCCTTGGAGGCGGTGCTGCGCTGGGAGGGCTTCAGCGCTCCGGCCGGCGCCGGGGTCGACGCGGCGGCGAAGGTGTACGGATGAGCGGGCTGGCCATCACCGTCTTCCCCCTCTGGGGGAGGAGCGCGAAGCGCGGAGGGGGCAAGTCAGAGCGAAATCCCCCTACTCGCCCCCACCTGACCGCGCTGCGCGCGGTCGTCCGCCCCCAGAGGGGGCAGAAGGCATGACTGCGTCCTACCCCCGCGACCTCATCGGCTACGGCGAGCACCCGCCGCATCCGCGCTGGCCGAACCACGCCCGCGTCGCCGTGCAGTTCGTGCTGAACTACGAGGAAGGCGCCGAGCGGTCGGTCCTGCACGGCGATCCCGTCTCGGAGTTCTTCCTGTCGGAGATGGTCGGCGCCCAGCCCATCCAGGGCATGCGCCACATGTCGATGGAGAGCCTCTACGAATACGGCTCGCGCGCCGGCTTCTGGCGCATCCGGCGGCTGTTCGACGAGTTCCGCCTGCCGCTCACCGTGTTCGGCGTCGCCCAGGCCATGGAGCGCAACCCGGACGCCGTCGAGGCCATGATGACGTCCGGCTGGGAAATCGCCAGCCACGGCTATCGCTGGATCGACTACCAGCACTTCACGCCCGACCAGGAGATGGAGCACATCCAGCGCGCCATCGAGATCCAGAAACGCCTGACCGGCGAGCGTCCGCTGGGCTGGTACCAGGGCCGCACCAGCCCCAACACCGCGCGGCTGGTCGCCCAGGAAGGCGGCTTCGTCTACGACGCCGACAGCTACGCCGACGACCTGCCCTACTGGGACGACCAGCACGGCCGCCCGCAGTTGATCGTGCCCTACACCCTGGAAGCCAACGACATGCGCTTCACCGCGGCGCAGGGCTTCAACACCGGCGAGCAATTCTTCGTCTATCTGCGCGACGCGTTCGACGCCCTCTATCTGGAGGGCGAGACCGCGCCCAAGATGATGAGCGTGGGCCTGCACTGCCGCGTCGTCGGCAAGCCGGGACGCATCGGCGCCCTGCGGCGCTTCCTGGAGCACGTCACGAACCACGACCGCGTCTGGGTGGCCCGGCGCATCGACATCGCGCGGCACTGGATCACCGAGCATCCGTATGAAGGGAGCAAGTCATGAGCGGCGCGCCCCCCCTGACCCTGGCTCGGCTGAACAGCATGAACCAGACCGGCTTCACCACCGCCCTGGGCTTCGCTTTCGAGCTCTCTCCCTGGGTGGTCGAGCGCGCCTGGACCGAGCGTCCGTTCGCCAGCGTCGAGGCCATGCACCGCGCGATGATGGCGGTGCTGGAGGCGGCGACCACCGCCGACAAGCTGGCCCTGATCCGCGCACACCCCGAACTGGCCAGCAAGGCGGCGATCGCCAAGACGCTGACGGCCGAGAGCAACGCCGAGCAGGCCAGCGCCGGCCTCGACAAGCTCACGCCCGAGGAGTTCGCGCGCTTCCATGACCTGAACGCGGCCTATCGCGATCGCTTCGGCTTCCCGTTCATCATCTGCGTGCGGCTGAACGACAAGGCCTCGATCCTGGCGGCCATGCAGGCGCGCCTTTCCAACGACGAGGCGAGCGAGATCGCCGAGGCGATCACCCAGATCGGCCTGATCTCCAAGCTTCGACTGCTCGATGCGGTGACCGAGTGATGGACTACGATTTCACGGGCTGGGCCAGCATGGCCCTGCGGTGGCTGCACGTGGTGGCGGGCGTGGCCTGGATCGGCGCGTCCTTCTACTTCGTCTGGCTGGACAACAATCTGCGCGATCCGAACCCGCCGAAGGACGGGGTGAAGGGCGAGCTGTGGGCCGTGCACGGCGGCGGCTTCTATCATTCCCAGAAATACATGGTCGCGCCGGCGCACATGCCCGAGCACCTGCACTGGTTCAAGTGGGAGGCCTACACCACCTGGCTGTCCGGTTTCGCCTTGCTGACGGTGCTCTACTATGTCGGCGCGCCGGTCTATCTGATCGACCCGGCCAAGCACGCCTTCAGCCAGGCCCAGGCGATCGGCGTGGGCCTGGCCTTCATCCTTGGCGGCCTTGTGACCTACGAAGCCCTGTGCCGCTCGCCCTTGGGCAAGAACGGCAAGCTGTTCGGCGTGGTCTGGTTCGCGCTTCTGACCGCCGCCACCTGGGCGTTGACCCAGCTGTTCTCGGACCGCGGCGCCTTCATCCACGTCGGCGCGATCATCGGCACCTGCATGGTCGGGAACGTCTTCCTGGTCATCATCCCCAACCAGCGCAAGATCGTCGCCGACATGCTGGCCGGCCGCCCCGTCGATCCGCGCCTCGGCGCGATGGGCAAGCAGCGATCGGTGCACAACACCCATATGACCTTGCCGGTCATCTTCATCATGATCAGCAACCACTATCCGGCCATCTCGGGTCACCCGAGGGCCTGGCTGCTGCTGGCCATGATCAGCGCCGGCGCCATCGCGATACGCTACTTCTTCATCCAGCGCCATTTCGGCAGGGTCCGCCACGAGCTGCTGTTCGTCGGCGCGATGCTGATCTTCGGCGCCACGGCGATCGCCTCGATCAAGCCCAAGGACAAGATCGAGGTCAGCGGCGAGGTCCCGTTCGCGACCGCCCAGGGAATCATTCAGAAGCACTGCGTCATGTGCCATGCCGCGGCGCCTACCCACGCCGGCTTTTCCGCCCCGCCTTTGGGCGCGACCTTCGACACCCCTGCGCATATCCAGGCCTACGCACCGAAAATAAACGAACGCGCGGTCCTCTCGACCAGCATGCCTCTTGGCAACGAGACGGGCATGACCGAAGAGGAGCGCGCCCAGCTGGGCGCCTGGATCAAGCAGGGAGCCAAGATCCCGTGACGACCGACGCCGTCCTGGACGCGAACCCGAAGGCCGAGAGTGAAGCCACGCCGCGCAAGCGCAACGCCGAGCGGACGCGCAAGGCGATCCTGGCCGCGGCCCTGAAGGAGTTCGCCCAGGCGGGGTTCGCGGGGGCCCGGATCGAGAGGATCGTCAAGGCCGCCAAGTGCAACATCCGCATGCTGTACCACTACTTCGGGGACAAGAAGGGCCTGTACATGGCCGTCCTCGAAAGCGCCTATATGGACCTGCGGGCCCGCGAGGCGGAGCTAAAGATCGACTTCGACAAGCCGCTGGAAGGCTTCCTTGAGCTGCAGCGCTTCACCTTCGACTACTTCGAGAAGAACCCGAAGTTCGAGGGCCTGCTGCGCAACGAGAACCTGCAGCACGGCAAGTTCGCTGCGCAGTCGCGGGTGGTGACCGAGACCGCCTTCCCGCTGCGCCGCACGATCGAGCGGCTGATCAAAAGCGGCCAGGACCAGGGCGTGTTCGGCCCGGCGCTAGATCCGGTGCAGATCTATGTGACCATCGCCGCCATGAGCCGCTTTCATCTGGCCAACGGCTACTCGCTGTCTGCGACGCTGGACACCGACATGAGCGCGCCCGAATGGCGCAAGGCGCGGCTCGACCATGCCCTGGCGCTGCTTGAAGGCTACCTGACGCGCGGGGCCCGGTAGAGGCTACGCGGGCGGCTGCGCCGGCGGCGCGTTGACCAGCGGCGGGCCCGTGAACTCGGCCTCGATCTGCACCTCGACCTCGTCGCCGACGCCCATGGTCGTGCCCGGGGCCGGAACGCCATAGGCGATCCCGAAGTCCGAGCGCTTGAAGACGCCCCTGGCCGAGAAGCCGACCCGCGCGTGCGGATCCATCGGATGGCCGGTATAGCCGCCGTTATAGGTGACGTCCAAGGTGACCGGCTTGGTGACCCCGTGCAGGGTCAGGTCACCGGTGACCTTGCCGGTGTCCGGCCCTGTCACCTCGACCTTGGTCGAACGGAAGGTGATCGACGGATAGGTTCCGGTGTTCAGCCACTGCGGCCCGATCAGCTGCGCCAGGAAACCCTCCGGCGGCGACGGCAGGGTCAGGGACTTGGGATCGATCGTCGCCTCGACCGCGCTGGCGACGGCGTTGTTCTGGTCGAACCTGAGCTTGGCGTCGAAGGTCGCGAAGGCCGCCGTGTAGTGCGAGAAGCCGAGGTGGCTGACCCGGAACACCAGGGTGGCGTGCGACTTGTCCAGCAGGTAGTCGCCGGCCGGGATGTCGGCCTTCGGCGGTTTCAGCGCGGCGGAAGCCGGCGGCGCGGCGACCAGCGGCGGCTCGGCGGTCTTCTTGTCTTCGGTCGACGGCGAACAGGCGGCCAGCGCCAGCAGCGCCACGACGGGCAGGATCGTCTTCATGCGTTAGCCTCCCAGGGCGCGCCTTCGCGCTCATGAGGTTCAACGTAGCCATCGAACGAGGGTTGCGGGAACCCGCTCTCTAGAACAGCAGCCCCTTCTTGAGCAGCGCATGCACCCCCTTCTCGCCATTGACGGTCTGGGTGACGCGGAAGTCCACGGCCAGGGAACAGAACTGGTAGGCCTGGACGCGGGTCAGGTTCGAACGGGCGGTGATGAAATCGATCGTCTGGCGCAGGGCCTGTTTCATGGCCAGGTCCAGGTCCTCGTTGAAGCCCATCAGCACGTAGTGGGTCGGCGTCTCGGCGCGGGGCCAGGCGAAGACGGCGGCGTCGGCGGCCCCAGTGGCCTTCTTGTGCAGGACGAAGGTGAAGGTCCCGGTCAGGCCCATCTCCAGCGCGTTGACGCAGACCTCGCCATCGCCCTGGCGGCCATGGCCGTCGCCGACCGAAAAGTTCGCGCCGGGGACCCAGACGGGCAGATAGAGGGTCGAGCCGGCGACCAGCTCCTTGTTATCCATGTTGCCGCCGTGCTCGCGCGGCTCGCGGCTGGAAAGGCGCCCGTAGCGCGCGGGCGGCGCCACGCCCATGGTGCCGAAGAACGGCGCCAGCGGCAGCTCCGGGCCCCACTCGGGCTTGCAGACGCCGCGCGCGCGGTCGACGGCGATGTGGCTGACATAGCGCTCGGGGAAGTCCTCGGGGATCGTGCCGGCCAGGGGACGCACCGCGCAATAGCCCCAGTCGTTGTTCGGCTCGATCGCCTCGATCCTGACCTCCAGCATGTCGCCCGGCTCGGCGCCGGCGATGGCGACCGGTCCCGTCAGAATGTGCGGCCCGATCCGTTCAGGCTTGCTGTCGTGGATCGCCTGGAGCACCGGCGGCACGGCGTAGGGCGAACCTGGCGGCGGCATGACCTCGACGCCGCCCGAGACGCATTCGAAGGTGACGCTGTCGCCCGAGGCCACGGTCAGCACGGGATCGAACGCCGCGTCGAACATGCCGAAACGGATCGTGTCGGGGGTCGAGACCAGTCGGTGATGCGCCATCAAGTAAGCCTTCTATTACTCGATCATCTGGCGCCGGCTCGCGCGCGATCCCAAGGTCGCCGAGGCTCGGATCGTCATGATTGGAGCCCCCTGCCCTTGCGGCGGGCGAAGTGTGGGCGAAAGTGGCGCGCGCTTGGGCGATCATCGGCGTAGAGGCCACAGGCACTGGCGCGGCCGGCGAACCCCAGTGTATGAAGTTTTTTCTTACTTATGGAGCTCGACCGCATGGCGCTCGACGCGGAGACACAGGCCTTCCTCGATCTGACCCAGGCCGAGATCGCGCCCTGGACGGGGACGCGCGCCGCCGATCGCGACCTGGCGATTCCCGCCGCCGCGCTGGCCGGCGTCATCGACAACCTCGCCCTGCTCCAGGCACAGACCCGATTGTTCGTCTCCGCCCTTGGCGACGCCGCCGGCCAAGCCCCGGAGCCCTTCCAGCCGTGAGCTTCAACAGCGCCCTCCAGATCGCCGAGGATGTCCGCGCCGGTCGCACCACCGCCCGCGCCGTCACCGAGGCCGCCCTCTCGCGGATCGCCCAGCTGGATGGCGAGCTCAACGCCTTCACCGCCGTCACCGCCGAGCGCGCAATCGCCGCCGCCGACGCGGTGGACGCCGACCGCGCGGCGCGGCGTCCGCTGGGTCCGTTGGCGGGCGTCCCGTTCGCGGTGAAGAACCTGTTCGACATCGCGGGCCTGCCGACCCTCGCCGGCTCGAAGATCCGTCGCGACGCCGCCGCGCCGTCGCGTGACGCCACCCTCGTCCAGCGCCTGACCGCCGCCGGCGCGGTCCTGGTCGGGGCGCTGAACATGGACGAGTTCGCCTATGGCTTCGTCACCGAGAACGCCCACGACGGACCGGCGCGCAATCCGCACGACACGACGCGGATCGCGGGCGGCTCGTCCGGCGGCTCGGCGGTCGCCGTGGCGGCGGGCCTCGTCCCGTTGACCTTGGGCTCGGACACCAACGGCTCGATCCGCATCCCCGCCGGCCTGTGCGGCGTGTTCGGCCTGAAACCCACCTACGGCCGCCTGTCGCGCCAGGGCGTCTTCCCATTCGTCGAGAGCCTAGATCATGTCGGGCCGTTCGCCCGAACGGTCGAGGAACTGGCCCTGGCCTATGACGTGCTGCAGGGCCCCGATCCCGACGGCGATGCGATCTGCGTGCGCGAGGCCGAGCCGCTGTCCGCACGTCTGGACGCCCTCGCCGAGCAGCCGCTGCGCGTCGGCGTGCTAGGTGGCTGGTTCCAGCAGGGCGCGTTCCCCGAGGTGCTGGACGCTCTGGAAACCGTCGCCGAGGCTCTGTCAGCCGACCGCGAGGTGATCCTCCCCGGCGCCCAGGCCGCCCGCGCCGCCGCCTTCTGCCTGACCGCCTTCGAGGGCGGTGAGCTGCACCATCACGACCTAGCCGCCCGCGCCATGGACTACGACCCGGCCGTCCGCGACCGCCTGCTGGCCGGCGCCCTGCTGCCCGAAGGCGTGGCCGAGGCCGCCCGGCGCTACCGCACGATCTTCCGCGACGAGGTCGCCAAGGTCTTCCAGCGCTACGATGTGCTGCTGGCCCCCGCCTCGGTCTGCCCCGCCCCGCCGATCGGCCAGGCGACCATGGAGATGGACGGGGTTCCCGTGTCCGTCCGCAAGAACCTCGGCGCCTTCACCCAGCCAATCAGCTATATCGGCCTGCCGGTCGTCGCCGCACCGGTGAACCGGCCGGGCCAACTGCCCATCGGCGTGCAGATCATCGCTCCGCCCTGGCGCGAGGACCTGGCCTTCGCCGCGGCCCTGCGCCTGCAACGATCCGGCGTCGTCGCCGCCCATCCGCCGAAAGCCCTCGCATGATCATCAATGATCCCGCCACGCTGGCCGAGGTCACGGTCCTGGTCGACGCCTATGAGATGGCGCTGATGACCAACGACGTGGCGGCGCTAGATGGCGCCTTCTGGAATTCGCCGCACACGGTGCGCCTGGGCGTGGCAGAGAACCTGTGGAGCTTCGACGAGATCGCCGCCTTCCGCGTCGGCCGCGCCGGCGGCTCGCCGCTCCGGACGCGGCTGCGAACCGAGATCACCACCTTCGGGTCGGACTTCGCCACCGCCAACGTCCTCTTCAAGCGCGATGACACCGGGCGGTTCGGCCGCCAGAGCCAGACCTGGATCCGCACCGAGGACGGCTGGAAGGTCGCCTCGGCCCACGTCTCCCTGATGCAGGAGGGCGCTGATCAACGGCTCGCCTCCCCGAGCGAAAAGCGCTAGAGCCCCCAGATGACGACCCCGACCAAGATCATCTTCGACACCGATCCCGGCATCGACGACGCGATGGCCCTGCTGTTCATCGAGGCGAGCCCCGCCCTCGAGCTGATCGCGGTGACGACCATCTTCGGCAATTCCGACATCGACACCACCACGCGCAACGCCCTCTATCTGAAGAGTCGCTTTGGCCTGACGGCGCCGGTCTACAAGGGGACCGACAAGCCGCTCGTCCGCCCCCGTAACCCCTCGCCGACCTTCGTGCACGGCGAGAACGGCCTGGGCGACGTGGAGCTGACGGGCCTCGTCCCCGAGAAACCGGAAGCCAAGCCGGCCCACCAGGCGATCATCGACCTGGCCCGCCAGTATCCGGGCGAAGTCGTGCTGTGCGCGGTCGGCCCGCTGACCAACCTCGCTTTGGCGCTGCGGGCCGATCCCGAGGTCGCCACCTTGCTGAAGTCCGTGGTGATCATGGGCGGCGCGTTCGGCGTGGCCGGTAAGCCGGGCAATGTCACGCCCGTCGCCGAGGCCAACATCTGGAACGATCCGGAAGCCGCCGACCAGGTCTTCACCGCCCCCTGGAACCTGACCGCCGTCAGCCTTGACGTGACGACCCAGGTCGTGATGTCGCCGGACTACATGGACGCCCTGGCGGCTGGCGGCAGCGACGCCGGCGGTTTCCTGAACGCGATCTCCAAGCCCTACGCCGCCTTCTACGGCGGCCGCGACGGCATCGTCGGCTGCTGCGTCCACGACGCGGCGGCCGTGGCCTTCGTGATCGATCCGACGCTGTTCACGGTCCGTCGCGGCTCGGTCCGCGTGATCACCGACGGCATCGCGCTCGGCCAGACCTGCCAGAAGGTCGAGGGCGAGCTGTTTGGCCCCAGCGCCTGGGACGACCAGCCGATCCAGGCCGTGACGGTGGCGGTGGACGGCGAGCGACTGCTGAAGCTGTACGCCGAGACGATGATGGCCAAGCACGGGTGACTCCCCCCACCTGACCCGCTTCGCGGGTCGTCCGCCCCCAAAGGCGGGCGGAAGGCGATCCTTCTTCCCCCTCCGGGGGAGGAGCGCGAAGCGCGGAGGGGGCAAGTGGCAGAACTACCCCTGCCTCCGCCACCGCTCCACGCCGGCCAAGTACGTCCGCGCCACAACCCGGTCATCGCCCAGCACCGTCAGCGCGAACAGCTTGTCCTCCAGCGTCTCCGTCCCTGCCAGCCGCCGCGCGATCAGCGGCGTCGCGGCCAGGTCCAGCGCCAGGAAATCCGCCTCCTTGCCGGGCGCGAGGTTGCCGATCTTGTCGTCCAGGTCCAGCGCCCGCGCGCCGCCCAGCGTGCCGAGATAGAAGGCGTGGAACGGGTCCAGCGCATCGCCACGCAGCTGGCCGACCTTGTAGGCCTCGCCCAGCGTATGGAGGATCGAGAAGGTGGTGCCGGCGCCGACATCGGTGCCCATGCCGACCTTCACCCCGTGGGCGCAGGCGTCCTTCAGCGGGAAGAGACCCGAGCCGAGAAACAGGTTCGAGGTCGGGCAGAACGCCGCCGCCCCGCCCTTGGCCGCCAGGCGCTGGAACGCCTCGCCCTGCAGGTGGACGCAGTGGGCGAAGACCGAACGCTCGCGCAGCAGGCCAAAGCGGTCATAGACGTCGAGATAGTCCCGAGCGGCCGGAAACAGCCGCGCGGTCTCCTCGATCTCGTGGGCGTTCTCCGACAGGTGGGTCTGCATCCAAACGCCAGGATGGGCGGCTAGCACCTCGCCGGCCATGGCAAGCTGCTCGTCGCTGCAGCTGATCGCGAAGCGCGGCGTCACCGCATAGCCGAGGCGTCCCTTGCCGTGCCAATCGGCGATCAGCGCCTCCATGTCGGCGCGGCTGCCCTCGACGGTGTCGGTCAGCCCCTCCGGCGCGTTGCGGTCCATCAGCGTCTTGCCGGCGATCAGCCGCATGTCGCGCGAGAACGCCTCGGCGAACAGCGCCTCGACCGAGACCCTGTGCACCGAACCGAACACCAGGGCCGTGGTCGTACCGTTGCGCAGCAGCTCGTCGAGGAAAAAGGTCGCCGTCTCGGCGGCATGTTCGGGATCAGCGAACCGCGCCTCGCACGGGAAGGTGTGCTGCTCCAGCCAGTCCAACAGTTGCGCGCCGTGGGCGGCTATGACGTCGACCTGCGGGAAGTGGATGTGGGTGTCGACGAAGCCCGGCGTGATCAGGTGGCCGGTCAAGTCCTCGACCGGTGTGTCGCCCAGGCTCGGCAAAAGCTCGGCATAGTCGCCGCAAGCCGCCACGCGGCCGTCCTCGACCAGCAGCAGGCCGTCTTCGTGGAAGGCGACCGCCTCCGCGTTCGAGCTCTTGGTCGGGTCGTCCAGCAGGTGGAGGATCGACCCTCGATAGGCTTTCACGTCTGGGAACTCTCGTCGTTGCGCACGCGCGCGGCTTCCTGGCGCATCAAGAGGTCGGCGGCCACCGAGACCGCGATCACCTCCGGCGCCTTGCTCTTCAGGCCCGGCAGGCCGATTGGACAGGTCAGGCGGGTCAGCACGGCTTGCGAGAAACCATCATCGCGCAACCGGCTCATGAACCGGGCGCGCTTGGTCTTCGAGCCGATGACGCCGAAATAGCCGAAGCCCCCGCCCGCCAGCCCCGCCGAGACGAGGGCGTAGTCCAGGGCGTGGTCGTGGGTCAGCACCAGGCCATAGGTGTCGGGCGTCGCGCCCATGGCCTTGGCGGCCATCTCGGCCGGCTCCAGAACGGTGACGCTGGGGATCTGCGCGGTCTCGGGACGGCTATCGTACCAGGAGAGGCGGAACGGCAGCGGCTCGAAGGCGCGGGCGATCGCCTGGCCGACATGGCCGGCGCCGAACAGCAGCAGCGGCGGTCGCGGTGCGTCGGCCCGCTCGACCAGCTCATCGCCCAACGCTGGCCGCGCCCCGCGGGCGCTGGCCGGCGCGCCGGCCAGGGTCACGGCGGGCGTCTCGGCCTGCGTGGCCAGGATCGGGGCGATGGTCTTGCCCAGGGCGCCGGGATCAAAGCGCGTGCGGACCTCGAAAGGCTGGGCCGCGTCCATGCGCCGGGCCGCCTCGGTCAGCCAGCCGCGGCTGTTGTCGTTCAGGCGCTCGAGGAACAGCCGCACCCGACCGCCGCAGCACTGGGCCAGCAGCGGGCCCAGCGGATAGTCCTGGATCGCGAAGTGGGCCTGGCTTCCATCCAGCATCCGCCGCGCCTGGTCGGCCACGCGGTACTCCAGATTTCCGCCGCCGATCGTGCCGGCCTGACCGCCCCGCCAGACCACCATCTTGGTCCCGGCCTCGCGCGGGGCCGAGCCCTCGGTGGCGAGCACGGTGACCAGGGCGGCCTCGTCGTGGGCGTCGAGGCGAGCGAGCGCGGCGCGGGCCCAGTTCAGCATGATCCCTCTCCCTTAGGGAGAGGGAGAGGGGTGAGGGGTTTAGACGGATGACGGCGTAACCCCTCACCCTCCCACCGCTTCGCGGCGGGCCCCTCCCTCTCCCTATGGAAGAGGGATTTAGACATCGCGCGCTCTCCGCTTCACATCCTCGCACGCCATCAGGATCGCCTCGGGCGTGGCCGGCGCGTTCAGGTCCGGAAGCCGTCGATAGTCGCCGACGCTCGCCACCGCGTGGTTGATCGCCGAGTGCACCGAGATCGCCAGCATGAAGGGCGGCTCGCCGACGGCCTTGGAGCGGTGCACCGTGGCCTCGACATTGCGGCCGGCCTTCCACAGGCGGACATCGAGATGCGCCGGGCGGTCGCCGCAGGTCGGGATCTTGTAGGTCGAGGGCGCGTGGGTCCGCAGCCGCCCCTGGGTGTCGTAGACCAGCTCCTCGGTGGTCAGCCAGCCCATGCCCTGGATGAAGCCGCCTTCGATCTGGCCCAGGTCGATGGCGGGATTCAGAGACTTGCCCACGTCGTGCAGGATGTCGGCGCGGGTCACCTTCATCTCGCCGGTGAGGGTGTCGATCAGCACCTCGCTGCAGGCCGCGCCATAGGCGAAATAGTAGAACGGCCGCCCCGTGTGGGTCGCGCGGTCGTAGTGGATCTTGGGCGTGGCGTAGAAGCCCGTCGCCGACAGCGAGATCCGCGCCAGATAGGCCTGGCGCGCGAACCAGCCGAACTCGAAGGTCTCGCCGCCGACCCGCACGCCATCGGGCGTGAAGGCGACTTCGTCCGGCGCGACGCGCCACTTGGCGGCGGCGAAATCCACGAGCCGCGCCTTGATCATCTCGGCGGCGTTCAGCGCGGCCATGCCGTTGAGGTCCGCCCCTGACGAGGCCGCGGTGGCCGAGGTGTTGGGCACCTTGTCGGTGACGGTCGAGGTGATCTTCACGCGCGAGACATCGACCTGGAAGGCCTGGGCGACGATCTGGGCGACCTTGATGTTCAGTCCCTGCCCCATCTCGGTCCCGCCGTGGTTCAGCATGATCGAGCCGTCGGCATAGAGGTGCAGCAGCGCCCCGGCCTGGTTGAGGTGCGTGGTCGTGAACGAGATGCCGAACTTCACCGGCGTCAGGGCGATGCCCTTCTTCAGGATTGGGCTTGTCCTGTTGAACGCCTCGATCTCGCGGCGGCGGGTCTGGTAGTCGCAAGACGCGGCCAGCTCGTCGATCAGCTGTGGCGCGACATTGTCTTCCACCACCTGGTGGTAGGGCGTCAGGTTGCGCCCCTCGCCGCCATAGAGGTTGCGGCGGCGCACTTCCAGCGGGTCCAGGCCGGTGGCGGCGGCCACCGCATCCATGACCCGCTCGATCGCCAGCATGCCCTGCGGCCCGCCGAAGCCCCGGAAGGCGGTGTTCGACACCGTGTGCGTCTTGAAGCGGTGCGACAGGATCTCGACCGCCGGCAGGTAGTAGGTGTTGTCGGCGTGGAACATCGCCCGGTCGTTGATCGCCATCGACAGATCGGTCGTCGCCCCGCAGCGCGAGGCCAGCTCCAGCGAAAGCCCCGTCAGCCGCCCCTCGTCGTCGAAGCCGACGTCATAGGCGACCTCGAAGTCATGCCGCTTGCCGGTCATGACCATATCTTCGTCACGGTCGGGCCGACACTTGGCCGGGCGGCCCGTCTTGACCGCGACCAGGGCGGCGGCGGCGGCGAACAGCGCGGCTTGCGTCTCCTTGCCGCCAAAGCCTCCGCCCATGCGGCGCACCTCGACGGTGACGGCGGTGTGCGGCCGGTCGAGCACGCGGGCGATCAGGTGCTGCACCTCGCTGGGGTGCTGGGTCGACGACCAGATGTGGACGTCGCCGCCTTCGCGCGGCGTGGCGAGGGCCACCTGCCCCTCGAGATAGAAGTGGTCCTGGCCGCCCATCGAGAACCGGCCCTGTACGCGGCGCGGCGAAGCCTCCAGCGCGGCCTGGGCGTCGCCCCGCGCCATGCGCTGGCTGGCCTCGATCTTCAGGTCCATGCCCCGAGCAGCGGCGATGTCGATCGCGGCGGGCAGGTCTTCGTACTCGACCACGGCCTTGACCGCGGCGGCGCGGGCGGCGGCGATCGATGTGGCGGCGACGGCGAACAGGCTCTGGCCGACATGGACAACCTCGCCATCCGCGAACAGCCGGTCGTCATGGATCACCGGGCTGACGTCGTTCTCGCCGGGAATGTCCTCGGCGCTCAACACCAGCACGACGCCGGGCGCGGCGCGGACGGCCGACAGGTCGAGCTTGACGATCCGGGCGTGGGCCCGCGCGCTCATGCCCAGGTGCACGTGCAGCAGGCCCGGCGGTTCGGGCAGGTCGTCGATATAGATCGCTGAACCGGCGACATGCCGCTCGGCGCTGTCGTGCGGCAGGGCGGCGTGAACGCCGAGCGGCGCGGTGAGCGAAGGCGCGACACCGGAGTCAGCCATGGGCGCTCTCCGGCTGGACGCGGGTTTCGACCTCGGGCGAGGCGCTCTCCAGGTACACCTTGCGGAGCATGTTGCGAGCGGCCAGCGCGCGGTAGGTCGCCGAGGCGCGCATGTCGCTCATCGGGGCGTAGTCGGCATCGAGCGCGGCCATCGCAGCCTCGATGGTGGCCTCACTCCAGGGCTGGCCGACCAGCGAGGCCTCGCAGGCCAGACCCCGCTTGGGCGTTCCGGCCATGCCGCCGAACGCGACCCGAGCCTCCCTCACGACGCCGCCCTCCACCGCGATCGAGAAAGCGCCACAGACCGCCGAGATGTCCTGGTCGAAGCGCTTGGACAGCTTGAGCACCTTGAAGATCCGCCCCTCGGCCAGCTTCGGAATAATGACCGCCTCGACGAACTCGCCGGACCGGCGATCCTGCTTGCCGTACTCCAGGAAAAAGGCCTCCAGCGGCAGCTCCCGCCGCTCGTCGGCACGGCGCAGCACCAGGGTCGCTCCCGCCGCGATCAGGGCCGGCGGCATGTCGCCGATCGGCGAGCCGTTGGCGATGTTGCCACCGATCGTGCCGCTGTTGCGCACCTGGGTCGAGCCCAGCCGCCGCATCATCAGGCCGAGATCCGGATAGAGCCGGGCCAGGACATCGATGGCGTCGACATAGCGGACGCCCGCGCCGATGCGCAGCGCCTCGGGCGTCTCTTCGATCGCCTTCAGCTCGGCGACCTCGGACACGCTGATCAGGGTCGGCAGCGGCCGCCGCTGCTTGGTGACCCACAGGCCGACATCGGTGGCGCCGGCCACGATGGTCGCGTCGGGATGCTTGAGATAGGCTTCCGCCAGCTCATCGACCGTTCGGGGCGACAGCCAGGTCCGGGTGACGCCGTGGACCTCGTCCTCGAAGCTCAGCGCCAGCATGGTCTCGTCGCGGACGGCGGACAGGTCGACCGCCGGCCGGGCTTCGGCCGCTACGCCCTTCGCCACCTCGATGATCGGTCCATAGCCGGTGCAGCGACAGAGGTTCCCGGCCAGCACCTCGCCCACCGGCGCGTCCGCGCCCTTAGCCCCGACCGCGCGCCCGTACAGCGACATGACGATGCCCGGCGTGCAGAAGCCGCACTGGGAGCCGTGCCTGTCGACCATCGCCTGCTGGACCGGATGCAGCGCCCCGTCCTTGGCCAGACTCTCGACCGTCACCAGCGCCTTGCCATGCAGCATCGGCAGGAACTGGATGCAGGCATTGACCGCTCGCCACGCGACGCCCTCTCCTTCCACCTCGCCGACCAGGACAGTGCACGAGCCGCAGTCGCCCTCGGCGCACCCCTCCTTGGTCCCGGTCCGGCGCATGGGGCCGCGCAGGTGCTCCAGCAGGGTGGTGGTGGGATTGGCCCCACGCACTTCCTGGACCTCGCCGTCGAGCAAAAAGCGGATCACCTCGCCCATCAGCTGCCCCGGTAGGTGGAATAGCCGTAGGGCGAAACCAGCAGCGGCACGTGCCAGTGCTGCTCGGTGTTCGAGACGGCGAAGTCGATCACCACCACGTCCAGGAACGGCGGATCGGTGATCGGCAGGCCCGAGGCCTTGAAGTGGTCGCCGATCGAAAACTCCAGGCGATAGCCGCCGACCGTCAGGGCCTCGCCCTCGATCAGGCGCGCGCGACCGTCGGCGTCGGTGCGCAGCTCGGCGACCGGCGTCCGGACGCCGCCTTCGCGCCGCGACACGCGCACCGCGACGCCCGCCGCGGGCCTGCCCGCCGCCTGGTCAAGGATGTGTGTCGTCAGTCCGCTCATCTCGTCCGCACTCCGATCGAGTCGATGCTCGGCCGCGCCCGTCGCCGTGTCCAGCCTTGCGGGCGGCCCGCGAGGCGCGCGCCGCAAACCGCCAAGGAACACGGCGCGCGGCGCCCGAAGCGCAGGCAGTATATAATAGATTTATTACTTCTAGCAGCCCCGACGCGCGACCACCGCGACCGCTCGAGGTCATGTTTCCGGCAACACACATGGGGCGCGTCGCTCAGGGTTGGAAAAACCCGTCATCCCCGGTAGCTAGACAGGGGACGGCCCGCGAATGAGACGGGCCGCGCGATAATGCGCGCAGAGCTTCTAGAGGGACACAGATGGACGAGGACTTCCGCAAGGCGGCGTTGGATTATCATCGCCTGCCGCGCCCGGGAAAGCTGGCGATTGAAGCCACCAAGCGGATGGCCACCCAGCGCGACCTCGCCCTCGCCTATTCCCCTGGCGTGGCCGCGCCCTGCCTGGCGATCGCCGACAATCCCGACACCGCCCGCGACTACACCGCCCGCGGCAACCTGGTCGCGGTGATCTCGAACGGCACCGCCGTCCTCGGCCTGGGCGACATCGGCCCCCTGGCCTCCAAGCCGGTGATGGAAGGCAAGGCGGTCCTGTTCAAGAAGTTCGCAGGCATCGATGTTTTCGACATCGAGGTCGACGCCAAGGACCCCGATCGGTTCATCGAGGTGGTCGCGGCGCTGGAGCCGACCTTCGGCGGCGTCAACCTCGAGGACATCAAGGCGCCGGAGTGCTTCGTCATCGAGCGCGCCCTGCGCGAGCGGATGAACATCCCGGTCTTCCACGACGACCAGCACGGCACCGCCATCGTCTGCGCCGCGGCCGTCCGCAACGCCCTGCTCGTGCAGGGCAAGGCGCTGAAGGACGTGAAGCTGGTGACTTCGGGCGCCGGCGCGGCGGCGCTCGCCTGCGTCGACCTGCTGGTCTCGATGGGCCTGCCGGTCGAAAACGTCACCCTGACCGACATCAAGGGCGTGGTGCACGCCGGCCGCGATCCGGACATGCCGGAGAACATGGCCCGCTACGCCCGCCAGACCGACGCCCGCACCCTGCCCGAGGTGCTGCCCGGCGCCGACATCTTCCTGGGCCTGTCGGCTCCGCGCGTCTTCAAGCAGGAGTGGCTGCCGCTGCTGGCCGAGAAGCCGCTGATCCTGGCCATGGCCAATCCGGATCCGGAGATCCTGCCCGAACTGGTCCAGGCCTCGCGCCCCGACGCCATCATGGCCACCGGCCGCAGCGACTACGCCAATCAGGTCAACAACGTCCTCTGCTTCCCGTTCATCTTCCGCGGCGCGCTGGATGTGGGCGCCTCCGAGATCAACGAGGCGATGAAGGTCGCGGCCGTCGAGGCGATCGCCGAGCTGGCCCGCGCCGAGGCGTCCGAGGTCGTCGCCTCGGCCTATGGCGGGACTGCGCCGGTGTTCGGTCCGCAGTACATCATTCCCAAGCCGTTCGACCCGCGCCTGATCCTGCAGATCGCCCCAGCCGTGGCCAAGGCGGCCATGGACAGCGGCGTGGCCACGCGCCCGATCGCCGACTTCGACGTCTATCGCCAGGAGCTGGAGCTTTTCGTCTATCGCTCGGGCCAGCTGATGCGGCCGGTGTTCGAACGGGCCCGCAAGGCGCCAGTCAAGGTCGCCTACGCCGAGGCCGAGGACGAGCGCGTGCTACGCGCCGTGCAGACCGTGGTCGACGAGGGCCTGGCCGCGCCGGTGCTGGTCGGCCGCCGCGAGGTGATCAAGGCCAAGATCGAGGAGCTGGGCCTGCGCCTCGACGTCGGCGGCGCGGTCGAGATCGTCGACCCGCAGGCGGATCAGGCGCTGTTCGGCCCGCTGGTCGAGGACTACCAGAAGCTGGTGGGGCGTCGCGGCGTGCCGCCGGCGGCGGCCGAGCGCCGCGTGCAGGGCCGCCGCACCGTGGCCGCCTCGATGCTGCTGGCCTCCGGCTATGTCGAGGCCGCCCTGGTCGGCGGCAGCGGCGACTGGTGGCAGCACCTGAAGTACGCCCTGCCGATCATCCCCAAGCGCGACACGGTCAGCCGCGTCTATGCGATGTCCTCGCTGATCCTGGACAACGGCACGCTGTTCTTCTGCGACACTCACGTCAATGTCGACCCGACCGCCGAGCAGATCGCCGAATGCGCTCAGCTGGCCGCCGAGGCCGTGCGCCGCTTCGGCCTGACGCCCAAGGCCGCCCTGCTCTCGCACTCCTCGTTCGGCGCCAGCAACTCGCCGACCGCCCGCAAGATGCGCGAGGCCCTGACGATCCTGCGCGAACAGGCGCCGGAGCTCGAGGTCGACGGCGAGATGCACGCCGATGCGGCCCTCAGCCAGCATCTGCGCGACCGCCTGGTCGCCGACAGCCCGCTGAAGGGCTCGGCCAACCTGCTGGTCATGCCGACGCTGGACGCGGCCAATATCGGCCTGACCCTGCTCAGCGCGGCCACGGAGTCGCTGCTGGTCGGACCGCTGCTGCTGGGCATGGCCAAGCCGCTGCACGTGCTGATCCCCAGCGTCACCGCCCGCGGCATCGTCAACCTGACCGCCCTGGCCGTCAGCCAGGCGGCGTCGGAGCGGACGCGCGCCGCCAGCTGACACGCGCCCTAAAACGACAAAAGGCCCCGACCGACGCTTCAGCGTCGGGCGGGGCCCTCGAACGTCTCTCGAAAAGGCCGTCCGACCGGGCGGCCTTTTCTGGTTTGCGCTTAGAGGATGCGCAGGTTGCCGGCCGAGGTCTTGCCCGAGCGGCGGTCCTGTTCAAGCTCGTAACCGACTTGCTGGCCTTCGTTCAGGCCACGCAGGCCGGCGCGCTCCACGGCCGAGATGTGCACGAACACATCGCCGCCGCCGTTGTCCGGCTGGATGAAGCCAAAGCCCTTGGTCGTGTTGAACCACTTCACGACGCCGGTGCCGGACTCGCCGGTGCCGCTCGAGAAGTTGTTGCGGGGAGCGCTGTCGAAGCCGCCGCGCGCCGGTCGGGGAGCGCCGCCACGACCACCGCCGGCCGGAGCCGGGCCATGGCCCGTGACGCGCAGTTGGCCGGCCGAGGTCTTGCCCGAACGGCGGTCCTCTTCCAGCTCGTACGCGACTTGATCACCTTCGTTCAGGCCCGACAGACCCGAGCGTTCAACCGCGGCGATATGGACGAACACGTCCTGGCCGCCGTCCTCGGGCTGAATGAAGCCAAAGCCCTTGGCCGGGTTGAACCACTTAACGACACCGTTCGCCATATTATCCTCAAACACCTCAATCGACGGGCTGATAGTCGGCCCGCGTCCTTCCAAGGAAAGTCATGACGCAAAACCGCGCCACGCGCTATGGGCTTTGAGCGGAGAAAATCAGCCGGAAGGCGGCGGTGACCCAAAAAATTCACGGATCGTTCAGCGAGCGTGGCGCCGATGCCACTCTAAATTGCACGCTGCGATACAGAAAAACCCCGGCCGCAATCGGACGGGGTGGGTGTGTTGTCCGGGGAGCTTGGCTGCACAACTGCGCCGGCGCGCCGATTTCGTCGGGCTCAGCATGAGAGCTAAGGCCCTAAGCTCTAAAGAGAAAGTGGAAGGAATGAGGCGTTTGAGGAGCACGCGTTCTATCAGCCCGCCCACGGAAAGCAAACGGAAAGTTCAGCGCTGACGGGGCGGAATCGAACCTTGTCGGGGACATTTCGCGCGTCTCGGCGCGGCCAGGGCGCGCGACCATGACGAATTCCGCACGCTTTGACGAAGCCAGACGGTTCGGGCTTCGGGGTCCCCTAGCGCAGCCTGGCCTGCGCCGCGGTCGACCGGAGACGGGCGATGACCTCGAGATAGGCCTCGGAGGCGTCTTCCAGCGTGAACCGTTCGGCTTGTCGCAGGCTGAGATGGTCGTCCTGGGTCCCGGGCTTGGCCCTGGCGATCGCATCGGCGAGCGCCGCCTCGTCCCCCACCGCGACCAGCTGGCCCAGCGCGCCGTCCCCGAGCAGCGTGCGCATGCTGCGGCTGCAGTCGGTGGCCACGATCGGCAGGCCGGCGGCCAGCGCCTCCAGGATCACCGCCGGCACCCCCTCGTAGTCGGACGACAGAAGGAAGATGTCGAACGCGGGAAGCAGGGTCGCCGGCTCCGGATGATAGCCGAGGAACACGACCCGATCGTCCAGCCCCCGATCCTGCACGAGGCGCTCGAGCTTGCCGCGTTCCGGCCCCTCCCCGATCAGGGTGAGCGTGTCGCCGTTGCGAGCGCCGCGTTCGAAGGCCCCAAGCATCAGCGCGATGTTCTTCTGGGCCGTGAGCCGCGCCACGCCCACGAAACGCCGTCCGGCGCCGTCGGCGCGCGCGGGAGGGCGGCTCGACCGCAGCTGTTCGATCAGGGGCTTGGACAAGGCTGGATCGGGAATGATCGTGATCCGCTCGTCGGGCACGCCAAAGCCCTCCTCGATCTCGTCGGTCATCGGCGTCTCCATGCCGATGAAATGGTCGATATGGCGCCCCTGCGCCTTGAGCCACAGCCTATAGAAAAAGCGGAACCACCCGGGCTGGTCCTGGCGGTCGAGGTCGTTGCTCACCTTCAGCAGAATGGGCGGGCAGGCCCGGCCGAGCAGACATTTCAGCGCCACGGCCACGACGGCGTAGGTGTTGCCCGCGCAGAACAGGACATCGGGGCGGAGCCTGCGGACGGCCTGGGGAAGGGTCCAGATCATCCACAGCGTCTCCATCTTCGCCACGCCTCGCCCCGCATGGGGCGGCGAGACGAATGCGAGGTCCGCGCCGACGTCGCCGCGCATGTCGCCCGCGGCCCGTCCCACGAACAGCGGCGCGTCCACGCCCCGGGCGCGCCATCGCCGTACGAGCCGCAGGGCGATGCGCTCGACGCCGCCCGGCTCGAAGCTGTGCAGGAACGTCAGCACCCGGGGCGCGCCAACCAGACGTTCTGGCCCGTCATCGAGCGGCGTCATGAGCTCCCCCGCCGCGGCCATAGCGTTCGGTCGATCCGCTTGACGTCGAAGAAGGTGAGCGGACCGCAGGCCGACAGCGTGTGGAAGCCCTTCGAATAGGAGCCGACGCCGGGCGGCAGGCCCAGGGGGGCGGACGCCTCCGCCTCGAACCGCTCGGGGTCGAGCCGAAGGATCGCCAGCTTCCGGACGCCGCCGCCATAGGTGCGCGTGCAGTCCTGGACGGGCAGGCACGGCATGCCGTTCTCGATCCACGCCGTACCGCCGGGCCGGCTGGACGCCAGATCATCTCGGACGGGGTTTCCGGGGTGGGTTCGCCAGGGCCCGGTCAGGCGCTCGGCGAAGGCCAGATGCAGCCTGCCCTGCTTCCAGCGCTGCGACCCCGTCGGGGAATAGGCCAGCCACCACAGGCCGTCGTGCCGGAAAGGCGTGGCGTCGATCGCCGGGGTGTCCAGCGCCAGACGCGCGACCGGCTCCCAGATGTCGGGAAACGCCGCCGCGCGATACAGCGTGAGCGCGCCGGACCGATAGGCCTCGGGCAGCATCCAGGTCTCGCCTTCGGCCTCGAAGACCTGGGGATACGACAGGTGCCAAGGCTCCCTGAGCACCACGGTCCTGCTGATCGGCGCGAAGTTCGCGTCCAGCTCGATCCGGACGATCACGCCGTGACGGTCGCGATAGTCATAGGCTTCGGCGAACAGATGCAGCCGGCCGTCGCGCCAGACGCCGAACGGATCGGCGAGAAACTTCAGCCGCCCCTCCTCACCCAGCCAATGGACGCGCGCGTCCGGCGCGAAGCCGCGGCGCGCGAGGTCCGCGATCGGGGTCTCGACCAGGCCGATACGCCAGATGTCGCGCCCGGGGACCTTGAGCCTCCAGCCCATCATGAGCCACTCCAGAGTCGGCCGCGCGCCAGATCGCCGACGGCCAGGCCGATGGTCACGGCCAGATGCAGGCCCAGCGTGATGAACGCCAAGGTCGCCAACAGCACGGCGACGTCGGAGTGAGCCCCCAGGAGAAGCAGCATCAAGTTACCGAACACCAGGTCCTTGTTGGAGATCAGCGGAATGCGCGACACCAGGCAACGGATCGCCAGCAGCACCGTCCACTGGGCCATCGCGACCTCCGGCAGCGCCAGGCGCCAGACCCACAGCGTCAGGGCGGTCCAGGCGATCAGCCGCAGCGCGCTGACCCCCGCGACATAGAGCAGCTGCCGGCGCCCCAGCGAGAACACCTGTCGACCGAACACCAGCACGCCCAGCGAGATCGCCAGCGGGATCAGCCCTGACCACAGGGCGGGTCCCAGCCGCTGCGCGAAGTCGAGATTGCGCAGTTCGGTGATGCTGATCGCCGCCAGGACCAGGGTCAGAAGATTGCCGGCCAGGGCCGAGACGATATTGGCGTCCTTGATCGCCGCGAACGGGTTGGCGACGACGTTGGCGGCCCTTCGGGCCCAGACGTACAGATAGGCCTCGCCGCTATAGCCGAGCACGACCTCGTTGATCACGTTCTTGCGCAGCAAGGCGCGAAAGCCCGCCGGGGGCAGGTTCCAGAGCCGCCGGAAGACCAGAAAATCGAAGGCGGGCTGCACCAGATAGAGCAGCAGGACGCCAAGCCAGGCCAGCGGCGGGAGGCGCTGGAGAGTCTTGAAGATATCGACCGTCGTGCCCCCGAGCTGCAGCATGACGATGGCGACGAGCCCCACCGACAGCGCCACCCCGAGCCATAAGCCCAGTCGTCGCGGACCCTTGGTGGCGGCCGCCGCCTGCGGCTCCCCGAGACCTTGCGCGACCCCGCTCATGCGTGCGCGCTCGCGGCGATCGACCGGTAGTGCTCGAAAAGGTCGGCGAAGTGATCGACGTCCTGGCGCACGCCGGGCGCGGCGCCGACCGCCGCTGTCCGCAAGGCCACGGGATCTCGCGCCAACAGCCGGCGGATGGCGTCGGTGGCCGCCGTCAGGTCGCCGGCGCGATACACTTCCGAGGTCGCCGGCTGGGCCAGATGGGCGAAGCCGCCGCGGTCGGGACCCACCACCGGCACGCCCGACGCCATGGCCTCGGCGGGCACCAGGCCGAAGGTCTCTGACTCGCAGCCGTGGACGAGGATGTCGGCGCTGGCCAGGTGCGCGGCCAGAAGGGGGCGATCATGGATCGGCGGCAGGATCTTGACGTGAGGCCGTCCGGCGGCGGCGCGGGCCACCCGGACGCGGTCGATGCCGTCACCGATCAGCACCAAGGCGAGCGGCGCGGTGTCGCGCGCCCGCGTCACCGCCTCGATCATCATCGGCCAGCGTTTCTCGGGATGGAAGCGGCCGACGCCGAGCACCAGCCGCGCCTCCTCGGAACAGCCGCAGGCCGCAAGCAGGCGGGATCTCAAGCCCTCGTCGCGCAGGCTGGGCGAGAAGGCGCCGCGATCGATGCCCAGCGGCACACTCGCCACGTCCCTCACGCGCTGCCCCGAGAGCCGGTCGGCGAGCCAGCCCCCTCCCGTCACCACCGAATCGAAGCGGCTCGTCAGGCGGCGCAGATAGCTCCAGAACCAGCCAAAGAGCTGGTCGATGCGCTGAGGGCTTGCGACGGGGGCCAGCCAGCGTTGCGGATAGGATGCGACCGGGTCCGCGTGCACGAACATGGCGCGCGGCGTTCTTGTCGGCCAGCTGGCGACGATGGCCGCGCCGCGCCAGGGCGACGAGGCCTCGACCAGGTCCGGCGCCAGGGCGTCGAGCTGCCGATGCACCGGCCCCGCATCCCAGAACATCCGGTAGTTGGCGTCAAACGGCAGGCGCGGCGCGCGGACCTGGATCACCCCGCCCGAGGCGCGCGGCTCGAAACTATCCTGCGCCCCCGGCGCAATGACGAAGACCTCGTGCCCTAGCCGCGCGGCCACTTCGAACTTGCGGTCGATATAGGTTCGCACCCCGCCGCCGGTGGGCGAGTAGAACTCCGCGACATCCACAACCCGCATCGTGATTCCCGAAAAGACCCCGCACTCACCGCTACCCCGACAGCGTGACGGTGTGATGCAGGCGGCCGCCTTCACAAAAGGACGACACGATCCGGTGTAGGTCTCATCGAATTTTGGAATTCATTGCGGTGGTGGGGCAGGCGCGTCGTCCTTTGCGTTCGGGGACGGGCGGTCACGGGGAAGAGAACCAAGATGGATATCAGGCCGCTGACGCGCGCGCTTGGCGCGCGGCCGTTGCGCGTTGCGTTGTTCTCGGGAAACTACAACTACACCTTGGATGGCGCGAACAAGTCGCTGAACCGTCTCGTCGCCCATCTGGAAAGCCATTTGGGCGCGAAAGTGCGGGTCTATTCGCCCACATCGCCCACGCCCGCCTTCCCGCCGGCCGGCCAGTTGATCTCGGTGCCGTCGATCAAGATCCCCTTCCGGGGCGACTATCGTCTGGCGCTGGGCCTGTCCGAGGCGGCGCGGCGCGACGTCGAGGCCTTCCGCCCCGACCTCATCCACCTTTCGGCCCCCGACCTGCTGGGCTGGGCCGCGCTGCGGCTGGCCCGAGCCCGCAACATCCCGGCGGTCGCCAGCCTGCACACGCTGTTCGACAGCTATCTCGACTACTACGGCCTTGGCCTGCTGATGCCGCTGGTGCGGCGGCGGCTGTGGGCGTTTTACGGGTCCTGCGACTATGTGATGGCGCCGACCGAGGCGATCGGCGACGAGCTCAGGGCCCAGAAACTGCCGGCCCAGGTGCGCACCTGGGCGCGCGGCGTGGATCAAGAGCTGTTCCATCCGGGCCGCCGCAGCGAATCCTGGCGGCTGAGCCACGGCTTTGCGCGGGACCGTCCAGTGATCGTGTTCCTGGGCCGGATCGTCATGGAGAAGGGTCTGGCGTCCTTCGTCGAGGCCATCCACGCCATCGAGGCGCCCGGCCAGGCGCCCCAGGTCCTGGTGATCGGCGACGGCCCCGCGCGCGGCTGGTTTGAAGAGCGCCTTCCCGGGGCGGTGTTCACGGGCTTCCTGACCGGCGAGGCGCTCGCCACCGCGCTCGCCAGCGGCGACATCTTCCTCAATCCCAGCACGACCGAGACCTTCGGCAACGTGAATCTTGAGGCGATGGCGTGCGGCCTGGCCATGGTCTGCGCCGACGCGCCCAACACCCGCGCCCTGCTGCGGCACGGCCATAACGCCCGGCTCTGCTCAGGCCAGCCCGGCGCCTATGCCGAGGCGCTGAGCGCGCTGCTGGGCGACGACCAGCAGCGTCGCCGCCTGGGCGCCGCGGCGCTCCAGCGCAGCGCCGCCTATCGCTGGACCGAAATCCTTGACGAGGTGGTCGAGGTCTATGCCGAGGCCCTGGGCGCGCGTCAGGCGGCGCCGGCCTTCCGATCGCCGAAGGTCCGGCGGCCCGTCCTGGCCGATCCGCCGCCCGCCAGCCTGCAAGCGCCATAAGACGCGCGCCGCATCTCCATGTTCCCGACCACGCTCGACCGATACCTGCTCCGGCGAACGTTCACGCCGATGACGGCCGTTCTGACCAGCACCATGGTGGCGTTCCTGATGGAACGCCTCATGCGGTCCTTTCAGCTGCTGTCGCAGACCACCGACGGCTTCAAGTTTCTCAGCGAGCTGCTGGTCAACCTGCTCCCGCACTATGTCGGCTTGACCTTGCCCGGCGGCTTCTTCATCGGCCTGTTCGTCGTCATCAACGGCGTCAGCAAGAGTTCGGAGATCGACGCGATCCTGGCCAGCGGCGTCTCGCTGGGGCGTTTCGCGGCGCCGTTCGTCGGGCTGGGCGTTCTGCTGATGGCCTTCAGCGTGCTGCTGTTCGGCTTCGTGCAGCCCTACAGCCGCTACGGCTATCATGCGGTGCTGCACGCCGCCGAGAAGGCCGGATGGAACGGCGACGTGCGCCCCAAGGCCCTGCTCTCGACCGGCCCGCTCCTTCTTACCGCCGATCGCGCCGACGCCAGCGGCAGCCGCCTGGAGCACGTGTTCATTCGCAAGATCGGCCCCGACGGGCGCGAGGACATCCTGACGGCGCGCTCCGCCATCGTCCTGAGGGACCCCGGCGACCGAAGCGTCACCCTGGCCCTGCGGGACGGCCGCCAAGTCAGCACGACGCACGACCAGCAGACCTATGTCGCCGATTTCGCCAAGTTCTCCTTCGATGTTCCGCTGTCGCTGGCGGGCAAGTCGTTTCGGGTCAGGGGCGACGACGTCAGCGAGCTGACGCTGCTCGAACTGGCGCAAATGGGGTTCGGCGGGAACAGGACCGCCCTGCCCCGGCAGGTGCTGCTGGCCGAGCTCTACGCCCGACTGTCACGGGCGCTCGTACTGCCCCTGCTGCCCCTGCTGGCCATCCCGCTGGGCCTCAGCGCCAAACGAGCGGGCGCCGGCTCGGCCATGGCCGTCGGCGCCCTACTGCTGTTCTTCTTCGAGACCTCGATGATCCTGGGCCAGGCCATGGCGTCCGGCGCGCGCCTGCCGGCCCTGCTGACGATCGGCGCGCCGGCCGTGCTCTTCGCCACGATCTGCATCGCAACCTGGATCGTCAGCCGCAATCGTCCCGGCGAAAACCCTGTCAGCTGGATGATCGGTCACATGTCCGCGCTCGCCGCGGCGATCGTGCTCGCGCTGAGAGGCCGCCGAGCCGGCCTTCGACGTCGGTTGTCTTCGAGTCGATCGCGTTGACGAAGCGCATCTCGAAGCGGCCGCCTTGGCGTCCTTGGCGCGTGACGCCTAGGGCCGCAGCGTCTCGGCGATGAACCTGTCCACGGCGTCGGTGTAGGCGCCGGGCAGGCCGAGCGTACGGTTGATGTCGGCGTGGGTCAGGTCCTGAGGCAGGACCGGCATCGCGACGCCCGAGCGCTGGGCCAGGGCCTGGAAGGCGCGGGCGTCGTCGCACGGCTTGTCGGGGCGCCTGGTCGAGCACACCAGGAACATCGGCTCGGCCGACGGCGTCCACTGGTCCATCGGCGAGGCCTTGGCCCACTCGGCCGGATCAGGCCCGAAAGCCTCGTCGTAGAACTTCGGATGGCGACCGGCCATGGTCGACGAGACCTTCATCACCGCCGAGTCCAGCACCACCGTGCCGGCCCAGCGCTGGCCCACCATCGACGGCTTGGACGACAGCAGCGCGACCAGATGCGCGCCCGCCGAGTGGCCCATCAGGATGATCTTGCGGTTGGCGCCGCCCCAGTCCTCCGCATAGGCCTGAACCCATTGAAGAGCCTCGGCCACGTCCTGCGCCTGTTCGTAGGCCATGGCCTTGGGCAGCAGGCGATAGTTGACGCTGACGACGATGAAGCCCTTGGGCAGCCAATGCTTGAGCTTGTTCTCGATCGAGCCGGTGTTGGCCTTGTCGCCGATCTTCCACGCCCCGCCATGCACCATGACCAGGATCGGCGCGTCGCGCAGCTTGCCCGGCGGGAGGTAGACGTCCAGGGCCTGGGCCGGATCGGTTCCGTAATGCTGCTCCAGCTTGCGGGCGCCGGGCAGGATGGCCTGCAGGTCGATCGGGCGTTCCGCCTCGGCCCTCTTGGCCTCCAGGCGTTCGGCGATGCGCTCGCGCATCTTGCCGCGAAGGCCGATCTGGGCGTCGGCTGCGCTGGTGGCGGCCAGGGCGACGACGGCGGCGGTCAGCAGGGTGGTCAAAGATTTCTGCAAGGCGGGTCTCCCGGAAGGGGGCCGGCGCGGGGGCGCGCGCCGGCCCTGTGACGGTCAGGGACGGCTCGCGACGCCGCTGACCGAACGGGTGTCGCCGTTGTAGCCGGTGCGGCTGGCGCTGTAGCTATAGGAGCCGTCGCCATTGTTCACGATGCTCGTCGCACGGTTGGTCGAGGCGCCGTTGTTCAAGGTTCGCGACGCGCCGCCCGAATAGACGCCGCCGCCCCAACTGGCGCTGCGCTGGCTGGCGACGCCATAGCCTGCGTTGGTCTGCGTCCCGCGCGACACCGACACCGCGCCAGGCTGGCGGCTGACGTGGCGGTCATGGACATAGCCGCCGCCGTGCGAGCCCTGGACGCGGACGGTGCGGCCGTGCTGGCCGGCCTCGGCGGCGGGCGCGATGGCGATGAACAGGGCCGCGGCGGTCAGGCCAGCGGCGGGGAAAATGGACTTGCGCATGGTGTCTCCGTCTATGGAGTGACGTCCCTCGTCCCAGGCAGAAGACACCAACCCTGGCGCGTCGTGATGTTCCGGGGTCAACGAAACGTATCGAAATGTAATCGCCACCCGCGCGGCCTTTTCCGCGCCGCCTCGCTGAGGCAAGGCTTGGGCCATGATCGACAACACCCTGATCGCGGTCGTCGAGGATGACGCGGAGATCCGCGACCTGACATTGGGCCTGCTGCGGCGGGAGGGCTGGGAGGCCGTGGGCTGCGAGGACGCCGCGGCCTTCGATCGCCTGGCCGCGCGCCGCCGGGTGGATCTGGCGCTGCTCGATATCATGATGCCGGGCGAGGATGGCTTGTCGCTTTGCCGGCGCCTGCGGGCCGCCGGCGACACCCCGATCCTGATGGTCACGGCCAAGGGCGACGACATCGACCGCGTGGTCGGGCTGGAGATCGGCGCCGACGACTACCTGACCAAGCCCTATGTGCCGCGCGAGCTGCTGGCCCGCATCCGCGCCATCCTGCGCCGCACCCGCCAGACCCACCGCGTCGCCGCCGCCCCCCCGGGCGAGATCTACGGCTTCGCCGGCTGGCGGCTGGATTCGGCCAGCCGCGACCTCTTCGATCCGGAGGGACGCGCGATCATCCTGACAGGCGGCGAGCACGACCTGCTGATGGCCTTCCTGCGCCACGCCCAGCGCGTGCTGAGCCGCGACCAGCTGCTGGACTGGACGCGCGGCCGCAGCGCCACGCCCTATGACCGCTCGGTCGATGTCCTGCTGGGCCGGCTGCGCAGAAAGCTGGCCTCGGGCGTCGGCGGCGAAGGATTGATCAAGACCGTGCGCGGCGGCGGCTACCTGTTCAGTCCGCCGGTCGAGCGCCTCTGATGGCGCTGCTCGACAACCTGTCCTCCCGCATCGCCGCCATCCTGCTGGGCGGACTGATGGTTCTCCTGATGCTGGGCGCCGCCCTGCTGATCTGGCCATCCGATAGCGGCGGCGGGGTGCGCTTCTACCAACTGCCCCAGCCGGCCGAGGCGGTGGCGATGGTCGAGGCGCTGGACGCCTCGCCGCCGTCGGCCCGACCGGCGGTGATCAGGGCCCTGGGCGCCGGAGTGATCCGCGCGGCGCTCGACGCGGACTTTCCCCCGCCCCTGAGCCGAGCGCGCCCGGCCGACGCCCGCGATCCCGGCTACGCAAGCTACGCCCGCGCCCTGGCGGGGCGCGATTGGCGGATCGAGGTGCGGCGCGGCGGGCGACTTCGCGACGGCTTCATGCCCGGCCGCGCGGCCCTGCGCCTGTCGGTGCGGCTGCAGGACGGTTCGGTGCTGACCCTGCGCCGGCGCGCCCCGGAGGCGGCCCGTCGCTATCTGGGGCGCGTCATCCTGGCCTGCGCCGCCCTCTTGGCGGTGACCCTGCTGATGATCCTGGTCGCCGTGCGCCAGACGACCCGGCCGGTCGAGAGCCTGGCGCGGGCCGTGGCCCGGTTCGGCGACGACCTGGACGCCGCGCCGCTGCCGCCCGGCGGGCCGCGCGAGATCCGCGAGCTCTCGGACGCCTTCAACACCATGCGCGGGCGGATTCGGGGGCTGGTCGACGAGCGCACCCGCATGCTGGCCGCCATCGCCCACGACCTGCGCACCTACCTGACGCGCCTGACCCTGCGAACCGAGTTCATCGCCGATCCACAGCAACGGGAGAAGGCCGCCAAGGACCTCGCCGAGATGTCCCAGCTGCTGGACGACACCCTGCTATTCGCCCGCCAGGAGGCCGGGCGGGGCCATGGCGCGCGGCCCGTGGATGCCCGCGCCGAACTCGAGAGCCTGGCCGCCCTGCGCGCCGAGTTGGGCCAGATCCTGACGGTGGCGCCCGGTCCGGCGGTGACCGTCCTGGTCTCGCCGGTCGCCTTGCGGCGGATGCTGAACAATCTGGTCGACAACGCCTTCGCCTACGGCGGCGCGGTCACTTTGGAGCTCGAGGCGGCCGGTGGAGAGGCGCGCATCGCGGTGCTGGACCGCGGTCCGGGCCTGTCCGACGCGATCCTGGACCGCGTCACCGCGCCGTTCGCGCGTGGCGAGGGCTCGCGAAATCGCCGCACGGGCGGCGCGGGCCTTGGCCTCTCGATCGTTCAAGCTCTCGCCCAGGCGCACGGCGGTCGGCTTATCCTGGCTCACCGAGACGGCGGCGGGCTGGCGGCGACGGTGGTGCTGCCGACCGTGCGGACGGGCCCTGAAGCCGGCGGCGACGCGCCGTCCTAATCAGCCCGGCGCGGGAAATATCTTCGGCTTTGCTCAAGGCGCCCGGAGCGCGCGCACCCCATCAAGACGAGCGAAAGGTTTATCCGCTAGACCACACGTCTGCTTGAGCGGACATGGACTCTGGGGCCGCCTTGTTGACGGAAACTTGGTCCGATGGCCCAGCGGCGCCGTTGGCGTCAGTCCTGATCGTCACCTTCAACCATCTCGACCTGATCGAGACGGCGCTCGAGAGCGCCTACGGCCAGATCGCGGACTTCCCGATCGAGGTGATCATCAGCGAGGATGCGTCGACGGACGGAACCCGCGAGCGCGTCCTCGCCTGGGCCGCCCGACACCCGGATCGTACGCGCCTGCTGCTGTCCGACCATAACCTGAAGAGCAACGAGGTCGTCCGCCGAGGCTTTCACGCGGCCCGCGGCAAGTATGTCGCCCTTCTGGATGGCGACGACTACTGGACCGCGCCGGACAAGTTGGCGAGGCATGGGCCGTCAGCGCTTGAGGTTGACCTTGGCCAAGTCGATCAGCTCGGCGGCGCGGCCGTCCAGAACCGCCTTCAGGGCGAAGACACCAAACTTGTGGGCCTCCTCCAGCGTGATCTTGGGCGGCATGACCAGTTCCTGGCGGGCGGTGACGACATCGACCAGGGCGGGCCCGTCATGGGCGAAGGCCTCGGCGATGCCCGCCTGAAGATCCTGCGCGCGCTCAATCCGCACGCCCTTGACGCCCATCGCCTGCGCCATGGCCGCGAAGTTGGGGTTTTGCAGGTTGACGGCGGTGTCGAGGAAGCCGCCCGCCTTCATCTCCATCTCGACGAAGCCCAGCGTGCCGTTGTTGAGCACGACGACCTTCACAGGCAAGCCGAGCTGCGAAAGGCTGATGAAATCGCCCATCATCATCGAGAACCCGCCGTCGCCCGACAGCGACACGACCTGGCGTCCCGGGAAGGCCGACTGCGCGCCGATCGCCTGCAGCATGGCGTTGGCCATCGAGCCGTGGTTGAACGAGCCCAGCAATCGGCGCTCGCCGTCCAGCCGCAGATAGCGCGCCGCCCAGACCGTAGGTGTGCCCACGTCACAGGTGAAGACCGCGTCCTTGGCCGCCAGCTCGCTGACGATGCGGGTCACTTGCTGGGGGTGAACCTCGCTGGGCTTGTCGGGAATCTGAGCCAAGGCGTCGAGGCCGTCCTGGGCCTTGGCGTAATGCGCGAGGGCCGCGTCGAGGAAGCTTCGGTCGGCCTTGCGCTCAAGGCGCGGCAGCAGCGCGCGGAGGGTTTCGCCGACGTCGCCCAGCAGGCCCAAGTCCAGGCGACTACGGTTGCCGAGGGCTTCGGGGCTGATGTCGATTTGCGCGACCCTGGCCTTGTCCGGATAGAACTGGCGATAGGGAAAGCCCGATCCCAGGATCACCAGGGTGTCGCAGTCTTTCATCGCTGCGTAGCCGGACGAGAAGCCGATGAAGCCGGTCATGCCGACATCGAAGGGATTGTCGTGCTCAATCGCCTCCTTGCCCCGCAGAGCGTGGACGATCGGCGCCTTCAACGCCTCGGCCAGGGCCAGCACCTCGGACCTCGCCGCGGCGCAGCCGACTCCGCACAGCAGGGTCACGCGCTTGGCGCCGTTCAGCAGGTCGGCGAGGGCTTCGACCTGGTCGACCGGCGGGATCACGCGCGGCGCCGCCGGGGCGATCCAGGTCGGCGGCTTGGCGTCAAGCTTCTCCAAGGCCACGTCGCCGGAGATCACCACCACCGCTACGCCACGCCGGGCGACCGCCACGCGCATGGCCCGCTCCAGCACCTGGGGCAGCATGTTCGGCTGCGACACGAGCTCCACATAGTGACTGCACTCCTTGAACAGGCTCTCGGGGTGCGTCGCCTGGAAGTAGTCGATGCCGATCTCACTGCTGGGGATGTGAGCGGCGATGGCCAGCACCGGCGCGCAGCTGCGCTGGGCGTCGAACAGGCCGTTGATCAGGTGCAGGTTCCCCGGCCCGCAACTGCCCGCGCACACCGCCAGGCCGCCCGTTAGCTGGGCCTCGGCTCCAGCGGCGAAGGCGGCGGCCTCCTCGTGGCGCATGTGGACCCATTCGATCCTGTCCCGAGCCCGCAAAGCCTCTGTGAAACCGTTGAGCGAGTCGCCCGCGACTCCATAGACGCGCTCGACGCCGGCGGCTTCCAGGGTTTCGGCGAGGAAATGGGCGGCGGTTGCGGTCATCGAACAAGCACTCCTTTGCGACCTCGCCCATGGACCCGGTCGCGGTGAACGGCCGCCATTATTTGTACGGAAGATGTCCACGTCTTGTCCGCCATCGTCGTGGAAAGGCGGCGCCTGACGTTGGAGCGTCTCCAGGAACTGGACGCTCGTCCGCTCTGCGGAGCGAACATCACAAGGTCGGGGCGCGCGAGCCCATGCCGCCGGCCGCTAGGACCACAGGCGAACCCGTCGCAGGAGCTCGATGTCGCGAGCGCCGGCGCTGAAGCAGGCGATGCGCAGCTGCCGAGTCATGATCTCGAAGTGGCGGACAACCGCCTCTGTCGACTCGAGCGCCGCCTGCAGCACCCGTCCAGCCTGGCCCACGACATCGGCGCCGAGCCGAAGCGCCTTGGCGGCGTCGACGCCGTTGCGGATGCCCCCCGACCCGACCAGCGGCGTTCCAGGACACGCCGCGCGGACCTCCCGCAACGCTTCGGGGGTCGTCAGGCCCCAGCCCGCGAAGGCCTGCCCGACGGCGCGGTCGCGCGGGTCCAAGGCGCGATCGGCCTCGATCTGCGCCCACTGCGTCCCGCCGGCGCCGGCCACGTCAAGGGCCGTGACCCCCGCATCGACCAGCCGCCGCGCCACCGAAGCCGACAGGCCGAACCCGACCTCCTTGGCGATCACCGGCCGCCCCAAGGCGCCGGCCAGCACGCCGATCGCGTCCAGCACGCCCCGCCAGTCGGTGTCGCCCGCAGGCTGGATGGCCTCCTGCAAGGGATTGAGGTGGATGACGACGCCGTCGGCCTCGATCATGTCGATAGCCCGCCGCGCCAGGTCCAATCCGCCAGGCTGCGCCAGCTGCGCGCCGCCCAGGTTGGCCAGCAGCAGGACGTGCGGCGCGCGTAGGCGAAGCTCGCGATCGAAGCCGGCGGATCCCGCGCCCTCCAGCGCCACCCGTTGCGAGCCGACGGCCAGCGCGACGCCCAGCGCCTCAGCGGCCTCGGCCAGATGGGCGTTGATCGCGCCCCCTCGATGAGGCCCGCCCGTCATCGAGCTGACCAGAAAAGGAGCTGCCAGCCGGGCGCCTAGAAACGTGACGGACAGGTCGACCTCGGCGAGATCGAGCTCGGGCGTGGCGCAAGGCTCCAGCCGCAAGGCGTCGAAAGGGCTGGCGTTGACCACCGCCGCCTGGCGCAACGCCAGATCAAGGTGCTCGTCCTTGCGCCTCAGGATAGCCGCAGGTTCCGTCATGCCCCCTCCCGGACCGACTTATGCAATTATGACGAGAACAATCGCCGTTTCAGCGCTATCGTGGAGCGCGATCTGGGCGGGGCGACCTCGCCACCGCCTTTTTCAGCATAACCTCATAAAGGGAATTATCCACCAATACTCTTATTGCTTGCAATTTTACCCGTTCGCGTTAACCTCTGCTCAAGAAAAGGGGTGGAGCGGATGTACCCAAGCAGCGCGACGATGCGCGATGTGCGCTCCGCTCCCTCGCCCAAGCTCGGGGGTCGCCTCTACTGGTCGTTGAGGCGCGAGGCCGAGGCTCTGGTTCAACTGGAGAGCGCCGGCCAAGGCGTCACGATCGCGATACTGGACGGCGCCTTGGACCGCGGCCATCCGGCCTTCGCGCAGGCGGATCTCAAGCCGGGGTTCTTTACCTCCGCCAGAAGCGGCGGCGCCGCGATCCAACACGGAACCGCGGTGGCCAGCCTGATCCTCGGTCGAGGCCCCAGCGGCGGCGGCCTGGCGCCGAAGGCGACGGGCCTGCCGATCACGATTTACGGCGGCGACGGCAATGTCGGCGTGCTGCCCTGCTCGCAGGACGACCTGGCGACGGCGCTGGAGGCCGCCCTCGCCGCCTCTGCGGAGATCATCAACATCAGCGGTGGCGGGTTCGACGCCAGCGGCGCGCCGTCGCCGCGCCTCGCCAGCGTCCTTGCCGCCTGCGCGCGTGCTGGCGTGGCGGTGATCGCCGCGGCGGGCAACGACGGCTGCGCCTGCCCGCATGTGCCGGCGGCCTCGCCTGGCGTCCTGGCCATCGGCGCCCTCAGCGACGACGGGCATCCCCTGGCCAGCAGCAACTGGGGCGACGCCTATCGCGGGCACAGCCTGGCGGCGCCGGGCGCGCGCCTGCCCGCGGCCGAGGCGTTCGGCGGCTGGGCGGAATATGCAGGGACCAGCTATGCGACGGCTCTCGCCAGCGGTCTGGCGGCCAAGCTGCTCTCGGGCGCCCGCCGGCGGCGGCCGGACCTGCGCGGCGCCGACGTCATCGAGGCCCTTCTGCGGACGGCGCGGCCGCCCGAGGGCGCATGGAGCGTCCAGCATCTGGGCGGAACCCTGGATCCGCGCGCGGCGCTGGACTGGCTGAACACGCCGCGCCGCCCCGCTTCGGGAAGCGTCCGCCCGACGGGCGGCCCGGGCGAGGCCGCCATGGCCGCCGCGGCTCTGAGCCCCAGCGGCGAAGGCTGCGCCGACAGCGAGCGCGTCTACGCGGTCGCCGCCCTGGCGGTGGCGCGGTCGGAGAACGCCGAGGGCTCCGTAGCTGAGCTCATGCGCGCCGCGCCCAGCCCAGCGGTCCGAGCCGCCATCCAGGAGGGCCGGATTCACGAGCCAGGCTGGACCTGGAGCCTCAACAGCGGCGGCCGTCCGATCTTGATCCTCCAGCCGGACGGCGCTTTCGCCCGCGAGAACACCGACTGGCTCGCCGCCGCGATCCAGCGCCAATGGGCGGGCGAGGCCTGCCGGATCGCGGTCGCCGGCTGGATCAGCGGCGTCCACCGCAAGACGGGACTGCCGATCCTGCGTCCAGAGCGGCTCGGCCTGGCCGCATGGCCCCGGGCGTCCCAGCCGCTGGCGCGCATGACGCGCGGCGCGGGTCGGACCGGCGTCGATCGCGCCTTGAACTTCGCGCTGACCCGCCTGGCTTCGGAAAAGCCCGTCAGCGCCCTACAGCCGGCCAGCGCCACGGTGCTGCCGTCCGCGCTGGGACGGCCGCAGTCGCACGAGACCGCGGTCGCCTTCTTCGACCCGCTGCATCGTCTCAGCGCGGGCCGCAAGATCTGGCGCGCGACCGTCGACGTCTCCGACGTCCTGCCGGTCATTGTCGATGGTCCGCACGAGTACTGGACTTCTTAAGCGTCGGGGGCGCCGCACCCCATCCGCGGCGAACAACCATCAGATCTGAAGAAGGAGATGCTCATGACACCGTTTCTCGCTCCGCCTTCCCATCGCGCCATCACCGGCGCGCTGCCCGGCGTCATCTTTCCGTCGACGGACAACACCTGCGGTTGCTCCGGCGACCAGACCTACAATAAGTGCGGGGTGAGCAGTAACAACTGCTCTCCAGGCTATTACCCGGAGTGCAACGAGGGGCCGTACAACTGCAGCTGCACCTGCAAACCCGGCTAGCCTCGCCGCCTTGAGCTCCGCGCCGGTCCTGCCCGGACCGGCGCCCCTTTCCTGGACCCACATCATGCTGCAACGCTTTGATCGGCGCGCAGAGCGCGTCGCTGCGCCCGCCTGCGTGCTTGATCCGGCGACGGCGGCCTCGGTCGCCCCCGGACACGTCGCGGTCATCCCCGATGGCAATCGTCGCTGGGCGCGCGCCCAGGGCCTCCCGGTCGCGGCGGGTCACCGACAGGGCTTCCTGGTCACGGCGCCGGCGATCCTGGACCGCCTCTTCGAGCGAGGCTGCCAGTGCGTCAGCCTGTGGCTGTTCTCCACCGACAACTGGCGCCGCAGCCCTGAGGAGGTCGCCGACCTGATGGCGATCTACCGGGCGTTCATGGGCGTGCTGCAGCCCCTCTGCGAACGGCGCAATCTTCGCGTCCTGCATTGGGGAAGACGGGACCGGGTCCCGGCCGACCTGATGGGAGCTCTCGATGATCTCTGCGACCGCACGCAGGATCACGGCGCAGGCCAACTCGTCCTGGCGCTGGATTATGGCGGCGCCGACATGCTGCTCACGACGGTGCGCGCCCTCGCGGCCGAGGGTCGGCTTCCGGAGGACGACGCCGCCTTGCTGCGGCGACTGACGGGTCTGCCGGCGTCCATCCCGCCCATGGACCTGGTGCTGCGCACCTCGGGCGAGCAGAGGCTCTCGGGCTTCGCGCCGCTCTCCGCGGCGACGGCCGAGCTCTGCTTCGTGGACACCTGCTTCCCCGGCCTCACCGCCGCCCAGATCGACGCCTTCGTCGACGATTTCGCGCGGCGCGAACGCCGTGGCGGGGTGTGACATGACCTCGTCCTCTCTCAAGCCCGAGCTTCTGGACGAGCAGGCGCTCTATCATCACCCTTTCGCGGTGACGGAAGAGATCTACGGCGCCACCCGCAGCGTGATCGCCAGCGCCAAGCTGCGCCCCGGCGGCATCGATCTGGACCGCTACTACATCGACTTCACCGCCATGGATGGGCGGCACACGCTCGAGGACGCCGGGCGAATTCTCGATCGCCTGTGGTTTCCCAACTCCGCCCGCGCCCGCTTCAACGAAGCGTTCCAGCGACTGGGACGCTTGCGGTTCATCGGCGTCGGGCCGTCCCACGGACGCATGGCCTATCGGGCCTATGTCGGCTTCTCCGACCAGATGCTGCGGCGGCAGGACACCGCCATGTCCTTCGACTGGGAACCCGGCGGCGATCTCCTGGCGATCAAGCACTATGATGAGCCGGGCAGCGTACCCGACGAGGAAAAGCACGCGGCGATCGCCGAGGCGCTGGCCGACGCGAAGCCAAACGCCCTGGCGCGTGAGGTCGAACGCCTGACCGGCCGCATCATCGGCGAGGCCCGGGGCGACTTGGCGCTGATCCTCGTGCGGGAGACGGAGGGACCCCGCAATTCGGTGGCCTTCAACTACTACCGCGTGGCCCACACCCGTCTCGAGGACGTCGCCGACGCCGTGGAAGGCCTGGTCGCCGCCTTCGAGACGCCGGCCGCCAGCGTGGCCGCCTGGCGCGCGGCCAGCGAAGGCTTGCGCATCACCGACATGGCCGTCGGCAAGGGCTGGGACGGCCAGCCCTTTGTGACCTTCTACCAGGGCATGCTCGACCGCCCGCCCGCCTTGATCCGCCCCTCCGGCCTCGAACAGCAAGCCCTCATCGAAGGGCCTACACCCTCCCAAGAAAGGACTAGCGCCATGGCGCCCGAAAACACCCTGATTGAACCGGCCGTCCACGAGGCCGCCGACCTCCTGCCGCAAGGCGATGGCCACAAGCCCTGCGCGGCCTGCGAGGCGGCGGCAAAGGCCGAGCCGCCGCGCCCGCTTCCGCCCAGCGGCCCACAGCCGATCTACGCCCTGGGCCGGATCGGCTTCGAATTCGCTTCCGAGGCCCGGCGCGAGAGTTTCGTTCAGGCGGGTCTGGCCGCGCCGAACGACCCGCGCGAGATGCTGCGCTTCCTCGACAGCCATCCCTACGCGGCCGAGGATGTGGTCTGGACGGTGCTGCTCGGCGCCACGCCGATCTACGTGATCCGCCCGGCCGGCGCCTATGCCGCGAGCGTGTACGAACGCCTGCGGGGCTACCTCGCCTCCCAGATCGAAGGCGCGTCGGATGTCGTCGCGGTCCCCGGCTACATGGGCGGCATGATCAGCCTGTCGACCGGCGCGAAGATCCCGCAACTCCTGCCCGACCTGCGCGGCTTCTTCAGCTGGCGCCTGGAGGACGCGGCCAAGGCCGTGACGCCGCCGAAGGGCGCGGCCAAGGAGGATTGGCGCGCAATGCTAGGCAACTTCCTGTCGCGGCTGCACTTCGAATTGCGCAACACCGGCCTGCGGGGCGACCACCGAGCGCTCAACTTCACCGCGACCCACGCGTTCATGACCCACGGCGCCTTCATCGACGGTCTGAACCAGGACTTGAGCTTCGACGGCTTCACCGTCGAACCCAGCGCGTTCGGCCCGTCGGGGTCGGAGTGCTACGACGTGGCGCTGTCCTTCTTCCACCCGAAGCAGCGGCTCGAGGTCTCCAAGCTGGTCTATCGCTACACGGTCGACGTCTCCGACGTCATCCCCGTGGTGATCGGCGAACCGCTCTCCTGGCGCGCATACTAGCGCCCTTCCCAACTTCGCCATCCGCAATCCAACCAAGGGGCAAGCTATGGCTAGCCGGTCGTGGTCTTCGGCGTGCGTTCTTCCTCGGCTCCTCGGCCTCGCCGTGGCGCTGTTCCTGGTCTGTCGCCCCCTCGAGGCCTGGTCGCAAAGTCGCGCCGCCGCGCCGAAGGCCGCGCCGACCCAGACCATGGGCTCCCTTCAGGGGGCGTTCACGGTCACCGACCGGGGCAACAGCAGCTACGCGATCGACATACCCACGCCGCCTGGCACCAACGAGCTCCAGCCCAAGCTGTCCCTGGTCTATAACAACGCGACCGGAAACGGCATGGTCGGCGTCGGCTGGTCACTGGCGGGCTTGGTCTCGATCGACCGCACCGGCGCCAACCTAGCGCAGGACGGCTTCCGCGGCGGGGTGACCTACGGGGCTGACGACCGGTTCACCTACAACGGCCAGCGCCTGATCATGGTCGAGACCAACGCCGACGGCGCGGTCTTCCGCACCGAGGTCGAAAGCTGGACCCGCATCGTCTCCCACGCCCGCACCGACGCCGGCGCGACCTGCGGTAACGGCCCCTGCTGGTGGACGGTGACCACCGACAAGGGCCTCACCTATGAGCTGGGCCGGACCGCCGACAGTCGCGCAGCGCCCAGGGGCGGCGATGGCTCGATCCGGTCCTGGTCGCTGGGCAAGATCGTCGACCTGAACGGCAACGTCCTGACGGTGACCTATACGGCCACGCCCTACAGCGGCAGCCAGGACGGCGGGCAGATCTATCCGGCGCGGATCGACTACACCAGCAACCCGGCCGCCGGCTTGACGGCTCAGCGCGCAGTCACCTTCTCCTACGAGGCGCGGCCCGATCCGATCGGGATCTATATTGGCGGCTATCCCGTCCGCACGGCCGCGCGGCTCAAGCGGGTCGACAGCAGCGTCGACGGCGTGAAGACGCCCTCCATCATCCTGACCTACGCCCAGTCGCCCGCCACCGGTCGCAGCCAAGTGACCCAGATCGCCGAATGCACCGGCGACGACAGCCAGTGCCTGGTGCCGACCAACTTCGCCTGGTCCAGCGCCGACCTTTCGTTCGCCGCGCCGGCCGGCTGGTTGAGCACCGACTTCACGCAAGGCTGGACCGCCCAAGACCCCCGGTTGCTCGCCGACGTCAATGGCGACGGCCTCGCCGATGTCGTCGGCATCCGCCTCGACACCCAGGTCGCCCTGGCCAAGCCCGACCGCAGCTTCGCGGGCGCCGCCACCTGGAACGCCGGATTCGGCCGCAATACGGGCTGGACCGACGCGCGCACGCCGCGCACGGTCGGCGACGTCAACGGTGACGGCCTGCTCGACGTCGTCGGTTTCAACTACAAGAGCGTCGAGGTCGCCCTTTCGACCGGCCATAGCTTCGACAAGGCGGGCTGGACACAGCCCAGCTATCCTTATTTTGGCTTCGATCCGTCGGCCGGCGGCTGGATCAAGGAGCGAAATCCCCGACTGCTTGCCGACGTCAACGGCGACGGCCTGGCCGATATCGTCGGCTTTGGCGCTCAGACCATGGTCGGCCTGTCGAACGGCGCCGGCTTCGAGACACCAGCGGTCTGGAACACGTCCGATTTCACGGGCGACGCCTGGTGGCGCCAGACCGAGCGCCTGCGCTTGATCGGCGACGTGAACGGCGACGGTCGCGCCGACATCGTCGCCTTCTCCAGCACCGGGGTGGTCGTCGGGATTTCGACCGGCGGCCAGACCAATCAATTCGACCTGTCGCGCTGGCCCCAGAACACCGGCGGCTACGCCTATTTCAGCCTGGCGCAGGGCTGGCGGAGCGACCTCCACCCCCGGCTGCTCGTCGATGTCAACGGCGACGGCTTGGCCGACATCGTCGGCTTCAAGAACGGCGTCCAGGTGGCGCTGTCGACGGGCAAGGGCTTCATGCCCCCGCAGACTTGGAATGCGGGCTTCAGCGCCGAAAGCTCGCCGCCGTGGCGGGCCGGGACGACGCGGCTGCTGATCGACGTGGACGGCGACCACCGCGCCGATATCGTCGGCTTCGACACCACCGGCGCCAAGGTGGCGCTGAATCGCGGCGACATTTTCACCGACGGGCTCTGGAACGCCAGCGCCCTGGCCGGATTCACGCCGTCGACCGACCGTCCGGTCCAGACGTCCGACGTCAATGGCGACGGGCTCGGCGATGCGGTGGCGTTCGGCGCCAATCGCGGACAGGCCACGACCCTGGCCGTCGGCCTTGCGGGCGGCGCCCAGGCCGACATGATCGTCCAGGTCACCAACGGCCTGGGCGGACGGCTGGACCTGACCTACGCGCCGCTCAGCGACCGCGGGGTCTATACGCCCGCCGCTTCGTCGCCGGGCGGGCAGGCCGCGGCGGGCCTGACCTCGTTCGTCCAGCCCCAGCCCTACATCTACAGCCCCTACTCGGCCGCCTATCCGCTGCGCGACATCGTGGGCGGGCCCATCTACGTCATCAAGCACGTCGACGAGAGCATCGATCGCACGCGATCGGCCGCCAGCTACAACTACTCCACCGACTACAGCTACACCGACGCCAAGCTCGACCAGCGTTCGCAGCGCTGGCTGGGCTTCGCGAGCAAGACCCGGCTTTATCTTGAGGACGGGCGCAAGACGGTCGAGATCTACAACCAGACCTTCCCGCTCACGGGGACGCTGCAACGGCGCGAGATCCGCTGCGGCCCGAAGTCGAGCGATCCGCTGTGCGTCCCCGACGCCCTGATCACCTCCGCGCCGATGGAATATATCGCGGTGCAGACGGCGACCGGGGTCGGCCCCATTGCGACGCCGGTCTGGGACGTCCGCAAGACGCGCCAGACGGTCAACCAGTACGTCTACGGTCAGTTCGACACGGCCACCCTGAACGTCTTCGCCTACGACGCCTTCGGCCAGCCGGTGTTGCAGAGCTACATCGGCCGCGTCGATCAGGCCGGAAAGGACCTGTCGCCGGACGACGATGTCTATGCCTGCAAGCGTTACGTGAACGACGCGACGCGCTGGCGGCTGGGATATCTGGACGCCTTGAAGTTCTCGTCCACCAGCGACTGTGGCGTGATCGACCAGTTCCGGCCGGGCGTCGACCTATCCCTGACCACCTACGCCTACGACCAGGCCACCTTCGAGCTTGCCGGCAAGAAGATGTGGGACGACCAGGCCAAGGCCTTCCAGGTCATCACCTACGGCCATGACGCCTACGGCAACCAGACCTCGATGGTCGATCCGGTCGGCCAGCTCTGGAAGACCGAGTTCGACCCCAAATTCCATACCTTCCTGCAGACCCTGCGCGGACCGCCCCTGGCCGGCGGGCGCACCTTCGCCACGCAATACAACTACGACCCGCGCTTTGGCCTGCAGACCGCCGAGGTCGACGCCAACGGCAACGTCAACCTGACCTGTTACGACGGGCTGGGGCGTGAAGTCGGACGCCAGGTCAATGCGCCGAGCGGCGTGCCGGCCGACACGTCCTGCGTCACGGCCGGCCCCGGCTCGGGCGTATCGGTGATCACCAATCGCGCCACCGATTGGCTGATCGGCGCCGGACACGAGACCTATTCCGAGACGCGCACCCTGCAGGATTGGCCGACAAGCCAGGGCCAGAAGACCTGGCTCTACGCGCGGCAAACGCTGGATGGCCGGGCCCGGATCTACAGGAGCGTACGCCAGGGGGCGGCCGCCGGCGCCGACGTCGTCGACTGCACGGTCTACGACGGCTACGACCGCACGCCGAGCCGGTCGCTGCCGTTCTTCGGCGCCGCCTCCGCCGACTGCGCGGCCACCGCCTCGGGTCGACTGTGGCTCGACCAGCGCTACGACATCATCGGCCGGATCGTCGAGCGGACACGGCCCGAAGGCCCCAACGGCGGAGGGCGGGTCCGGGACGTGACCAGCTATCCCTCGTACCTGCGCGCGGTGCAGACACTGGCCGTTGGGACTCCCGAAGCCTATGTCCGGGAATTCCGCTACGACATGCGCAAGGGCGACAAGGTGACGGTCGCCGTGTCGGTGACCTCGGACGGCGGGGCCACCACGCAGATCGGGCGTGACCGACTGGGGGCGATCACGGCGACCGTCTCGCCGCCGACGGCCGCGTCCCCGGCGGGCGTGCGCACCAGCTACCTGCGTGACAGCCTGGGGCGGATCGTCCGGACGGACTCCCCCGACCGCGGGGTCGTGACCAACGACTACCTGGGCACGCCCTACCTGAAGAAGCAAACCACGACGAACGGCGTCGAAACTTTCGACTACGACACCCAGGGCCGCCTGCTCCGCCATGATCTCGGAGGGGGCTTCGTCTACGCCTTCAGCTACGACGACACGACCGTGACCAACGGCGTGGGCCGCCAGACCGGCCTCAGCGCCACCGATCCGCGGCTCGCGGCTCCGATCGTCCAGACGATCGGCTATGACGCCCAGGGCAATCCTTCCAGCGTCACCACGATCGGCCTGCCGAACCTGACGGCGCCTCAGGTGCAGACCACGGCCTACGATCCGCAGAGTCGGCCGCGGGTCCTGTCCCTGCCCAACGGCGCGCGCCTCGAGAGAGCCTATCAGTATGGGCTCCTGGCCTATCTGAAGCTCGACAGCCTGACCGTAGCGCGCTTCACAGGCTACAGTCCTTACGCCAAGCCGACGGGTATCGCCTATGATGGTGGCGTCGTCGAGACGCTCGGCTACACGCCCTCGGGCCTGCTGAGCAGCCAGAAGGTGACCCAGGCGGCGGCGACCTATCTGGACCGCGCCTACGACTGGAGCCCGCTCGACGAACTGCGCGCGATGCGCGAGGCCGTCCGCTACAGCGGCAAGGATCTGAGCGAAACCTACGGCTACGACAACCTGCGGCTGACCTCGGCTGAGGGGGTCTTCGGCAAGTGGGGTTACGCCTACGACCAGGCCGGCAACCTCAACCAAAGGACCGATCAGGCGTCTGGGGTGAAGACCGACTACGCCTATCGTAACTTCCAGCTGCTCAAGGGCGTGCGGGGCGGCGCCGAGATCTATGCGGCCGACTATGACGCGTTCGGGTCAATGACCCGCCGCGCCTCCGACGGCGACGTCCAGGTGTTCGGCTACGATCCCGAGGCGCGCCTGACATCGTCCAAGGACGGCGGCGGCGTAGAGCGCGCACGCTTCCACTACGACGCCCAGGGCGAGCGGATGCTGGTCGACGACCGGGTGACCGGCGTGACCACCGCCTATGTCTCGCCGACCTACCAGGTCGCAACGAAAGGCGGGCAGGCGCTGAGCACGGTCGTGCTGCATGACGACCTGGGCCCGCTGGCCATGGTCACTACCGGATCGGCCTCGGTGACTGGTCCCGGGGTGCCGGGGCCAGGCGTGCTTCACCTGCACCGGAACCAGGTCGGCAGCACGACCCTGACGACCCGTGGCACCGGCGCCGTCGGCTCGGTGCTGGCTTACGAGCCCTATGGCGTACCCATCCGCCTCAACGGTCCGGACGACTTCAGCAACAAGTTCGCCGGCTTGCTGCGGGACGAGGCGACAAGCCTCTACTACTCCGCCTCCCGGTATCTCGATCCGCAGACCGGCCGCTTCACGACGGCTGACGCCGGTCCCAGCGCCGAGCCACAGATCCAGGATAGCCTCAACACCTACGCCTATGTCGCTGGCCGTCCGACCTCGCTGGTGGACCCGTCGGGTCAGTTCCTGCCGCTGATCGCGGCGGCCATCGCCGAGGTCGGCGCCGCCGCGGCTGAAGGCGCGGCGGTCGCGGCGGAAGGCGCGGCGCTCGGCGCCGAGGCCGGCGCGACGGTGGGGGAAGCGGCCGCGGCCGGAACAGCGGCCCTGAGCGAGACCGTCGCGGCCGAGTCGACCGCCGCCACCACGGCGGCCACCGTCGAGGCCGAGGTCACCGAGACCACGGCGCTCGCTTCGCGCGCGGCGATGACGGGCGAGACCGCCACGGCCAGCACCAGCTCGGCGGTCAGCGGCGAAGCCGCCGTCCAGTCGACCAGCCTCGAAAGCGGGTCGCTGGCCGACGTCACCGCCTTCGAGGGCGAAGGCTCGCTGACGCAGTGCCCCAGCCCTTGCCGCGCCGCGCGGTGGCTGTGGTACGAATACAGCCCCTGGTCCACCAGACCGGTCACGCTGTTCCGAGGCCTCCGCGACGTCGGTGAAATCGGCGAGATCGAAGGAACAGGCACGTTGCGCAGCCCCTTCTGGCGCGCGAACGGCATCGGGCCGGGGGCGGATCGGTTCACCTGGTGGCGGATGTGGCTGCACAGCATCGACAGCGGTATTGGGCCTAGTCCCTATGTTTCGACGACTTCGTCGGAAAGCGTCGCACAGAGCTTCTCCGGCGGGGGCGGACGCATCTACAGGTTCACGGTGCCGCGCTACACCGTCAACCGCGCCTGGTGGAGCCCGTTCCCGCATGAATTCGAATATCTCGCGAAGGACGGCCAAGTGGTGCAAAACGTCGTAAGGACACAGTAGGCGTGCCAGAAGCGGATGATTGACCCAAACACCGAGATCGCAAGGCTCTACGTCTACTCCCCGTTCGAGCAGAAGACCTTTCCCTATCTCCGGCGTTACATGGATCTGGTGTCGCCGCGCCTGGACGCCGTCCTGGCGGACCCGGCGCGGCGGCGGCGGTTCATGCTCGCGGGCCTGCTCCTGGCTTATCGCGCGGCCAACCATCACGGCCAGGTCATGACCACCACGGCGCGGGCCGACGCCTTCGAGGACGAACGGCTGACCGCCTTCCCCCGCCTTGCCGGCGAGGAGATCCAGAACGCGGCGCACTATCTGCACCTGCTCGGGCGCGTGCCGTGGACACTGCCGTTCCCCGGCCTGGGCGCGCGGCTCTTCCGGTTCGTCTGGCGCGGATAAAGTCACACATCGACTGTCGACCTGTAAGGCGACGGCGGCCTCACCAAGTCTCCAGCATCCGAACCTACCCAAGCTCCGCGTTGAGTCAGGTCCGCCCGGTCCCGCCCAGGTCGCCGTCGCCGGAGCGGCGGAAGCGAGCCTGGCTCATGGGCCGGCCGGGCGCTCAGCTGCTGTAAAAGTCCTTCCGCGCGCTGGAGGGCTCCGGCGTCGGGCGACGTCTTATCTCCAGAAGTTCAACTGTCGCCAGGAGCGCTCTCTGTTGTCGATGATCAGCCAGGGTAGGTCTGAGAGCCGACGCACCCATGTCTTCGTGCTCGCCGCCTGCGTGCTGGTTATGATGGGCGAGTTTGCACCGAGAGTGGTCCGCGGCGCCTATCAGCGGGTTCACGACATGACGACCGCTGCGCCTGGGCGCGTCGTGGGTGCGGCTGGTGCGGTGTCGGAACGGCGTGTGTCGGCGGTGGGTCCGGAGCAGGCGCGGCGGTGACGGGAGCCACGAAGGCGCCACTTGCCGCAGGCTTAGATTGAGTTCGGAGGCATGTAAAAAACCCGACCGCGCTCGGACGGGGGTGTCTTGCTTGTGCGGGGACCTTGAGTGCGGGGACACGATTTGGATCACACCCCACAACCATCCCCTGACCTTCTCCGCTTAGCCATGCGAGACGCCAAGGGACACCAATGTCAAACAATCCCAAGCAGCGCGATAGCGCTCGTGAAACGACCGAGGGCCTGCCGCCAGGAAAGCCGGCTTCGCGCCAATTGCCGCCCTCGGCGCGCCTTCAGGAAGGCGACGTTCGCCTCTAGGTTCGCGTGAGCGCGGGAACTCTCCAAGATCGCGTTCTGAGCTCGCGGCGCGGCAGATAGGCGCGAAGCGCCAAGCGCATGCGGCCGCTGGGCGCGGGAAGCCAGTTGGCCGCCATCGCTCCGACCGGGCGCTCACGTTGGATCAGGATCTCGAACCCTCCGTCCGGATTCTTGATCAGGCCGGGCGTGCGATCTCCGATCGCGTATCGGGCGATCGGATTTTCGGTGAAGAAATAGCGCCCCTCGGGTGTGACTTCGTACATGGTCAGCGACCAGAAGGCGTCGACCGGCACGCCGCCGGGCGGCACTCGCCAGCGATACGACGTCTGGCCCGTCAGCGGTTGACCCTCGGCGTCGAAATTGGCGTGGAAGTACATCGCCTCCTCCTCGCCCAACGCCGCGATGCCGCCGAGCGCCACGGCGGCGCGCAGTTGGTCATTGGTCCCAAAGTCGCCGATCCCGGGAGGCTGGTAGCTCCAGCCGCCGACCGCATAGTCGCGGAAGCGGAAGGTCTCGCGCAGGACCTCCAATGCGCCGGGTATCGTCGCCCGCCATTGGTCCAGCACCGCCTGAGACGGCAGACCCGGCGCGCTGATACCTTGGGCGGCGAACTGGCGCGCGCGCGGGAACTGGCCGCCCCCGCCCCGCGAGCGGGCGATGACCTCGTTGACCAGCGACAGGAAGCGGACCGGATCGTTCACATCGCCGGCGGCCGCCTCGAAGGGGCGCGGCGGTGGGCGGTCCGCCGGGACGCTCAAGGTCAGCCCGCCCTGGAAGGCCTGAGCGGCGGCGAGATCCGCCGGTCCGTCCACCAGGACGCGCATCAGGGCCCAGACGTCGTTACTCGGCGCGCGGATCAGGCGGACGTCCGCCGGCGCGGCGCCCTTCCAGCTCGGGCCCACGACCCAGTAGCGACCGCCCTGCCCCTTGGTCGCCCGCGTGCCGACATAGGCGAACACGTCAGTAAAGGCGCTCATGAAAGCCAGGCAGAAGTAACGGTCCGTCGAGCTGGGCACGGTCAGCTCGACCGGTCCACCCGACAGCTCCAGGAAGATCGACGAATAGATTGTGTCGTTGTTGGGCGCGGTGACCTGATGGGAAGTGTGGTCCATCAGCTGGGATCGATGCGCGATGACGTTCAGCTTGCCCGGTCTGCCGACCGCCCCCGTCCGCTCCTGCTCGATCCGCGCCTGCTCGTACAGCGGAAAACCATAGAAGAAGGCTCGCTGGAACGGGTCCTTGGCCGTTTCGGCCAAGGCGGCAAGGGCCTGTCCCGTGGGCAGCAGGACCGAGGCGGCCAGCCCGGACTTGATCAGGTGACGGCGGTGCATCGGCTCTTCTCCAACAGGACCTCTGTACTCAGCGGGTGTGGCGGTTGAAGAACCGCCAGATGACCTCGGTCGCGTCGACCTGGTCGT
>NZ_QFQZ01000125.1 GCF_003243465.1 Caulobacter segnis
GGACGGGCAAGGCGCCGCCACTTCAGGTTCAACTACGGCGCCAGCGCCGGTCACCCATGCCGCGCGAGCGGCTTAGTCCAATGGCGCAGAATAGACCTAGCAGGCTGAACTGGAGGGCTGCAGCCATCACCAAGTGTGACGCCCCTACCGCCTCGCCCCCAACACCCGCGTCACCGCCTCGATCACCCGCTGGGGCTGGTCCAGCTGGATCAGGTGGCTGGTGTCGGTCACGACCTGGCGTTCGCCGCGCGTGGACAGGGCCGCCAGGGCCTTGTGGCTTTCGACCCAGTCCGCCGTCAGGGCCGCATGGTCGGCCTCGGCTTCGCGCGGCCAGTAGGGGCGGGCGGCGCTGAGCACGATCAGCGGCAGGTCGCCATAGGCTCGGCCGGCCTTGGCGATGCGCTCGCCATTGGCCTCGTACTCGGCGTAGAGCGAGGCCTGGGCGCGCAGCCGGGCGGGGTCGGCGTCGCGCTGGGCCAGCGTGGCCTGAACCGGCTTGGGAATCTCCGGGAAGTACTGGAAGCAGGGCGCGGCCGGGGCGCCCGTCTTGATCGCGCCGGACGCGACGCCGGCGGCGCAGTCGCGCAGGCGCTGGACCTCGCTGGCGAAATAGGCGCGGTCGGCCTTGGCGGCCACGGGGCTGATCGCCGCCTCGCGGGCCAGGTCGTGGGGCCGCGACGGGTCGACCAGCACGACGCCCGCGACTTCCTGGCGATGACGATCGGCGAAGGCCAGGGTCTCGTAGGCGCCGGCGGAGTGCCCGACCAGCACGTAGGGGCCCTTGATCCCGGCGCCCTTCAGCGCGCGCTCCAGGTCGGCGGTGGTCTGGTCGACCGTCTGGGCGTGGCGCGCGTCGCCGTCGCTGAGGCCGAAGCCCGCGCGGTCCCAGGCGCAGGCGCGGGTGACCTTGGCGACCTCGGGCTGGACCTTGGCCCAGGTCGCCGACCAGGCGCCCAGGCCGGCGGTGAACACCACGGTCGGCGCGCCCTGGCCGATGCAGCGCAGATGGATGCGGCGCGCGCCGTCGACGGCGACCATGCCGCCCGGGGCGATGTAGTCGGCCATGGCCTCGACGACCGGCACGTCCGGAATGACCTGGGCGCGCGCGCCGCAAGCCAGGCTGGCCAGCAGCAAGCCGACGCCGACCGAAAACAATCCCTTCACGCGCACATCCCCCGCATTGCTCGCTTTCCGGGCGCGGACCTTAGCCTTGGCGGCGGCGATGGCAACCTTGGTCTAGGGGCGGTGTCCCAGCGCCTTGCACGCGTCATGCCGGAAGCAGCTGACAAAGTGGTCGTTGACCATGCCGGTGGCCTGCATGAAGGCGTAGACGATCACCGGGCCGCAGAACTTGAAGCCCCTGGCCTTCAGCGCCTTGGCCATGTCGACGGCCAGGGGCGTCTGGGCCGGGACCTGGGACCCGTCCTCCCAGGCGTTCTGGATCGGCGCGCCGCCGACGATGTCCCACAGGAAGCCGCTGAAGTCCTCGCCGCGCTCGCGCATGTCCAGATAGATCCGCGCGCCGGCGATGGCCGCGTCGATCTTGCCGTTCGAGCGGATGATGCCGGCGTCGGCCATCAGCCGCGCGCGGTCGGTCTCGTCGAAGCGGGCGACCTTTTCGGGATCGAAGCCGGCGAAGGCCGCGCGGAACGCCTCGCGCTTCCTCAGGATGGTGATCCACGACAGCCCGGCCTGGAAGCCGTCCAGCACCAGCTTTTCCCAGAGCGCGCGGCTGTCCCACTCGGGCACGCCCCACTCGTGGTCGTGATAGGCCTCGTAGAACGGATCGCCGTTCATGCCGCGCCAGGTGCATCGGGTCGGTTCGGTCATGCGACGAGCTTGGCGCAAAGCGCGGCGCATGACCAGAACTTTTCAAGAACAGAAGCGCGGCGCGCGGCGGCGCGCTACGCCTTCAGGAAGGTCTCGACCTCGGCCATGAACTTGGCGTCCTGGTCGATCATGATGAAGTGGGCGGTGTCCTCGATGCGGACCAGCTTGACGCCCTTCAGCGGTGTGTAGGCCGCCTGGTACCAGCCCCCGAAGACGGCCGCGGGGACGGGCATGCCGCTGTTCCAGGCGTAGACCACCGTGGTGGGGGCGGTGATCTTGGAGAGCTCCGGCGTCAGGTCGGTGGTCAGCAGCTCCTCCATGGCCCGGCCCGAGACCTGCCGGTCGCTGTCGAGCGAGTGCTTGACGATGGCCGGACGGGCGGCCTCGGTCTTCACCATGCCGGCGATCACCTGCTCCTGCATGGCCTTGAAGCCCTCGGCCGGCGCGTTGGCGATCTGGGCGCGGAAGCCGGCGGCGCGCTGGGCGACGACGTCGGCCGGGACGCCCGGGCCGAAATAGGCGACCGAGAGGTTGGGGAACATGTCGACGACCATCAGCTTGCCGACCAGCGCGGGATGGCGCGCGGCCAGCATCATGCCGATCGTGCCGCCCATCGAGTGACCGATCACGGCCGGCGTCTTCAGGCCCTTGTCCTGGATGTAGCCGGCCAGGCCCTCGGCGACGCCCGCCGCGACCTTGCCCTCGGCGTTTCCGGCCGTCGGCGCCCCGGCGAAGCCCGCAACCTGCACCAGGTGGACCCGGTAGCGGCTCTTCAGGGCCTCGGCGGTCGGCTTCCAGATCTCGCGGGACGAGGACAGGCCGGGGATCAGGATGACGTCCGGACCCGCGCCCACCACCTCGACGGTGAAGCGGTCGGCGTCGGCGGCGAGGACCGGGCCGGCGAGGGCGGCGGCGGCGAGCAGCGCGCCCGCGCCCAGGATGTCACGGCGGTTCATGAATAGGCTCCCCAGAACGATCCTGGCCTCCAGTGGCGGACCGTCGTTTGGCGAACCTCTGCCTTGCTTTGTCGCGGAGCGCAATCGTCAGGGTTGCGGTAGCCAGCCGGGCCATTCGACCCGCACGGGGCGGCCCTCGACCGTCAGGTCCGCGCCGTCGATGCGATCCAGGCGCAGCAGGGCCAGCGCCCGGCCGTCGCTGCCGCTCGCGACCTCGCCGGCGCGCAGCTCGCCCGCCAGCACCTCGGCGCCGAAGGCCAGCGGCGGGCCGTCGAAGGTGATCGGCAGCATGCGGGTCTTGATCGTCCCGCGCCGCTTCATCCGGCTGGTGGTCTCCTGGCCGACGAAGCAGCCTTTCTTGAAGTCGATGCCGGCCAGCAGGTCGAAATTGGCCTCGATCGGATAGGTCCGCTCCTGGCCCCAGTCGGCGGGGCCGGGGACGCCGAGCGCCAGGCGATGGGCGTCGTAGGCGTCCTCGTCGGCGTCGGCGGGGCGGTCGTCATAGGCGCGCGCGCCCAGCGCCGGCAGGCGCGGATCGACGTAGAGGCCCTCGCCCGCGACCTCGCCGCCGAACACCGCCAGCACCGGCCGGTCGCTGGCCTCCAGCGTCACCTTGGCCCGCAGGCGGTAGATCGTCAGGCGCTGGATCAGGGCGTCGCGCTGGTCGGCCTGGACGTCGAGCAGGGCGCCGTCGTCGGTCCCGGCCACGAACAGGTCGTGCAGCAGCTTGCCCTGCGGCGTCAGCAGGCCCGCGAAGCGCAGCTCGCCCGGCGCCAGGGTCTCGACGTCCTGGGTCAGCAGGCCCTGCAGGAAGCTTCGCCAGTCCGGGCCGGAGACGGCGATGACGGCGCGGGAAGTCAGGCGGGCGGTGATCGGCGTGGTCATGGGCGCAGATGTGGCGCCGGGGACCCGTTCGCGCCACCCTTTCCGGCCATGAACCGGCTCGTCCCGGTAAACAAGACATTAACGTGGGATGCGCCGACTCGCCGACGGCCCTATACATGGACCGATGACACAGCGGGCCTTCCCGATTCTCTTCATCACGGCGACGCGCATCGGTGACGCGGTGCTTTCGTCCGGCCTGATCAAAATGCTGGCCGACCAGATCCCCAACGCGCGCTTCACCATCGTCGCCGGCCCGCTGGCCGCGCCGCTGTTCGCGCACGTGCCGGGTCTCGACCGGGTTATCGTGATGGAGAAGGGCAAGGGCAAGGGCCATTGGTTCAAGCTGTGGAACCAGGTGCGCCACAAGAAGTGGGGGCTGGTCGTCGACCTGCGCGGCTCGGCCACGGCCCTCTTCCTGCGCCGCGACAAGCGAGCGATCTGGAAGAAGACCCCGGGCGAGCCGGTGCACAAGGTGGTCGACGCCGCCCGCACGCTGAAGCTCGAGGGCGAGCCGCCCGCGCCCTATCTCTACATCACGCCCGAGGTCGAGGCCCTGGCCGACGAGCTGCTGGGAGACAGCGGTCCGATCCTGGCCGTGGGGCCCGCCGCCAACTGGGTCGGCAAGGTCTGGCCGATCGAGCGCTTCGCTCAGACCGCCGCCCAACTGCTCGACAAGGACGGGCCCCTGGCCGGCGGCCGGCTGCTGATCCTGGGCGGGCCGGAAGACACCCGCATGGTCGAGGAGCTGCGCATGGCCTCGGCCCGCGGCCGCACGATCGACCTGACCGGCAAGGTGGATCTCCTGACCGCCTATGCCTGCCTCAAGCGCGCCAGCCTGTTCATCGGCAACGACTCGGGCCTGATGCATATCGCCGCGGCCGCCGGCTGCCCGACCGTCGGGCTGTTCGGCCCCTCGGACGAGCGCCGCTACGGACCCTGGGGCGACAAGGCCGTCGCCGTGCGCGGCCCGCGCAGCTTCGAGCAGTTCCTGGCCGTGGATCCGGAGCTCTCCCAAGCCATCCGCCATATGAGCGACCTGCCGGTGACCACGGTGATCCGCGCGGCCAAGGACCTGCTGGCCCGGGTCTCGCCGCAGGTCGAGCCGGCGGTCGAGGACAACGTCGCTGACACCGAGGTCCCGGAAACCTCGCCGTGGGGCGAGCCGATCGAGGACCCGGCGCCGGCGGAGGCTTCGCCGGAAGCCTCGCCGGAGACGGACGCCGCCGAACGGCGAGTGGCCGAGCCCGACGCCAGCTAGTTCCAGGTTGCCTCGGGCGCGGAGCGGCCCTAGATCGCCTCGACCATTCGCGAGGAGCCGCGCCATGACCCAGACCTTCGACCTGATCGTTCGCGGCGGCGAGGTGGTGAACCATGCCGGGCGAGGCTTCGCCGACATCGGCGTGCGCGGCGGCAAGATCGTCGCGATCGGCGACCTCTCCCAGGCCAGCGCCGGCGAGGTGTTCGACGCCACGGGCCTGACCGTGCTGCCCGGCGTCATCGACAGCCAGGTCCACTTCCGCGAGCCCGGCCTGGAGTGGAAGGAAGACCTGGAAAGCGGCTCGCGCGGCGCGGCTCTGGGCGGCGTCACCGCCGTCTTCGAGATGCCCAACACCGAGCCGACCACCACGGATCCCGAAGCCCTGGCCGACAAGCTCTCGCGCGCCAAGGGCCGGATGCACACCGACCACGCCTTCTATGTCGGCGGCACCCACGAGAACGCCGCCTTCCTGGGCGAGCTGGAGCGCCTGCCGGGCTGCTGCGGCATCAAGGTGTTCATGGGCGCCTCGACGGGCTCGCTCCTCGTGCAGGACGACGAAGGCGTCGAGAACGTCCTGCGCCACGTCAACCGCCGCGCGGCCTTCCACTCCGAGGACGAATACCGCCTGGCCGAACGCCGGGCTCTGGCCCGTCCCGGCGACTGGACCAGCCACCCGGAAGTGCGCGACGCCCAGGCCGCCCTGCAGTCCACCCACCGCCTGGTCCGCATCGCCAAGAACCTCGGCAAGCGCATCCACGTGCTGCACGTGACGACCAAGGAAGAGATCGACTTCCTGGCCCAGAACAAGGACGTCGCCAGCGTCGAGGTCACGCCCCAGCACCTGACCTTGGTCGCGCCCGAGGCCTATGAGCGCCTGAAGGGCTTCGCCCAGATGAACCCGCCGATCCGCGACGCCGAGCACGTGGCGGGGATCTGGCGCGGGATCGACACCGGCGTCGCCGACGTGCTGGGCAGCGACCACGCCCCGCACACCCGCGAGGAGAAGGCGCGGCCCTATCCGGCCTCGCCGTCGGGCATGCCGGGCGTCCAGACCCTGGTGCCGATCATGCTGACCCACGTGGTCGACGGGAAGCTAACCCTGGAGCGCTTCGTCGATCTGACCAGCCACGGCGTGAACCGGATCTTCGGCCTGGCCGACAAGGGCCGCATCGCCGAGGGCTTCGACGCCGACTTCACCATCGTCGACATGAAGGCGCGCCGCGTCATCACTCACGACTGGATGGCCACCCGCTCGGGCTGGACGCCGTTCGACGGCTTCGAGGCCAAGGCCTGGCCCAAGGCGACGATCGTGCGCGGGATCGTGGTCATGCGCGACGACGAGGTGATCGCCGAGGGCCGCGGCGAGCCGGTGCGGTTCCTGGAGACGCTGGCGGGGTAGGTATCTTCCATCCCGATCTCCCCGGCGAATGCCGGGGCCCAGATCGTATGGCTTTGGGCTGACGGGAAGCAGCGCCCCGCCCATGCTTGCGTCTCGGAGGGCTTCATCTGGGCCCCGGCATTCGCCGGGGAGGTCGGGTGTTGATAGAGTTAGAGCGCTTCCATTCGCCTACGGATCAACCAGCGCATTTCCGCCTCCGCCGGCCCCAGCGCCAGCGCCTGGTCATAGGCCGCCAGCGCCGCCTCCCGCCGTCCCAACCGCGCCAGCAAGTCCGCCCGCACCGCATGGAAGGGCTGGAATCCCGCCAGGCGCTCTTCATCCAGCGCCTCCAGGTCCGCCAGCCCCGCCGCCGGTCCCGCCACCTCCGCCAGGGCCACCGCGCGATTGACCCGCGCGAACGGGTCCTCGCCGAAGCCCAGCAGAGCGTCGTACAGCGCCAGGATCGCCGGCCAGGGCGGCGGTTCCTCCAGGGTTCGTCGCGCGCACCAGGCCCCGTGCAGGGCCGCCCGCAGTTGCAGCGGCCCGGGCCGTCCCAGGCTTCCCGCCCTGCGCAGAAGAGCCTCGGCCTCGGCGATCAGCGCGCCGCGCCACAGCGCCGGATCCTGGCGATCCAGCGGGACCTTCACGCCTTCGCCGTCTAGCCGCGCCGGCCGCCGGGCCTCGGCGTAGCGGACGAGGGCCGCGAAGGCCAGGGCGTCCTGCTCGTTCGGCAGAAGCTCGACCAGGACGCCCGTCAGGACCAGCATCTCATCGGCGAAGCCCGCGTGCGGCCCGACCCCGGCCGCGTCCTCGTGGGCGCGGGCGTAGGCGACCTCCAGGGTGGCGAGCACGGCCGCCAGACGCTCGGGCCAGGCGTCGCGGCCAGGAACCTCGAACGACACGCCGGCCTCGGCGATCTTGCGCTTGGCGCGGGTCAGGCGCTGCAGCATGGTCGGCTCGGACACCAGGAAGGCGCGCGCGATCTCCTGGGCCGACAGTCCGCAGACTAGGCGCAGGGTCAGGGCCGCCCGCGCTTCGGGCGCCACCGCCGGGTGACAGCAGACGAAGATCAGCCGCAGCCGCTCGTCGGGGATCAGGCGGGCGTCGGAGGCGAGCTGGGCCTCGACCGACGGTTCCGGCTCGGGCGCGTCGGGCGTCAGCCGGCGGCGAACGCTTCGCTTACGGATCACATCGAGCGCCCTGCGGCGGGCGCTGGCGTAGAGCCAGGCGGCCGGGTCCAGCGGCGGGGCGGCGGGCCAGACCTCGGCCGCCTTGGCGCAGGCGTCGGCAAAGGCCTCCTCGGCGATATCGAGGTCGCGGAACGCGGCCGCCAGGGCGGCGACGATCCGACCTCCGCTCGCCCGGAACGTCTGGTCCAGCGCGGCCAGGACCTAGTCCTCGTCGATGATCGGCCGCACCTCGACCGACCCGTCGCCGGCCAGCGGCACGCGCTTGGCCAGGGCCAGGGCGTCGTCCAGGCTGTCGACCTCGACGAGGTAGAAGCCGCCCAGCTGTTCGCGGGCCTCGGCGTAGGGGCCGTCGTGCAGGGCGTATTGGCCGGAGGTCTTGCGCGCGGTGGTGGCCGTGTCGCTGGTCTTCAGGCCCGCGCCGCCCTTCAGGATGCCCTTTTCCGCCAGTTCGCCGGCGAAGGCGCCGTGGGCGGCCAGGATCTCTTCCCAGGCCCGGCCATTGTCGCCGCGGAAAGCCTTCTCGTCTTCAAAGATCAGCAGCGCGTATTTCATGCGATGTCTCCCATCGGGCTCCGCGACCCTCGCGGCGCCTCGACCCCAGAGACGCGCCGGCTCGACCGGATTCGACAGCGGGCGCCGAAAAATGTCGAGAGGGCTCTCTCCTCCCCCTTTGGGGGAGGTGGCCCAGCGGGCCGGAGGGGGCAGCGCGGTCGATGCGGAGCAGCCCCCTCCGTCGCTCCGCGACACCTCCCCCAAAGGGGGAGGAGAGAAAAACTAAGAGCGTTCGCGGCGCTCCATGATCCGCGTAGACGAAATCGAACCGAACGATTTCAAGCGCTTGTCGATTTTACACGTCGCTGGATCATCCGCGTTAAATCCCCCGCCATACTCAGAGCTGTCCCCGTCGCGGGGGAGGGCGCTTGGATCCGGCCCAATGCGGCGATGGGGATAGGCTGAGCGGG
>NZ_QFQZ01000126.1 GCF_003243465.1 Caulobacter segnis
GGCGGAGGACGCGACCAAGGCCGCCCTGGCCGCGATCCAGGACAGGAACCCCACGCTCCACGTGGTGATCGCCACCAACCCCAACGCCCTGGCCGAAGCCAAGACGCTGGACGTCGAGCGCAAGACCGGCAAGGTCCGCTCGCCCCTGCACGGCGTCCCGATCCTGCTGAAGGACAATATCGAGAGCGCCGATCCCCTGCCGACCACCGCCGGTTCGCTGGCGCTGAAGGACAACATCACCGGCCGCGACGCCCCGATCGCCAAGCGCCTGCGAGACGCGGGTCTCGTCATGCTGGGCAAGGCCAACCTGTCGGAGTGGGCCAATATCCGCTCCAACAAGTCGATCAGCGGCTGGAGCGCGGTGGGCGGCACGGTGCGCAATCCCTATGTGCTGGACCGCAGCGCCTGCGGCTCGTCCAGCGGCTCGGGCGCGGCGGTGGCGGCGGGCCTCGCGCCCCTGGCCATCGGCACCGAGACCGATGGCTCGATCACCTGCCCCGCGGCGATCAACGGCCTGGTGGGGCTCAAGCCCACGGTCGGCCTCGTCTCGCGCACCCATATCGTGCCGATCAGCCATAGCCAGGACACCGCCGGCCCGATGACCACCACGGTCGAGGACGCCGCCAAGGTGCTGACCATCATCGCCGGCTCCGACCCCGCCGATCCGGCGACCAAGGACGCCGACGCCCACAAGACCGACTACGCCAAGGGGCTGTCCAAGGACGCCCTGAAAGGCGTGAAACTGGCCGTCGCCCGGTTTTACACGGGCTACTCGCCCAAGACCGACGCGGTGTTCGAACGCGCGCTGAAGGACCTGCAGGCCCAGGGCGCCACCCTGGTCGACGTGAAGGAGTTCGACGAAGGCCCGATCGGCAAGGCCGAGGGCCTGGTGCTCTACACCGAGCTGAAGGCGGACATGGCCAGCTACCTGGCCTCGACCGATCCCAAGAAGGTCCCCAGCCGCACGCTGGCCGACCTGATCGCCTTCAACAAAGCGACCCCGAAGGAGTTCGAATGGTTCGGACAAGAGACCTTCGAGAAGGCCGAGAAGACCAAGGGTCTCAGCGATCCCGACTACCTGAAGGCCCTGGCCGACTCCAAGCGGCTGGCCGGGCCCGAAGGCATCGACAAGATCCTCAAGGACAGCGGCGCGGTGGCCATCGTCGCCCCGACGACGGGCCCGGCCTGGACCATCGACCCGCTGAACGGCGACAACTACGGCGGCTCGTCCACCACCCTGCCCGCCGTGGCCGGCTATCCGCACCTGACCGTGCCGATGGGCGACGTCACCGGCCTGCCGGTGGGCCTGTCGTTCATCGGCCCGGCCTGGAGCGAAAAGCTGCTCCTGAACCTCGGCTACGCCTACGAGCAGGCGACCCGGCACAGGAAGCCGCCGACCTTCCTCAAGACGATCGCCCCGTAAGCCGGGCCGGAGTCGCGGCGAGCGTCAGGCCCGCACGCCATCGCGATTGCCATCGTCGGTCCGCCAGTCTAGCCCTTGTGGTTGACAGCGCCGTCAGGCGCGACCTGCGGAGGACCTCGCCATGCCGTCATTCGATCGCCGCGTCCTGATCTCCAGCGGCCTGGCGGCCGGCGCGGCCCTGGCCGGTCCCGCCCAGGCCGCGCCGGACACACCGCTCCTGTTCCACCAGGTCTTCTTTTGGCTGAAGAACCCCGGCGCCAAGGCCGATCGCGACCAGCTGATCGCGGGGCTGAAGGCGCTGAAGGCGGTGGAGGTCATCCAGCAGCTACACGTCGGCGTGCCCGCCTCGACCGAGAAACGCGACGTCGTCGACAACAGCTACGACGTCTCCGAGCTGATGGTGTTCAAGAGCGTGGAGGACCAGAAGCGCTACCAGGACCACCCGCTGCACCAGAAGTTCGTCGCCGACTGCGGCCACCTCTGGAGCAAGGTCGTGGTCTATGACTCGATGGCGGTCTGAGGCCGCCCGCCCCTACCGGGTGCCGAACGTCCGGTCGCCGGCGTCGCCCAGGCCCGGCACGATGTAGCCGTGATCGTTGAGCGTCGCGTCGATCGCCGCCGTCCAGATCGGCACGTCGGGGTGCGCCTCGCGCAGGGCGTCGACGCCGGCCTGCGCCGCCAGCAGGCAGACGAAACGCAGGTTGCTGACGCCGTAGTGCTTCAGGCGCGAGATCGCGGCGATGGCCGAGTGACCGGTGGCCAGCATCGGATCGACGACGATCACCAAGCGGCCGGAAATGTCCTCTGGCGCCTTGAAGTAGTATTCGATGGCCTCCAGCGTCTCGTGGTCGCGATAGAGGCCGATGTGGGCCACGCGGGCGGACGGCACGAGGTCCAGCATCCCCTCGCACATGCCAAGACCCGCCCGCAGGATCGGGGCGAAGACCAGCTTCTTGCCGGCGATCTCGTAGGCCGTGGCCGAAGCGACCGGGGTCTCGATCTCGACCTTGTCCATCGGCAGGTCGCGGGTGACCTCGTAGCATAGCAGTGTCGCCGTCTCGCGCATCAGGGCGCGGAAGGTCTTGGTCGAGGTCGCCTTGTCCCGCATCCGGGTCAGCTTGTGCTGGACGAGCGGATGGTTGACGATGGTGACCTGGGACATGGCGCGGCTCGGCTAGGAACGGGAACGTCCCGCTCCTAGCATGTTGGCCGGATTTCAGGCCAGTTGATCGCCGATCGGCAGACTGCGGATGCGCTTGCCGGTGGCGGCGAACAGGGCGTTGCACAGAGCCGGCGGGGTCGGCGGATAGGCCGGCTCGCCCAGGCCGGTGGGCGGGTTGTCGGTCAGGATGAAGGCCACCTCGACCGGCGGGGCCTCGCTCATCCGCAGCAGCGGGAAGTCTCCGAAACTGCTTTCGACCACCGCCCCGTTCTCCAGGGTGATCTTCTGGCGCAGGGTGCTGCCGATGGCGTCGAGCACCGAGCCCTGGACCTGTTGCTCGGCTCCGCTTGGATTGACGATCTGGCTGCCGACATCGACCGCGACCCAGGCCTTGCGGACCTTGGGCGCGCCGTCCTGGACCGAGGCCTCGATGACCACCGCCACGTAGCCGCGATGGCTGTAGTGAACAGCGACGCCAAGGCCCGAGCCCTTCGGCAAGGCCCGGCCCCAGCCCGACATCTGGGCGGCGCGGTCCAGCACGCCGCGCAGGCGGCCGGTGTCGACGGTGTCCTCCTTGCCCGGCTCGCCCAGCACGCGCGGATCGCCGATCAGTCGGCGGCGGAAGGCGACCGGGTCCTGGCCGGCGGCGTGGGCGAGCTCGTCGATGAAGCCCTGCATCACGAAGCCGAACGCGTTGTTGCCAGGCGCGCGCAGCCAGCCGGTGGGAACATCCAGCGGCAGGGTCGAGACGGCCTGGACATAGTTCGGGACGGCGCGGGATGGGAACTGCGTGGAGTCGATCTCGGCGCCGCGCGCGAAATCCTTCTCGTCGCCAAAGCTGACGACGTGGGACCGCCAGGCCACCAGGTCGCCCTTGGCGTCGAGGCCGGCCGAGAGGTTGTGCCACCCCGCCGGCCGGTAGAAGTCGTGCCGCGTATCGTCCTCACGGGTCCAGACCAGCTTGACCGGCGCCCCGACCGCCTTCGAGATCCAGGCGGCCTCGACCATGAAGTCGTTCATCAGGCGGCGGCCAAAGGCGCCGCCGCTGCGGGTCAGGTGGATCGTCACAGCTTCCGGAGCGACGCCTAGCGTCGTGGCGACCAGCTTGCGGCCTTCCTCCGGATCCTGGGCCGGGGCCCAGATCTCGACCTTGCCGGCCTTCCAGGCGGCCGTGCAGTTCTGAGGCTCGAGCGTGGCGTGGGCCAGGAACGGATAGTCGTAAGACGCCTTGACCACCTTGGCCGCGCCGGCCAGGGCGGACTCGACGTCGCCATCCTGGCGCAGGACGCGCTGGGGTGGCCTCTGGGCGAGCGCCGCGGCCTGGGCGGCCAGGCTGGCCGAGCTCTGGCTCGCCGTCAGATGGTCGGCCCAGGCGATCGTCAGCGCCTCGCGTCCCTTGCGCGCGGACCACCAGCTGTCGGCGACGACGGCGACGCCAGGCAGCAGGCCGTCCAGCTCCGCCTGGCCCTCGACGACGAAGGCCGCGCGGACGCCCTTGACGGCCTTGGCCGGCGCGAGATCGACCTTGGCCACCTTGGCGCCGAATACGGGGCCTTTCGCGTAGGTCGCGTACAGCATGCCGGGCAGCCGGACGTCGATCCCGAACAGGGGCCGGCCCGTGACGATCGCGTCATTGTCCGACTGCGGATGGAACTTGCCGATGATGCGATAGGCCTTGGGGTCCTTCAGCGGGACGGTCTTGGGATCCGGCGGCGTCAGCTTGGCGGCGGCCTCGACGAGGTCGCCATAGGCGGCGCGACGCTTACCCTTGGGGTCGATCACGACGCCGGATTCGGTCACAAGGCTGGCGGGTGGGATGCCCCAACGCTGGGCGGCGGCCTGGATCAGCAGGGCGCGGCCGACGGCGCCGACCTGGCGGCTCGGCTCCCACTCGTCCGGCGTCGTGGTCGAACCGCCGACCCACTGGTCGCCGTAGGTCTTGGCGTCGACCGGCGCCTGCTCGATCCGGACCTTGGCCCAATCGACATCCAGTTCCTCGGCGATCAGCATCGGCAGCGTCGTCTTGACGCCCTGACCGATCTCGGCGCGCTTGGCGGCGATCGTCACGACACCATCCGGCGCGATGCGGACGAAGGCGTTCAGAGTCGCAGGCTTCGCCGCGCCGGCCGCCCGGACCTCGCCGGGCAGGTTGAACGACAGCAGAAGGCCGCCGCCGGCCGCCGCGCCGGCTTGCAGGAACAGACGCCGCGAGGGCTTCTCCAGGGTCTGGTCCATGCTCAGGCCTCCGAGACGCCGGCGGCGACCTTGATCGCCTTTCGGATGCGGATGTAGGTGGCGCAGCGGCACAGATTGCCGTCCATCGCCGCGTCTATGTCCTCGTCGGTCGGCTTGGGCTTTTGGGCCAGCAGCGCGGCCGCCGACATGATCTGCCCGGCCTGGCAGTAGCCGCACTGGGCGACGTCGACGCTCTTCCACGCGTCCTGCAGCTTGGCCCCGACCGGCGTCTTGCCGATGGCCTCGATGGTCGTGACCGGCTTGCGGCCGACATCGCCGACCGGCGTCACGCAGGCGCGGACGGGCGCGCCGTCCAGATGCACCGTACAGGCCCCGCAGAACGCCGCCCCGCAGCCGAACTTCGCGCCGACCAGTCCGAGGGTGTCGCGCAGCACCCACAGCAGCGGCGTATCCGGCTCGACGTCAGCCACACGCGTTTCACCATTGATGGTCAGCGTGAACGTCATACGGCTCCCCCCGTTCTCTCAGACAGGTCGTACTGTGCCTCAACCGCACGGTTTGCGCGAGCGCTGTCACATAAGTTTCACAGATAGGATTTGACGGCCAAATCCTTCCGTGGTTCCGGTGCGCCGCGCGCCGATCCGACCACGGACGAACGCGATCTCGCAAGGAAAGACCGACACCATGCTGGGCTTGTTCAAGGCCGTCATGCCGAAGGAAGACGCGTTCTTCGACCTGTTCTCCGCTCACGCCCGCACGCTGATCGACGGCGCCGAGGCGCTGCGCGACATGACCGAGGGCGGCGACGCCGTCGAAGAGGCCAGCGCCCGGGTCTACCGGCACGAGGAAGAAGCCGACGACATCACCCGCCAGGTGATGCTGGCCGTCCGCCGCAGCTTCATCACCCCGTTCGATCGCAGCGACATCCAGGACCTGACCACCTCGCTGGACGACGCCATCGACCAGATGCGCAAGACCGCCAAGGTCGTCAGCCTGTTCGAGGTCAAGAGCTTCGAACCGCAGATGAAGCAAATGGCCGGCGTCATCGTCGAGGCGGCGAAGCTGACGGCCGAGGCGGTCGCCCTGCTGCCGAAGATGCGTCACAACGCCCAGAAGCTCGGCGAGATTTCGGTCCGCATCCGCGAGATCGAGGAGCAGTCCGACCACATGTACGACCAGGGCCGCAAGGACCTGTTCCTGGCCAGCCGGGAAAGCGGCCCTGGGGGTGATCCGATGGCCTTCATCGTCGGCATCGACATCTACAGCCACCTCGAGAAGGTCATGGACCGCTTCGAGGACGTCGCCAACCGCATCAGCGGCATCGTGATCGAGCAGGTCTAGAGTCCCGTGGACCCCACGCTCCTGATCCTGGTCTTCCTGATCGTCGTCGCCCTGGCTTTCGACTTCCTGAACGGCCTGCACGACGCCGCCAACTCGATCGCCACCATCGTCTCGACGCGCGTGCTGTCGGCGAAGTGGGCTGTGCTGTGGGCGGCCTTCTTCAACTTCATCGCCTTCCTGTTCTTCGGCACCAGCGTGGCCAAGATGGTCGGCTCGGGCATCGTCGATCCGCACATCGTCAGCGACCGCCTGATCTTCGGCGCCCTGGGCGGGGCGATCAGCTGGAACCTCCTGACCTGGTGGGCGGGCATCCCCTCCTCCAGCTCGCACGCCCTGATCGGCGGCCTGGTCGGCGCCGCCATCGCCAAGGTCGGCGGCCTTTCCGCCATCCAGTGGGCCGGGCTGGGCAAGACCGCCGCCGGCATCGTCGTCTCGCCGACCATGGGGTTCCTGCTGGCGCTCTTGCTGGTGCTGATCGTCTCCTGGACGTTCGTGAAGAGCTCGCCCTTCTTCGCCGACCGGGTGTTCCGCAAGGCCCAGTTCGTCTCGGCCGCGCTTTACAGCCTGGGCCACGGCGGCAACGACGCCCAGAAGACCATGGGCATCATCTCGGCCCTGCTGTTCGCCCACGGCGCGACGCACCAAGCCGGACATATCCCGTTCTGGGTCGTGCTGGCCTGCCAGACGGCCATGGGCCTGGGCACGCTGTTCGGCGGCTGGCGCATCGTCCACACGATGGGCAGCAAGATCACCCGCCTGACCCCCATGCAGGGCTTCTGCGCCGAGACGGGTGGCGCTATCACGCTGTTTTTGGCGACCCATGTCGGGGTTCCGGTCTCGACGACTCACACGATTACGGGCGCTATTGTCGGCGTCGGCGCCTCGCGCCGGGTCTCGGCCGTGCGCTGGGGCGTGGCCAAGGACATCGTCATCGCCTGGATCGTCACCTTGCCGGCGGCGGCCATTACGGCGGCGCTGTTCTACTATCTCGGGTTCTGGATGAAGTGACCGCCTCGCGAGGCAAGCAGGACGGACGAAAGTCCGGTGGCGGCGGCAAGCGCCGCCAGGTCGCCGCCCTACCCTGGCGCGGCGAGGGCGAGGCCCTGCGCATCCTGCTCGTCTCCTCGCGTGAGACCCGCCGCTGGGTGATCCCGAAGGGCTGGCCGATGAAGGGCAAGACCGACTTCGCCGCCGCCGCGCAGGAAGCCTATGAGGAGGCTGGTCTCGACGGCGTGATCGCCGACAAACCGATCGGCGAATACGAGTACCTCAAGCGCCTGAAGAGCGGCGCGGCCAAGCTGGTTAAGGTCGATGTCTATCCGCTGCAGGTCACCGGCGAGCACGCGGCCTGGCCGGAAAAAGGCCAGCGCACCCTGGAATGGATGACGCCAGTCGAGGCGGCCCTCGCCGTCCAGGAGCCGGAGCTCCGCGACCTGATCGCCCGCTTCGCCGCGGTCGAGCTGCCGGTCGAGGAACGGCCCGCCCCCCACCCGGCTCCGACGCCTGTCCAGGTGGCGTTGCAGCGCTTGCGCCGCCGGGTGACGGCGCTGTGGGGCCGGTACGGGCGCTAGGGCCTGGCTGAACCCGTTGCCGCCTCGCGCGCTGATGGCGCATGCCATCCGCATCGGCACGGCCGGCTGGAGCCTTTATCGCGCGGGCGAAGCCTTCTCCGCCGAGGGGACCGTGCTCGAGCGTTACGCCGCGCGGCTTAATGCGGTCGAGATCAATACGGCCTTCTATCGGCCTCACCAGCGCAAGACCTACGAGCGCTGGGCGGCCTCGACGCCGGAGGACTTCCGGTTCGCGGTCAAGGTCCCGCAGGCGATCACCCACGAGCGGCGGCTCGTGGGGGTCGAGAACCTGCTGACGCGGTTTCTGGACGAGACCGGCGGCCTGGGCGGCAAGCGGGGCCCGCTGCTGATCCAGCTGCCGCCCAGCCTGGCTTACGAGACGGAGCGGGTCGGCGCGTTCCTGGAAACGTGGCGCGCCCGCACCGACGCGCCGACCGTGCTTGAGCCGCGCCACGCCAGCTGGTTCGAAGCCGAGGCGGACGCGCTCTTGGTGGCTCACCGAGTGGCCCGCGTCGCCGCTAACCCAGCGGTCGTTCCTTTGGCCGCCGAGCCGGGCGGCTGGCGGGGCCTGAGTTACCACCGCCTGCACGGCGCGCCGGTGATGTACGCCAGTGCGTATGGGCTGGAGGTCCTGGACGCGCTGGGCGCGCGGCTGAACGCAGAGGCTGAGACCTGGTGCATCTTCGACAACACCCGCTTCGGCGCGGCGACCTGGGATGCGCTG
>NZ_QFQZ01000127.1 GCF_003243465.1 Caulobacter segnis
AGGACATGCAGGCGATCACCAACGCCTATTACGCCAAGTTCGTCGAGGAGCTGGCCGCCACCGGCGTGACCATCATCCCGCTGCAAGACGCCGTGATTCGCAGCGCCGGCCTGCAGCGGTTGATGAACATGGCCAAGCCCGCGCCCTACATCCGCGGCGGGGCCAACCGCAGCGGGTTCTATTCGCCCCCCGGCTACAAGTTCTACTTCACGCCGCTGGACGGCCGCGCCAAGGCCATGGGCGACACCATGACCACCACGGGCTCGCAAGTGCCCGAGGAGATGGCCATGAAGGAGCTGAACGCCGGCATCCTGGGTGTCCGCATGGTCGTCGACTTCGCCGAGATCGAGGCGCGGGGCCGGGGTATGCTGGGCATGCGCCCGCCGACCGCCCGCGTGAAGAGCAAGGCCAATGTCGCCCTGCTGCCAGTCGACACCCAGCTGTGGGTTCTGACGCCCCAGGCCAAGTCGACCTACTCGGACTTGGGCCATCGCCAGCGCTACGCCCTGACCAGCCCGATCGTCATGCCGGACTCCATCCTGTCGGTCGACGACACGACGCCCCGGGGAAGCAAGGTCAGCGACGGCGTCGCCAGCGCCATCGGCGTCCTGGCCGGCGTCGGCGGCCAGAAGACCCGCACCTATCAGGTCACAGTCGATCCGGTCGCTTGGAGCAAGGACGTCTCGGCCGCCATGGATGAAGTAGGCAAGGTGATGATCGCGAGGTTCAACGCGGATCGATGAACTCGAAGCCTCAGCCCAGGTGCGCCGTCGCGCCTGGCTTGAGGGCGCCTCCGTCTTGCGCCAGGAACGGACGTTGGCTGTGGCACTGGAAATGGACCTTCAGCGACGTTCTCGCTCAGACGGAAGCGACACCTTCATTCGCTCGCAGCGAGGACGGACAACCGTTACGCTGGACAGAGCTCAAATCACAATGCGTCGCACTGTTGGCGGCGTTGGGTTGCCAAACTGCTCGCGTTAGGAGCCCGCCATAATGAGCCTGACGCGACAACCTCACACTGTCCGGCTAACCCATTAGGACGGAACGAAGCGGCAAGTTCGCCAACCTGGGGCCACAACTCGACGCTGACCAGGAAGCCGGCTCGACAAGCTTAACGCTGTCTCAGCTTCCCGCCACTGGCGACCGCTCCTCAACGCGCTATCGCTTAACCGGGCGTCGATCCCGTCGCTGTGTTGTAGTGCGGCGCGCTGGGATCATTCGGATTGGGGCGCTCCCCCGGCGCCGTTGCGCTTTCCGTCCAGGCGCGCTGGATCAGGTCCCGCAGGAAGCGCGCGCCGTTGGCGACGTGGACATAGGCATACTCCCGCGCCTCCGTGTCGTTCGGATTGGAGAAGGCGTTGCGCTTGTCCATCCGATAGACGGCCTCGGCGTCGCGGCCGCTGGCGTCCACGAAGGCCAGGACCTGGTCGAACAGGTCGCCCTGCTGGTGGTCGATCGCGCCGAGCCGGCCGTCGATGTCGGTTGTCTTCAGGTCGATCGCGTTGACGAAGCGCGTCTCGAAGCGTCCATGGATGTCGCCTTCCAGGGTGTAGCCGTTCGGATTGGGGCCTCGCCAGCCGTTGCTGTGCCAGGTGACATGCATCGGCTGGGCGCCGTCGCCGACATAGTGCCCCAGCCAGGCGACATGGAAGGCGCAGGTCGGCTCGATAAGGCTGGGATCGCCCTTGGCCTGCAGCTTGCGAACCTGGCGGAAACAGGCGACGAGGCGGCCGTAGCCCTCGACCACCGCATAGGGCAGCGTACCAGTCCAGCGGACATTCGTGCGGCTGGCCGCCTCAAGGTCGCCCCTGGCGACCAGGCGATCGTGCTCATCCTTCAAGGCCAGGATGAACTCGAACCGCGAGCGTGGGATCACGCGCATGAAGGCGAATTGCTGCCGGAACCAGCCATGATTGGGATCCTCGGCGATCTTCGAGAGCGGCTCCGAGGCGTTGCGCCAGTTGTCCGGCTCGGTGGCGTTGGCGGCGATATATTCGACGTGGCGCTTCAAGAACGTCGGTCCGTTCTCGGGCAGCGCCATCACGGCGGCCCGGTCGATCACCTCGTGGCCGCGCTTGCCCCAGGCGGCGGCGGGAGTCGAAGACAGGCCGGCCAGGGCCAGGCAGGCGAAAGCCGTCAGGGTCTTGTGCATGGAGAGTTCCCGTACGCGGGATCCAGGCGCCGCCTGGACCCCGCCTTGAGGCGAGACGGATCAGAAGTCGCGGGTGATCGTCAGCTCGAAGGTCCGGCCGAAGATCGGACGGCCGTAGATCGGCTCCGGCGTGCCCTGCCCCACCAGCTTGTCGGCGCGCGGATTACCTTCGGTGAGGGCGAAGGTCTTGGTCATGTTTCGGCCGGCGAGCTTGATCTTCCAGTCGTCGAAGTCAGCGGACACGCCGAGATCCAACGTGGTGTAGGCGGGCATCAGAGTCGTGTTGCTGACGTCCACATAACGGTCGCCGACGTAGTTGACGCGGGCGTAGGCGTCCATATCGACCTTGCCGAGCTTGAAGCTGACGCTGGGCGAGATCGAGCCGTACCACTTGGGCTGGCGGGTCGGCATCTTGCCGTTGGCGTCGATCGGCGGACCGCCGTACTCGTCGGTCAGGCGCGCCAGCTTGATGCCGTTGTAGTTGATCGACGAGTCGATCCGGAACCACCGCACCGGGCGGTACTTGGCGGCCAGCTCGAAGCCGGGGCTGACCGCGTCGCCGGTATAGTTGGCCTGGATGATCTCGCCGGTCTTGGGATCGATGCCGGAGCCGGCCGCCGAGTACGGCGCGTACTTGGCGTAGAAGACGGTGGCGAAGACATCGAGCTTCTTCGTATCGAGCTTCAGGCCGCCCTCGTACTGATCGACCTCGGTCATGTCGATCTCGGCGTCGCGCACGACGCTGCGCGCGGACGGCGCGTTGTAGGACTTGGCGTAGCGGACATAGCCGGCCACGCGCTTGGAGAACTCGTAATAGGCGCCGGCGGTCCACGAGAACAGGTCGTAGCTGGCCTCCCGCTCGCTGAAGAGGCCAGTCAGGCCCTTGACCTTGTCATCGGCCAGCGTGGTCTTGTCGCCCAGGTCGTACGTCGCCGTGCCGTACTTGCGGCCATGGAACTTCGAGTATTGCTGGCGGAAACCCGCATCGATCCGCAGCTTGTCGGTGATGTGCCACTGGTCGTTCAGATAGACCGCGACGTGGTTCATCCGCGCGAAGTCGCGGTCGGCGGCGGTGCCGTAGGTGATGACGCCGCCGTCGGTGACCGAGCCGATGACCTTGCCGGCGCTGTTGTAGGCCACCAAGTCCAACGGGCGGGGCTGGGTCGTCATCTCGATCAGCATCCGCTGGCGGTAGTAGTCGAGGCTGTGCTCGAAGTGCGAGCCGAACAGGCCGAACGTCAGGTCGTGGCGGCCCAAGGGCGTCTGTAGCGCCTTGGAGACCCGAAAGTCGTCCAGCAGGGACTTCACCTTCAGGTTCGTCGCCCGGTAGTCGCCGGTCAGGATCAGGCCGTGCGCCTGGGCGGGGTCATAGACCTCGGCGCCGTTCGCGCCGGCGATCACGTAGCCGAAGCGCGCGACGGGGCCGAACGCCTTGGCGGCCGCGCTGGCGTAGCGCTGGGCGAAAACGTTGGCGTTGGTCGGATAGCCTTCGGAATAGATGGCGTCCAACCCGCCGCCGATCTCCGTCGCCCGCGCCTTGTTGCTGATCCGCCAGCCGTCGCCCAGCGTGCGCTGGAAGTCGAGGCCGACCGTCTTCAGCCGGGTTTGCCGCCCGTCGGTCAGGTCGCGGTCGAGCACCTCGACGGAGCGCGCGCTCCCCTGTGGGATCATCATCTTCACATGGCGCAGCGACGGCGTGTTCAGGGTGCCGGTGAACGGGTCGAGGACGTCCGACAGCGAGTCCTGGGGATTGTCCGGATTGGCCAGGGGCACCGGGAGGATGAAGGCGTTCTTGTCATTGAGCACGCGGACGAAAAGGTTGACGTCGCCGCCCTCGATCTCGCGCGTCAGGTTCATGCGGAACTGGCCGCCCCTGTCGGCGGTGTAGCCCATCTTCCGATAGCCATCGCTGACCCTGTAGAAGCCGCCTAAGGCCAGATAAGTCTTCTCGGCCAGCGGCCCGGACCAGTAGGCGTCGACCCGGCCGAGGCCGATGCTGCCCGCGGTCAGGCGGACCGCGCCCTTGGCCACGTCGCCACCGCGGCGGCTGATGTTGTTCATCATCGCGATCGCCTGGTCGGCGAAGACTGGCGCCGTGCCGCCGCGCACCACCTCGAACCGCTGGGTCATGATGTCGATGCGGCTCAACACGTCGGAGTTGGCGAAGTGGGCGCCGTTCTGGGCCAGGATTGGCGCGCCGTCTTCCTGGAACTCCGTGAAGGCGCCCTCGCCCGGCACGCCGCGGATGCGCCAGACGTTCTGCACCTCGCCGCCGCTGGCCTCGCCATAGACACCGGGAATCCGGTTCAGCATGTCGATCGTCCCCGTCGGCGCGATCCGCTCGATATCCGCCGAGGACAGGGTCGTCACGGCGTAGGAGGTTTCGAACTGGCGCTCGCCCACGGTGGTGCCAGTGACGATCAGGGTGTCGAGCTGCAGGCCCAGACCTTCGGCCTGATCGCGGGCTTCACCGGCTTTCGTCGAAGCCTTGTGGTCCGCAGACGGCTTGGACGCGCGCGCTTTGTCCACCTGCTGCGCGGCCGCCGAGAGCGGCGCGACCACCAGAGCGGCCGTCAGCGCCAGCCAGCTGACGCCGGCGCGGTTGAATTGGATCTTTTGCACTGAAACCCCCACGGAGGGCGGCATCTCTCCGGGCCGCCAATATCTTCATCAATAGAAGATAAATGTGACGGTTTTTTCCTCGGCCATCGCGCTCACGCGGGCTCGGGGTGAAAAAACAGCGTAAACACACGTCGCCAGCAATCATCCGAGCAATGACAGGCGGCCCTTTTCCTCCGCTTCTGAACTAAAATCCGATCGCGGACAGCGGTTCGGGGGCGAGCGCGGCGGTCAGAGGCAAGGCCGCCGCTCCGAGCCGGGGACCGGAGGCGGTCACCGAACTCAACCGGATTTCCGGCCAAGGGTTTTCATCGCGAACACGCGCCGCCGCTGCCGACCGCATCCGCTCCACCAGGCGCTCCGCCACCGGCTTTGGCAGCAGCCCGCATACGAACACCGCCTCCGGATCGAGAAGGTAGGTCGCGCTCCGGACGACCTCGAGCAGCTGGTCGGCGGCGCGCTCGATCCAAGATTCGATCGCGGGGCGGATTTCTTCGGTCAGCGTCACGTCCTCGATCCGACTGACCGGAAAGCCCCACCGCGCCAGATGCGCCAGGAGATCGTCTCCCGAGGGCCTGGCGAGATTGCGCGGGAAGAAGGCCCCGATCTCCCCGGCGTTGCCATGCGCGCCGCGCTGAAGCTGACCGTCCATGATCAGCCCGCCGCCCACCCCATGGGCGACATAGATCGACAGGAAGCTCCGGAACTGGCGACCATCGCCGAACAGCGACTCCGCCAGCGCCATCGACGCCGCATCGTTCTCGTAGACCACCCTCACGCCCAGACGCTCCGCGAGAAACCGTCCAGGATGCAGCCCCCGCCAGGACGCGAACTGCGGCAGCGGAATCGGGATCGGCGAGCCCCGTCCGACATGGCCCGGCATCGCCAGCCCCAGCCCAAGGAAGCGCGCGTCGGGCCAGCCCAGCGCCGCGCGCCCTTCCGCCAGTTGGCGCGCGATCTCCTGGGCGACAGCCTCTGGAGACAGGTCCCAGAGCGGCAGCCGAGCCTCCCAACGCGGCTGGCCCGCGAGGTCGGCGAGGCAGATCTCCAGGTGCTCGACGGTCAGCGCCGCCCCCGCCGCGAAGGCCCCTTCGGGAGCCAGCGACAGGATCTGCCGGGGCTTGCCCCGCTTGCCGCTCGGCGAGGCCATGACCTCCACGAGCAGGCCGCGCAGGATCAGCGAGGTCGAGACATTGGTCAGGGTCGAGGCTTGCAAGCCGCACAGCTCGGCGATCCGCCCCCGGTGCACCTCGCCCTGCTGGCGCACGACCTGGAGGACCCTGCGCTCGGTGGCGTTCAGGTCGAACAGCCCGTCGCGCGACGACGGGGCGAGCGCGGAAGGAGCCGGGTTCATCGAAGCGCCATCCTCGCACGCTACACGTCGTTCACGACATGAACATAAACGTCTCCGGGCGCGGTTGGCATCTCGAATTCGTCTCACCGGCGCGAAGGCTCTTCCGGCGCATGCCTTTTCAGATCTCCCGCCTCCTGCTCCTGGCGCGGTGCTCGACCGTCGACTTCGGCAAGGCGATCCTGTGGCGGATGTTCAAGCTGTTCGCCCTGTTCCATCTGGTCGAGACGCTGGGTGTCGATCCCGACCTGGCGGGCATGCTGGTGATGACCAGCCTCGTCGCCGACGCGGCGACCGATCCGCTGGTCGGCGGCCTGATCGACGGCCTCAGCCGTCGCGGCTGGAGCTACCGGCTCTACTACCTCGTCGCGCCGCTGATCGCCGGCGGCGTGCTCACCGCGTTCTTCTCGCTGACGACCGGAGGATGGGCGTCGAGCTGGCAGATCTTGATTTTCCTCGTCGCCTTCCGGATCGCCTACACCTTCTCGGACATTCCCGCGAACCTCAGCGCGGTCCAGATCGCCGAGCAAGGTCACGACGCCACCGTGATCTGGGGCATGAAGAAAGGCTTCGCCATGCTGGGGACACTGGCCATCTCGGCCTGCGTGGCCCCGATTCTGCGCGGGCAAGGCGGACGCTTCGAGCCTCGGAACCTGATAATCGCCATGGGGCTGCTGACCCTTGTGACCGCCCTCGCCTATGTGCTGAGCGCTGGAGCGCTGCCTACGGCGCGACGAGGAGCATCGGGGCGGGCGGCGCCCGTCGCGCTGAGCGCCCGGCTTCAGGCCGTGGTCCAAAATGGCCGGCTGTGGATGCTGGTCGGCGTGATCCTGGCCACGGGCGTGCTCACCGACGCGCTGGGCGCGGGCATGCTGTTCATCGGCCAGAACGTCGTCGGCGACGCGGCCTGGTCGGGCCGCGCGCTGTTCTGGATCGCGGTCGGTGGAACCGTGGCGATCCCCTGCGGTTCGGCCATCGCGCTACGGCTCGGGCGCGTCCCGACGCTTCACGCCGCGCTCGTCGTCACCGCGCTCGCCGCCGCCGCGGTTCCCTTCACGCTCTTGAGGTCCCAAGCGATCTACGCGGTGTTGGCGGTATACGGCTTTGGGCTTGGGCTGACGCCGATGATGTACTGGGCGATCTCCATCGACGCCGTGGCCCCTGCGGCGCGGGCTCCCGCGCCCAGTCAAGCCCTGTCGCTCTCGCTGATGTCCGCGAGCGTGAAGGTCGGCGGCGGCCTCAACGCGGCCCTGATTGGATTTTGCCTTCAGGCCTCCCAGTGGAAGGATGTGGGGGTGGGCGGCGCGCCGCGGCTGGATCTCATAACGCTGCTGACGCTCTGCTCGGTGGCGGGCGCCCTGATCGCCCTAGGGATCAGCGTTCGACTGAACACGCCCCCAAAATGCTCCGAACTAAAGCTTCCTGGGATGCCACCAACTTAGCGCGATCGCCCCGGTCATTTCGCCAGAAGCCAGGGACGTCGAACTGGGGGCCTCGCAAAGCTTAGCGGCGTGATCCGCGCAACAACTGAGCGGTACGTTCTCGTCGCACAGTCGCTCTAATCCTAGAGGCATGAGCTCAATATCGACCTCAAGGACTCTGAATTCTCCTGCCTCCGTCCAACAGATGTTGGTCCCGTCGCTTCCCTTGACTTCCCCCCCCTGAAACTCCTCTAGAAATAACTAGAGTCCGCCCCGACCAAAGGACGGACAGATGAAGCGATCACGGTTCGCGGAAGAGCAGATCATCGGGTGATCCTCCCTCGTTTCAGTGGACACCCATGCTAGCTTTTCGGAGCTGGAGAGGAGTGTCTGATGAACGTGAAGCG
>NZ_QFQZ01000024.1 GCF_003243465.1 Caulobacter segnis
GGCGGTATTCGGAACAAGGTCGGCGCGCGGCGCGGAGAACATCAAAAATCTCGCTTCAGTTGTCTCGTCGTCGCTTTAGACGCCAACGCACACCCCGACTAGCGCCATGGATCGCAGAAATCAGGCGGCCATAATGTGACTTTGATCACGGCGCGCTTCATTGCGCCGACGCGGTCAGGCGGCGACGCTCGCGTCGTTCTGGCCTTGCTGTCGCTGGACGATGCAGCCGTACCAGCCGAGGCCGGCATAGGTCTCGTAGCCGGGCGTCAGGGCGTAGCCGACCGTAACGTCTCCGTTCGCGTAGCTCCCCATCGGACCGCTCGATACGTCCAGGGGAAAGGTCTCCCCCAGGACGCCCTTGCCGTCAGACGACGCCAGGACGCGCCCCTTCTGGTCCAGCAGCATCACCCGGGAGCGTTCGCGCTCCTCCGGCGTCAGGCGCACGCCGTCCACGACAGCCTGGGCCTGCGGACGCCAGTCGAAGTGCACGCCGAGTACGCCGAGCACCTGTCCTTTCGACTGTCCGCCCGCGCGGATGGCGGTGGCGTAGGTGGCTACAGGCGCATCGCCGAGCGGGCCGCAACGCTCGATGTCGCAAGCCACGAAGTCGTCTCCAGAGGCCGTGCGCAAACCGTCCTGGAACCACTTGGCGTCGGCCACCGAGCGGCCGACAACGCCAGGATAGCGGCTCGGCCGACCGTTGGCGACCACGCGCCCCTTGCTGTCGCAGATCCAGAGATCGAGATAGACCGTGTAGGCGTCGAGGATCACGCCCAGGCGCTCGCTGGCGTACCGCCGCGCCGCTGTGTCGTCGCCTTCGGCCAGACAAGCCACCACGGCCGAGTCGGTAGCCCACCAGCGCACGTCGCAGGTCCGCTCGTAGAGATTTCGGTCGACGATCTCGATGGCGTTGAGCGCCAGGTCAGCCAGTCTTTGCCCACGCATGTGCCCGAGGATCGCCCCGCCGATGGCCGACAGATCGTCGAGATCGGCGCGGACCTGGCTTTCGAGCGCCGCGGCGACGGCGTCGATCTCCGTGGAGATCTTCTTGAACTCTTCGGCGACGATCGCGAAGCCCTTGCCGGCCTCGCCCGCCCGCGCCGCGACGATCAGGGCGTTGATTGCAAGCATCTTGGCGGCGCGGTTGACCCTGGCGATCTCGCCAATCTTCTCGCCCGCTACGCTCGAAAGCCGTTCGGACAAGTCCAGGATCCGTTCCGGACGAAAACTGGAGTCTTGTTCCATGACTGACGCACTCCCACGCATACGCTTAAGCGAATCACCCCGCTCAAGAAGATGACGCGGTCGTCATCGTCACGCGATGGCGTGGAAAGGGCGCGGGCGGTTCCGATCGCCTCAGCGGTGCGAAAACGCCGGAACGCTCCGAAAACGGGCGCCCGGCGATCGGAAAACAATCGTCTAGGCCCTAGACGTCCACCTCGGCGTCCAGCGCGTTCTCCTGGATGAACTCGCGACGCGGCTCGACGAGATCCCCCATCAGGCGGCTGAACATGTCGTCGGCGTCGTCGGCGTGGTTGACTCGGACCTGCAGCAGGGTGCGGGCCTCGGCGTCCAGCGTGGTTTCCCACAGCTGTTCCGGGTTCATCTCGCCCAGACCCTTGTAGCGCTGGATCGCCAGGCCCTTGCGCCCGGCGTCGAGCACCGCGTTCACCAGGTCGAGCGGCCCGCGAATGGTGGTCGACTTGTCCTTACGGCGGAAGACGGCCCGACCGGAGAACACCTCAGCCAGCTTGACCGCGCGCTCGGCGAGGCGACGGGCGTCGGCGGCGTTGAGCAGAACGTCGTCGAGCACGACCCGCTCCGACACTCCGCGCCGCACCCGGCTGAACACAAAGCCCGTGTCGCCGCGCTCGCCGCTCCAGGGCCCATCACCCTCTTCGGCGTAGAGATCGAGCCGCTTGGCGGCCGCCGCGGGATCGGCGTCGTCGCCCAGCAGGCCGGCCAGGGCCGCCTGCTCGATGGCGGTCGCCGGCGCGCGGGCGGCCAGGCGATCGATATTGCCCTTGGCCGAGCGGCAGGTCTGGACGAGGGCCAGCAGGTCCTGGCCGATCAGGCGCTCGCCCGTCGCCAGGTCGAGCTCGGCGCCGTCGACGCCTTCGTCCACCAGGAAGGCGTCCATCTCGGCGTCATCCTTCAGGTAGCGCGACGACTTGCCCTTGCTGGCTTTGTAGAGCGGCGGCTGGGCGATGTAGATGTAGCCGCGCTCGATCAGCTCCGGCATCTGCCGGTAGAAGAAGGTCAGCAGCAAGGTGCGGATGTGAGCGCCGTCGACGTCGGCGTCGGTCATCAGCACGATCTTGTGGTAGCGCACCTTGTCCGGGTTGAAGTCGTCGCGGCCGATGCCCGCCCCCAGGGCGGTGATCAGCGTGCCGATCTGGTCGGACGACAGCATCTTGTCGAAACGGGCGCGCTCGACGTTCAGGATCTTGCCGCGCAGGGGCAGGACGGCCTGGTTGTCTCGGTTGCGGGCCTGCTTGGCCGAGCCGCCGGCCGAGTCACCCTCGACGATGAAGATCTCGGACTTGGCCGGATCGCGTTCGGAACAGTCGGCCAGCTTGCCGGGCAGGCTGGTGATGTCGAGCGCGCTCTTGCGACGGGTCAGTTCGCGCGCCTTGCGGGCGGCCTCGCGGGCGGCGGCGGCCTCGGCGATCTTCGAGACGATGGCCTTGGCCTCGTTGGGGTGTTCCTCGAACCATGTCGAGAGCCCCTCCGACACCAGGCCTTCCACGGCCGGGCGAACTTCGGACGAAACCAGCTTGTCCTTTGTCTGGGAGCTGAACTTCGGGTCCGGCACCTTGACCGACAGGACGCAGGTCAGGCCTTCGCGGGCGTCTTCGCCGCCGAGGTTGACCTTTTCCTTCTTCAGGATGCCCGAGCTTTCGGCGTAGTTGGTGATGATCCGCGTCAGGGCCGCGCGGAAGGCCGAAAGGTGCGTGCCGCCATCCCGCTGGGGGATGTTGTTGGTGAAGCACAGCATCTGCTCGTGATAGCTGTCATTCCACCACATAGCGAGGTCGACCTCGACCTTGTCCTTCACCCCGCGCACCGTGATCGGTGCCTTCAGCAGCGGGGTCTTGACCTTGTCCAAGTGCCGAACGAAGGCTTCGATGCCGCCTTCGTAATGGAGCTTCTCCTCCCAAGGCTCAGCGTCGCGATGGTCCTTGAACCAGATGGTGACGCCCGAGTTCAGGAAGGCCAGTTCGCGCAGACGGTGTTCGAGCGTCTTCCGGTCGAACTCGATGAAGGCGAAAGTGTCCTTGGACGGGAAGAACGTCACCTCGGTGCCAGTCAGAGTCTCGCCCGCCTTGGGCCCGTCCTCGCGCACCGGCGAGTCACCGGTGACCTTCAGCGAGGTCACCGCATCGCCGCGCTCGAAGCGCATCTGGTGAACCTTGCCGTCGCGGTGGATCAAAAGTTCCAACCAGTCAGACAGCGCGTTGACGACAGAGACGCCCACGCCGTGCAGGCCGCCCGAGACCTTGTAGCTGTTCTGGTCGAACTTACCGCCGGCGTGCAGCTGGGTCATGATGACCTCCGCCGCCGAGACGCCTTCTTCCTCGTGGATGCCGACCGGGATGCCTCGGCCGTCGTCGGTGACCGTGACCGAGCCGTCGGCGTTCAGGATCACTTGGACCTTGGTCGCGTGACCGGCCAGGGCCTCGTCGATGGCGTTGTCGACAACCTCATAGACCATGTGGTGCAGGCCCGAGCCGTCATCGGTGTCCCCGATGTACATCCCAGGACGCTTGCGAACGGCGTCCAGACCCTTCAGGACCTTGATCGAGTCCGCGCCGTACTGGGCGGCGGCTTCCTCGGTCGTCATTTCCGGGCTCGACACGTCTGGAACTTGGTCTTCGGTATTCTCGGTCATTCGTCTTCCAGAGCGGTCAGGCCGGCGTCGCCCACGCGAACGCCTAGAGCCCGACCCTTGAGATGGTCGAACAGCGACTCGTCCGTGCCGGTAAGGAAGGCCTGGAGCTTGAGCGCCGTGAGTTCGTCGGCCAATGCGGCTCGTCTGGCAAGATCGAGATGCGCGGCGACTTCGTCGAGCAATATTACAGGATTCGGCGCGGATTCCGCACGCGAAAGTCGCGCGGCCTGGGCCAAAACGAGGTTCAAAATCAGGGCCTTCTGCTCTCCGGTCGAGCATTCCGCCGCCGGACGGTCCTTCTCGACATGGAAGATCGCCAGATCGCCGCGATGAGGGCCGGTCAAGGCGCGGCCGGCGGCGGCGTCGCGGGTGCGGGCGGCGCTCAGCGCGCTAGCGAGCTTCTCCTCAATCAGCGCGAAGGGCGCATCATCCAGCGCCAGCTTTTCCCACTCCCCCGTCAGCGTCAGGCGCGCCTGCGGGAACGGCCGGTCCCCACGCCCATCGATCTCGGCCTGGAGCGCCTGCAGCGTCCGCGCCCGCGCCTGGGCCAACAGAGCCCCGCTCTCGGCAAGCCGCGCCTCCAACGCGTTGAGCCAGGTGGCGTCCGGCGGCTCGCCGCGATCGGCGGCCTCGGTCAGGAGGCGCATCCGCTCGCGCTGGGCCTTGTCGTAGGCGTTGGCGTTGGCGGCGTGCGACGGCTCACCGGCGAAGACGAGCCGGTCGAAAAAACGCCGACGCTCCGACGCCGCCTCAAGGAACAAACGATCTTGGGCGGGCGTCAGCCAGATTGGCCGGACATGGTCGGCCAGACGCCCCGGCGACACGGTCTCGCCGTCGAGGCGCACGGTTCGCCGACTGGCGCCACCCTGCTCGACGCCCGTGCCGATCCGCGCGGGCTCGTCAGCGCCGCTCTCGACCTCGGCGGCCACGGCCCAAGGCCGACCGATCGCCTCGCCCGGCAAGCGCCGGCCAACCTCGCCAAGGCTCGCGCCCCGCAACCCCTTGCCGGGCGTCAGAAGGCTGATGGCCTCGAGAAGGTTGGTCTTCCCCGCGCCATTGGGCCCGAACAGATAGACGCTGCGCCCGCCGGTCTCGAGCCGGGCGCGGTCGTACGACCGGAAATCCGTCAGGGTCAGGGAAAGCAGTGCGGCCGACGCCATGCCGCGTTCTTAAGCGGTGTCGTCGGCCGAGGCTACAGGGGGCGTTCAGCCCAGCTTGTACCCACACAGCTTGTTGCCATCCAGGTCGCGGAAATAGGCGAAATAGGCCTTGGGCATACGGGCTCCAGGCGCGCCCTCGTCCGCGCCGCCAAGCTCAAGGGCCTTGGCGTGGAAGGCGTCGACCTCCTCGACCGTATCGAACGCAAAGCCGCCCATCATGCCGTTGCCGACGCAGGCGGGATTGCCGTCATACGGGCCCAGAACCCCGAACATGCAACCGTCGCCCCGATAGAGGCGACCGCCGGAGGGGTGATCGAAAAGCGGCTTGAACCCGATCGATCCGAGCAGAGCGTCGTAGAACGCCTTCGCCTTTTCAAGGTCGTTGGAGCCGACCGTCACGTAGTTCACCTTGGCCATCGCCACCTCCCGTTTTTATACGCAACGGACCTTAGCGCGACTTTCGCTGGTGGCAACGACTAGAACGCTAGCGACGAGGCTCTATCGCGACGGCAGACCCCACACCTTCTGCAGGAACTGCACCTCGACCTCGCGGCGACGGTCGCTGTTGACCTTCTTGCGGAAGCCGTGGCCCTCGTCCTTGAACTGCACGTACCAGGTCTCCACGCCTTGGCCGCGCAGCTTGGCGACGACCTGGTCTGACTCCGACTTGGGCACGCGGGGATCGTTCCAGCCCTGCATCACCAGCATCGGCTTGGTGATCTTCTGGACGTTGTTCATCGGCGAAATGGTCTCGAAGGCCTTCAGCATCTTCGGGTCCCGCTCGTCGCCATATTCGGCGCGGCGCAGGTCGCGGCGGTAGGCCTCGGTGTTCTGCAGGAACGACACGAAGTTGGAGATGCCGAACATCTCGATGCCGCCGGCCATGCGGTCCGAATAGTGGGTCATGACCGCCAGGGACATGTAGCCGCCGTACGAGCCGCCATAGACCACCACCCGGCTGGGATCGAGGTCGGGCTGGGTCTTGATCCAGTCCAGCAGCGCGCCGATGTCCTTGACCGAGTCCTCGCGCTTCTCGGCGTTGTCGAGGGAGTGGAAGGTCTTGCCGTAGCCGGTGGAGCCGCGGACATTGGGCACGATCACCGCCGCGCCCAGCTCGGCGACCGCGTGCTGGCTGAAGGTGTCGAAGGTCGGACGCGACTGACCCTCGGGGCCGCCGTGGATGCTGATGATCACCGGCGCCTTCTGGCCTGCGGCCAGCTTGGGCTTGTAGACGAAGGCCGGGATCGAGCGCTTGTCGAAGGACGGGAAACGGACCAGCTCCGGCGTCGCCAGCGCCTTGGGATCAAGGCCGCCCAGCTCCGAGGCCGTCCAGCGCTCCAGCTTGCCGTCCAGAACGCCCCAACTCCAGGCGTCGCTGGCCGCCGTCGGCGAGGCTAGGCTGAAGCCCAGGCGCGCACCGTCCGGCGAGAAGGCCAGGCCCGAGACGACTCCGGCCGGCAGCTGGGGCTGCGGCAGGGCGCGGCGGGTGCGGAAGTCCTGCACCACCAGCTTGGAATAGCCGTCCTCGTTGAACGAATAGGCCAGGACGCGGCCGTCGTCCGACAGGGTGAAGCTCTCGATGTCCCAGGGGCGCTCGCCTGACACGATGGTCTTCTGGCCCGTGGCCAAATCGTACTGCACGAGGCGGGTGAAATCCGAGCCCTCGTCCGATAGCATCAAGACGCTCTTGCCGTCGGGCGTGAACACGCCACCGGAATAGGAAATCTTGGACTTGGACGGGTTCAGCTCGGTCAGCTTGCCGCTGGCCACGTCGAGCAGCCAGCGCTTGGACTCGCTGATCGAGAAGTAACGGCCGAGCAGGACGGTCTTGCCATCGGGCGACACCGCCTCCGGCGACACCTGGCCCTGGCCCTTGTAGATCACCCTGGTCGCGCCCGAGGCGTCGCGCATCAGGATGTCGTAGTCGGCCGAGCCCTTGACGGCCTTCGCCCAGACGATCGTCGCGCCGTCCTGCGAGCGGGCCGGCGACTGATTGCGCGTGCTCGGCTCGGTGAGCTGGATCGTCTTGCCGTCAGGGCCGAGTAGGAACAACTGGAACCACTCGTCCCCGCCGGTGTCCTTGGAGAAAAGGATCTGGCCCGTGGGCAGGGCGCTGGCCCCGCCGACCGGCTCTTCATAGAAGGTGATCTGGCTGCGGTCCGCGCCCGGGGCGGCGACGCGGTGCAGCTGGTTGGTGTTGCCAAAGCGGGTGCTGATCAGAATGCCGCCCCCCGGAGCCCAGTCCACGAAGCCGGCCGAGCGGGCGTTCTGGTACTTGGCCAGCCCCTCCCTGATCGAGGCCGGGGCCACCGGCACGTTCTCCAGGATCTGGTTGCCGATCTCACGGCGCTCGATCGCCTGCGCCTGGCTCAGGGCGGGCGCGGCGGCGGCGAGGGCCAGGACGGCGACGGACGTGGCGAGCAGCTTGTTCATACGGACCCCCAAACAGCGGAACGGGCGCCCAAAGCGCCCGTTCGTCATCACTCGAAAATCGCGGATTAGACCCGCAGCGGCATCAGGACGTACTTGACGCCGGGGTCGACCGGGTCGACCACCAGGGTCGGGCTGGCCGGGTCGGCGAAGCGGAACTCGGCCTGCGGGCCGGCGATCTGGCCGCAGACGTCGAGCAGGTAGCGGGCGTTGAAGCCGATCTCGAAGGGCTCGCCGTCGTAGTCGACCTCGACCTCTTCGACGGCTTGGCCGGCTTCCATGTTGCGGACGGTCAGGGTGATGCGCCCCGGCTCGACCGCCAGCTTCACCGAGCGGCTCTTCTCGGCCGAGATCGTGGCCACGCGATCGACGGCCTTGGCGAACAGGTCGTTGTCGAGCGTCAGGATCTTGGCGTTGTCGCGCGGGATCACGCGCATGTAGTCGGGGAAGGCGCCGTCGATCACCTTGGAGGTCAGGGCGGCGGCCCCGAACTCGAAGCGGACCTTCTGCGGCGAGACCTGCAAATCAACCGTCTCGCCGGCCGATTCCATCAGGCGGCGGGCCTCGGCGATGGTCTTGCGCGGCACGATCACGCCCGGCAGGCCAACCGCGCCCTCCGGCGCCGGCATTTCGGCCAGCGCCAGGCGGTGGCCGTCGGTGGCCACGGCGCGCAGCTTGGTCTCGCCGCCGTCATTGACGGTGTGGAGATAAAGACCGTTCAGGTAGTAGCGGGTCTCTTCGGTCGAGATCGCGAAACGCGTCTTGTCGATCAGGCGGATCAATTCGTTGGTGTCGACGGCGATGCGGCTCGACAGGCCGTCGCTGCTCATCACCGGGAAGTCGCCGGCCGGCAGCACCGGCAGGTTGAAGCGCGAGCGGCCGGCCTGGATGACCAGGCGCGGATCATCGCCGCTGAAGCTCAACGACACGTCGGCGCCGTCGGGCAGCTTGCGGACGATCTCGTACAGGGTGTGGGCCGGCGCCGTGATCTGGCCGGGCACGTCGATCTGGGCCAGGCCCTCGTCGATGATCTCCATGTCCAGGTCGGTCGCCGAGAACGACAGCTGGTCACGTTCGGCGGACAACAGGATATTCGACAGGATCGGGATGGTGTTGCGCCGCTCCACGACGCTCTGCACATGCCCCAGCGCCTTAAGGAGCGCCGCCCGTTCGATGGTAAGCTTCATAGTGCGGTCCAGATCGTACGGGCGTCCGATTTCAGAATCGCCCGCTACCCCCGTGGTGAATGGACCGCCGACATTATCGCAAAGCGCGAAGGGGGAAAGGGGGCGCGCCCGTCATTTGCGCGCCCCCGAAGGCAAAATTCGACGGGCTCAGGCCTTGGTGTCGAACGAGCCGCCCGAACCGTCGGCGTCGGCCGCCGCGTCGGCGTAGGGGTTGGCGGCGGCGGAGGCCTCGGAGGCCGCCGGGCCGGTCGAACCCTTGGCGGCCACCGCCACCATGGCCGGGCGGACCAGGCGGCCCATCAGCTCGTAGCCCGCCTGCAGAACCGCCACGACGCCGCCCGCGGCGACTTCGTCCGAAGGCTGCTCCATCATCGCCTGATGGAGGTGCGGATCGAACTTCTCGCCCTTGGCCGGGTCGATCTTCTTCAAGCCGTTGCGCTCGAAGGCGGTCAGCAGCTCCTTCTCGGTCATTTCGACGCCGATAACGAAGTTCTTCACCACCGGATCGGCCGAATCGCGCGGGCTGTGGGCGGTGGCGCGGGCCAGGTTGTCGGCGGCGCCCAGCAGGTCGCGCGCGAACTTCTGGATCGCATAGGCGCGCGCGTCGTTCATCTCGCGCTCCGCGCGGCGCTTGGTGTTCTCGGCCTCGGCGGCGTAGCGAAGCGCCTGCTCCTTGAGGGCGGCGACCTCGGCCTTCAGGGCCTCGACCTCTTGGGCGAGGTCTTCGGTCTCGAACATCGTGTCTTCAGCCGGCGTTTGGTCGTCGGTCATCTCTTAAGGTCCTTATCCATCCATCATGCGCCCGAGCACCCGGGCGGTGTAGTCCACCAACGGGATGACACGGGCGTAGTTCAAGCGGGCGGGACCGATCACGCCGATCGCGCCCAGCACCTTCTGTCGGCCAGTCATATAGGGCGCCGCGATCACGGAGGAACCCGAAAGCGAAAAGAGCCGAGTCTCGGCCCCGATATAGATGCGCACGCCCTCGGCGTCGCGGACGTCGTCGAGCAGGCCGATCAGCTGTCCTTTTTGCTCGAGATCGTCGAACAGCTGGCGCACCCGGTCGATGTCCTCGCGAGCCCTTGCGTCGGCCAGCAGGTTGGCTTGCCCACGGACGATCAGAGAGCGGGCGTCGCCCTCGCCGCCGCTCCAAGCCGCGAGGCCCTCCTCGACCAGACGAGCGGCGGTCTCGTCCAGCTGGCGGCGCGCAGTGTCCAACTCAGCGCCCATTTCGACCCGCGCCTCGCTGAGGGTGCGACCGCGCAGGCGAGCATTGAGGAAATTGCTGGCTTCCTGCAGAGCCGAAGGCGTCACGCCGGGCGCTTGCCGCATCAGGCGGTTTTCGACTTGGCCATCCTCGAACACCATGACCGCCAGAACCTGGCCGCCGCCCAGCGGCACGAACTCGACGTGCTTGACCCCGCCCTCGCGGACCGGCGTGACGACGATGCCCGCGCCGCCCGCCAGCCCCGAGAGCACCGCCGAAGCCTCGGCCAGGGCCTCCTCGAACGAGCGCCCCTTGACCGCTAGCCGCGCCTCGATCGCCCGCTTCTCGGCCTCGGCGATGTCGCCCACCTCCAGGAAGCCATCGACGAACATTCGCAGGCCGGCGTGGGTCGGCATCCGCCCCGCGCTGGTGTGGGGCGCGTCCAGCAGCCCGAGCTGCGCGAGATCCTGCATGGTGTTTCGGATCGAGGCGGGCGACAGCGCCACGCCGCCCTTGGAGATCGTCCGCGAACCCACGGGCTCGCCGGTCTCGAGATACGACTCCACGACCCGCCGGAAAATGTCGCGAGCGCGGGCGTCCAGCTCGGTAAGCCCCGGCGCGCGGACGATCGGCCCTGGGAACAGCTGCGTCATGGCGTCATCCCGAGCCTGCCCTCTTGAGTCGTGTCGTTTGAGACCCGGTCAGCGAACAAAAGAAGTCGGCCCCTTTCAAGTTCCGCCAGCAATAGGATAAGCGGCCCCATCAACCTATTCAAACCCCGGAGTTTCCCATGCGTCCGTCCGAACGCGCCCCCGACCAGATGCGCGCCGTCACGCTGGAAACCGGCGTCAACCGCTACGCCGAAGGCTCGTGCCTGATTTCGTTCGGCCACACCAAGGTGCTGGTCACCGCCACGGTCGAGGAGAATCTTCCGGGCTGGCTGCGCAACAAGGGCCAGGGCTGGGTCACCGCCGAGTACGGCATGCTGCCGCGGGCCACCCACAGCCGCGGCCGCCGGGAAGCCGCCGCCGGGAAGCAGAGCGGCCGCACCCAGGAAATCCAGCGCCTGATCGGCCGCTCGCTGCGCGCCGTGGTCGACTTGAAAGCCCTGGGCGAGCGCCAGATCACCCTGGACTGCGACGTCGTCCAGGCCGACGGCGGCACCCGCACCGCCGCTATCACCGGCGCCTGGGTCGCTCTGCGGCTGGCGACGAAGTATCTGCTGGACGAGGGCGTGCTGAAGACCGATCCGATCCTCGGCCAGGTCGCCGCCGTCTCGTGCGGCGTCTTCAAGGACACTCCGGTGCTGGACCTCGACTACGAGGAAGACTCCAGCGCCGAGGCTGACAGCAATTTCGTGCTGACCAACGCGGGCGACATCGTCGAAATCCAGGCGACCGGCGAAAAGCGTGGCTTCACGCGCGCCGAGTTCGAAGCGCTCTACGGCCTGGCGGAAAAGGGCATCGGCGAACTGTTCGCTCTGCAGCGCTCGGTCATCGGCGGTTAGGCCCCTTGTCCGGGAAGGCGCCAGGACCCAGATTCGAACCCTGAAAGATCAGGAGTTCTGTGTGCCTACCCCGTTCGAAGGTTACGAAGTCGAAGCGCGCCTGCGTCCGTCGGCCGAGGCCTACCGGTTCGACCTCGACCACGTCCTGGCCAGCGTGGTGGCCCTGGAGGCGAAGGTCCCGGCCGACGCCTACACCGCCGCGATCCTGGGAACCGAGCGCGTCGGCAACGGCGTGGTTATCGGCCCCTCGGGCCTGGTGTTGACCATGGCCTACCTGATAACCGAGGCGGAAGACGTCGTGCTCACCCGCAACGACGGTCGCCGCATTCCAGCGCATGTGCTGGGCCTGGACGCCCGCTCGGGCCTAGGCTTGGTGCAGGCGCTGGAGCCTCTGGACTTGCCGGTCATCACCTTGGGCAGCGCCAAGGACCTGGAGGCCGGCGCGCCGGTGATCGCCGCCGGCGCGGGCGGACGCGCCCACGCCTTGGCCAGCAAGGTCCTGGCCCGCATCCCCTTCGCCGGCTACTGGGAATATCTGCTGGACGAGGCGATCATCACCGCGCCCGCCCACCCGCACTGGAGCGGCGCGGCCCTGATCGGACCCAAGGGCGATCTGGTGGGCCTTGGCTCGCTGACCCTGGAGGGCCGCGACCAGACCGGCGAGACCCGGCCGCTGAACATGTTCGTGCCCGCCGAACTGCTGCCGCCCATCCTGGACGACATGGCGCGCGGACGCTCGCCGCACCCGCCGCGCCCGTGGCTGGGGATCTTCGCCCAGGAAATGGAGAACCATGTTGTGGTCGTGGGGATCTCGCCCAAGGGTCCGGCCGCGCGCGCCGAGATCAAGCCCGGCGACCTGATCCTTGCCGTCGACGGCAAGCCGGTCTCGGACCTCGCCGAGTTCTACACGGCCCTCTGGAGCTTGGGCGAGGCGGGCGTCACGGCGCCCTTGAAGATCCTGCGCGAGGGTGACGCCTTCGAAGTCGAGGTGCGCTCCATGGACCGCAACAGCCTGCTCAAGAAGCGCCGCCTCAACTAATCTTCCTCATAGCCGCCGGGCGGGCCGCTCTCGAAGGTCAGGATGTCGCCCGGCTGGCATTGCAACTCGCGACACAGGGCGTCGAGGGTCGAGAAGCGCACCGCCCGCGCCTTGCCGGTTTTCAGGATGGAGAGGTTGGCGATCGTTACGCCGACACGATCGGAAAGCTCCGTCAGCGACATGCGACGGTCCAGCAGCACGCGGTCGAGGTTCACGCGAACGGGCATCGAAAGCTTGCTCCGGATCAGATCGTCAGTTCGGCGTCACGGCGAAGGCGCGCGCCCTCACGGAACACCTCGGCCAGCACGAACACGACAAGGACCGAGAACCAGGCGGTCAGGGTAAAGCTGTCGTTGATGACCTTGGTCTTGGGGGCCAGCCAGCGGGCCATGCCCGAGAACACGTAGCGGCCGACCTCCAGGCCCGCGAGCACCAGGCCGATCAGACGCAGGCGCACGACATTGTCGGGATGGAAGGGGTCGCCGGCGGTCAGGGTCGCGAAGATCTTGCGCAGGCGCTCGACGATCACCATCCAGCCGCCCAGAAGCAGCGCCCAGGCGGCTAGGGCGCCCGCGAACAGCGGGCCGTCGCGGCTGACAGCCTCGACCGCATCGCTGATCGGCAGCATCGAGGCCAGCAGTTCAGGATTGAAGCTGAACAACAGCGCGACCAGCGTGAACAGCGACAGAAGACTCACGAAGATCCAAAGCCCGACGTAGATGACGTCCAGGATGATCTTCAGGAAACTCGAAACGGAGCCTGGCCCCAAGGCGCGCATGGCTGCTCCCCGACAGCGACGCTGAACAGAACGCCCCGCGTCGCGGGAAACGTCAACGGCGAGACTCCCGCCGGACTGGCCCCTAGAGCGTCTGCGCCACGAACGCCACGACCGAGACCGGCACGGCCGCGATCAGGGCGACGGTGATGGCGGTCATGATGACCTTGTCGGCGAGGCGAAACAGGCGGGCGGCGGACATGGGGCTTTCCGGTTCAAGAGATGTGGCGGGCGCCGACGATCCAGCGCCTGCCACGATCAACAAATAGGAGCCGATTTCCGTTCCGCCAATCGCGATTATCGAAAAACGATATTAAACTCTAGTAATGTTGCGCGCTCGTCCGCGGCCGTGTCTCAAGCGCCACAGTCAGCTGGCGCTGGGATCGGTAGCGACCATCGAGGGGCGTTTTGAGACGTCCTCAAACCAAGAGGCAAGGGCCGGCCGCTCCTCTCGCCAGTCGACAACCTTCCGCGCGTCCAGATAGCCGAGCTGGACCGCCACGGCGATCTCGCCGATCCCGAAACGATCCACGGTCAGGTCGACGCTTTCGAACAGGTCGAGCGCGGCCGCGATCGCCTTGAGCTGGCGCTCGAACACGTCCTGCCGGCGCTCGCCCTCGGGGCGCATCCGCTCGCGCACGACCAGCAGCGCCGCGTCCCCCAAGCCGTCCGCGGCGGCTTCCAGCGTCAAGGCGCGGCGACGTTCTGGCTGGCCCTGCGGGATCAGGCGCGGTTCGGCCAATCCGTCGAGATAGTCGCAGATCACCGCCGAGTCGTAGACGGCCTCACCGTCGTCGGTCACGAGAGTCGGGATCTTGTTCAGTGGGTTGAGGACGCGGACCGCCTCGTCCTGGTAGGGGGCGGCGGGCTCCAGGCGCATGCGGTCGGCAAGGGCTTTTTCGAAGGCCAAAACACGAACCTTGCGCGCAAAAGGCGACAGGGCGGAGTAAAGGAGCCGCATCGAACTGGTTTTCCTTGTTTGCCCCGGAGGGACGAATGGCGCTGAAGCTTGAGATGGGAATGAAGCTTGTGGCCGCCACCCACAATCCTGGCAAAGTTCCGGAGATCATGGCGCTGCTTGACGGTCGCTTCGAGATTGTCACCGCTGGCCAACTGGGTCTGCCTGAGCCGGAGGAAACCGAGAGCACCTTCGTCGGCAACGCCCTGCTGAAGGCGCGCCATGCGGCCGACCGCTCGGGCCTCGTCGCTCTGGCGGACGATTCCGGCCTGTCGGTCGCCGCGCTTGGGGGCTCGCCGGGCGTCTATTCCGCGCGCTGGGCCGGCCCCGGCAAGGACTTTGCAGCGGCCATGCGCAAGGTCGAGGAGAGGCTCGAAGAGACCGGGTCCGACGACCGCTCGGCCTGGTTCACCTCGGCCCTGGCCGTGGCTTGGCCGAACGGTCCGGCCGTCGTCGTCGAGGGTCGTATTGACGGAGCCCTGAGCTTCCCGCCGCGCGGCGATCGCGGCTTCGGCTACGATCCCATCTTCGTCCCGGAAGGTCATCAGACGACCTTCGGCGAGATGGAGCCGGCGGCCAAGGACGCGATGAGCCACCGCGCCCGGGCCTTCGCCAAGCTGAAGGCGGCGCTTTTTGAGTGATCCGGCCGAGCTGGGGGTCTATGTTCACTGGCCCTACTGCGCCCGCATCTGCCCCTATTGCGACTTCAATGTCGTGCGCGACCGAGGGCGAAGCGCGGAGCAAGCGGCGCTGGCCGACGCCATTGTCGCGGACCTTGAGGCCCAGCGGGCGCTGACCGGCGATCGCAGGCTGCTGTCGATCTTCTTCGGCGGCGGCACACCCTCGCTGATGGATCCGGTCCAGGTCGCCCGCGTGATCGAGACCGCCAAGCGGCTGTGGTCGCCGGCCGACGATCTCGAAATCAGCCTGGAAGCCAACCCCACGGATGCGGAGTCCGATCGCTTCGCGGCCCTGGCCAGCGCTGGCGTCCAGCGCTTGTCGCTGGGCGTCCAGGCGCTCGACGACGAAGCCCTAAAGATGCTGGGTCGCAACCACGACGCCGGGTCGGCGCGACGGGCCATGGCGACGGCCCGCCGAACCTTTCCGCGCCTGTCGATCGACCTGATCTATGCGCGCCCAGGCCAGACCGACGCCGCCTGGCGCGCCGAGCTGGCCGAGGCCTTGGCGGCGGGGCCGGAACACGTTTCGCCCTATCAGCTGACCATCGAGACCGGCACCGCCTTCGATCGGGCGGTGGGGCGTGGGACATTGAAAGTCCCGGACGAGGACCTCGCGGCGACCCTGTTCGAAACGACGCAGGAGGTTCTGGAAGCGGCGGGCTTCGACGCCTACGAGGTGTCGAACCACGCCTGGGGCGAGGCGGCGCGGTCGCGCCACAATCTGGTCTACTGGCGGGGCGTCGATTATGTCGGCGTCGGGCCCGGCGCGCACGGGCGCCTTAACCTGTCGGAGGGGCGCGCGGCCACCATCGCCCATCGCGGGATCGCCGACTACACCACCGCCGTCAGGGAGACCGGATTTGGCTTCGCCAAGGAGATCCTGACACCGGAAGAGGCCGCCGAGGAGCGGCTGTTGCTGGGCCTGCGCATCGACGCCGGCGTCTCGTTCTCTGAAATAAGCGCCCTGGGACTGACGTATGACCGGCCCAAGGTGCATGATCTGGTCGAGGCTGGCCTGCTCGTGGAAGATCACACTCGCCTAAGGGCGACGCGCGCCGGACGTCTTGTCCTGGACCGGCTGACAGGCCTGCTGGTGACCTGATATGAGTACGCCCCGCGATGGTTTAGCGCCGCCGAGGGATGGAACTGAGATTGAGTGAGATCCGAAGGACGCGTGATTTGAGCCGTCAGCCTCCGCCGCCAGCCCTCTCGGATGCGTCACTGTCGCCAGGCCTCTATCTGGTCGCGACCCCGATCGGCAATCTGCGCGACATCACCCTGCGCGCGCTCGATGTGCTTGCGGGCTGCGACGTGCTTCTCGCCGAGGACACCCGCGTCTCCGGCAAGCTGCTTTCGGCCTACGGGATCCGAACGCGCCTTGAGCGACATGACGAGCACGTCGCCGAACGGACCATCCCTGGAATCTTGGAGCGCCTGGAGGCCGGCGAGCGCATCGCGCTGGTGTCGGACGCCGGCACGCCGATGGTTTCCGACCCAGGCTATCGCCTGGCGCGGGAGGCGATTGCGGCCGGCCATCCGGTGATCCCCATTCCCGGCGCCTCCGCCGCCTTGGCAGCGCTGACGCTGGGCGGCCTGCCGACGGACCGCTTCATGTTCGCGGGCTTTCCACCGCCCAAGAGCGCCGCGCGCCGAACCTTCCTCGAAGAATTCGCCAATATCCGCGCCACGCTGATCTTCTACGAGGGCGCATCGCGCGTCGCCGATTGCCTGGCCGACATGGCGACGGTGTTTGGCCATCGGCCGGCGGCGGTCTGCCGCGAGCTCACGAAATTGTACGAGACCTGCGTACGCGGAAGTCTGTCCGACCTGGCCGCCGACCCGAGATTCGAGGCGCCGAAGGGCGAGATCGTCATTCTCGTAGGCCCGGGCGTCGAGAAGGCCGCCAGCGCGGGTGACGTGGAGGCCGCCCTGCGCGAGGCCGTCGCCAGACTTCCGCTCGGCGAGGCGGCGTCCGAAGTCGCCAAGGCGTTCGGCCTCTCCCGGAAGGATCTTTATCGCCAGGCCCTCGCCCTCAAGGAAGCGGCGGGATGACGGCGAGCGTTCGCCAGATCCGGGGCGCGGCGGCCCGTAAGCTTGGGCGGCGCGCCGAAGTGCTGGCCGCGCTTTGGCTGATGGCCAAGGGCTATCGCATCCTGGGATTCCGCCTGATCACGCCGCTGGGCGAAATCGACCTGCTGGCGCAACGCGGCGGCGTCCTGGCCGTTGTGGAGGTCAAGCAACGGACCACGATAGAGGACGCTCTGGACGCCGTGACGCCCACCCAGCGCGACCGTCTGCGGCGCGCCGCCGCCCATCTCATCGCGCACCGGCCGGGCCTGCGCGCCCTTGAGGCTCGCCTTGACCTCATCGCCCTGTCGCCGGGTCGGATGCCGCGTCACCTTACGAACGCCTGGGGCGCCGAGATTTCTCAAGGCATGACGCTATGACCCGCGACGAGGCTGAAGAGATCCTCACGCGCGTGGGACAAGGTGGTGATCAAGGGTTCCCGCTCTTCGAGGCGGCTCTGGCCTGCGCGGCGCACGACGATCCCAGCCGCGACACATCGGCGACCACGGCCTTGGCCGCCGAAGCGATCGAGCGCCTGCGGCGCCGCCTGGAGATGGAGTCGCCCGAAGAAGCGATCGCGGAGGCGCTGGCCGGCGATCTTCGGCTCACAGGCGACGTCCTCACCTACGATCACCCCGACAACGCCGACGTGATCGCCATCGCCGATCGGCGCAAGGGCCTCCCCGTGGCGCTGGGCGTGTTCTACCTGCACGCGGCGCGGGCGGTGGGCCTCGATGTGCATGGCGTCGACTTCCCAGGCCATTTCCTGCTGCGCATCGAGACGGAGGAAGGTCCGCTGGCGCTAGACCCCTTCAGTGAAGGGCGGGTCGTTCTGCCGTCGGAGTTGTCGCGGCGAGCGCTGCGCACCGGGCTGATGCCGGACGTCGCGGCGCGATTGGAGCTCCTGATGGCGCCCATATCGGACCGTGCGGTGCTGATCCGCCTGCAGAACAACGTCTTCGCCCGCGCCCAGCGGGCCAAGGACTGGGTGCGCGCCGAGCGGTCGGCCCTTCGCCGAGCCCTGCTGAACCCGAACGATCATCGGCCCTGGCTGGACGTCGCCGCGGCGCGAGAAGGCCAGGGCGCCTTGGCGGGCGCGTTGCAGGCCCTGTCGCGCGCCCAGGTGCTGGACGGCGGCGCGGCCATGGCCGCTCGGGCGGCGCGCGAGCGGATGCGGTTGCGGCTGAACTGACGGCAAGGCCGCTTCCTTGGTTGGAGCCACGCGCAAGAACGCCTAACTAAGCCGTCGCGTCCAGACGCCGAAGAACATCAGGAGTTCCCATGTCGCTGCGAGTCGCCGTCCAGATGGATCCCGTGCTGGGGATCAATATCGACACCGACACGACCTTCCTGATGATGATGGAGGCCCAGAACCGCGGCCACCGGCTGTGGTTCTATACCCCCGACAAGCTCTCGCTGGAGGACGGCCGCGTCTTCGCCCGCGCCCAGCCGCTGGAAGTGTTCGCCGAGAAGGGCGCCCACGCCAAGCTGGGTGAACCCATCCTGATCGACATGAAGGACGACGTCGACGTGGTGCTGATGCGCCAGGACCCGCCCTTCGACATGGCGTACATCACCGCGACCCACTTCCTGGAGAAGGTGCATCCCCACACCCTGGTGGTGAACAACCCGGCGGAGGTGCGCAACGCGCCCGAGAAGTTGTTCGTCACCGACCTCCCCGGCGTCCAGCCCCCGACCCTGATCACCAGCGACCACGAAGCCATCTATGATTTCCGCGCCCGGCATGGGGACATCGTCCTGAAGCCGCTTTACGGCGGCGGCGGCTCGGGCGTGGCGCGCCTGCTGCAGGACGACCCGAACCTGGACGCCCTGCTCGAACTGCACGCCATGATCGGCCGAGAGCAGGTCATCGCCCAGAAGTTCGTGCCCGCCGTCAGCAAGGGCGACAAGCGGATCCTGCTGGTCGACGGCGCGCCTGTCGGCGCGATCAACCGCGTGCCGGCTGACGGTCAGGTGCGTTCCAACCTGCGGGTCGGAGGCCGGGCCGAGGCGGTCGAACTGACGGCTCGCGACATCGAGCTCTGCAATATCATCGGCCCCGAGCTTAAGCGCCGTGGACTGATCTTTGTCGGCATTGACGTCATTGGCGAGTACCTGACCGAAATCAACGTAACGTCGCCTACGGGCGCCCAACAGCTGCTGCGCTTCAGCGGCGTGAACGCCGCCGCTGTACTTTGGGATCGCATCGAAGACATTCGCGGAGTCCGTGGGTAACTTTCCCAAATTCTCGGATTTTCCTGAAACGTTCGTTTTTCGTTCTTGCTCCTCCCCGCAAGCTATGCTGCAAGTTGTGGATAAATTGATTATCCGCAAGGTAGGGGCATGGCGGCACGAGTCGTCACGGTGGCTTTCGACGGGGTCGAGGCGCGAAGGGTCGACGTCGAGGTTCAACTGACCACGGGTCACCACGCCTTCGTGGTCGTGGGGTTGGCCGACAAGGCCGTGGCCGAGAGCCGCGAGCGGGTGCGCGGCGCCTTCGCCGGGCTTGGCCTCTCCCTTCCCGGCAAGCGCATCGTCGCCAACCTGGCGCCCGCCGATATGCCCAAGGAGGGCACCCACTTCGACCTGCCCATCGCCTTGGCGGTGATGGCGGCCCTAGGCGTCATTCCGCTGGACGCCTTGGACGGCTGGGCGGCGATGGGCGAACTGTCGCTGGACGGCCGCATCGTCCCCGCCGCCGGCGCGCTGCCCGCCGCCATGGCGGCCGGCGCGATGGACCTTGGGCTGATCTGCCCCGAGGCGTCGGGTCCAGAGGCGGCATGGGCCGGCGAGACCCGTATCCTGGCGCCGCGCTCGCTGGTGTCGCTGATCAATCATTTCCGGGGCAGCCAAGTCCTCTCTGCGCCCTCGCCTGGACCGATCGTTGAGGGCGAGCCGCCCAAGGACCTCCGAGACGTGAAGGGGCAGGAACACGCCAAGCGCGCCTTGGAGATCGCCGCCGCCGGCGGGCACAATCTCTTGTTCTGCGGCCCTCCCGGCTCGGGCAAGTCGATGCTGGCCCAGCGCTTGCCCGGTCTGTTGCCGCCCCTCACCTCGGTCGAGCTGCTGGAAACCTCCATGGTCCATTCGGTGGCGGGGCTGATCGCGCGCGGGACCTTAAGCCGCGCCCGCCCCTTCCGCGCCCCGCACCACAGCGCCAGCATGGCGGCCCTAACGGGCGGCGGACATCGGGCGAAGCCTGGCGAAGTGTCCCTGGCCCACAACGGCGTGCTCTTCCTGGACGAGCTGCCGGAGTTCAGCGTCCAGGCGCTCGACAGCCTGCGCGCACCGCTGGAGACCGGCGAGGTCATGGTCGCGCGCGCCAACGCCCACGTGCGCTATCCGGCGCGGGTGCAGTTGGTGGCGGCGATGAACCCATGCCGCTGCGGCCACGGCGGCCCCGGGCGCGGGGCGTGCGGCAAGGCTCCCCGGTGCCAGAAGGACTATCAGGGGCGCGTCTCCGGCCCCCTAATGGACAGAATCGACCTCGCGATCGACATGCCTGCGGTGACGGCGGCCGATCTGTCGCTGCCGCCCCCTTCCGAGGGCTCGGCCGAGGTCGCCGCGCGCGTCAGCCGTGCGAGAAGGCTGCAAGCCGACCGCGCGGCCGAGCTGGGCGGAAGCGAAAACCTGAATGGCCGCGCGGAGGGCGCCTTCCTCGAACGCATCACCGCGATCGACGAGGCTGGACAGTCGCTCTTGACCCGAGCGGCTGATGCAGGACGCATCAGCGCCCGAGGCTGGACACGCGTCCTGCGGCTGGCGCGGACCATCGCCGACCTCGAACAGGCGGATACTGTGCGACGGGTGCACATCGCCGAGGCCCTGGCCTATCGGCGGACGGCGGCCGTCGGTGAGACGGCCGTACAGGGTTGACCCCCCGTTAATGGGCTCCGGTTAAGGTCGCGTCTCATGAGCGACCCCAAAGCGACGAGTGGGCGACCCGGCGTCACGCCCGAGCAGCTGGCCACCCTGAGCCATGAATTCCGCACGCCCCTCAATGGCGTGCTCGGCATGGCGCGCCTGCTTGAGAACACCAAGCTGACGGCCGAGCAGCGGTCGTACGTCACCGCCCTCCGTGAAAGCGGCGACCACCTGCTGTCGCTGGTTAATGACGTCCTGCACTTCGCCCGCCTGGGCGCAGCGTCGATCGAGCTGAGCCTGGCGCCGGTCGATATCGAGAGCTTGCTGCGGCAGGTCGCGGAGTTGATGAGCCCCCGCGCCCACGAAAAGGGCGTGGAGATCGCCTGGGCGCTGACGGCGCCTCTGCCGACGATCCAGGCGGACGAAGGCCGGCTGCGGCAGATCCTTCTCAATTTCGCCGGCAACGCCGTGAAGTTCACCGAGGCTGGCGGCGTTCTGCTCTCCGCCTCCATGGCCGAAGGCGGCCGGGTGCGGTTTTCGGTGACCGACACCGGGCCCGGCGTCGCGCCTGAAGCGCGCGCCCGTATCTTCGAAGCTTTTGTCCAGACCGACATCACTCACAGCACGCAGCTGGGCGGCGCCGGCCTCGGGCTTGCCATCGTGTCGCGCCTCGCCGCCGCCATGAGTGGGCAGGTCGGTGTTGGCGGCGAAGTCGGGCGCGGCGCGGAGTTCTGGTTTGAGGCGCCATTCGAGACGGCGACGCCGGCCGAAAGCGAGGCGCCGCTGGCGGGACGCAGTGTCGCGATCGCATCTCCCAACCCGATCGTCAGGATCGCCACCGCACGCCAGATCGAGGCGGCGGGAGGCCGCGCCTTCACCGCCGTGGACGTCAACGCCGCCCTGGCGGGCGCGCCCGCCGACGCCGTCCTGCTGATCGACGCCGCTCTGACCGGCTCGCGCGCCCTCAAGCCGCCGCCGGGTCGCAAGGCCGTCGTCCTGCTCACGCCCGAGCAGCGCGGCCGCATTGATCCGCTGAAAGCCGCCGGCTTCAGCGGCTATCTGATCAAGCCGCTGCGGACAGCCTCCATGGTCGCCCAGGTGCTGCAGGCCGACGCCGCCGAAGCCGCGCCCGGTCCGGTCGCCCACCACGACGACGACCGTATCGCCGGCGCCGTGGCCCATGGCGTGCGCGTGCTGCTGGCCGAGGACAATCCGATCAACGCCCTGCTGGCGCGCACCCTCCTCGAGCGCGAAGGCTGCAAGGTCGACCGTGTCGCGGATGGCGACCAAGCGGTCGCCGCCGCCGTGGCGGGCTCCTATGACCTGATCCTGATGGACCTGCGCATGCCGGGCATGTCGGGCGTCGAGGCGGCCCGCACCGTCCGCGCCAAGGGCGTCGCCGCCCCGATCGCGGCCCTGACGGCCGACGCCTTTGACGAGGACAAGCGCGCCTGCCTGGCCGCCGGCATGGACGACTTCCTGGTCAAGCCCCTGACCCAGGAAGCCCTACGCGACGTGCTGACCCGCTGGACCAGCCGTGGCGCCTCGGCGGCCCGCTGGACGAAAGCCGCGACGCGATCCAAGGTCGCCGGCTGAAGCGGGGGCGGTTCCCCGCTGGGGAATTCGCCGCATGACCGAGCAGACGACGGACGCCAAGGCTGGACCAGAGAAGAAGAGCCTGCTGCAGACTCTCGCCTTCTTCGGCGAGCGGCGCAGCCTGGTCATGCTCGGCCTGGGCTTTGCGTCCGGGCTTCCGTTCATGCTGATCTTCGACACCCTGTCGCTGTGGCTGCGCGACGCGGGCCTGTCGCTGGCGGTGATCGGCTTCTTCAGCCTGGCCACGCTGTCCTTCTCATTTAAGTTTCTCTGGGCGCCGCTTATCGACCGGGCCAAGGTCCCTGTCCTTCACCGCCTGCTGGGCCACCGGCGCGCGTGGATGCTGGTTTTCCAAAGCGCAATGGTCCTGGGCCTCTGGGCCATATCGACCATGAACCCCGCCCACCAGTTGGGCGTCCTGGCCGCCACCGCGGTAGTCGTCGGCTTCGCCACCGCCTCGCATGACATCGTGATCGACGCTTGGCGCATCGAGGTCGCCGACAAGGAAGAGCAGGGACCCATGGTGGTCGCCTACCAATGGGGCTATCGCGTCGCCATGATCGCGGCCGGCGCTGCTCCGCTCCTCCTGGCCGAGCGTTATGGCTGGAATCTCTCCTACGCCGCGATGGGCGTGATCGTCGGGATTGGGATCCTGGCGACCCTGTGGGCCCCGCGCGAGGCTGAGCACAGCATCCGTCCGATCCCCACCGACGACGTCGATCAGCCGCGGATCTTGGAAGTGCTCGAATGGCTGGCTCGCCTCGCCGTCCTGCTTCTGGGCGCTCTGGCGCTGGGCTCCGGCCTCGCAGGCGACGCCTCCCTGCTGTCGAAGCTGATCGGCGGCGAAGCGCTGGCGACGGCCTGGACGGCCAAGCCGAACGGCGTCTGGCTACAGTTGCTCGGTGTGCTGGCTGGCTTGGCTATCGTCGTGATCGCCGCCTGGCCCATACCCAAGGTGCGCACCAAGCCCGGCGTCTACATGTCGAAGGCCTTCGGCGAGCCGCTGGGCGAGTTCCTGACCCGCTTCCAGGGCGTGGCCGGCCTAATCCTGGCGGCGATCTGCGTTTATCGTGTCTCGGACTTCGTGCTGAACATCATGAACCCGTTCTACCGGGACATGGGCTTCTCGCTGACCGAGATCGCCGAGATCCGCAAAGTGTTCGGCATCATCGCGTCGATGATCGGGGTGTTCCTTGGCGGCGTGGTCGTCGCGCGCCTGGGCTTGATGAAGGCGTTGATCATCGGAGCGTTCGCACAGCCGATCAGCAACCTGATGTTCGCCCTGTTGGCCATGAGTGGTCACAATATACCGATGCTGTTTACGGCCATCTGCCTTGACAACATCGCCGGCGGGGTCGCCGGCACGGCCCTGATCGCCTACATGTCGAGCCTGACCTCGGCGGGCTTCACCGCCACCCAGTACGCCCTGTTCTCTTCGCTCTACGCCTTGCCCGGCAAGCTGGTCGCTTCGCAGTCCGGCCGCATCGTCGAAGCCTCGGCCCAGGCGGCCGAGCATGGCGGACCGATCGGCGTGCTCAAGGGACTGTTCACGCGCCTGCCGCCGGAAAGCTTCACCGCCGCCGGCGCCAAGCTCGGTGTCGGCGGCCCGGCCATGGCAGCCGGCTACACGGCCTTCTTCATCTACACGGCGCTGATCGGCGTGGTGGGCATCGTGCTGTCGTTCATGGTCGCGGCTCGCCAGAAGCCTGAGGAGACGCCTGCGTCGACTTAGACCGCTAGGCACACCACCTGGGCGACCCGAAGATCGCGCCGCAGGCCGTCGGCCACGCGGCCGTAGTTGTCGGTGGTGATCGGCTCGCTCGACGCGAACTCCGACGGCGAAGGATGGCGGCGCGGTCCCAGCAAGGTCTTCAACGTCTCCGGCGCCGTCGTGTAGATGCGGCCACGACGCGGCGCCTCCGCCACCGTCACGCCGATCACGCGCCCGGCCGCATCCAGCGCCGGCGCTCCGGACAGACCCGACAGCGTCCCCTTCAGGCTATCGGTGCGGCCTACCTCGGCCCAGACCAGAACCGGCTCGGTGCGGGCCCCGCGGCCATGGACCACCAGGTTCTCGCGCCCAAGCAGCCGAGACGCCGCCTCGCCCGGATGTCCTTGCGGGAAACCCGGATGATAGGCGCGCGCGCCGCGGCGCAGCGGTTGGTCGATGCCCAGAGGCACGGCCGGCGCGCCCCCCTCGGTGGTCAGGAGCGCCGCATCGGCGCGCGGGTCGACATGGACCTTGGCAGCCACGCCCCGCCCGTCTGCGACGACGATCGCCGCCTGCTTGCAGCCGTCGACCACGTGGCGCGCGGTCAGCCAGGCGCCGTCATCGCCGATGGAGAAGGCCGTGCCCGATCCAGGCTCCGGCCGCTCGGGCACCTGCACCACGATCGAGGGGTCAAACGGGGAAGACGGCCCCAGGGGCAGCCCCTCCTCGCCCGGCACGGGTGGCGGCGGCGGCGGCGCATCGGAGCGCTCCTGGCGACCGACGGCGACGACCAGCAAGGCGCTGACCACCACCGCATAGACCAGCCAGTCAGGGAGCTTGGGGAAATGCACCGGGACGCCCCGCGTCCGCTCAGCCCGCCACGGCGGCGGCTAGGATCAGCGCCGTGGCCAGCTTGGCGCCGACCAGCAGGGCCGCCGCGGAGATCTCGCCATCCTGGATGCGCTCCGGAAGTCCCTTCAGCACCATGTCGGTGCAGCGAAAGACCAGCAACTGCACGGCGGTGGTCGCCGCGCCCCAGATGACGATCTCGACCACCGACGTCGCGGCGCTCAGCGACACGGCGAGCGGAATGGCCAGCCCCACCATCACCCCGCCGAGCGACAGGGCGGCCGCCGAGTTGCCCTCGCGGATCAGGGTGATTTCCTTATGCGGCGTCATCAGCGCGTAGAGCGCCGTCCCCAGGATCAGCATGAGCAGGGTCACGCCCGCGTGCAGCAGGGTGATCGGAAAGCCGGTGGCGAACGCCTGAACCTCAGGCGACTGGAGCTGTGACGGCATCGACGCGAACTACCCCCGAAAGGTGCGGCTCACTGACTAACACGGCGAACCGAGCCTTGCGTAGAGGGCGCGTGGACGGAACGATAACTTGCAGAAGCTCTTCGTCCAGGCGGGCGGAGCCTTTTAAGCCGCCTCGTCGTCGTCCTCGCTGAGCACGCCAGCCATGGCCGCCAGGGAGAGCTTGCGCAGCGCCGAGGCGCGGACCTTCTCGCTCTCGCTCTTCAGCTGGCCGCAGGCGGCCAGGATATCGCGGCCGCGAGGCGTGCGGATCGGCGAGGAATAGCCGGCCTTGTTGAGGATCGCGGCGAACGCCTCGATCGTCGCCCAGTCCGAGCACTGATAATCGCTGCCCGGCCACGGATTGAACGGGATCAGGTTGATCTTGGCGGGGATGCCCTTGATCAGCTTCACCAAGGCGCGTGCCTCGTCGGGACTGTCGTTGACGCCCTTCAGCATCACGTACTCGAAGGTCACGCGGCGGGCGTTCGACAGGCCGGGATAGGCGCGGATACCGGCCATCAGCTCGGCGATCGGGTACTTCTTGTTCAGCGGCACCAGCACGTCGCGCAGGGCGTCGTTGGTGGCGTGGAGGCTAATCGCCAGCATGGCCTGGGTGGTCTCGCCAAGCTTGCCCAGCATCGGCACGACGCCAGAGGTCGAGACCGTGATCCGCCGACGTGAGATACCGATGCCCTCGTTGTCGCTGATGATCTCGATCGCGTCGGCGACCTGGCCTAGATTGTAGAGCGGCTCGCCCATGCCCATGAACACGATGTTCGAGAGCACGCGGTCTTCCTTGTCCGAAGGCCATTCGCCCAAGTCGTCCTTGGCCACCTGGACCTGGGCGACGATCTCGGCGGTCGTCAGATTGCGAACCAGCGGCTGGGTGCCGGTGTGGCAGAAGCTGCAGTTCAGGGTGCAGCCCACTTGGCTCGACACGCACAAGGCGCCGGCGCGACCGACGCCAGGAATGTAGACGCTTTCGACCTCGATGCCAGGCGCCATGCGGATCAGCCACTTGCGGGTGCCGTCCTGGCTGACCTGACGCTCGACGATCTCGGGACGAGCGATCGTGAAGGCCTCGGCCAGCCGCGCGCGCGTTTCCTTGGCCACGTCGCTCATCGCCGCGAAATCGGTGACACCGCGATGATGCATCCAGCGGAAGATTTGCGTCGCGCGCATCTTGGCCTTGCCGTGCTCGACCACGCCGCTCTCGACCAAGGCGGCGACCAGCTGCGGGCGCGTGAGACCCGACAGGTTGACCAGCGGCTTGGTGACGGGGGTTACGGGCGCAGCGTCGGATGAGACGCGCGACAGGTCGAGGGTGACGCTCAAGGGGGTGTCCGGATCTTCGGGGTCGAGGCGGACATATAGCAGGTCCAGGCCGGTTTTCCAAAAGGCCGCGACGTCGCGGGCGCTCAGACCTTCCGGAAGCGGCTTCCCTGGTTGGCCATCAAGGCCAGGGCCCAGTCGTCGGGCAGGACCTTGGCCACGGCGGCGATCGCCTTATTGGGCGAGCCCGGCACGCAGATCGGGCGATTGGCCTCGGCCGCCTCGTAACCGGCGGCCGCGACCTCGTCGGCGCCCAGCCACATCCAGTTCGGCACGCCCTGGCTGACCTGGGCGCGCGTGCCGTTGACGTCGTGGAACTCGGAATAGGTGAAGCCCGGGCACAGCGCGCTGACATGCACGCCGGTCGACAGGTTCTCCAGGTGCAGGCTCTGGGAGAACTTCACCAGAAAGCCCTTGGTGGCGGCGTACAGCGTATGGCCGGCGGCGCCAGGCACCAGGCCTGCCAGCGAGGCGACGTTGGTGATCCGCCCGAACCGGCGTTCGACCATGCCCGGCAGCACCTTGTGGGTCATCTCGCAGACCGAGGTCAGCATGACCTGCAGGAAGGTCGCCTGATCGGCCCAGCTCGTCGTCGCATAGGTCCCGGGCAAGCCATAACCAGCGTTGTTGACCAGGGCGTCGACCACCCGGCCCTGCTCGGCGACGGCGGCCAACACCGTATCGACGCCGGTGGGGTCGGAAAGATCGGCGGCCACGACATAGGCCTCGCCGCCGGAGCGCAGCTTGATCTCCGCGGCCAGGGCCTCAAGACGCTCGGCGCGGCGGGCGGTCAGCACCACGTCATAGCCATGGCTGGCGTAGATGCGGGCGGAGGCGGCGCCGATGCCGGCGGAAGCGCCGGTAATCAGGGCGAGACGGCGAGCCATGCGGTCGATCCGGTCAGAGCAAAACTTCGCCGGACAGCAGCACGGCCGATGATTTGGTTCAAGCCGCGCCGCCGCGCGCCACGAACCAGCCGTTGCGGAAGCCCTGATCAGCCTTGCCATAGGTGAACGGCGAGCCGTCCGGCTGGGTGAAGGTCCCGCCGGCGGCGACCAGCACGGCGTGGGCGGCGGCGGTGTCCCATTCGGACGTTGGACCATGGCGCGGATAGATGTCGGCCGCGCCCTCGGCGATGCGACACATCTTGATCGAGGAATCCATGGCGGTGCGCAGGTCGAAGCCATACTCGGCGGCCAGTTCCGCGGCCTTCTCCTCGCGCATGGTGTGGCTGATCAGGCCGAGGGCCCGACCGGCCGGCCAAGGGCGCACACGTGCTGGGGCCTCGGCCGCATCGGGGCTCGTGCGTTTCATCGTCCCCGCGGCGGTCGTGTACCAGACTTCGCCCGTGGCGGGCGCACAGACGGCGCCGGCCACCGGCAGGCCGTTCTCGATCAGGCCGATGTTTACGGTGAAGTTCGGATCGCCGCGCACGAAGGCCTTGGTGCCGTCGACTGGATCCACCAGGAAGAAGCGCGAACCGACGGCGTCGGGCGTGCCGAACTCGCTGGCGTGCTCCTCGGAAATCACCGCGACGCCGGGAAACGCCTCAGCCAGGCGCTGCAGGATCAGGTGCTCGCCCGCGCGATCGGCCTCGGTAACCGGGCTCTCGTCCGCCTTCTGAGCGACGGCCAGCTCCGTCCGCCAGAACGGCAGGATGATCGTGGCGGCCTCCTCGGTGATCCGCGCCAAGGCGGGGCCCCAGTCGGCCAATTGCTGAATCGTGGCGGTGTCGCTCATGCCTGTCCCCGGGGATCGTCGCCGACGAACTCCAGCCGGATGCGGCGGCCATCGATCATCTGCTTTCCCGCCTCTTCGAAGTTGACGGTAACCCTGTGGCCGATCACGGACTGAACCTGTCCCAAACCCCAATCGGGCTTGTCGGGATGGCGCACCAGGACGCCCGGCTCTAGAAACGGATCCATGGCCGCTTCCTGTAGAGGCAAGGCCCAGTTTCCCAAAGCCTCAAATCACGGCAGAGTCCGCCGCCATGACCGATACCGTCCCCGAGACCCCGGCGTCCGCGCCTCCGCAGATCGACGTGCAAGGCCCCGATTTCGCCGCCATGCTGGCCGCCCGCCTGTGTCATGACTTCATCAGCCCGGCCAGCGCGATCGTCTCGGGCCTGGACCTGCTTGAAGATCCTGCGGCTCAGGACATGCGCGACGACGCGATGAACCTGATCGCCTCCTCGGCTCGCAAGCTGGCGGATTTGCTGCAGTTCACGCGCGTGGCCTTTGGGGCCTCCGCCTCGGCGGAGAACTTCGACAGCCGAGAACTGGAGAAGCTGGCGCAGGGCGTGTTCGCCCATGTGCGACCCACCCTGAACTGGGCGATCGAACCCCAGGCCATGAACAAGCCCTCGGCCCGCGCGGTGCTCAACATCGCCCAGATCGCCGCCAGCGCCCTGCCAGCGGGCGGCGTAGCGACGATCAAGGGCGTGAACGCCGACGGCCGCTTCTCGATCATCGCCGAGGCGATCGGCGCCCGCGCGCGTCTCCGGCCGGAAGTGCTGGCGGGGCTGAAGGGAGAGCCGCTCGCCGAGGGCCTTGGCGGCCCCTGGGTGCAGGCGGCCTATCTGAACGCCCTGGTTCGGGCCGCCGGCGGTCAAATCGCCGTCGAGGTGGGCGAGGAACGCGCGTCCGTGGCCGCCTGGGTGCCGGCCTAGCACCTTCGAGCGCGGCAAACCGCTCCTTAACCAGAGGTCTGCATTGTGGGCGTCTGGATTGGAGCAAGCCGTGAAGACCTGCCTGGTGGTCGACGACAGCCGGGTGATCCGCAAGGTCGCCCGCCGAGTCCTTGAGGACATCGGCTTCGACATCGCCGAGGCTTCCGACGGCATGGAAGCTCTGGCCTGGTGTCGCGCGGCTATGCCCGACGCGGTGCTGCTCGACTGGAACATGCCCGTGATGAACGGGCTGGAGTTCCTTCGTCTCCTGCGACGGGAACGCGACGGCAAGACGCCCAAGGTCATCTTCTGCACGGTCGAGAACAGCGTCGACCGCATTCGCGAGGCGCTGGACGCCGGCGCCGACGAGTACATCATGAAGCCGTTCGACGGCGACATCATCCAGGCGAAGTTCGCCCAGGCGGGCCTTCTGTGACGCCCGAGCACATCGATCTTCTGGCGGCGCTCGGGCGCGCGCGGGCCGGCGTGCGCGTCGATGTCGAAAAGCCCTACCTGATCGAAAGCCGCCTGACCCCGCTCGTTCGCCGGGAAGGGTTCGAGAGCATCGAGGCCCTCATCGACGAGCTCCGCGCCAAGCGCGAAGAGCGACTGATCTGGGCGGTCGTGGAGTCGCTCTGTCGCACGGACACGACCTTCTTTCGCGGCCGCGAAGCCTTCGACGCGCTGCGAGACAGCGTCCTGCCCGCGCTATCGCATCGCCGCGACACGCCGCTGCGGATCTGGAGCGCGGCCTGCGCCACTGGCCAGGAGGTCTATTCCCTGGCGATGACCGCCGCCGAGGCCACGGAGCTCGCCGCCGGTGCTCGGTTCGAATTGTTCGGCTCGGACCTCTCCGAACGTTGCCTGGAAAAAGCCCAGAGCGGGCTCTACACCCAGTTCGAAGTCCAGCGCGGCCTGCCCATCCGGATGCTGGTGAAGTACTTCGAGAGCCAGGATGACACCTGGACGATCTCGCCGCGCCTTCGCCAGATGGTTCGCTGGCGTCGGATCAACCTGCTTTCGGATCTGTCGGCGCTGGGCCTGTTCGACGTCATCCTCCTGCGGAACGTGCTGCGCAACATGGCCGCGCCGCTGCGCGGGAAGATCGTGCGAAGCCTGGCCGACCGGCTTTCGCCCGATGGCGTTCTGGTGCTGGATCCGGAAGACGATGTCTCCGGCCTGACCGACCGGCTCGTCGCCGCGCCGGGGAACGCAGGGATCTACCTCCGCGACCCATCGATCGCGCGCCTTGTGGCCGCCTAGACCTAGGCGCGCTTGAGGCGCGCCTGCAGTCGCGCCAACGCCGCCCCGCCCGCAAGGCCGCCCAGCGTCTCGCCCATCCGCGCCAGCGGTCCCGCCTGACTAGGCGGCAGCGCCGCAAACGCCGGCGCCAGCTTGCGGAACAGGATCGGGTGCGCGTCTGGACCGACGATCGCCTGGTGCAGTCCCATCGCCTCGACGACCGATCGAGCGGCCTTACGCCAAGCGATCGGCGGCGCCACGCCGTGCGGGGTCGGCGCACGGCAATCAGAAAAGTCGGGCTTGAGGCCGCATCCGCGTGCGATCGCCGACTCCACCTCGCGGGCGTAGGCCTGGTCGCGGGCCAACCGATCGACGTCGACGACAAGATCGGCGTGGGGCAACGCCTTCAGGTGCGACGCCAGCCAGACCGCGAGAAAAGCTTGGAACGAGAGGCTGGCGGGGCTGCGCTTGAACCTGCGCCGAACATTAGCCAAGCGCTCGGCCAGCGTTCCAGAACCAGGAGTCCCGACACCCAAGATCCGATCGGCGACATCGCCCCAGCCAGACATCTCGGACAACAGAAGGTAGTGGCAGAGCTCGAAATAGGTCGGTCGCGGACGCTTCCGCAGCGAGTAGAAGGAAAGCCATTGCTGGACGGGATCGCGAACCAGCACGACATGGAACCCGCCGAACCGCCGCTTAAGCCAGCCAGCGCGTCCCAGCGTCCGGCAACAGGCCAGAACCGGGGTTTCGCCTAGGCCCCGCGCCGTGTCTATCAGGCCCTCGACATAGGCTTGCTGGGCCAGATCGCTGGCTTCAGGCTCAATCCAGAAGCGGTCGAGGGCGAAGCTGGGGTCGAACCGGCCCACGCCGCCTCGGGGATCGAGGACAGGCTCGAACTCCTTGAGATAGGGCTCGTCGCCGCCCGGATGACGCAGGCCGCTGTTCTTAGGCGTCTCGGCGCGGAGGTCGTCGCAAGTCATCCGCGCGAGCTGCTCGTGCCAGGGCTCGTAATAGGCGCGAACGCCCGGCATGACACGAAAGCGATGCCAAATGTACGTGCTGGAGCATCGCCAGCCGCTATGAATAAACAGAACCTTGTTCAGCAAGCCGCCGCCCCTCCAGACGACGACGATCTGCTGCGTGTTTTTCAACATTATATCGCAGCGACCCTGTTATTTTTCGGCGCAGCAATATTCCCAACACGAAAAAGGCCCGCCGTCTCCGGCGGGCCTTCTATCGGGCTGACGTCGAACTTAGTTGTTCTTGACGTCCTTGGCCGTGTCGCTGACGGCGCGTCCGGCCGACGAGACGTCCTTGCCGGCGCCTTCCACCGTGTTGCAGGCCGCCACCGAAAGGCTGGCGGCGAGGGCGGCCAGGATCACCAGTTTACGCATGGTCTTCTCCGCTGTTCGCCTCCCAGAGCATCGTGGGAAGGCTGTTTTACAATCGCCCGGAAAGAACGTCAGCGGCGAAGCTGGGTTCCAGCCGAGTTTCCCGATTCAGGAGAGACCGCCCACGAGCGGGGTAGGGAAGACAAGACGCACCGTCAGGCCCCGCGGCGCCTGGCTCTCGAACGCGACCTTTCCCCTCAGCTGACGGGCGAAGGCCGTCATCAGCGTACGCCCCACCCCACCGCCCAGGCTGTCGGGGGCGCCGGGGCCGTCGTCGCTGATCGACAGCTCCGCTTCTTCGCCGCGCACGCTGAAGCTGACGCGGAGAGTTCCGCCGGCCGGCCCGAAGGCGTGCTTCTGCGCGTTGGTGATCGCCTCCACCGCGAAGAGGGCGATCGGCGCCAGGCGGTCGGGATCGATCACCAGAGGATCGGCGTGTACCTCCGTGCGGACGAGGCCCGACGCGGCCATGTCGTTGGCCAGCAGTTGGGCGGTCAGCTCCTCGAGGAACGGGCGCAGGTCGACGCGCTTCAGATCAGGCCCTTGGTAGAGGGCGCGGTAGATCTGGGCGAGCGCGGTGATCCGCTGGCGCGTGTCATTCATCGCCGCCTTGGCCGCCGGGTCCGCCAGGGCGCGCTGCTGCATGTTCAGGAGCGAGGTGATGATCTGAAGGTTGTTCTTCACCCGGTGATGGATCTCGCGCATCAGCGCGTCCTTCTCCGCCAAGCTATCCATCAGCGACGCGTCCCGGGCGACAATGGCCCCGGCCATCGCGTCGAGCGTGGCGGCCAGTTCGCGGATCTCGGGCGGCGCGCGTTCGGCCTGCAGGGGCCGGACCGTGAAGCGGCCGCGCGCATAGATCGCCGCGACGCGCTGGAGATAGACGATCCAGCGGATGACCCCACGCTCGGCCGCGAACCACACCGCGCCGAGGCCCAGGACGAAGGCCAGCAGCGGCAACATCAGGCGCGAAATGGGATTGATCGCCCACGAGAGCAGCCGCGGCGACGGCGCTGACAGGATCACAAAGACGCTGTCATCGACCAGGGGGGCGGCGGAATAGGTTCGATCACGACGCTGAGCGTCACGCGCGCTCCAGAGGGCCGCGCCGTGCTCGGCGGCGACCGCGCGCCAGCCACTGGGCGGGGCGCTGAAGGCGGCGGGATCGGTCGCGGCGAACACGCGGCCGCTGGAGTCGGCCAAGGCCACCTCGGCTCCGCCGGGGAGGAACCGGTTGGCGGTCTCCACCTTCAGGTCCGCCAAGGTCAGGACGGCGGCCATCGCGCCCTCGAACTCTCCAGGCGGACCAGCGCGAACCGCGGCCAGAACCGACGGCTCGTTGGCGTAGGCAGCGCCAGGTTCGGCCGCCACCACCAAGGCTTCGCCCTGGCGCAAGGACTGGAACCAGGTTCTCGCGCCGCGTTGCGGGTCATATGGCGTCGTCGCGGCCGCGCAGGCCACCCGACCGCGAGCGTCGAAGCGGATGAGATTCGCGTATCCGGGCAGGCGCGCCCGGACATCAGCTAGGCGCTGCGCGCATTCCAGACCGACAGACTGCGGTCCCAGGGTCTGCAGAAGCACGCCAGCCGCCTCTATCCGGGCCCGCGCGATGGCCGCGCTGCGCCCTGCCGCCAGTTCCAGACTCTGCCGGCGCGAGTCCGCCTCCGCCCGGAAGGCGAAGACGGACTGCATGACGCCGAGGATCAGGACAGGCAGCAGCGCAACGCTCAGGGCGATCGCGAGGCGGACCCGGATCGAGTTGACGGCCCGCGCGGCGCGGCCGGGCAAAGCGTTCACCGCAGAGAGCTCAAGCGCTCCGCGTCGGCCAGGATAGCGTGCATCGCGTCCCCAGCGGCCGCGCCGTCACGGTCATAGGCGCCCGCCTCCAAGATCGCTTGCAGCGCACGGCGCGCTCGGCTGACCCGGCTCTTCACCGTCCCGACCGCACAGCCGCAGATGTCGGCCGCTTCCTCGTAGGCGAAGCCGCCGGCGCCGACCAGGATCAGCGCTTCGCGTTGCTCGGCCGGCAGCATGGCCAGGCCCAGACGAAGTTCGTCCAGCGCGACCGGCGCTTCGGGATCGTCGACCGCCACGAGGGTCCGCTCGGCCGCCTCCTGGTCCAGCTGGCTCTGACGCCAGCTGCGACGCTTTTCAGAATAGAATTGGTTGCGCAGGATCATGAAGGTCCAGGCCTTCATGTTCGTGCCCAGCTGGAAGCTGGCGCGCGCGTCCCAGGCCTTCATCATGGCGTCCTGCGCCAGATCGTCGGCGGCCGTGGGATCACCCGTCAAGGTGCGGGCGAAAGCGCGCAGATGAGGGATGAGCGTAACCAGCTCGCGCTTGAACAGGGCGTCACGCGCGGGGTCGGGCGGCGAACGGCCCACTTTTTCTTCGGCCATGCTCATTGGCCTCCCGCCGGCGGTTCAGCCTTGCGCAGAATGTCGAGGAATTCGTCCGGCACGGGCTCGTTGACGACCTCGTCGAACATCTGGCGCAACTTCACGCCGATGGCCTGCTGGCGCAGTCGCGCCTCGTCAAGCGCCGCGGCGCTCTTGCGTTTGTCTTCCATGGGTACGTGTTCGATCATGTCCTCGACACCGAAGTGCATCGGCGTCCGCCCCCTTTGGCCGAATGTCTTTCCGCCGGATGACAACGTGCTTTTCCGTGCCGGGTTCCATAAGCTTGGGCATAAGATGTCAAAAATAGTCGATTGAAGGAACCGCTCAGTTGAGGAGGCGTTATGGGCCTTCGACGGAACAGCGCAGCTTTGCCGTACGTTCCTGCTTTTTCGAGACACCGCATCGGGAGGGGTCATGAGTCTTCTTGCTCGGCTGGCGCCGCATCTGCCTTACATCCGCCGTTACGCCCGCGCCCTGACCGGCGACCAGAATACGGGTGACCATTACGTTCGCGTGGCCCTGGAAGCCCTTGCCGCCGGCGAGCGTTCGCTCGACGCCGATCTTTCGCCGCGCGTGGCGCTCTACCGCGTTTTCCATGCGATCTGGCTGAGCTCCGGCGCCCAGTTGGAGGCCCGCCGCGACGAGAGCGCCTCGCCGCCCGACGATGCCGCCCAACGCCTGATGCGAATCGCTCCGCGCTCTCGCCAGGCGTTCCTGCTGACCGCTCTGGAAGGCTTCACGCCGACCGAAGCCGCTCAGATCCTCGACTGCGACTTCGGCGAGATCGAACGACTGATCGCCGACGCTCAAGCCGAAATCGATGCGGAACTGGCGACCGAAGTCCTGATCATCGAGGATGAACCGGTGATCGCCGCGGACATCGAGGCGCTGGTGCGCGAACTGGGTCACGACGTGACCGACATCGCCGCCACGCGCGGCGAGGCGGTCGACGCCGTCGCCCGCCGCACGCCCGGTCTGGTGCTGGCCGATATCCAACTGGCGGACGGCTCTTCGGGTATCGACGCCGTCAAGGACATCCTTGGGCGCCTGGACGTGCCGGTGATCTTCATCACCGCGTTCCCCGAGCGCCTCCTGACGGGTGAGCGGCCGGAACCGACCTTCCTGATCACCAAGCCCTTCCAACCGGAGACGGTGAAGGCGGCGATCGGGCAGGCCCTATTCTTCCACCCGCGCCGCACCCGCAAAGCGGCGTAGGCCGGGACATATCCTTGGCGAGTCAAAAGAACGGCCTCCCGTCTGGGAGGCCGTTTTTTGCGCCCGCGTCTTGGATGCGTGGACTTGGCCGGCCTTCCGCCCAGGTAAGGACCGGCTCTAGGGAGCCTGCCGCGCCGGCTGCTGCGTCGTCGTCCCTGATTGCGCCTCGGCGGGGGTCGTGGCGCCGGTATTGGCGTCCACAGCGGCGAGGTCGCGGGCCCGGAAGGTCCAGGCTCCGAACAGGGCCAGGGCCGCCAGTACGGTCGAAACGATCAGGATCCAAAAGATGTGGCGTCCGACGCCGCCCTGCTTGGCGCGAGTCGCATTGACCCGCGGGCCGGAGGATCGAGCGTCGGAGTGGTGGTGAATGTCGGCGGGCATGATCTGCCTCCTGATGGTCCCGGCGCTACCAGGACGCTGCAATGGGTGCGCTTGCCGGGGCGGCGGCGCGGTGAGTAAAAGTCATCAAGGTCGCGGCGGAGAACGCGGTGGTCGCTATCACGACAACCGCCATCAGGGCGCTACGCCAACGACGTGGCCGCCCAGGTTCGCCAAGCTTTAACAGCGCGGCGGGTTCAGCGGGATAGCTCGGGACCACGGTGCAATTCCCCTTGTTCGCAAGCGCCTCGCGGGCGGTCCTCTAGGCAACGCCCCGGTCCCGCCGCTGTTCCCTGGCCGATGGAGCCGAGCCCTCCGCAAAAAAAGTACACGCCTCACGGGAACCTCCTTGGCGCGACCTCGTTCTCTTCTGCGTGAAGGCGGCGACGCCCCCCCGACTTGAGGCTAGCGAAAGCCAGCCTGCCGCCTTCACACCCCCCTTTGTTGATGCGAACTCAGGCGGACCGGCGCTCCGGCCCGCCCTTCTTCGTGAGTCAGCGCGAGGGCGCGATGTCGAAGATGATGTCGGCGCGGCGACGGAGCGGCGCGGCCGCGCCAGAAGGCGCTTCCGCTCCCGCGTCGCCCACCGCCGCTAGGTCGAAAGCCGCCTTACCGAATCCCTGCGCCGCAAGTGCGCTTGATACGGCCTGCGCGCGCCGCCTCGAAAGCGCGAGATTGGCCTCCGGGGCGCCCACCGCGTCGGCGAGTCCCACAACGTGCACGGCGCGAATGACGCAACCTCTGGCCTGGGCGCGGGCGTTTACAAGCATGCGCTGAGCCTCTGGCGTGAGCGCGGCGCTGTCCCGGTCAAAATAGATCGACGAGGTGAAGCCCGCGCAGGGCGGGCCAGCCGCGGCCACAGGCTTCTTCAGGGTGCGCCAAGGCCCGGACGTCTGGCTGCAGGCTGATAGCGCCAGTGTCGTCACGGCCAAGGCGATGGCTTTCGTCGTCTTCATGGTCCCTCTCCCGATCGCCAACATGAAGAAGGCGATCGGCTTGGCCGATCGCCTTCGATAATTCCGCGGTCACCGCCTAGTAGCGGGGGCTGCCATCCTCCCAGTAGTACCGGCCGCTGCGGGAGTCGTAGTAATAGTATCGGCCCGCGCGCTCGTCGTAATATTGGCGGCGGTTGACGGCGTTGGCACCGCAGCCGCCGTCTTCGCGGCAGCCCTTCACGGCGCCGACGGTCCCGCCGAGCGCCGCGCCGACGGCCGCGCCCGTGCTCGCGCTGCCGCCGCCCACGTTGTTGCCGATCACCGCACCCGCGAGCGCGCCGAGCGCCGCGCCGCCAGCGGCGTTGCGCTCCACATTGCCGGTCGAGGTGCACGCGGCGGCGAGCACACCCACGCCCATCAGGGCGATCATGGTCGTCTTCATCTTGGCTCTCCGTTCGAGCTTGTCCCCTGCCCTGCAAACGGTCACCGTTCCGGAGGGTTCCGCCGGCAAGCGGAACCATGCGACGCCGCGAACCGTTGGGTCCGCAGTTCGGCAGAAGGGGGCGCCCTTGCGGCGGATCGATATCGTCGTCAACACGGCCTCGGGCTCCGTAGGCCCTCAGGCCCCGGCTATCGCCGAGCGCCTGATGGCCAAGTATGGCGTCAGCGGGCGCGTGCACGCTCCCGAAACGAGCGAGCTCGAAGCCTGCCTCAAGTCCGTCATCGACGCCGGGCCAGACGCGGTTCTTGTCGTGGCGGGAGACGGCACGGCGCGCGCTGCGGCCGAGCTGGCTGGCCCCGAGGGACCCATGATCGCCCCGCTGCCTGGAGGCACCATGAACATGCTGCCGCACGCCTTGTATGGCGAACGCTCCTGGGAGGAGGCGATGACCGCCTGCCTCGAAAGCGGTGAGGCCCGGATGATCTCCGGCGGCGAGGTCGGAGGGCGGCTGTTCTTCGTCGCGGCCATTCTCGGCAGTCCGGCTCTTTGGGCCACAGCCCGCGAGGCGGCGCGGGAAGGTCGCCTCGATCTCGCCGTGGCGCGCGCGCGGCGGGCGTTCCAACGCGCCTTCTCCGGCAGGCTGCGGTTTGTGCTCGACGGGCGACCTAAGCAGAGAGCGGAGGCCTTGACCCTGATGTGCCCGCTCGTATCCACGGCCTTGGCCGCCGAAGAGCGAGCGTTGGAAGCGGCGGCGCTGGACCCGTCGAGCGCCCTGGATGTCTTCCGCCTCGGTTTCAACGCCGCGAGGGGACAGTGGCGGGACGACCCGTCCGTATCCGTGGGACGCTGCCGGACCGGCCGCGTCTGGGCCGGCGGCCGCATTCCGGCGATCCTCGACGGAGAGCCGGCTCGATTTGACCCTAAGGTGTCGATCCGTTTTCGGCCAAAGGCGTTTCGGGCCCTGGTTCCTCCCGCATGAAGCTGGCGCAGGTTTCGGACATCCACTTTGGCGGCGAGAATCGTGACGCTGTCGAGGCTGCGGCGCGACGCATTGCCGAAGAGGCGCCCGACCTGCTGGTCGTGGCGGGTGATTTGACGCTTGATGGCAAGACGGCGGAGTTCGACGCCGCGGCGGGCTGGCTCCGGACACTTGACGTCCCCAAGCTGGTCGCGCCCGGTAATCACGACACGCCGTTCGTCGGGCCAGGCGAGCTGTCGGTGCGCTTTACGCGCCCCTGGGGCCGGTTCGCCGAACGCTTCGGGCGCGAGGACGGCGCGGACTGGCGCAGCGACGGGATCACGGTCACCTCGCTCAATACCGCTCGCGCCGCCCAGCTACGTTGGAACTGGTCCAAAGGCGCGGTCTCGCGAGGGCAGATCCGCCGCGTGTGCGAGGCCCTGCACGCCGCGCCGGCGAACGATTTCAAGGTGGTGGTCTGCCATCACCCACTGATGGAAGTGCTGGGCGGGCCGATGACCGCCCGCGTCCGCGGCGGCGTTGACGCCGCCAATCGCTTCGTCCAGGCGGGGGCCGACATGATCCTGTCCGGCCATATCCACCTGCCCTTCGTCACGCCGATCCCCTTCGGCGACGGCAAGACCCAGCTGGTCGGTTCAGGCACGCTGTCCCTGCGCGAGCGTGGGGCCGCGCCGGGATTCAACCTGATCGATGTGGAGGCTGACTGCGTCCGCGTAACCGCCCTCGGCTATGAGCACGGGCGGTACGAGGTCTGGCGAACCTGGGCGTTTGACCGGCGCTAAGGCGTCAACGCCATGCGCCGATCAGGCCGCGACTGAATCGCCGACTACGGCGCGCGTCGACCTCGGAAGAGGTGACTGACAAGCGACACGAGAAACAGGATCAGGAAGACATAGAACAGGATCTTGGCGATCCCGATCGCGGCGCCCGCGACGCTGGTGAAGCCCAGCAGGGCGGCGATCAAGGCGATCACCAGGAAGGTCACGGCCCAGTTCAGCATTGGCCTCTCCGGATAGGCCCGGCGATGCGCCGGGGCGATGTTCGTCAGCGAGGCTCACGGCCTCGCTTTCGACAACGCACCCGGCGCCCGTCATGTTCCGGAGTCGACGCTATTCCGGGGCGGGATAGGCCCAGCCTTGGGCGCCGGACTTGGCGGCGGCGTATTGGCTGTCCGCCAGGGTCCAATTGACCAGATTGTCGAACACCGCTTCGAGGAAGCCCTTCCGCAGGTTCTGATAGTCCAAGTAGTAGGCGTGCTCCCAGACGTCGGCGACGACGAGGGCCGTCAGGTCTTGGGTGACCGGGCTCTCGGCGTCGTGGGTCGAGATGACCTTCAGCGCGCCCGAAGCGTCCGAGACCAGCCACACCCAGCCCGAACCGAAGTGACCGATGCCTTCGGCGACGAACTTTTCCTTCAGCTCGGCTAGGCCCCCGAAGGTGCTGTCGATGGCTGCGGCCAGCTCAGCGCCCGGCGCGGTCTTGGTGGGGCTGAGGCCGTCCCAGAAGAAGGCGTGATTCCAGGCCTGGGCGGCGTTGTTGAACACCTTGCCAGGACCGGCCGACTTGATCACCGCTTCCAGCGAACCCTTGTCGTCGCCGTTCAGCAGGCCGTTCAGCGCCGTGACATAGGCGGCATGGTGCTTGTCGTGATGGAAGCGGAGCGTGTTCGCGGAGATCGTCGGCTCCAGCGCGTCGTAGGCGTAGGGCAGGTCCGGCAGCTTGTACATGTTCACTCCATGGAAGGCGGCGCCACGCGATGGCGCGGAAAGGCGACGTGGCATCTAGAGACAGACGCGCGCGAGTGTAAGTCGTCGAACATCTGATCTGGGTCAAATTTTAGAGATAAGCTCTGCAACGCCTCTAACAGCGCGGGAGGCAGGACCGCGGCGACAGAGACGGCGACCACCCTTGGCCAAGCCCCCGTCCCGAGCTCCAGCGCTCGGGACGGGGGCTTGGCGTGTCGGAGCGGTCAAACCGCGAGCGTCTAACGCTGCGGCGGCTTGGGATCGAGAAACGCCTTGGCGAGCGAGGCTGTGAGGGTCGGGTTCTTCAGGGCGATGATCCCCGCGGCGAGCCCGATGCCGAGCGACATCAGCGGACGCTCCCGGACAATGTCCACGACCCTGCCCGTCAAGTCGAAGCCTGCTTGCGGGATGTCTTCATGGCTGGTTCGACGGCTTTCAGCCTTGCGTGCGGCGACCATGCCGGCAATCGCCACGATTAGCGCGGCGACGGCGGCGACAATGGCCGAAGCACCCGCGGCGCCCACGATCGGCAGCAGGATCGCGTAGACCGCGAAGGCGGCCGAAACGACGCTCACCGCTGCGGCCGCGGCGATCGCCGCGGCCGCAGCAAGGGTCATGAGGGTTTTCTCGAACATCACCGGTTATTGCTACGGCCGCCGGCGATCAGCAGGCCGATCAGGACGCCCACGCCGACGCCGGCGAGGGTGGCGGTGATCGGTCGCTCACGAACGCGCTCCGAGACGTAGCGCTGGGCTTCTTCGATCTGTTGGCCGGCCGTGTCGGTGTAGGCGCGGCTTTGGGCGCGCAGGGTCTCGAAACCCTCCGCGACGGACTTCTCGACCCGCTTGGCCGCCTCGGTCAGCGAGACGCGCGCGGCATGCGCGGCTTCCGTGAAGCTGCGTTCGGCGTGTTCCACGGCATCCATGCTGGAGGCCTTGGCCTTGTCGGCTTCCTTGGCGGCCGGGTTCAGGGAATTGGCGGGCATTGGCATCTCCTGTTCGCGACGCAACCGACCGAAACTCGGGAAGCGGCGTCCCGTCAACGTGGCATTCGTCGGTGCGGTTCCAAGATAGTCAAGGCGAAGAAGCTTCACCACAGCGGAATCCGCCTCGCGGAGCCCCGCCCGAAAGGCGCTCGCGCCGGACGCGAACCGAGTCTAAGGTCGAATCATGGACGACGCCCCAATCGTCAGCGACGACCGTCAGGAATCCTCGCGCCTGATAGCTTTGCGCGCGCTCGGAATCCTGGATGGCGAGGTCAACGAGCCGCGGCTGCTGCGAGTGGTTCGCCTGGCCGCCCGGCTTTTCGACACCCCCAAGGCTGCGGTCGCTCTGGTTGATCAGGACCGGATCTGGCGGAAGGCTTTTGTCGGCTACGGGTCGGCGGAGGCCCCGCGCGCCGGCAGTCTGGCCGAGCGGGTCGTGTCCTCCGGCCGAACCATCGATTTCGCCGCCCCCATTCGTGATGGCCAAGGTCATGTCTTAGGCGCCTTGCTCGTCGAGGGGCCGGGCGCGAGCGGTGCGGCGCACGCCGAAGATCTGCAGTCGCTCGAAGATCTCGCTGACCTGGCGTCCGAGATGCTGACGGCCAAGCCCTTCAGCGACCGATCGCTCGAGGGCGAGCGGCTGAACCTGGCCATCACCGCCGCCGCCTTTGGCGAGTTCGAGTGGGACATCCAGCGCGACGTCTTCAAGATTAGCCCGCGCCTCGCGAAGATCGCAGGACTGCCGCCGGGCGAAATGCCCGCTCAGAACGGCACGGCCCTCTATCCCTATATCCACCCCGACGAGCGCGAGGTCGCGCGGGCGACGATCGACAAGCAGCTGCAGGAGACCGGTCGCTACAGCGTGGAGCACCGTCGCGTTCCGGACGCCGATGGCCGGGCCGTCTGGTACCACTGCTCGGGTGTGATGCTGTTTGGCCCCCAGCACCAGCCAAACTACCTGATCGGCGTCGTTCAGGACATCAGCGAGCGCAAGGCCGAGGAGGAGCAGCGGGAAAACCTCGTCGCCGAACTGGACCACCGCATCAAGAACCTGCTCGCGGTCGTGCAATCCGTCGCCGCCCAGTCGGCGCGGAAGTCGGCCTCGCTGGACGTCTTCCTGAAGACCTTCGCGGCGCGCCTGAAGTCGATGAGTTCTGCGCACGATCTTCTGACCGCCGCCCGCTGGCGCGGCGCGACCCTGGCGCGCATCGCCGCGGCGGAGCTAGGCGGGCTAGCGCCGACTCAAACGCGTTGGGACGGCCCCGAGCTTTTCCTCACGCCCAAGGCCGCCGCCGCGCTGTCCCTGGCGCTGCACGAGCTGGCCGTGAACGCTGTGCGCTATGGCTCCCTGTCGACCGAGAACGGCAAGGTCGAGGTGGTCTGGCGACGCTCGCCCGACGGGGGCTTCGCGCTGGAGTGGCTCGAGACCGGCGGACCGCCCGCCGTCGCGCCGGTCACCAAGGGCTTCGGCGCCACCTTGATCGAGGACGTGGCCGGGCGTGAGTTGGGCGGTTCGGCCAAGATCGACTATCGCTCCAGCGGCGTCACCGCGATGATCGTCGGGTCGGCGGAGGCCTTGGCGGACGCGCCGCCGGTGGAGCCTGTCAGCGCCGCGCCAGAAAGAATCGTCGAGACCGTGGTCGCCGCCGACGAGACGGTTCGTCCGGGCGCCATCGCCGGCCTGAAGGTGCTGATCGTCGAGGACTCGTTGCTGCTGGCGCTGGAGCTTGAGGCGGGCCTGGAGGACGCCGGCGTCGAGGTCGTGGGCTGCGCCGCCGAGCTTGGCGAGGCGCTGTCGATGGTCGAGAAGGATTTCGACGTCGCCGTGCTGGACGCCGACCTGAACGGCCAGTCCGTCGCGCCCGTGGCCGAGATCCTGCGCAGCATGGGCCGGCCGTTCGTGTTCGCCACCGGCTATGCCGACAAGGCCGCGCCCATGGGCTTCGACGCGCCGATCGTGCGCAAGCCCTACAACGTCCACCAAATCGCCCGCGCGGTCGCCGGCGTCACCGGCCGGGGCTGACCCTGTGCTGATCCGTCCGGCCGCGCCGCGAGACCTGGAGGATTGGACCGCCCTTCGGGCCGAGCTCTGGCCTGAGGACACGGCCGACGACCACCGCACGGAGGTGGCCGAAGCGCTGGCCTCGGAGAAGGACATCGTCGCCTATGTCGCCGAAGCGACGGACGGACGCCTCGCCGGCTTTGTCGAAGCGGCCTTGCGCCACGACTATGTGAATGGCTGTGAGACCTCGCCGGTCGGGTTCGTAGAAGGGCTCTATGTCCGCCCGGAGTTTCGCGGCGCCCAGGTCGGACGCGCCCTTTGCGAGGCGGTCGTCGATTGGGCCCGGCGGCGCGGCTGCAGCGAGCTGGCGTCGGACGCCCTGTCGGACAACCTCGAGAGCCATGCCTTCCATCAGGCCGTCGGCTTCGAGGAGACCGAGCGGGTGGTCTATTTCCGCAAGGCTCTTTAGATCACGCTCCTCGCCCGAAGGTCGGCCAAGGCGTCCGCGCTCAGCCCCGCCAAGTCGCTCAGCACCCCGTCGGTATGCTCGCCGAGCATCGGCCCCGGCCAACGGACGCCGCCAGGCGTCTCCGTCAGGCGCGGAAAGGCGTTCTGCATCTTCAAGGCGCCGAACACGGGGTGGGGCACCGTGACGATCGACTCGCGCGCCTGGAACTGCGGATCCTTCAGCATGTCGGGCGCGCGGTAGATACGGCCGGTCGCCAGGCCCGCCGCCTCCAGCTTCGGCAGCAGGTCATCGATGTCCTGGTCGGCGGTCCAGGCGGCGATGCGGGCGTCGAGCTCCCCCTGGTGCGCGCCGCGCGCGGCGTGATCGCGATAGCGCAGATCGTCGGCCAGGTCAGGCCGCTCCATCAGGTCGCATAGCCGCTTGAAGAGCGTGTCCTGGTTGGCGCCGATCAGCACCAGTTCGCCCGACTTAGTTGGATAGACGTTCGAGGGCGCGATGCCCGGCAACACCGCGCCCGAACGCTCGCGGACATAGCCGGTGAGGTCGTACTCGGTGATCAGGTTCTCCATGACCGTCAAGACGCTCTCGTAGATCGCCGCGTCGACCACCTGCCCCTTGCCGGTCCGCTGACGGGCGTGCAGGGCCATCATCACGCCCAGCGCCGCGTTGAGGCCCGATAGGCTGTCGCCGATCGAGATGCCGGCGCGGGCCGGCGGGCGGTCGGGCTCGCCGGTGATGTGGCGCAGGCCGCCCATCGCCTCGCCGACCAGCGCATAGCCTGCGCGCTTCGCATAGGGGCCGGTCTGGCCAAAGCCGGACACCCGGGCCATCACCAGGCCTGGATTGGTCCGGGCCAGGACGTCGTAGCTCATGCCCCACTTTTCCAGCGTGCCGGGCCGGAAGTTCTCGACCACCACATCGGCCTTGGCGATCAAGGTCCGCGCGATGTCGCGGCCCTCTCCGGTGCGAAGGTCGATCGTCACCGATTTCTTGTTGCGACCGATCACCGGCCACCAGGGCGAGAGACCCTTGGGCTTGGAGCGCCCCCACTGACGCATCGGGTCCCCGACCTTGGGGTCCTCGAGCTTGATCACCTCGGCGCCGAAGTCTCCCAGGACCTGGCCGCAGAACGGGCCAGCGATCAGCGATCCCATCTCGATCACCCGCAATCCGGACAGCGGACCTTCAGCCATCGGCATGTTTCCCAGCTTCACGGGAACCGTTCACGGCCCCGTGATGTTCTTTGTGACGCGACGGCGAACCGCGGCGCCGGAGTTTTATCCCTCTCTACAAAAAAGAACCCAGGGAAAGACAGAGCCATGACCCGTCACCTGATGATTGTCGGCGCCGCCGTAGCGGCGCTGAGCCTTGCCGCTTGCGGCCAGAAGTCCGACGAAACCAAGGGCGCCGCGACGCCGGCCGAGCAGGCCGCCACGCCGGACGCCAACCCCGCCGCCACCGTCCCGACCCCGTCGGACGAGACCAAGGCCGACGTCTTCGTCGCCAAGGCCGCCGCCAGCGACATGTTCGAGGTCGAGGCCGCCAAGATCGCCGCCAAGCGCTCGACCAATCCGTCGGTCAAGACGTTCGCCGCCAATATGCAAAAGGCGCACATGAAGACGACCGAGGAGCTTAAGGCCGCCATCGCCGCCTCGGGCGCCGCGATCACCACCCCGGCCATGCTGCCGGAAGATCTGCAGGAGGACCTGGACGACCTGAACAAGGCCGACGCCAAGGACTTCGACAAGAAGTACGCCGACAGCCAGGTCGACGCCCACCAGGCGGCGCTGAACCTGCTGCAGCGCTACGCCCAGGACGGCGACACTGCTGCTCTAAAGTCCTTCGCCGCCGCCACGGCCCCGAAGGTCCAGGAGCACCTGAACATGGCCGAGGGCCTGAAGAAGGGCTTCGACACCGGCGAGGACGTCGCCAAGGACAACGCCAAGCGCTAAGCCCGCCTCGTCCGGACAGAGCCCGCCGTCATCGCGACGGCGGGCTTTTTCGCGTCAGTTGCCGACCGCGACCGTGTTGTCGTCGCCGTTGCGGTCGATCACCGTGTTGTAGGGATCGATCCCCGCGAACCTAGGCTTCCCGGCCACGGTGAAGGTGAAAGTCTGCACGCCCGAGCGGATCGGACGCCGCTGGTAGACCAGGACATCCTTGGCGCCGAACCCCTTGTCGCCCGGCTTGGCGGTGAAAACGCCAATATCCATCGCCTCGTTCAGAGCCGCGGCGCTCTCCTTGCCCTTGCCATCGGCGTACTTCTTCTGGGCGTCCACGGTGATCGTGACGTCGAACTTCCCATCGGGACGCGCCTTCACCGAAGCGCTCTTGGCCTTGAGGTCATAGAGCGTGATCTTCTCGAAGAGATCGGTGATCAGCGCCTGCTTGTCCGCCGGCGCCTCGGCGCGGAGATAGGTCAGGAAGTCCGTGGTGATCGGATAGGGCGCGCCCTTGAAGGCATACTGAGCGATCAGCTTGCGCAGCGCGCGATTGACGGTCTCCTCGCCCAGCTCGTTCTGCAGGCGGTACATGACCAGCGAGCCCTTGCGGTAATAGACGTAGGGCTGGCTCTCGACCTTGGCCAAGGGCTGTTCGTCGATCACATCGCCGCCGCGGGCGCGCAGGTAGCTGTCGAGCTCGAATTTCAGGAACTTGCGGATCTGGTCTTCGCCATAGGCGTGCTTCATGACCATGAGCGCCGAATACTGGGCGAAGGTCTCGCTCAGCATGGCGCCGCCCTGCTGGTCCGCGCCGATCACCTGGTGAGCCCACCATTGGTGGCCGATCTCGTGCGCCCCGACATAGGTGACCATGTCGATCTTGGACGGATCGCGATAGTCGGAGATGAAGAACAGACCTTCCGACCATGGGATGGTGCTGGCGAACGACTGCGCGAACTGCTCGTAGTCCGGGAACTCCTGGAAGCGCAGCTGGCGGAACTGGTAGGGGCTGAAATTGGCCTGGAAGTAGTCCAGGGACCGCTTCATCGCGGTCTTCATGCGCTCGATGTTCCAGGGGTGCTGCGCGTCGTAGTAGACCGCCAGGTCCACGCCCTTGTAGAGCTCGCGCGACACCTGGTAGCGCGCCGACTGGATCGAGACGAACGGCATGATCGGCGCCTCGGTCACGAAGCGCGCGACGCGGCGACCGTTCTTCAGCGTCTCCGAAACCTTGTAGCCCGGCGCGATCGGCGTCTGGTCGGCTTCGGTCGAGACCGTGATATCGGAGCTGACGAAGTCGGCGTCCTTGCGCAGGCCGTTGAACTGCCGGGACGGGATATCACCCAACTTGGCCATGCGGCGCTCGGCTGGCAGGCCGTATTTGCGGCGCTTGGCGCGGTCCTGCAGCAAGCCCTCGCGCGACATGCCCAGGATCGGCGCAATCTCGAAATTGTTGATGAAGGTCCCATTGTCGACGACCCGGCGTTCCTGGCCGCTGTTGGGGAAGCCGCGCTGGGCGCGCAGGGTGATGAAGCTCATCTTGCGACGCTCGCCGGGCCGCATCGGCGTATCGAACGCGAAGATCCGGTAGTTGAAAGCCTCGAACGTCTTCTTGGGACGCGCGCCCTCGATCGACAGCCCCTTGACCTGCAGGTCGCGGTCGAACCGGACGTGGATTTCCTTCAGCGGCTCGCTGGTCTTGTTCTCGATGACATACGAGCCCTTGGTCTCGATGCTGGGCGCATGCGGGCGCAGATCGACGTCGAGCGTCATCGCCACGATCTTCGGCTGGGGCGTGTTCTCGAACGGAAGCAGGGTCTTCTCGTAGTCGGCCTGCCACTTTTCGTTGTCGATCTTGGTGCGGTAAGGATTCCAGACGTTCGTGTTCACGTAGATGTAGCCGCCGGCCGCTGCGAAAACGACGATCGAGACAGCCATCAGGAGCCCCGCCGCGCTGTTCAGCCGGATGGGCAAGCGGCGAAGACGCGGCAGAAGCCGGCTCTCGGTCCCCCGACGCCACAGGGCGTAGGCCAGCACCATCAGGACCAGGGCGAAGGCGCTCCAGTAGACGCGGAGCCACCAGGCTCCGATCCAGAACTTCCCTTCGCCGTTCATGTCCGAGAACGGCGTCGCTGTCACCGCGCCGTAGTTGTAGAGCTTATGCTCGAAGCCCAGGTTCACGAAGGTGATGGTGGTGACCAGGTAGATCACCATCAGTCCCCAGCCGATGAACTTGTGTGGGCTTATCGCCTGCAGGAACACGGCGAGGACCGCCAGCAGGATCCAGTCCACCGACTGCGGCAGTAGATACCACAGCAGATACTTCTGGAACTCGAAGTTGAAGTAGCCGTGCAGCGCCTGGCTCAGCACAGCCGCCACGACGCTGATCAGGAGGGTCGAGATCAGCACCAGGCTGATCGCCAGGGTCTTGGGCGCGACAAACGCCCAGTCAGGCACGGGGGTGGCGTCGATGATCTCGTGGGTCTTTCGCTCCCGTTCACGCCAGACCAGCTCGCCGGAATAGTAGATGGCGATGATGATCGGGATCAGGCTGAACGAGCCCATCAGGGGCTCAAGAAGAACGCGCGTGACGGGATAGATCACCCCGCCATAGGTCCCGGCCTCCGTCGCGAACCACAGAGAGCCCATGGCGTTCACGAGGCCCAGGAACAGCAGCACGAAATATGCGGGACTCTTGAACACCTGGCCCATGTCGAGCCGCGTGCGCACCACCAGCTGAGCCAAAGCCGTCCGTCGATCGAAACGCGGCGCCGGCAGGGGCCCGCTTCTCGGCGGGGGCATGGCGTCGTCTCGCACGGCCTTCGCCGCCTTGCCCTTACGTCGCCCAGACAGGTCCGCCGATTGGAACCGGAAGAGGCCGTAGGCGAGCGCCAGGAAACCCATCGCCAGAGCGACGGCGAAGGCACGGTTGAACAGGAGAGCGCCGGTTAGGGCTGGCACGAGACTGTTTCGCTCGCTGGCCGTCCAGTAGCGCGTGGCCTGACCGAAGGCGGATGCGCCCAGCGGCTCCCAGTAGGCGGCGATCTTCGCATACTCCGGCCGACGCAGCGCGATGCCGGCGATGATCCAAAGCACGATGAAGGCGATGACGCCGACGTAGGTCCACATCATCGATCGGGTGACCGTGGCCAGCGCAAAGAACAGCGCCGAGGTCAACAGGATCGACGGCAAGGCCAACGCGAAATACGAGAAGAGGTAGGCGTGGAGATCGTTCGGCCCCAGACGTTCGGGGTCGATCCAGGGCATGAAAGATCCCAGCCAGATCGCCAACGGCACGACCAGGAACGAGATCGCGGCCGCGAGGAAGGCTCCGGTGAAACGGCCGTACAGATAGTCGAACTTGCCCACGCGCGTGGAGCGCAGGATCGGCCCGAAACCGGTCTCGTCATCTCGCACGACGACGTTGGCCACGAAGGCCGTGGTCACGAACATGTAGAAGATCGAGAGAATGATATGGGTCTGGGCGATGGCGAACGGCGCGTTCTTGTGGATGTTGCCGCCGCCGCCGATGCGGATCTGGTCGATCGTCGCCGCCCCGAAGGTCAGCAGGAAGAAGATGGTCGCCACCACCCAGAAGACGGGGGACTTCAGTTGATAGCGGAGCTCGAAGCCCGCGATCTTGCGAAACATCGGCCGCCCTCCGTCAGGCCGCGCGCCGCGTGGTCGAGAGGGTGGAGAAATAGACATCCTCCAGCCCGCCCTCGACCGACGTGAAGCCGTCGCCCGGATTGTCGTCGGACTCGATGTGGATGACGGTGCGCCCGCCCAGCAGACGCGTGGAGATGACCTTGTAACGGGCCTTGGCGGCCTCGAGCTCGCTCTTGTCGATGATCTTCTTCCAGATCCGGCCCTTGAGCTTGGCCACCAGATCGGCCGGCGCGCCCTCGCTGACGATGCGCCCGTCGCAGATGATCGCCATGGCCGGGCAAAGGTCGGAAACGTCCTCGACGATGTGGGTCGAGAGAATCACCACCACGTTCTCGCCAATCTCGGCCAGCAGATTCAGGAAACGGTTGCGCTCTTCGGGGTCGAGCCCCGCCGTGGGCTCGTCGACGATGATCAGGCGCGGATCGCCGATCAGGGCCTGGGCGATCCCGAACCGCTGACGCATCCCGCCGGAGAAGCCGGCGATGGCCTTCTTGCGCACGTTCCAGAGGTTTACCTGGTTCAGCAGGTGCTCGACCGTCGCCTTGCGGTCCTTGGCGTCCGCGACGCCTTTCAGCACCGCCATATGGTCCAGCATGTCGTAGGCGGAGACCCGGGGATAGACACCGAAATCCTGCGGCAGATAACCCAGCGTCCGACGCAGCAGCTCCGGCGTCTTCAGGACATCGATGTCGCCGAAGCGGATGTGGCCGGAGGTTGGCGCTTGGAGGGTCGCGATGGTGCGCATCAAGGTCGATTTACCCGCGCCGTTCGGCCCCAGTAGGCCGTACATCCCGCGCGGGATCGTCAGATTGACCTCGTTCAAGGCTTTGACGCCGTTGCCGTAGACGTGGGTTAAGTTCTCGATGATCAGCATGAACGTTCCAAGGCCCCCGAACTCCGCCCGAATATCCCCGCACCGTCATGACTCGGCGGCCTTGATAGGGGCAAGTGAAAGAACGTTTAGGCGCGCTTCAACCAAGCCCTTTTGACCGTTCGGCGGCTTGGGGCCCGCCTCTCGGGGCGCCGACGAAAGGGTTTTTACGCGGCCGGTTTGGGTCTACAGGAATCGCCATGACCCCTTACGCCTTTCCCCCGCACGCCCTTCCGACGGTCCCGGTGGAAGGATCTGACGCGGTCTTCCCGGTCCGCAGAATCCTTTGTGTCGGCCGAAACTACGCCGCGCACCGGCGGGAGATGGGCGGCGACGAACGCGATCCGCCGTTCTTCTTCGCCAAGCCGGCCGACGCGATCGCCCCGGTGCGCTCGGAAATCCCCTACCCGCCCGCGACCAGCGACCTGCATCACGAGATCGAGCTCGTGGTGGCGCTGAAGGCGGGCGGCGCGGACCTGACGCCGGAGCAGGCCTTGGCTTGCGTGTTCGGCTATGCGGTCGGCGTCGACCTGACGCGGCGCGACCTGCAGGGCGCGGCCAAGGCCAAGGGTCAGCCCTGGGAGGCCGGCAAGGCGTTCGACGCCAGCGCGCCGATCAGCGCGATCCGCGTGATGGGCGAGCCCGCGCCACAGGCTCTCGTCAGCCTCTCGGTCAACGGCGCCGAGCGTCAGCGTGGACAGATCGGCGACATGATCTGGAACATCGGCGAGGTGATCGCCAAGGCCAGCGCGCTTTGGACCCTGGCGGCCGGCGACCTGATCTTCACCGGCACCCCCGAGGGCGTCGGCGCGATCGCTCGCGGCGATCTTGTGACCGGCGAGGTCGAGGGCGTGGGCCGCCTGGAATTCACCCTGGTCTGAGGCTGGAATGAAACTCGTCCTGCACAGCGCCAAGCGCGCGAGCGCGCCGTATCGGGTGCGGATCGGCCTGAAGCTTAAGGGGCTCGACTTCGAGCTGCGCCCGGTCGATCTGGTCACCAACGCCCACCAGACCGAGGACTATCGCAGCCTCAACGCCCAGGCGCTGGTCCCGACGCTGGAGGTGGACGGCCGCGCGCTGACCCAGAGCCTGGCGATCCTGGAATGGCTGGACGAGGCCTTTCCCGAACCCCGTCTTCTCCCGACCGATCCCTTCGACCGGGCGACGGTGCGGGCGATGGCCGAGATCATCGCCTGCGACATCCATCCGCTGAACAACCTGCGGATCCTGCGGGCCCTGACCGCGCTGGAGATCGATGAAGCCCAGCGCAACGCTTGGGCCAACCGATGGATCTCCGACGGCTTTTCGGCGTTGGAGCCGATGGTCTCGCGCCACGGCGGCGCTTATGCCTTCGGCGACACGCCGGGTCTCGTGGATTGTCTTTTGGTTCCGCAAGTGTTCAACGCAGGCCGCTTCAACGTCGACCTTTCACCGTTTCCAGCGATCCAGGCCGCCGCCGGTCGCGCGGCGCGGCACCCGGCCATCGCGGCCGCACACCCCGACCATCATCCGGAGCGCTAGATGCTTGAGGACCTAAAAGCCAGGAACGCCGCCTGGTCGAAGAGCAAGACCCAGGTCGATCCGGATTTCTTCAAGCGTCTGGAAGGCCAGCAAAGCCCGGAATATCTCTGGATCGGCTGCAGCGACAGCCGCGTCCCCGCCAACGAGATCGTGGGCCTGGATCCGGGCGAGCTGTTCGTCCACCGCAACGTCGCCAACCTAGCCCCGCCGCAGGACGCCAACTATCTGAGCGTTCTGCAGTTCGCCGTCGATGTGCTGAAGGTGAAGCACATCATGGTCGTGGGCCACTATGGCTGCGGCGGCGTGGCGGCGGCGATCGACGGACAGCGTCGTGGTCTGGTCGACCACTGGCTGCATCCGATCCGTGAGGTGTGCGCCGAGCATAAGCACGAGCTCGGGCAAATCCCCGAAAAGCGCGCGATGCTGGACCGCCTGACCGAGCTCAATGTGGCTCGCCAGGTGCGCAACGTCGCCGCCGACGTCTTCGTCCAGGACGCCTGGGCGCGCGGCCAGCCGCTCGCCGTTCACGGCTGGGTCTATTCGCTGCACGACGGCCTCGTGAACGACCTCGACATCGGCATCGCCAGTCTCGCCGACTACGAGCGCGTCGTGGCCGAGTCGATGCCTGGCTGAAGACGGACTCGACGTCAGGCGTCGAAGGCGACCACACCCGTGCTCAGGTCATAGCAAGCCGAGACAATCTTCAGCCGCCCTTCTTCGAGCCGTTCAGAAAGCGTCCCGTCAGCCACCTTCAAGCGGTGGGCGATGTCGCGGACGTTCTGGCGGATGGCCGCGTCCTGGAGATCGGCCGGATGCTGCTCTTCGGCCTCCAGGACCGCGGGCAGGATCGGCAGCACCATCTCGTGAAGGGCGCCGTGCAGTTCGGCGTGCTTGGTGGCGACGTCGACGGCCGCCCCGACGGCGCCGCACTTGGTGTGGCCCAGCACGACGACCAGCGGCGCGCCCAGATGCTCGACCGCATAGACGATGGAGCCCAGGCCCTCGCGGCTGACGGTCGAACCGGCCACGCGCACCACGAACAACTCACCCAGGTTGCAGTCGAAGATCAGCTCCGGCGCGGTGCGGCTGTCCGAGCAGCCGATGATCACCGCGAAGGGCTTCTGACCTTTGGACAGCTCCGCCACGCGGACCATGGAAGGCAGGGAGATGTTGGCGCCCCCGCGAGCGAAGATGGCGTTGCCCTGTTTCAGGCGGCCGAGGGCTTCGTCGGGGCTGACGGCCATCGCCTCGTGAGCGGGCGCGGGAGGCGGGGCCGGCTCCATGGGCTTGACCGTCGCCAGCGCCTTGTCCAGGGCGGCCTTGTCGGCGGCTTGGTGAGTCAGCGCCCGTGCGGTGCGGCGGCCCTTCTTGGTCAGGACGCTGGGAGAGCCGCCCTCGCCCTCGGCGAAAGCCAAGGCGGGCGCCGTCGCGCCTAGGAGCGCGCCCAGCAGAAGTCGTCTCGAAACCATCTCGTCCCCCGACGTCGGTCGATGTCGGAGAAACAGCTAGACCACAACGGCTCTAAGGAACGTTAACCGAGCGCTACAGCGGCAATTCAACGCGCTTGACCACCGTGCGCATGGCGATGCTGGAGCTGACTCGAACGACGCCGGGAATGCGCGTCAACTCCTGGGCGTGCACGCGTTCCAGATCATCGACGTCGCGGACCACCAGGCGCAGCAGGTAGTCGGATCCGCCCGTCATCAGATAGCACTCCGCGACCTCGCGGACCCCCGCGATCGCCTTTTCGAAAGCGCTGAGCGCCGACTCCGCCTGGGAGGAAAGGGTGACGGTGACGAAGACGCTGAGCGGCAGGCCGACGGCGCGTTCATCGATCACGGCGGCGTAGCGGCTGATCACCCCCGCCTCCTCCAGCGCCCGCACGCGGCGAAGGCAGGCGGACTCGGACAGATTCACCGCTTCGCCCATTTCCACATAGCTAGCCCTCCCCCGCCTCTGCAGGAGGTGGAGGAGCTTCCGGTCGAAACCATCAAGGCCAGCGGCGGGTTTCATCATGCTTGACCTGTCTCGCGCAGGAATCCTGCACAAGCGTAGCGCTGAGGCATGAAATCACCAAGGACACTGCGCAGGTCGAAGAGCAGAATTCGGGGAAAGCGCCTTTGGAGGAAGCATCATGCGGGTTGGCGTTCCATCAGAGATCAAACCGGGCGAACATCGCGTCGGGCTGACGCCCACGGCCGTCCGGGAATATGTCGGCCACGGCCATACGGTCCTGGTCCAGTCCGGGGCGGGCCTTGGCGCCGGCTATGGCGATGAGGCCTATGTCAGGGCGGGCGCGACGATCGCCCCTGACGCCGCGGCGGTGTTCGCCGGCGCCGACATGATCGTCAAGGTCAAGGAACCTCAGAAGGTCGAGTGGGAGAAGCTAGAACCGCGCCATATCCTCTTCACCTACCTTCACCTGGCGCCCGATCCCGCCCAGACCGAAGGACTGCTGGCCAGCGGCTGCGCCGCCATCGCCTATGAGACGGTCACGGATGCGCGCGGCGGCCTGCCGCTGCTGGCGCCGATGTCCGAGGTCGCCGGCCGGATCGCTGTCTTTTCGGCCGCCGAGACCCTGCTCAAGCACAACGGCGGCATGGGTCTGTTGCTCAGCGGCGTGCCCGGCGTGCCGCCGGCGCGCGTGGCTGTCCTAGGCGGGGGCGTAGTCGGCAGCAACGCCGCGCGCATGGCCGCCGGCCTCGGCGCCGAGGTCGTGGTGCTGGAGCGTTCGATCCCCCGGATGCGCGAGCTGGACGACCTCTATCAGGGCCGTATCCTAACCCGCTATTCGACCTTCGCGGCCGTCGAGGACGAGATCCTCAAGGCTGACGTCGTGATCGGGGCGGTGCTGACGGCCGGCGCGGCCGCCCCGAAGCTGGTGCGCCGCGAACACCTCAAGCAGATGAAGCCGGGCTCGGTGCTGGTCGACGTCTCGATCGACCAGGGTGGTTGTTTCGAGACCAGCAAGCCCACCACACACGCCGAGCCGACCTATGTCGTCGACGGCGTCGTGCACTACTGCGTCGCGAACATGCCGGGCGCGGCCCCGCGCACCTCTTCAGAAGCCTTGGGCAACGCGACCCTGCCGTTCGGTCTGGCGCTAGCGGACAAGGGGCTCAACGCGCTGAAGGCCAATGTGCACCTGGCGCGTGGCCTGAACGTGCTGAAGGGCGAGCTGACCCACCCCGCCGTCGCCGAAGCGCTCGGCAAGGCGTCGATCGATCCCTACGGGGCCTGGAAGTAGGGCCTTGGAGCCGCTTCCCGGTCATAGGCTGGGAAGCGGCGTTCAACTAAGCCGCGAAGCGGGCGATGTCCTGGCGACTGCCGATCAGGTCGAGTACGTCGTTCATGCGGAATCCCGGATCGACGGGATGCAGGGCGTCGTAGACTGAGCGGGCGAAAGCCAGGTCGGCGGCGGTCTTGACCCGCCAGTCCAACCGCGACCAGTCGCGGGGCGCCGTCAGGTGCGCCTGGCTCCAGCGGCCCGGCTGATTGCGGATTGCGGCGGTCGGGGAAATGCGCGCCATCGGATCGCGCTCCTCGGCGGCGGCGGCCTGCAGCGCGCCGGCCTTGATCACCTCGACCTCGAGACCCGCCGGATAGGTGCGCTGGACACGGTTGGACGTGTAGTCGGCGCCGCTGGCCAGGGCCAGACGCACGGCTTCGTCGACAACGCCAGGATCGACGAACGGCGCATCGCCCTTCAGACGGACGACATGGCTGGCCGAACTGATCGTCTCTGCGCATCGCGCGATACGCGCCAGGATGTCGGCGCCCGCGCCGCGATGCACCGTATAGCCGCGCGACACCAAGAAGCCGGCCAAGGCGTCGTCGGCCGCGTCGGCGCTGGTGGCGACAATGATCTTGGAGAGGCGCCGCGCGCTCCGCAGGCGCTCAAGCTGGCGGATGATCATCGGCTCGCCACGCAGCGTGGCCATCGCCTTGCCCGGCAGTCGAGTGGACCCCATGCGGGCTTGCAGCACGGCGAGGATCATGTCGCGTCTCTCCCTCAGTTGGGATCAAGCTAGGCCTTAAGTCTTAAGATCGGAGTGAGCCTTAGGGTTA
>NZ_QFQZ01000128.1 GCF_003243465.1 Caulobacter segnis
GGCTGGCCATCACCCAGCAGCAGGACTTCGTCTCGACGATCGACAACGCCGGCGGCAACATCGACGTGCTGATCAACCAACTTCAAAAGGGGCAGGGCGCCAAGGGTCGCTAAGCGGCGGGGCGTTCGAGGACGGATAAGACATGGCGTTGCGCGAACAGTGGGCCGAGACGGCCATGGGCGTGGTGGTCCTGGCCCTGGCCGGCGGCTTCCTGACCTATTCCCTCAGCGTGGGAGGCGTCTCGACCAAGCGCGGGAACTACGAGATCAGCGCCAAGTTCGGCGAGGCCGGCTCCCTGGCGCCCGGCGCGGCCGTCAGCGTCGCGGGCGTCAAGGTCGGCACGGTCTCGCAGGTGACGCTTGAGCCCAAGACCTATCTGGCGGTCGCCAAGCTCAGCATCGATCCGACGGTGAAGCTGCCGGCCGACTCGACGGCCAAGATCACCAGCGACGGCCTGCTCGGCGGGGCGCATATCGCCATCGCGCCCGGCGCGTCGCTGGACGACCTGAAGCCCGGCGGCGAGATCGAGAACACCCAAGGCGCGGTCGACATCTTCGGCCTGATCGGCTCGGTGATCCGCCCGCAAGGCGGCGGCTCGAGCGGGGCGACTGGCTCGACCTCGGCGCCCGCGCCGGCGGCCTCGCAGCCGGCCGAGAGCTACTGAGATGACCGCCGGCGAGGCGGCCCGGAAAGCCGCCGTCAATCCCATCCAGGCGCTGGGACGCTCGACCCTGGCCGCCGTTCGCATGGTCGGGTCGGTCGGCATGTTCGCCGCCCGCGGCGCCGCCGCGGCGCTGAGCCCGCCGTGGTTTCCCGGCCAGCTGCTGCGCCAGTTCATGGCGATCGGCTTCTTCTCGCTGCCCGTCGTGGGCTTGACCGCCGTGTTCACGGGCGCGGCCCTGGCGCTGAACATCTTCACCGGCGGCGGCCGCTTCAACGCCGAGCAGGTGATGCCGCAGATCGTGGCGCTGGGCATCACCCGCGAGCTGGGCCCCGTGCTGGCCGCCCTGATGCTGGCCGGCCGCGTCTCGGCCGCCATCGCCGCCGAGATCGGCGCCATGCGGGCCACCGAGCAGATCGACGCGATGCGGACCCTGTCCACCGACCCGTTCCGCTATCTGGTCGCGCCGCGCCTGCTGGCGGCGGTGCTGATGCTTCCCATCCTGACGGCGGTGGCCGACACGATCGGCGTCGCCGGCGGCTGGCTGGTCGCCACGCGGGTGCTGGAGTTCAATCCGACCGTCTACATCCGCAACACCATCAGCTTCCTGGAAAGCTGGGACGTCGTCTCGGGCCTGATCAAGGCGGCGGTGTTCGGCTTCATCGTGGCCCTGATGGGCTGCTACCACGGCTACAACGCCTCGGGCGGGGCGCGCGGCGTCGGCCGGGCGACGACCCACGCCGTGGTGTCCTCGGCGATCCTGATCTTCGCCTCGGACTACCTCCTGACCACCTTCTTCACCCACATGCGATGACAGACACTCCGAAACTGGCCTGGAAGGGCGTCACCAAGCGTTTCGACGGTCGCGCGGTCCTGGACGGCCTGGACCTGTCGGTCGCGCCCGGCCGCTCGCTGGTGATCATCGGCGGCTCGGGCCAGGGCAAGTCGGTGACCATCAAAACCGCGCTCGGCCTGATGCGGCCCGACAGCGGCCGGATCGAGCTGGACGGCGAAGACGTCGTCGGCCTACCGGAAACCAAGCAGCGCAAGCTGTTCTCGCGGGTCGGCGTGCTGTTTCAGGGCGCGGCCCTGTTCGACAGCCTGAGCGTCTGGGAAAACGTCGCCTTCCGCCTGCTGAACGCCGATGGCGTGCCGCGCAAGCAGGCTCGCGAGCGGGCGATCGAGGCGCTGGAGCAGGTGCGGCTGGATCCCGCCGTCGCCGACCGCTTCCCCTCGGAGCTGTCGGGCGGCATGCAGAAGCGGGCCGGCCTGGCCCGCGCGGTCGTCGCGCGGCCCGAGATCCTGTTCTTTGACGAGCCGACCACCGGCCTCGACCCGATCACGGCGGCGGCGATCAACGAGCTGATCTCCGACCAGGTGCGGCGCCTGGGTTCGACCGCCGTGTCGATCACCCACGACCTGGCCTCGGCCCAGACGATCGGCGACGAGATCGCCATGCTGCACGGCGGCAAGATCGTGTGGCGGGGACCCGCCGCCGATCTCCAGACGACCGACAATCCCTATGTGCGCCAGTTCGTGGAAGGGCGCGCCGACGGACCGATCGCCCATGCGGTCTAAGCGCCTGGCCGTCGCCGCCTGGGCCGGGGTCCTGCTGGTCGCCGGAAACGCCCAGGCCCAGAGTTATGTCAGAACCGATTGCCAGGGCGTCGTGTCGCCGGCTGCCAATCGCTACGACAGCCCCGAGCACGAGCGCTGGTACAAGCGCTTCTGGACCGGGACCTGCGATCACCTGACCCTGTGCGTACCCGGCGGGCCGAACTGGAACGAGATCGTCGACAAGCTGCTGGTCAAGGGCGGACCGGGCGAGCGCGCCGCCCTGCTGCCCAAGGCCTGCCGCCTGGGCCAGACGATTGGCCTGGAATGGTCGCGCGAGCACAAGGTGCGCAAGATCACCACCGCCGACCTGAAGGTATTCGACACCATGCTGGAGGCGACCGGCGACACGCTGAAGGGCGTGGATCGCGTCGACGCCGCCGCCCGCGCCAAGCTGGGCGGCAAGTAAGGCTCAGACCGCCTCGCGCAGGGTCTCGGCCAGCAGCCGGCCCTCGACCGAGCGGCTGGAGCCCGACCGCCAGGCCACCACGATCTCGCGGCTGGGATGCTCGGTCGCCAGAGGGCGCACGGTGACGGCCGCCTTGTCCGTGAGCCCCGCCTGCACCGCCATGGCGGGCAGGAACGAGACGCCGAGGCCCGAGCCGATCATCTGCACCAGGGTCGGGAGGGACGTGGCGGCGAAGCTTTCCTCCTCGCCGACGCCTTTCGGCGGCTCCAGGCCGCAGGCGGCCAGGGCGTGGTCGCGCAGGCAGTGGCCGTCCTCCAGCAGGATCAGGTCATCGCCGCGCAGGCTGTCGGGGTCGACGCGGACAGAGGCCGCCATCGGGTGGTTGGCGGGCGCGGCGGCCAGCAGTTCGTCGTCCTCGACATGGGCCCAGTCCAGGCCGCTCATGTCGTAGGGCAGGGCGATCAGGGCCGCGTCCAGGGCGCCGGACTTCAGGGCGCCGATCAGCCTCTGGGTCAGGTCCTCGCGCAGGAACAGCTTCAGCTTGGGGAACCGGTCGCGCAGCACGGGCAGGGCGCGGGGGAGCAGATAGGGGGCCACGGTCGGGATCACGCCCAGGCGGAAGCGTCCCGACAGAGGCTGGCCGGCGCCGCGCGCGGCCTGCACCAGGTCCTCGGCCCGCGCCAGGATGTCCTCGGCGCGGCGCACCGCTTCCTGGCCCGCCGCGGTCAGGATCACCCCCGAGCGGGCGCGGTCGACCACGGGCGCGCCGAGGATCTTCTCCAGCTCCTGGATGCCGGCCGACAGGGTGGGCTGGGTGACGTGGGCGTTCTCGGCCGCGCGGCTGAACGAGCCGTGCTCGGACAGCAGCTTCAGATATTGCAGTTGGCGAAGGGTCGGGAGCATGGAAGCAAATATAGGCGCTTTCTATCGGAATCCAAAAAACTATCGATTGGATAACTTTTGAGCCGGTCGGTATCTGATCCTCCTGGCGCAAGGCTTCGGATGTCTCCCCACCGACCCGAAGCCCGCCTAGGTCCCGGTCCGCCTCAGCCCTTTCCGGCGGACCGGGACGCCGTCTCCGGACAGTGCTATGCGGCCGTCTCCAGCCGGGGAGCTCCGCCCATGTCGATCGAAGCCTTGCGCGCCGCGCTGCCGGCCTATGCGCGGGACATCGCCACGAACCTTTCGGTGCTCGCCGCAGAGACGGTTCTGTCAGACCAGGCCAGGTGGGGCTGCTTCGTCGCCAGCGCCCACGCCGCCGGCGAGGGCTCGACGCTAGGGGCGCTGGAAGCGGCCGCCCTCGCGGCAGGGCTTTCCGCGGAGGCGCTGGACGGCGCCAAGACCGCGTCAGCCGCCATGGCCATGACCAACGTCTATTTCCGCGCGCTGCACCTGATGGAGGCGAGCGAATATCGCGACCTGCCCTCGCGCCTGCGGATGAACCGGCTGTCGCGACCGGGGGTTTCGGCGGTCGACCACGAACTCTGGGCCCTCGCGGCCTCGGCGATCAACGGTTGCGGCGCTTGCCTCGATCATCACGAGGCCGAACTGCGCCGGCGAGGGGCGACGCCCGTCCAGATCCAGGCGGCCCTGCGCATCGCCGCGGTCGTCAACGCGGTCTCTCGCGTGCGCGCCGCTGAATCTCTCGCCAGTCCCCAGAAATAAAACGGTCAAGTCTTGCGCCGCGACGCAGCGTCGCGGATGTGTCCACTCGACATCCATCTCTTGCGTGAACTAGGTTGTTAACCTCTGGGTAAGAGATTCGCGGCGTCCGTCCAGCGTTCCGGAGAACGCGGCGGGCTCGCATGGGCTGAGGTGGGCGAGATGAGACTGCTGTCGAAGAATTCTCGGGACAAGAACGCCAAGCCGGCGGTTCTGGGCGACGACGCCCGCAGCGAGACGATGCTTCACCAGATCGAGTCCACCCAGGCCATCGGCCAGCGGTACGAGACCATCCATGGCGGGCTCGACAGCATCGGCCGGGTGATGGAGCACCTGAAGGCGATCGAGCCGCTGATCGCCGAGATCCGCGGCCCTGTCGGCCAAGAGTTCGAGGCCCGCCGCGCCGAGCACGCCGAACTGATCGCCCTGCGCGCCAATTTCGAGCAGGCCCAGCGCCAGATCGCCCAGATCCAGGCCGAGGAACGGGAAGTCAGCGCCCGTCTGGCCGCCGCCGAAACCGCCCTGGGCGAGTCCGAGGCCCGCCGCCAGAGCCAGGACGTCACGCTCGAGGACAACGCCCTCGAGATCGACCGCCTGCGCAACGCCCTGCTGCAGTCGGACCTGAAGGTCTCCAACCTCGACGCCTCCCTGCGCGACTCCAACGCCCGCATCGAGCACCTGGTGCAGGACGTCGAAGGCCTGCGCGCCCAGGCCCAGGACATCGACACCCGCCGCGGCGACGCCGAGGCCGCCCTCGCCCGCGCCAACCAGGAAAACGCCCTGCTGGGCGAGGAAGCCGCGACGCTCAAGAAGCGCGTTGACCAGGCCGGCCTGGATCTCGCCCGCCTGTCACGCATCGAGACCGACCTCGAAGCCCAGATCGCCGCCGAACGCGCCCGCGTCCAGGCGCTGGAGAATGCGCTCGCCGCCCACCAGACCGACAGTGGCCGCACCATTCGCGGCCTGGAAAGCCAGGTCGAGGCCAGCCGCGCCGAGATCTCCGCCCTGCAGACCCGCCTCGAGACCGCGACGGGCCGCGCCGACAAGCTGGAAGAGATGAACACCCAGCTCTCGGCCCGCCTGGCCGAGTCCAGCGCCCACCAGAAGGCGGTCGAGCGTCGCGCCGGCGACCTCAACGTCGCGCTGGAACGGGCCCTGGAACGCATCCGCGCCCTGGAGGAAGAGGCCGAAGGCCTGCGCCAGCGTCACGCCGGCGTCGACACCGCCCGCGCCACGGCCATCGAGCGCGCCGACCAGCTGGCCAAGAGCGCCGTTGCTCAGGAAAAGGCCATGAAGCGCGCCGAGGACCGCGCCCAGCAGCTCCGCGCCCGCCTGGACGCCATGCAGGAAGCGCAGGACCAGATCCGTCGCGAGCACGAGGAAAAGGTCGCCGGACTGCAGGCGACCATCGAGCGCCTCACCTCGGAAAACGCCCTGGCCGAAGGCGCCCTGGAAGCGGCGCGCCGCGACCGCTCGCGCCTGCAGATGGCCCTGTTGGGCGCCAGCGGCGACAGCGACCTGGCCGACGTGGGGTGAGTTTAGGTCTCCTTCCTTCTCCCCTTGCGGGAGAAGGTGGCCCGAAGGGTCGGATGAGGGGTTGATAAACGTCTGACGCCGCGGCCGGCCCATGGGCTGTCGCGGCGTTTGTGTCTGTGAGACCCCTCACCCGTCCGCCTGCGGCGTCCACCCTCTCCCGCACGGGGAGAGGGGATTTACTTCCCCTCGGCCGCCGCCTTCAGGCCCGCAACCTGCTGGCCGATGACGCCGTCGACGCCGCCGGCCCACTTGTCGAGGCCGCCCCTCAGGTAACCGCCGACGTCGTAGATGACGGTCAACGTCGTCTTGCCGTCCTTCTCCGCGAGCAGGAACGTCAGCGCCCCGGTCGCGCCCGAGCTCTGCAGCGGCCCCAGGGCGCCGGAGAGCACCAGTTTCTGTCCGGGCGCGGCGTTGACCGTGGTCATGTGGACGACCGAGCCGCCATCGGGCAGCCGTTCGCAGAAGCAGCCGCCGGACGCCGCAGCCAGCGACAGATTGGCGGCCGACCGCGACCAGGTATGGGCCGAGGCCCACCACTTGGCGGGCTGGACCAGCACCTCCCAGACCCGGGACGCCGGCGCGTCGATCACCAAGGTCTGGCGGACCTCGAAGCCGTTCGGCTGGGCGTCGACCACCTCGGCCCGCGCGGCGCCGGCGGCCAACAGGGCCAGGCCCGCCGCCGCGATCATCATCCTTCTCATCCCCGATCCCTCCCAAAGGCAGGTCGAGGCTGACGGCCTTGACGCCAGACCGTCAAGCGGGCGGACGTTGTTATTCGACCGGCGAGGTAATCGTCGCGCCGCCCGCCTTCAGGCGATCGAGCACGCCGTTGGCGGGCAGCAGGAAGCCCAGATCCACCACCGCCACCGTGACGCCGGGCCGCTTCAGCGCCTCGGTCATGGCGTCGGTCGTCAGCGCCACGCCCTTTTCCAGCAGCTCGGCGCCGCCGGGGGCGTGGATCAGGCAGCGCTGGGCGGCGCTGGCGCGGTAGCGGGCCCGAACGGACGCGAGGTCGCCCTCGGCCCAGTCCCGGCCGATCGTCGTCGAATGCGCCCCGTCATAGGCGATCTCGTCCAGCGCCACGCGCAGGCAATAGAGCTGGTCCTCGGGCGAGAGCTTCGAGGCGATCGTCGTCACCGCGCTCATCCGGTACTGGCCGACCGCCTTGACCTTCAGCTTGCGGGCCTTGGCCATGCGCTCGACCGTGCTGATCGGCTTGGCCTCGGAGAGGCCCGCCGCCTGGCGGAAGTCCGACAGCAAGAGGAACCCCGCCACCGCCGGCTTCCAGTTCTTGTAGTCGCCCGGCCCCTTGCGCGCCTGGGTCCGGGACTCGACGAAGCGGGCCTTCAGGTCCGGCGGCAGCTCATTTTCCAGCGACTTGCCGAGCGGCTGGCGCAGGCCCGCGCCGAACCGCAGCACAAAGCCCGCGATCTGGGTCACGCCGACCGAGGCTTCTGGCGGGACCAGCACGAGGCTGGCCTTGTCGAGCGCCTTGTCCAGGCGCGGACTGGACCATTTCAACTGATGGGGCAGGGGCGGGGCCGAACCCAGGATGTAGAGCTTGGCGCCGTCCTTCTCGGCCAGCCAGACCGCCGGTCCGGGCGGCTTGGCGACCACGGTCAGCTCGGCGACCACCGCGCTCTCGTCCTGCGCCGGAGCCTGGCCCAGGTCGACGGTCGACGGCGGCGCGGTCTGCGCCAGGGCCGAGGACGTCAGAGACAGGGAGAGGGCGAGGGCGGGCGGGACGAACTTGGACGCGGCCATCGAAACTCCTTCAGCCCCCGCCCTCAGATAACCCTTCTCCCCTTGCGGGAGAAGGTGTCGCCGGAAGGCGACGGATGAGGGGTCGCACAAGCGAAAACCGCCGCGACAGCGGTCAGACTGTCACGGCGGTCCCGTTCTTCAACCCCTCACCCGGCCCTTCGGGCCACCCTCTCCCGCAAGTGTTCAGACCGGGGACATCCGTGACAGGTGTTCGGAGACATCCGTGACACATTTTCCGATCTCGAAGGGAGGTCGGAG
>NZ_QFQZ01000129.1 GCF_003243465.1 Caulobacter segnis
GGGACCCAACGAGCTACGCCCGCCAACCATCAAGCCAAGGCTTGACCTTCTTCGCAATACACAGGGACCCAGGGGCGGCGCGCACGGCGCTTTGTCACCCCCTGGATCCCGGATAGCCTCTGCGAGGCTTCCGGGATGACACGGTGAAGGAAGGCGCGGACCACCGGATAGGCGATTACCGCCGCTCCACCTGGCTGACGTCCCGCACCGCGCCCTTGGCGGCGTTGGTGGTCATGGCGGCGTAGGCGCGCAGGGCCGGGCTGACCTCGCGCTTGCGGTCCAGCGGCTTCCAGGCGTCGGCGCCGCGGGCCAGCTGGGCGGCGCGGCGCTGGGCCAGCACATCCTCGGCGACTTCCAGGGTGATCCCCCGGTTCGGAATGTCGATCAGGATGGAGTCGCCGGTCTCCACCAGGGCGATCAGCCCGCCTTCGCCGGCCTCGGGCGAGACGTGGCCGATCGACAGGCCCGAGGTGCCGCCCGAGAAGCGGCCGTCGGTGATCAGGGCGCAGGCCGCGCCCAGGCCCTTCGATTTCAGATAGGTGGTCGGGTACAGCATCTCCTGCATGCCCGGACCGCCCTTGGGGCCTTCGTAGCGGATCACCACGACCTCGCCGGCCACGACCTGGCCGCCCAGGATGCCGCTGACCGCCGCCTCCTGGCTTTCAAAGACGCGCGCCGTGCCGCGGAAGGTCAGGATCGACTCGTCGACGCCCGCCGTCTTCACGATGCAGCCCTCGGGGGCCAGGTTGCCGAACAGGACGGCCAGGCCCCCGTCCTTCGAGAACGGGTGCTCGACCGAGCGGATGACGCCCGTCTCGCGGTCGAGGTCCAGTTCTTCCCAACGGGCGGCTTGGCTGAAGGCCACCTGGGTCGGCTTGCCGCCCGGCGCGGCCTTGAAGAACTCGTGGGCGGTGGCGCTGTTGGTGCGGCCAATGTCCCAGCGGGCCAGGGCCTCGCCCAGGGTCGCGGCGTGGACGGTCGGCTGGCTGGCGTCGATCAGGCCGCCGCGCTCCAGCTCGCCCAGGATGGCCATGACGCCGCCGGCGCGGTGGACGTCCTCCATGTGCACGTCGGCCTTGGCCGGGGCGACCTTGGACAGGCACGGCACGCGGCGTGACAGGCGGTCGATGTCGGCCATGCTGAACTCGATCCCGCCCTCGTGGGCGGCGGCCAAGAGGTGCAGCACGGTGTTGGTCGAGCCGCCCATGGCGATGTCCAGGCTCATGGCGTTCTCGAACGCGGCCCGGGTGGCGATGCCGCGCGGCAGGGCGGTGGCGTCCTCCTGCTCGTACCAGCGCTGGCAGAGGTCGACGACCAGGCGGCCGGCTTCCTTGAACAGGGCTTCACGGTCGGCGTGGGTGGCCAGCATCGAGCCGTTGCCGGGCAAGGAGAGGCCCAGGGCTTCGGTCAGGCAGTTCATCGAGTTGGCGGTGAACATGCCCGAGCACGAGCCGCAGGTCGGGCAGGCGGCCTTTTCGATCGCCGAGACCTCTTCGTCGGAATAGCTGTCGTCGGCGGCCACGACCATGGCGTCGACCAGGTCGAGCGCGCGGATCTTGCCCTTCACCTGCACCTTGCCCGCCTCCATCGGCCCGCCCGAGACGAAGACGACCGGGATGTTCAGGCGCATGGCGGCCATCAGCATGCCGGGCGTGATCTTGTCGCAGTTGGAGATGCAGACGATCGCGTCGGCGCAGTGGGCGTTGACCATGTACTCGACGCTGTCGGCGATCAGGTCGCGGCTGGGCAGGGAGTACAGCATCCCACCGTGGCCCATGGCGATGCCGTCGTCGACGGCGATGGTGTTGAATTCCTTGGCTACGCCCCCGGCCGCCTCGATCTCGCGGGCGACCAGCTGGCCCAGGTCCTTCAGGTGCACGTGGCCGGGCACGAACTGGGTGAAGCTGTTGGCGATGGCGATGATCGGCTTGCCGAAGTCGCTGTCCTTCATGCCGGTGGCGCGCCACAGGCCGCGGGCGCCGGCCATGTTGCGGCCATGGGTCGAGGTGCGCGAGCGATAGGGAGGCATGGTCAAATTCCAGTGTCGGTCGTGGGGTCTTTTACGGCGCCCGCGTTCGATCGAAAAATATATTAGTCGGCGTCGATTAGGTCGCTAAACCTATCGCCATGGATATCCGCCAATTCCGCCACTTCGCCGCCGTGGCCGAAAGCCTGCACTTCGGCAAGGCGGCCGAGCGCCTGGGCATGACCCAGCCGCCGCTCAGCCAGTCGATCCTGGCCCTGGAGAAGGAACTGGGCGCGCCGCTGTTCGCGCGCACCAAGCGGAGCGTCGAGCTGACGCCCTTGGGCCAGCAATGGCTCCCGCATGTGCTGGAGGCCCTGGCCGCCGTCGACGCCTTGCCCGAGACGGCCCGGCGCCTGCGCGACGGTCAGACGGGATACCTGACCCTGTCGTTCGTCAGCACCGCCGACTACAGCGTGCTGCCCGATCTCGTCCGCCGCTACGCCGAGGCCTATCCGGACGTCGAGATCCGCCTGGTCGAGGCGACCAGCGACGTGCAGATCCCGGCGGTGGTCGCCGGCGAGCGCCACGCCGGCATCATCATCCCGCCGGCCGAGCGGGCCCTGCCGGAGTCCCTGGCCTATCACCGCCTGGTCTCCGAGCCGCTGGTCGCCGCCGTTCCCGCCGCCTGGATCGAGGATGGGCGGCTGCCGATCGTCGATGGCGTCCTGGCGCCCGAGGCTTTGCTGGACGCGCCGCTGGTCCTCTTTCCCCGCACCGTCGCCCCGGCCTTCCACGACCTGGTCACCGGCTATTTCAGCGCGCGCGGCCGGCCGGCGCGGATCGTCCAGGAGGCGATCCAGATGCAGACCATCATCAGCCTGGTCTCGGCGGGCCTGGGCCTGGCTTTGGTTCCGGCCTCGTTGAGAAACCTCGCGCGGGCGGGGGTGGCCTATATGGAGCTGTCGTCTCCGCCGGTGCTGGAGACGGGGCTGGTGTGGCGGCGGGACGATGCGGCGCCGACGCTGCGCGGGCTGCTGGGGTTGGTGGGCGCCGATTGAGCCCGGGCCTAGACCAGAGACTTCAGCCGGTCGATCCCCGTGGCCTGCCGAACGATCAGGGCTGCCAGCGCATTGCCGTTCGCGGCGTTGGTGAAGACGACGATCGCACGCCCGCGGCGGGCGTCACCGACGCCCAGCGTTTTGAAGATCCCGTAATTGCTGCCACTGTGCTGGAACAGCGGGCCCGCCGAGGATTGTTCGAGTTCCCAACCCAGCCCGCGCGAAATGTCGCGCCCGCGCACGTCGAGCTGAGGGGTGAGCATCGCCCGCCGGGACGCATCGCTGATCTCCCAGTCCGCCCGCCCCGGCCGGTCCATCATCAGCAGCATGAACTTCGCATAGTCGGACGCCGTCGTCAGGAGCCCGCCCGCCGAGTTGACCAGCAGGTCGTGCGTCGACGGCGCCGTCTTGGGGTCGGTCTCGCGCATGGCCGCGATCGACTCTTCGTAGGTCCATGACGCGATCGGCTTGCGCCACCGCGACGCGACCGGAAGCAGCCGGTCGCCCAGCTCGCGCGTGGGCTGGGACGGAAGCGTCTCCTCGCCTTGGGGAGGCTCGGAATGGCCAAAGACCGCCGACCTGGCGATCTGTTCGTCCCAGCCGAAGCTGCTGTGAGACATTCCGGCCGGACCGAAGAGCTTGGCCTGCATCACACCGCCAAGGCCCATTTGCATGATCGTCTCGACGACCAACTGCAGCCAGATGAAGGCTTCGCCGGAATAGGTATAACTGGATCCCGGCGCCTTGCTCGTGACGAGCGGACCGGTCGCCCAGTTGGGCAAGCCGGTCGAATGCGCCAGCACATGCCGGGCCGTGATCCGTTCGAGATTCGGGTCATCACCCAGGTTCTCAGGTCGGCGGTACGCGACGAGCGGGGTGTCGAGGTCCAGGCGCTTTTCATCGACCAGCCGCATCACGACATAGGCGAAGACCGGCTTGGTCATCGACGCCGCTTCAAACAACGTGTCCTCGCGCACCGGGTCGCGGGTGAGAGCGTTTTTCACGCCGAAGCTGCGGCTCCAGGCGAGCTTTCCGCGGTCTACGACCGCAATGGCGACGCCGGGCACGCCGGCGATCCGCATGAAGCGTGGAAGCTCCCGAACCAGATCTTCCGACGGAATCCAGGCCGCATCGTCGTCCTGGCCTCGGGCTGGCGGACGGGCGCGCGCAGACGCCGGCCCGCCGCTGGCGGCTAGCGCCGCGGATCCAATCAGCAAAGCCCGCCGCGCGAACATCGTTCCAGAAGGGCTCATCTCGGTTTCCATACGCTGGCGCGAAAGTCTTGCGGTCGCGACGGCTTGGCGAAGCGCGGGCTTGAAGCGCGAGCCGACCCAAAGTCCTCTGAACGCGCCGCCGCTCTACGACGCCCGGATCTTCACGACCTTCGACGGGCCCGTCTGGCGCAGGGCCTCGACCAGCTCGAACAGCGCCTCGCGGACCGCGGTCTCGTCGCCGGCCCCGGCCAGGGCGTCCAGGGTCGCCAGCCGCTCGTCGGCGATCGGCGGCGCGGGGGAGATGCGGACGGCCTCCATGATGCCGGGGGCCTTGGCGCGGGCGACCTCGTTCACGTCCACGAGGGTCTCGGTCAGCTTTTCGCCGGGGCGCAGGCCGGTGATCTTGATCTCGATGTCGCGTTCGGGGACCAGGCCCTGCAGCTCGATCATCCGCTTGGCCAGGTCGATGATCTTGACCGGCTCGCCCATCTCCAGGGTCAGCACGCCGTCCTCGTCGCCGTCCGAGGCGATCATCGACAGGGCCACGGCCCGCAGCACCAGCTGCACGGCCTCGGGGATGGTCATGAAGTAGCGTTCGACATTGGCGTCGGTCAGGGTGATCGGGCCGCCGCGGGCGATCTGGCTCTGGAAGATCGGCACGACCGAGCCAGCCGAGCCCAGCACGTTGCCGAAGCGGACGATGCTGACCCGCATGTCGCCGCCGCCGCCGTACTGGCGGGCCACGGCCTCGGCCACGCGCTTGGCCGCGCCCATGATGCTGGTCGGGGCCACGGCCTTGTCGGTCGAGATCAAGGCCAGGTGCGCCGCGCCGCAGGCCTTGGCGGCCACGGCCACGTTCCGAGTGCCCAGCACGTTGGTCCGCACGCCTTCGCAGGGATGGTTCTCGACCAGGGTCACGTGCTTCAGCGCCGCGGCGTGGAAGACGATGTCCGGCTTCTGCTCGGCGAAGACGCGCTCGACGCGGGCGGCGTCGCGGACGTCGCACAGCACCTCGCGGCGCGGCAGCAGCGGGTGGCGCTCGGCGATCTCGCGATCGATGTGGAACAGGTTGTATTCCGAGGCGTCGACCATGGTCAGCTGGGCGCAGCCGCTGGCGGCGATCTGGCGGCACAGCTCCGAGCCGATGCTGCCGCCGGCCCCGGTGACCAGCACGCGGCGCCCCCAGACCAGGGCGCGGATCGGTTCGGGATCCAGGCGCACGGGTGGGCGGCTGAGCAGCTCTTCCAGGCTGATTTCGCGCAGCATGGCGCCGCCGTCGGCCGAGGCGCCCATCTCGACGACGCCGTGGCGGCGCAGCAGGCGCACGCCCTCGGCCTTCAGCCGGCCCAGGCGCTCGGCGCCGAAGGTGCTCATCGTGCTGTCGGTCAGGAACAAGATGGCCGAGGGCGGCAGGCCGCTGTCGCGCAGCCGGGCCAGCACGCGGTCGAAGTCGGCGATCGCGCCCAGCACGCAGACCCCGCGCAGCTCGTCGCCGGTCTCACGGTCCTGCGGAGACACCACGCCGATCGGGGTGTAGCGCTCGCCAAGGCCGGCCGGGGCGCGCAGGAAGGCCTCCGCCTCGGCGGCCGAGCCGACGATCAGCAGGCGGGGCAGGGCCGGGTGCATCGAGGCAGGACCCAGGCGCAAGACCGAATCCAGCAGCTGCCGCTCATGCAGGCTGCGGCGGATCACGCGCAGGGCCGACAGGAAGGTGCCCTGGATCAGCGCCGCGCCGGCCACCGTGCGCAGGCCGCCGTCGATGCCCGGATGGACCATCCGCGTGATGAGCATGAAGGTCGCCGCCGTCAGCACGGCCGAGCGGAACAGGCGCAGGTGGTCGCTGGCCGAGACGAAGCGCCAGGGCGCTTGCTCGACCCGGAAGACCAGCTCGACCACCAGCGCGCCCAGGGCGTAGTAGGCCGCCTGCAGCAGGGTGTCGCCGGTGAAGGGCATGTCGATGACCAGGTAGCGACCGACCAGCAGGGCCAGGAAGGCCAAGAGGACATTGGTCGCGATCTTGCCGACATGTCCCATGAACGAACCTCTTCAAAGCCGCGACGCCGGGCGAACCCGGACGGAGTCGTGCGGAATTAGCACGGCATTTCCGTGGCGTCGCCTTCTCAGCCTCGCCGCAGGGGCAGAACCTCGACCACCTCGCCGGCCTGGGCCGCCGGCGCGCCGGGCCTGCGGCGCAGCAGCGCGTCGGCTTGCGAGAAGACGCCGATCAGCGACGAATCCTGGTCCGGAAAGGCCTGGGCGGTCAGTCGTCCCTCGGCGTCGACGGCGAGGCGCGCGCGCATCCAGTGCTCGCGCGGGCCTGTCGCCGCCAGGGGAGCGAGGAGGCGGGCGGGGCTCAGCCGGACCTCGGGGTCGGCGCCGGTCAGGGCGGCCAGCAGCGGGCGCAGGAACAGCTCGGCGCAGACCAGGGCCGAGGCCGGATTGCCCGGCAGGCCCAGCACCCGGCGGCCGTCTCCGAGCGTTCCGAACCAGGTCGGCCTGCCGGGGCGCAGGGCGACGGTCTCGACCGTCAGGGCCAGGCCCAAGGTCCGCAGGGCCGGCTTGACCAGGTCGTGGTCGCCGACCGAGGCGCCGCCGATGGTGACGATCAGGTCGGCCTCCACGGGCGTCACGGCGGCGGCGATGGCGGCGGCGTCGTCGCCTTGAGCCTTGAGCCGGACGGCCTCGCCGCCCCAGGCGCCGATCAGGCCGGCCAGGCTGAACGAGCCGCTCTCGAAGATCTGGTCGGGGCGCGGGGACGCGCCGGGCGCGACCAGCTCGTCGCCTGTGGCCAGGATCGCCACGCGGGGGCGGCGGGCGACGGGGACCTTGGCCAGACCCGCCGAGGCGGCCAGCGACAGCCGCCAGGGATCGACCACCACGCCCTCGGCCAGCAGGACGTCGCCGGCCTGGAAGTCGCCGCCGGCGGCGCGAATGTTGGCCCTGGGGCTTTCGCCGGCCTCGAAGCGGATTGTCTCGCCGTCGCGGACGGCCTCCTCCTGGATCACGACGAGGTCCGCGCCGGTTGGGACCGGGGCGCCGGTGAAGATGCGCACGGCCTCGCCGGCCTGGACGGCGCGGGGGAAGGCCTTGCCGGCGGCGCTCTCGCCGGCGATGGCGAAGGCGGCGCCCGGGGCGTAGTCCGCCCGCCGGATCGCCCAGCCGTCCATGGCCGAGGCGTCGAACGGCGGCTGGGCGCGGTCGGCGATCACGGGGGCGGCGAGGACGCGGCCGAGGCTGTTTTCGAGGGGAGCGCTCTCGACGCCAAGGCGGCTCGCGCCGGCCAGGATGCGGGCGCGGGCGTCTTCGACGGTGAGGTTTCGGAGGGAGGAAGTCATCGACCCACTATAGCCAAGCGCAACGGAAACCCTCTCTCTTTGATGTTCAGACCGGGGACATCCGTGACAGGTGTTCGGAGACATCCGTGACACATTTTCCGATCTCGAAGGGAGGTCGGAGA
>NZ_QFQZ01000025.1 GCF_003243465.1 Caulobacter segnis
CGCCGCCGAGCCTGCGATCGTCGAGCCGGCCAAGGCGCCGCGCAAGCGCGCGACCGCCAAGAAGGACATTTCGGTGGAGACGCCGAAGGCCGCGCCACGCAAGCGCTCGGCCAAGACGGGCGGCTCCAAAGCTTCGGACATCGTCTCGTGAACGACAAAGCCATCGGATACGACCACGAGGACGAGATCGAGGCCTCGCGCGCGCCTCTGCTGGATCACCTGGTCGAGCTGCGGATGCGGCTGATCATCTGCGTGGCCGCGATCGCCGTGGCGTTCGGCGTGTGCTTCGCCTTCGTGAAGCCGATCTTCCTGTTCCTGGTCCGACCCTTCACGGTGGCCGAGGGGCTGAAGGCCGTGCAGGACGCCGGCGGCCATCACGGCTCGTTCGACCTGATCCTGGCGCTGGTGGGGCTGAAGACCGTGCCGGCCAGCGCCATGGCGGGCGTCACCCTGCAGGCCACCGCGCCGCTGGAGCAGTTCTTCACCAACATCAAGCTGTCGGCCTTCGGCGCCATCATCCTGGCGTTCCCGATCATCGCCTGGCAGCTCTATCGCTTCGTCGCCCCTGGCCTTTACAAGAAGGAGCGCAACGCGTTCCTGCCGTTCCTGGTGGCCTCGCCGGTGCTGTTCCTGATGGGCTCGGCGCTGGTCTATTATGTGATGCTGCCGTTCGTGCTGTGGTTCTCGCTGAGCCAGCAGATCATCGGCGACGGCGTGAAGGTCGTGCTGCAGACGCGGGTGTCGGAGTATCTGACCCTGGTGACCACGCTGCTGCTGGCCTTTGGTCTCAGCTTCCAGCTGCCCGTGGTGCTGTCCCTGGCGGGCCTGGCGGGCCTAGTCGATTCCAAGATGCTGCGGGCGGGCCGTCGCTACGCGATCGTCGCCGTCTTCGTGGTGGCGGCCATCGTCACCCCGCCCGATCCGATCAGCCAGATCACCTTGGCCGTGCCGCTGTGCCTGCTGTACGAGGTCTCGATCTGGTGCGTGTGGCTGATCGAGCGTCGCCGCAAGCGGGAAGACGAAGAAGCGGGTCTGGCCGACTAGCCAAACGAAAAGGGCTCCGCGATCGCGGAGCCCTTCTTGTTTCGGTCTTGCCGCAAGCCTTAGGCGGCGACGCCGGCGCGGGCTTGCTGTTCCGGCTTGGCGATGCGGGCCTGCAGCTGGTTCTTAGCCGCGCGGACCGTGTCGTTGACGCAGCTCTGGTAGCTCACGACGCTGTAGCTGGGCTGGGTCTTGCAGACCGCCTGGGCGGCGGTGCGGATCTCGGCGTGGACCTGGTCGAGGGTCTTGCCCTTCAGCGAGATGCGGACGACCGAGACGCTCTGGGCGACCTGGGTCTTGCCGGCTTCGCGGGCGCGCAGGATCGAGGCCAGCTGGCGGTGGGCGCTGGTGATCGCCTCGTTGACGCAGAGGCCGGCCTGGGCCTGGGCCGCGCAGACGGTGTTGGCGGCGGCCTTGATTTCGGTTTCGATCTGGACCGAGCTCTTGTTGGCGATCGAGACGCGGACCTCGTTGGTGGCGGCGCTGGCCGGAGCGGCGATGGCGGCGGTGATGGCGAGGGCGGCGAAAGCGGCGAAGGTCTTCATGGGCTCAAATCCTGTGAATGATCGAGAGGGCCGGGGAGGGCCGTGAAAGGTCAAAAACGCGTACTGAATTGGGCGCGGCTTTTCGGCCCTCGCGATTAAGTCCCGGTGAGGAAGGAGCCTTAATTCTGCTTAAGCGGTAGGAATTGGGTGCGGCGTGCGGTCGCAGGGAGGCGGGACCGCTCGGCTTCCGCACGCGCGAGTCTTGAGGGCATAGGGGCGTCGCGGCGCTTGGCGCCCCCGCCGACGCGCCTTAGAGAGGGCGTTTCCCACCGCCTCTTCCCGAGCTTGCGTTCGATGCACGACATCAAGGCCATCCGCGACAACCCCGAAGCCTTTGACCGCCACTGGTCGGCCAAGGGACGTTCAGGCGCGGCCGCCGAGGCCGTGAAGCTCGACGCCCAGCTGCGGGCGGCCCAGACCACGCTTCAGGAAGCCCAGGCCAAGCGTAACGAGAGCTCCAAGCTGATCGGCATGGCCAAGGCCAAGAAGGACGAGGCTGAGGCCCAGCGCCTGATGGCCGAGGTCGAGGCGCTGAAGGGCGTGATGGCCGCCGCCGCCGAAGAGCAGGAGCTGGTCGGCGGCAAGCTGAAGGACCTGCTGGCCTCCTTGCCGAACATTCCCGCGCCCGAGGTTCCGGCCGGCGAGGACGAGCACGGCAATGTCGAGCAGCGCCGCTGGGGCGACGCGGCCAAGCTGCCGGCCGGCAAGCTGAACGCGCCCAAGGACCACGTCGACCTGGGCGCGGCCCTCGGCGGCATGGACTTCGAGGCCGCCGCCCGCATGAGCGGCGCGCGCTTCGTGGTGCTCAAGAAGGAGATCGCCCGCCTGGAGCGCGCGATCGGCCAGTTCATGCTGGACCTGCAGACGGTCGAGCACGGCTACACGGAGGTCAGCCCGCCGCTGCTGGTGAAGAGCGATGCGCTTTACGGCACCGGCCAGTTGCCGAAGTTCGCCGAGGATCTCTTCCACACCGACGACGACCGCTGGCTGATCCCGACCGCCGAGGTCTCGCTGACCAACATCGTCCGCGAGCAACTGGTGGCCGAGGAAGAGCTGCCGATGCGCCTGACGGCCCTGACGCCGTCTTTCCGCGCCGAGGCCGGCTCGGCCGGTCGCGACACGCGCGGCATGATCCGCCAGCACCAGTTCTACAAGGTCGAGCTGGTCTCGATCACAACGCCCGACCAGTCCGAGGCCGAGCACCAGCGCATGGTCGAATGCGCCGAGACCGTTCTGAAGAAGCTGGAGCTGCCGTTCCGCACCATGCTGCTCTGCACGGGCGACATGGGCTTTGGCGCCAAGAAGACCTACGATCTCGAGGTCTGGCTGCCCTCGCAGGACATGTACCGCGAGATCAGCTCGTGCTCGAACTGCGGCGACTTCCAGGCCCGCCGCATGGAGGCCCGCTACCGCAAGACCGGCGAGAAGGGCGGCCACTTCGTCCATACCCTGAACGGATCGGGTCTGGCGGTCGGCCGCACGTTGGTGGCGGTGCTTGAGAACTATCAGGACGAGGGCGGCCGCATCCACATCCCGGCCGTGCTGCAGCCCTATATGGGCGGGATCACGCACATCGGGGGCGCGGCGTGAGGATCCTCCTCACCAACGACGACGGGATCAACGCGCCGGGCCTCGCCGCGCTCGAGACGATCGCCCGGGCGCTGAGCGACGATGTCTGGATCTGCGCGCCCGAGTACGAGCAGTCGGGCGCCAGCCGGGCGCTGACGCTGTCGGATCCGATCCGCGTGCGAAAGCTGGACCCGCGCCGCTTCGCCGTCGAGGGCACGCCGACCGACTGCGTGATGATGGCCGTCCAGCAGCTGATCGACGGCCCCGCGCCGGACCTGGTGCTGTCGGGCGTCAATCGCGGGCAGAACCTGGCCGAGGACGTCACCCTGTCCGGGACGGTGGCCGGCGCGATCGAGGGCATGGCGCACGGCATTCGCTCGATCGCCCTGTCCCAGACCATGAACTTCTTCCACGACGAGGTTGTGGCGCACTGGGAGACCGCCGAGCAGTTCGGCCCGGGGATCGTCCAGCGCCTGCTGGAGGTGGGCTGGCCCGCCGACGTGGTCATGAACGTCAATTTTCCGGCCTTGCCGCCCGAGAAGGTCGGCGCGGTCGAGGTGACCCGCCAGGGCTTCCGCGACGGCCTGCTGCGCAACATGGAAAAGCGCACCGACCTGCGCGGCCGCGACTACTACTGGATGGGCTTCTCGGCCAAAGCCTCGGAGCCGGCCGAGGGCACCGACCTGCGCGCCGTGTACGAGGGGCGCATCTCGGTCACGCCGCTGCACATCGACCTGACGCACCACGAGACCGTCCACAAGCTGAAGAGCGTGCTGGGCGGCGCTCCGCCCAAACTCAAGACGCTTTCAGATCCCTCCGGGGGGAGCGAATGAGCGGACGGACGACCAAGGCGGCCGAGAACGCCAAGGCCGACCTGCCGCGCCTGATGCAGGCCCTGCGCGACCAAGGGGTCACCGATCCCCAGGTGCTGAAAGCGATCGAGACCACGCCGCGCGACCTGTTCACGCCGGACCTGTTCAAGGACCGCTCGTGGGAGGACTCGGCCCTGCCGATCGCCTGCGGCCAGACGATCAGCCAGCCCTATATCGTCGGCCTGATGACCCAGGCCCTGACCGTCGAGCCCCGCGCGCGGGTGCTGGAGATCGGCACCGGCTCAGGCTACCAGACCACGATCCTCAGCAAGGTCTCGCGCCTCGTCTACACGATCGAGCGCTACCGGACGCTGATGAAGGAGGCCGAGGGCCGTTTCCAGACGCTGGGCCTGACCAATGTCATCACCAAGTTCGGCGATGGCGGCGAGGGATGGTCCGAACAGGCGCCGTTCGACCGCATTATGGTCACGGCCGCGGCCGAAGATGATCCCAAACGGCTGCTTTCGCAGCTGAAACCCAATGGCGTGCTGGTCGCGCCGGTGGGGAAGGGGCCGGTCCAAAGCCTTCGCCGCTACGCCGGCGACGGCAAGGGGGGCTTCCGGGTCGAAATCCTTTGCGACGTGCGGTTCGTGCCGCTGCTGGCCGGCGTCGCGAAAGATCAGTGAGTTTGGGGCGCCGGAGGTTGTCCGGCGGCCTTGGTGTTAAGACTTGATTCACCCTGGCGGCGCCTTGTGAAGGCCCGACGGGAAAGGAGACGTCATGAGGCAGTTGTGGACGCAAGCGGCGGTGATCGCCCTGTCGGCTGGAACGCTCTCCGCCTGTGCGACCGCTCCGCAATACGCGACGCGCGAGGGCCAAGGCCCGGCGCCCGCGATGCAGATGCCGACGCCCAACTTCCCGATCACTCAGCCGCCGTCTTCAGCCCTCCAAGTCGCCCCCGCGCAGGCCGCCGCCCCTGAGGCCGGCGCCGAGAGCGACGCCGTGGCGACCGCGCCGATGGTGGCCGCCGCGCCGGCCCCGGCGCCCGTGACCTCCCAGCCGCTGGCGCCGGTGACCCAGTCCGAGCTGCCCGCGCCCGCGCCGGCCCGCGCTTCGGCCAAGCCGACCCTGCGCGCCGTGCCGCCCAAGACCGTGGTGACCACCTCGGTGACCGGCCCGGTCGTCGAGGTCGACGGCAAGGCCCAGGTCCACACCGTCAAGTCGGGCGACACCCTGACCTCGATCGCCAAGAAATTCGGCGTCAACGTCAACGACCTGGCCAAGGACAACGACATCAAGAAGGGCCAGAAGCTTCGCCTGGGCCAGAAGATCAGCGGCCCGGCCAGCGAGCAGAAGGCCTATGTCGTCCAGACCGGCGACACGATGTTCGCGATCGCCAAGCGCTTCAACGTCACGGCTTCGGCCCTGGCCGAGGAGAACGACCTGTCGACCGGCGCGGCGATCAAGAAGGGCCAGAAGCTCAAGCTGCCTGACGGCTACAAGGACAAGGGTCCGATCAAGACGACCTCGGTCGTTCCCGGAACCGCCGCGCCCGAGACGGCTGTCGCCGAGGAGGAGGCCGCGCCGACGCCGGCCCCCACGCCGAGCCGCGCCGGGTCGTCGAAGGCCTCGCGCCAGCAGGCCGCCGCCGCGGAACCCACCACCGTCAGCACGACCGCGCTCAGCGTCACCGGCGCCGTGGTCGAGGTCGCCGGCAAGCGCCAGATCCACACCGTCAAGTCGGGCGACACCCTGACCTCGATCGCCAAGAAGTTCGACGTCAACGTCAGCGACCTGGCCGAGGACAACAAGATCAAGAAGGGCCAGACCCTGCGCCTGGGCCAGAAGATCAAGGGCCCGGCCAGCGAGCAGAAGGCCTATGTCGCCCAGTCTGGCGACACCCTGGCCGAGATCGGCAAGCGCTTCGGCGTCACCGCCAAGGCCCTGGCCGCCGAGAACGGCCTGCGCGCCACCGCCACGATCAAGAAGGGCCAGAAGATCCGTCTGCCCGACGGCTTCAGGGATAAGGGCCCTCTGAAGACCACGACCACGGTGACCAAGCCGGCGCCGGTCGAGCCCTCGAACACCTATGCGCGCGTCGAGACGCCGACCACGACCCCCTCGGGCACGCCGTCGGCTCCGGTCCCCTACACCCCCAGCTATCCGCGCCCCAGCGCGCCGGTCGCGGCCCAGCCGATCACGCCTCCGCCGGCCTCGTCGCGCCCGATCATCGAGAGCAGCGCCGCCCCGACCGAGGCCGAGATCATCGCCTCGGGCAAGGGCAAGTTCGCCTGGCCGCTGCGGGGCGAGGTGATTTCCGACTTCGGCGTCAAGGGCACGGGCCAGCGCAACGACGGCCTCAACATCCGCGCGCCGCAGGGAACGCCGGTCCTGGCTTCGGCCGATGGCGAGATCGCCTATGCCGGCAACCAGGTTCCGACCTTCGGCAACCTCGTCCTGGTCAAGCACGCCGACGGCTGGGTGACGGCCTACGCGCACCTGTCCAGCACCACCGTCAAGATGCGCCAGCAGGTCAGGCAGGGCGAGCCAATCGGCGCGGTCGGCGCCACCGGCGGGGTCAACGAACCGCAGCTGCACTTCGAGATGCGCTACGCCCCGACGGTCAAGGACAAGGCCAAGCCGGTCGACCCCTCGCTGCTGCTGCCGCGCTAAAGAAAAGAGGCCCGCTTCGAGAGAAGCGGGCCTTCTTGTTTGATCAGGCCGGCAGTTTGACGCCCAGTTCGCCCGCCAGGTCGCGCACGAACTGCCAGGCCACCCGGCCTGAGCGGCCGCCGCGCTGGGTCGACCACTGCAGGGCCCGGCGGTCGAGGTCGGGGGCCGAGAGGCCGAACCGCTCGGCATAGGCGTGGATCGCGCCCAGATAGGTGTCCTGGTCCATCGGCGGGAAGCCGATCCACAGGCCGAAGCGATCGGAGACGCTCATCTCCTCCTCGGCGTTCTCGGCCGCGGCGATCGCGCCCTGGCTCTCGACGTGGTCGCGCGGCATCAGGTGGCGACGGTTGGAGGTGGCCACGAACAGCACGTTCTCCGGCGGGCCCGAGACGCCGCCCTCCAGCGCCGACTTCAGCGCCTTGGCCGCCGCCGCGCCGTCCTCGAACGAGAGGTCGTCGCACAGGACGACGAAGCGTTCGCCGCGGGCGCGCAGGAGGTCAAAGAGCGGGGGCAGGGCGGTGACCTCGTCGCGGTCGACCTCGATCAGCTTCAAGTCCGGATAGCTGTCGGCCAGGGCGACGAAGGCGGCCTTGGTCACCGAGCTCTTGCCCGTGCCGCGCACGCCCCACAGCAGCACGTGGTTGCAGGGCAGGCCGACGGCGAAGCGGCGCAGGTTCTCGACGAAGCGCGCCTTCTGCCGGTCGATGCCGACCAGCAGGTCCAGCGACAGCGGATAGTCCGGCGCGGGGGCGAAGGCCCCCGTGGCGGGCTCATGCCGAAACAGGCGCGCGCCCGAGAAATCCGGCGCGACCGGCGGCGGCGGGGCCAGGCGTTCCAGGGCGTCGGCGATGCGGGCGAGCAGGGGTCCAAATGGCGGGGGGGCGGCGTCGGTCATGGGCCGTTCCATACCCTCGCGGGCTCGCATTGCAAAAGGGAAGGCGAACGCATAGCTTCCGCCGACTTGGCGCGACCCTATGTAAGGCGGCGCGCCTCATCGGATTTTTTGGAGTCTCCATGAACAGCCTGAACGCCCAGATCCTGCAGCTCGCCCCCATCCTCCTGATGGTTGTGCTGTTCTATTTCATGCTGATCCGCCCGCAGCAGAAGCGCGCCAAGGAGCATCAGACCATGCTCGCCAACCTGAAGCGCGGCGACAGCGTCGTCCTCTCGTCGGGCGTGCTGGGCAAGATCGTGCGCGTCGAGGACAAGGAAGTGGGCGTCGAGATCGCCCAGGGCGTCACCGTCAAGGTCGTCAAGGGCATGATCACCGAAGTCCGCGCCAAGGGCGAGCCGGCCGCCGCCAACGACGCCAAGAACTAAGGCGCACTCCACCCTTCGCGAGGCGTTCGTAGCGGCGCCGCCTGAAAAGTCTCTGATCCATGCTGACCCTCTCCCGCTGGAAGATCATCGCCGTCACCCTGTCGGTGATCTTCGGGATCCTGTTCTCCCTGCCCAACGTGCTTCCTCAGAAGACGTTGGATGCGCTGCCCGGCTTCCTGCCGCACAAGAAGCTGAACCTCGGCCTCGACCTGCAGGGCGGGTCCTACCTGCTCTATGAGGTCGACACCGAGGCGCTGCACCGCGAGCGGCTGTCGAACCTGACCGAAGACGTCCGCACCCAGCTGCGCAGCGAGCAGATCCCGTTCGGCGAGCTGAACCAGCAGGGCGAGATCATCAGCGTCCGCATCGGCGACGCGGCCCGCTACAACGACGCCCTGAACCTGCTGCGCAAGAACCTCGGCGCGCCGCTGGCCGGCGCGATCGGCGGCAAGGACGTCGCCATCTCGGGCAAGGGCGACAACCGCATCGAAGTCCGCTTCGTGCCCGAGGCGATCAAGGCCGACGCGGTGAAGGCCGTCGACCAGTCGATCGAGACGATCCGCCGCCGGATCGACAGCCTGGGCACCAAGGAGCCCTCGATCAACCGCCAGGGCGAAAACCGGATCATGATCCAGGCCCCGGGCGAGAGCGATCCGGGCAAGCTGCGGGACATCATCGGCAAGACCGCCAAGCTGACCTTCCAGATGGTCGACGAGACGGTGACGCCGGAGGACGTCCAGGCCGGCCGCATTCCGCCTGGCTCGGAAGTCCTGCCGGGCGACCAGTTCTCGCCCTACTACGTGGTCAAGAAGCGCGCCCTGGTTTCGGGCGAGGAACTGACCAACGCCCAGCAGCAGTTCGACCCGCAGACCGGCAATCCGGTCGTCCAGTTCGCCTTCAACGCCGCGGGCGCGCGCAAGTTCGGCGACGCCACCGCCCGCAATATCGGCAAGAAGTTCGCGATCGTCCTCGACAAGAAGGTGATCTCGGCGCCGGTCATCAACGGCGCTATCACCGGCGGCAGCGGCATCATCACCGGCAACTTCACGGTCGACAGCGCCAACGAGCTGTCGCTGCTGCTGCGCTCGGGCGCTCTGCCCGCGCCGCTGAACGTCGAGGACCAGCGCACCGTGACCGCCGAGCTCGGCGCCGACGCCGTGCGCGCCGGCTCGATCTCGCTGGCGATCGGCGCGGTGTCGATGTTCGTGTTCGTGATCCTGGCCTACGGCCTGTTCGGCGGCTTCGCGGCCATCGCCCTGGTGGTCAACGTCCTGCTGATCGTCGGCATCATGTCGGCGACCCAGGCGACGCTTACGTTCCCCGGCATCGCCGGCCTGATCCTGACCCTGGCCGTCGCCGTCGACGCCAACGTGCTGATCTACGAGCGCATGCGCGACGAGGCCAACGCCGGGCGCACGCCCATGGCGGCGGCGGACCACGGCTACAAGCTGGCCCTGACCTCGATCCTGGACGCCAACATCACCAGCCTGATCTCGGGCCTGATCATGTTCAGCTTCGGTTCGGGCCCGGTGAAGGGCTTCGCCTGGACCCTGGTGATCGGCGTGTTCACGTCGCTGTTCACCGCCATCTTCATCACCCAAGTGCTCATCGGCTGGTGGTTCAAGGCCACCAAGCCGAAGAAGCTGCCGATCGCATAGGAGACCCGACCAATGCGTTGGCCCCTCATTCGCTACATTCCGCGCGCCACCAAGTTCCGCTTCGTGCGCTGGGCGCCCATCGCGGCGATCTTCTCGGCGATCCTGATCGTCGGCTCGATCGCCTCGCTGTTCGTGCAAGGCCTGAACCTCGGCATCGACTTCAAGGGCGGCAACGCCCTGGAAGTCACCATGCCGCGCCCGGTTCCGCTGGCCGAGCTGCGCGCGACCATGAACCAGATCGGCGTCCACGACGCCCAGGTCCAAGGCTTCGGCCAGCCGACCTCGGCCATGGTCAAGTTCCTGCCCGCCAAGGGCGAAGCCCCCAGCGCCGCCTCGGCCAATGTCGAGCGCGAGCTGGTCAAGCGCTTCCCCGACCTGAAGGTGACCAGCCGATCGGAAGTGGGCGCCAAGGTCTCGGGCGAGCTCCTGATGTCCGGCTTCAAGGCGCTGGGCGTCGCCCTGCTGCTGACCCTGGGCTACATCTGGTTCCGCTTCGGCCTGTCCTACGGCACGGGCGCGGTCGTGGCCGTGATCCATGACATCGTCCTGACGCTGGGCCTGCTGTCGGTGGTCGGCATCGAGTTCTCGATGACCGAGATCGCGGCCCTGCTGACCGTGATCGGCTACTCGATGAACGAAAAGGTCATCACCTTCGACCGACTGAAGGAGAACCTGCGCAAGTACAAGACGACCCCGCTGCGCGACATCATCGACCTGTCGGAAAACGAGCGTCTGTCGCGGACCATCATCACCGGCACCACGGCCTTGCTGGCCCTGGGCGGCACGATGGCGTTCGGTGGGCCGGTGCTGTTCCCGCTGGTGACGACGATGATCTTCGGCATCGTGATCGGCACCTATTCGTCGATCTACATCGCCCTGCCGATGATCCTGATCTGGGGCGTCAAGCGCAACGACGACGAGGCCACGCCGATCAAGCTCGGCGCGGCGTCGCGGCCCTGATGCGGCAGCCGCCCTCCATCGACGCCTGGGGCGGCGGCGGCTTTCGGGTCGCCGGCGTGTGGCGGCCCGGCTCGCTGCTGATCCTCGACGATCAGCCGCGCGACTGGGCCGCGACCAGCCTGGCGGAGCTGACGCCCGAGTCCTTCGCCGAGGTCTTCGCGGCCGGCGGATCGGTCGAGTTCGTGCTGCTCGGCGTGGGTCTGGCCAACGCCCTGCCGCCGCGTCCGGTGCGCGACGCCCTGAAGGCCGCCGGCTTCGGCCTCGAGTTCATGAGCACCGAAGCCGCCGCCCGAACCTACAACGTGCTGGCCAGCGAGGGCCGGCGACTGGCCGCGGCGCTGATCGCGGTCTGAGCTCGTTTCACCGTCATCTCGCCAACAAGTCGCGGGATAACAGGGTAAGAGCGCCCAGAACCGCGTTCGCCCCAACTTTGCCCGCGGCGGCGAACACCCCTATGGTCTCGCCAAGCAAAAGGGATCCGAGGGGGAAACCGATGTCTGGACTGCTCTCCAACTTCCGCAACACCATCATCGTCAGCTTCATCCTGGCGCTGGTGATCGTGATCGGCTACGGCCACGGCCCGCAGGGCCACGGCCTCGTCTATGCGCAGGCGATCTTCCGTTGGCTGCACGTGTTGTTCGGCATCCTGTGGATCGGCCTGCTGTACTATTTCAACTTCGTGCAGATCCGGGTGATGCCGCAGATCCCGGCCGAGCTGAAGCCGGCGGTCACCCAGTACATCGCGCCGGAGGCCCTGTTCTGGTTCCGCTGGGCCGCGCTCGCGACCTGGGTGATGGGCGTCATCCTGGCCTATAGCCGCGGCTACATCCTGGAAGCGTTCACCCTGGGCCTGGCCGGCGGCTACACCCCCGGCGTCGATATGGGCTTCACCTTCATCGGCACCGGTATGTGGCTGGCCACGGTGATGTTCCTCAATGTCTGGGGTGTGATCTGGCCGAACCAGAAGCGCGCCCTTGGCATCATCGAGGTCGACGCCGACGCCAAGGCCAAGGCGGCCAGGACGGCCATGCTCTTCAGCCGCATCAACACGCTGCTCAGCATCCCGATGCTGGCGACCATGGCGATGAACCAGACGGTGTTTGGCTGACGCCGACGACGACACGCTGTAAGGGGAGGGCCCGCCGCAAATTCGCCGGCGGGCCTTCTTCGTTTTGAGCGCATGGCCGACACCGAAACCCTCGAAGACCTCGTCCGCCGCGTCGATCCCGACCGCTGGCTGACGACCCGCTTCATCGCCGACCCGGCCGCGCGGGCCGACGTCATCGCGCTGTACGGCCTGAACTACGAGCTGGCCCGCGTAGCCGGCGGCGTCTCCAACGCCCTGATGGGCGAGATCCGCATCACCTGGTGGCGCGAGGCCATGGAAGAGGTGGCGGTCGGCAAGGCGCCGCGCAAGCATCCCAATGTCGAGGCGCTGGCCGCGTCGGGCTTCGATCCCAACGCCCTGGCCGCCCTGGCCGACGCGCGCTTCACCGACCTCGACGAGGGGCCGCTGAAGGACGAGGCGGCCGTGATGGCCTATGTCGACGGCACGGCGGGGGCGCTGGCGGTGCTGGCCGCGCGGCGGCTGGACGCCAGCGCCGACCCGCACGCCGTGAAGGGCGCGGCGCGGGCCTGGGGGCTGGCGGGGCTGTGGCGTCTGAAGCAGGCGGGCCGCGCACGGCTGCCGGAGACCTGGACCCAAGCTGACGTCAAGCAGCGGGTCGAGGCGCAGTTGAAGGCCGCGCGGAGCGAGGTGAGGCGCCTGCCGGTCGCGGCGTTCCCGGCGGTGGCCCCGGCGGCTCTGGCGCGGGCCTATGCAGCTGGGCGTGAGATGGGCGAGCTGGAGAAGAAGGCGCGGCTGACGTTTTCGGTGGCGACGGGGCGGCTGTAGCCCTTCTCCCGACCTCCCCGGCGAATGCCGGGGCCCAGATCGTATGGCTTTGAAGCGCATGCAAGAACGCCCGCGACCTTTCTAGGATCGCGGGCGCTTTGGCATCTGGGCCCCGGCATTCGCCGGGGAGATCGGGTTTTAAGCTAGCGGCCCGGCCGCGTGTTTCCCGTCCACTGGTCCAGCCAGTCCAGCACTTCCTTGTGCCACTGCACCGAGTTCTGGGCCTTCAGCACCCAGTGGTTCTCGTTCGGAAAGTACAGCAGCTTGCTGGGCACGCCGCGCCGTTGCAGGGCGGTGAAGGTGGCCAGGCCCTGTTCGACCGGGATGCGATAGTCGAGCTGGCCCTGGACGACCATCTGCGGCTTGGCCCACTTGTCGACGTGCAGCGCGGGATTGAACTTTTCGTAGGTCGTGCCCGGCTGCCAAGGCGTGCCGCCGTTCTCCCATTCGGTGAACCACAGTTCCTCGGTGGCGAAGCCCATGGCGCGCGTGTCGAAGACGCCGTCATGGTCGACCAGGCACTTCCACGGCTGGTTCCAGTTCCCGGCGATCCAATTGATCATGTAGCCGCCGTACGAGGCGCCCAGGGCGCAGGCGCGGTCGGCGTCGAGGAACGCATACTTCTGGGTCGCGAAGGTCCAGCCCTTCTGCAGGTCCTCCAGCGGGCGGTCGCCCCAGTGCTGGCTGATCGCGTCGGTGAACGCCTGGCCATAGCCGGTCGACCCGTGGAAATCGATCATCACCACGGCGTAGCCGGCGTTGGCGTAGACCTGCGGGTTCCAGCGGTAGGACCAGCTGTTGCTGAACGAGCCCTGCGGGCCACCGTGAATCAGGAAGGCGACCGGGTACTTCTTGGCCGGATCGAAATTGGCGGGCTTCAGCACGAAGCCGTGGACCGTCTCGTCGTTCCATCCCTTGAAGTTGAACTGCTCCGGCTCGCCCCAGGCGACGTCCTTCAGGGCGTCGCTGGAGACGCTGGCGACCTTCACGGCCGGGCCCTTCGCCGGCAGGAAGAACAGTTCCGACGGGCTCTTCAGCGAGTCGGCGGCGTAGACGATGCCGTTCGGACCAACGTCGAAAGCGCTGACATGGCCCTCGCCGGTCAGGGCCGTGACCTTGCCGGTCTTCACGTCGATCGCGAACAGCTTGCCTTGGCCGACATCGAGGGCGGTGGCGTAGATCGTCTTGCCGTCGCGGCTCCAGGCGATGGCGTCCGCCGAGCGGTCCCAGGCAGGGGCCAGTTCACGATCTTCCTTCGTGGTCCGATCGCGGATGATAATGGCGAACCGATCCGCCTCGAAGCCGGGGCGCTTCATGGCGCGATAGGCCGCGAACTTGCCGTCGGGCGAGATCACCGGCGCGGTGTCCCAGGCCTTGTTGGCCTCGGTGCGGTTGCGCGGCTTCTCGGAACCGTCGATCTTCACCGCCCAGAAGTCGAAGTTGGTGGTCCAGGCCTCGTCCTTGCCGGCGACCTTGGCCGAGAACACCACGGCGTCGTTCTCGGGCGTGATCGCGAAGTCGTTGTCGTCGCCGAACGGTTTGGTGGGCGTGTCGCCATCGAACCCCTTCATCAGGTCGATCGGCTGGCCGGTCGCCACGCCGCCGGCGTCGAGCGCATAGGCGAACAGGTGATTCTTCGTTCCGTCGTTCCAGGTGTCCCAGTGGCGGACCATCAGGCGGTCGTAGACGACTCCGGTGGCCTTGGTGTCGGCCTTGGCGGCGAGCCGCGCCTCGGTGCAGGCCAGGTCGGCGCAGTCGGGGAACACGGCCATGCCGACGACGATCGTCTTGCCGTCCGACGCCACGCGGTAGGCCTGGACGTCGAACGGGGTGCGGGTCACCTGGGTCGCCGTCTCGCCCGTCGCGTCGGTCCGGAACACCTGGTCGGTCCCGCCCGCGCGGCCCGAGATGAAATAGATCGCCTTGCCGTCGGCGCTCCAGCGGCCGCTGCTGGCGCCGCCGTCCGAGATCTTCAGCCGGCGTGGGGCCATCTTGGTCTTCAGGTCGGCGATCCACAGGGACATCGCGGCCTTGTTGGCCGGATAGTTCATGGTCCGCACCGCGTAGAGCACGTAGCGACCGTCCGGCGAGACGCGCGGATCGCTGAGGCGATCCAGGCTGGCCATGTCCTTGGCCGTGAACACGTGCGGCTTGGAAGCGGCCGGCGGTCCCGCAGGGGCTTGCGCGTGGGCCGCGCCGGCGAGGGCGATGGACAGCGCGGCGGCGGAGGCGACGAAACGCAAGCTCTTGATCATGAAACCGAAAACCCTGGAGACGGTTATGCCTTTTGCGGCGGAGCCTAGACCTGCTTTTCACCGGCCGCTAGGCGAGACTCGCAAGAGATCACCGCCCACAGATCGTCGAGCGACGTTCTGTTTCATGGCGCGCATGCGTGCAATAAAAGTGAAATAAAGTCAGAAGCTTAGAGCGTAACAATCCGAAACAGGACTTGCTTTGCCGCGACGCAGCATCGCTCCTACATGCTAAGTCGGGGCGAAAACGGCGGACCTTGGTTCGACCGTCTAGCAATAAGGGTCTCTAGTGTCGGCTTCGGGTTATTTTCAGCACACGGTCGCAGGACCGGTGATCTTCGCGGGGATCGGCCTGCACACCGGCGCGCATGTGCGCGTCGTGGTGCGTCCGGCGGCGCCCGACGCGGGGATCGTCTTTGTGCGGACCGATGTGCATGACCGCGACAACCGCGTTCCGGTGAGCGCCCAGTCGGTCTGCCAGACTCAGCTGGGCACCGTGATCGGCAACGCCGACGATGTCCGCGTCTCGACCATCGAGCACCTGATGGCGGCCCTCGCGGCCCTGTCGATCGACAACTGCGTCGTCGAGCTGGACGGCCCCGAAGTGCCGATCATGGATGGCTCGTCCGAGCCTTTCGTCCAGATCCTGGACCGCGCCGGCCGCCGCAAGCAGGAAGCCGTCCGTCACTACATCGAGATTCTCGCGCCGATCGTGGTGGAGGAGGGCGACAAGCGCGCCGCTCTGCTGCCGGCCGACCGATTCGAGGTCGCCTTCGAGATCGCCTTCGGCAGCAAGGCCATCGGACGCCAGGCCGTCGATCTCGCTATCGACGAAGAATCGTTCCGTTCGGAGCTGTCCAACTGCCGCACCTTCGGCTTCCTCCGCGATGTCGAAGCCCTGCGCGCCATCGGCCTAGCCCGTGGTGGCTCGATGGAAAACGCCGTCGTGATCGATGGCGACCGCGTGCTCAATCCCGAAGGCCTGCGCCGCCGGGACGAGTTCGTTCGCCACAAGGCGCTGGACGCCATCGGCGATCTTTATGTGCTGGGCAAGCCGATCCTCGGCCGCTTCGAAGGCGTTCTGGCCGGTCACGGCCTCAATAACGCCGTGGTTCGAGCGTTGCTGGCCCAGCCGCGCGCCTGGCGCCTGCGCGCCCTCGCGTCGGAACTGGCTGAAGCGGTTTAAGAGCGTCTCGAAGAGTCGGGGCTCGGCCTTCGCATTTGCGCCTTTTGCGGCGTGGTGTAGAAGCCTTGCACGGCGCAGGGGCGCACGTTTGCTTCGAGGGTGAGAGACTCCGTGCTTCGTAATTTCTCGGGACGTTCGGCCGTCACTATCGCCGCTGTTCTCGCCGCCGTGTCGGTGGCGGGCTGCGCCGGCAAGTCCAAGAAGCCGAGCCTCGCCTACGAAGAACGCCCCGTCGAGCTGCTGTATTCCACCGGCGCCGACCGCCTGGACCGCCGCGCCTGGAGCGAGGCCGTGGACTATTTCCGCGAGGTCGAGCGCCAGCACCCCTATTCGGAATGGTCGCGCCGCTCGATTCTGATGACCGGCTACGCCCACTACATGGGCAACAACTACAACGACGCCATCGGCGACGCCGACCGGTTCATCTCGCTGTATCCGGGCAATCCTTCGGCCAGCTACGCCTATTATCTGAAGGCCGTCTGCTACTTCGAGCAGATCGTCGACGTGAACCGCGACCAGGCCGCCACCGAACAGGCGCTGGCCGCCCTGCGGGACGTCGTCCAGCGCTATCCCAATAGCGAATACGCCACCGACGCCCGTCTGAAGATCGACATGGTCAACGACCAGCTGGCCGGCAAGGAAATGGCCATTGGTCGCTACTACCTGAAGAACGGTCAGACCCTGGCTGCGATCGGCCGTTTCAAGGCCGTGATCGAGCGTCACCAGACCACGTCGCACACGCCCGAGGCGCTGTATCGCCTGGTCGAGGCCTATCTGACTCTGGGCCTGATGGACGAAGCCAAGCGCAACGGCGCGGTCCTGGGGTACAACTTCCCGGGCGACCGCTGGTACGCTGACGCCTACAAGCTGCTGAACGACAACGGCCTCAAGCCGGCCGTCGAGCCGCTGAAGGCTGGCACCAAGCGCAACGCGCTCGAGCGCCTGCTGTCGAAAGACAAGGACACCACCCTGGCCCCGCCCGGCGAGAAGAAGTCCAAGAAGGGCGGCGTGATGGGCGTTCTGGGCATGTGATGCGACGGGATCGTGGCTCGATCCCGTTTCGTTCCGCCTTGGCGCTTTCAAAAACTCTGATTCCCGGCGATCCTGCGCACCATGCTGATCGGCCTTTCCATCCGTGACGTCGTGCTCATCGAGAGCCTGGACCTCGCCATCGGCGAGGGCCTGACCGCGCTGACGGGTGAAACCGGCGCCGGCAAGTCGATCATCCTGGACGCCTTGGGCCTGGCGACGGGCGCGCGCGCCGACGCCGGTCTGGTGCGGCGAGGGGCCGCCGGCCACGCCTCGGCCACGGCGATCTTCGCCCTGCCGGCCGACCATCCCGCCTTCGCCTATCTCGACGACAAGGGCCTGGACTACGCGCGCGACGAGGACCTCGTCTTGCGCCGCCAGCTGTCGCCGGACGGCCGCAGTAGAGCCTTCGTCAACGACCAGGCCACCAGCGTCGGCGTGCTCAAGGACCTGGGCGGGCTGCTGCTCGAGGTTCATGGCCAGCACGAGACGGTCGGCCTGCTTGATCCCAAGACCCACCGGGGTCTGCTCGACGCGTTCGGCGGCGTTTCCGTTTCGGCGGTCGGGGCGGCCTGGAGCGCCTGGCGCGCGGCGCGTGACAAGGCCGAGGCCCTGCGCGATCTCGCGGGCCGCGCGGCGGCCGAGACCGAGGAACTGACGCTTCGCCTGTCGGAGCTCGACAGGCTGGACCCTCGCGAGGGCGAGGAGGCCACGCTGGCTGAGGAGCGGGCCTTGCTCAGCTCGGCCGAGAAAGCCATCGCCGACATCGCCGCCGCCCAGGACGCGCTCGGCGGCGACAGCCTGTCGGGCAAGCTGGCCCAGGCCTTCCGCGCCCTGGAACGGGCCCGTGACCGCGCCCTCCAGGCCGGCGCGCCCGCCGATGGCGTGGCCATGACCCGGCTGTCGGCCGCCTGCGAGGCGGTAGACCGCGCCATCGTCGAGGCCCAGGAAGCCAGCGCTTCGATCGACGCCGTGACCGAGGCCTTCGAGTTCGAGCCTGACCGCCTGGAGAAGGCCGAGGAACGGCTATTCGCCCTGCGCGGCATGGCTCGGAAGCTGAATATCCTGGTCGAGGACCTGCCGGCCAAGCGCGCCGAGTTCGCCGCGCGGCTGCAGGCGATCGAGACGTCCGAGGACGCGCTGAAGGCGGCTGACAAAGAAGCCGCCGAAGCCCGCGAAGCCTATCTCTACGCCGCCGAGGCCCTGTCGGCCGAACGCCGCGCCGCGGGCGACGCCCTCGCCGTGGCCGTCGAGGCCGAACTCGCGCCGCTGAAGCTGGAGAAGGCCAAGTTCCGCGTCGCGCTGGAGCCGCTGGCCGAGGATCGCGCCGGCCCGACCGGCCTGGACCGCGTCGCCTTCGAGATCTCGACCAACCCCGGCGCGCCGTTCGGGCCGATGGAGGCGATCGCCTCGGGCGGCGAACTCGCGCGCTTCGCCCTGGCCTTGAAGGCCGCCCTGGCCGGACGTGGCGGCGGCCCGCAGCCCTTGATGATCTTCGACGAGGTCGACCAGGGCGTCGGCGGCGCGGTGGCCGACGCCGTGGGCCTGCGGCTCAAGCGCCTGGCCCAGAACGCCCAGGTGCTGGTCGTCACCCACTCGGCCCAGGTCGCCGCCCGGGCCGACGCGCACTGGCGGATCTCCAAGTCCGGCGACGAGACCTCGACCCGAACCAAGGTTGAACCGCTCTCCCCCGCCCAGCGCGAGGAAGAGATCGCCCGCATGCTGTCGGGCGCGGAAGTCACCGAAGCGGCGCGAGCGGCGGCCCGGGCGTTGATGGCTTAGGCCGATCGCTGACTCCCCCCGTCAGGAGGAGGTTGCTAACCTCGCGCCTCGTTCCCGTCCTGCCGGATTCGCCGCCGTGTCCCTGATCCCCGTCGCCGACCTCACCGAAGCCCAGGCCGTCGAGGAACTGGAGCGCCTGGCCGACACGCTGGCCACGCACGACATCGCCTATCACCAGCAAGACAACCCGACGATCAGCGACGCCGAGTATGACGCGCTGAAGCGGCGAAACCTGGATATCGAGACCCGATTTCCGCACCTGGTGCGCGACAACTCTCCGTCCATGCGCGTGGGCGCGGCGCGGGCGGAACAATTCGCGCCGGTGCGCCACGGCGTGCCGATGCTGAGCCTCGACAACGCCTTCTCGAACGAGGAGGCCGAGGAATTCGACGCCCGCGTCCGCCGCTTCCTGCGGCTGTCGCCGGGCGAGACCCTGGCCTATACGGCCGAACCCAAGATCGACGGCCTGTCGGCCTCGCTGCGCTACGAGAAGGGCGTCCTGGTCCAGGGCGCGACGCGCGGCGATGGCCAGACCGGCGAGGACGTCACCGCCAATCTGCGCACGATCGGCGACATCCCGCACCGCCTGAAGGGCTCGGGCTGGCCCGACGTGATCGAGGTGCGCGGCGAGGTCTATGTCGAGCTGGAGGCCTTCGCGGCCTTCAACGCCGCCGCCGAGGCCGCCGGTCAGCGGACCTACGCCAATCCCCGCAACTTCGCGGCCGGCTCCTTGCGTCAGATCGATCCCGCGATCAGCGCCCAGCGCCCTTTGCGGTTCTTCGGCTACGCTTGGGGCTTGGTGTCCGAGCCTTTCGCAGCGGGGCAGTGGGAGGCGCTCGAGACGCTACGCTCCTGGGGTTTCGTGACGACGGCGCCGCCCGCCCGCCGCGTCGAGAACGCCCAGGGCCTGCTCGATGTCTACGCCGCGTTCGAGGCGCTGAGACCGACCCTGAACTTCGACATCGACGGGGTGGTCTACAAGGTCGACGACCTGGAACTCCAGCGTCGCCTGGGCTTCGTCTCGCGCTCGCCGCGCTGGGCCATCGCCCGCAAGTTCCCGGCTCAGAAGGCCCGCACGGTCCTCGAAGCCATCGACCTGCAGGTCGGTCGCACGGGCGCGATCACGCCGGTGGCGCGTCTGAAGCCTGTGACCGTCGGCGGCGTCGTCGTGACCAACGCCACCCTGCACAATGGCGACGAGATCGAGCGCCTCGACGCCAGGATCGGCGACACCGTCGTCGTCCAACGGGCTGGCGACGTCATCCCGCAGATCGTCGAGGTGGCGCTCGACGCGCGGCCCGACCCGGCGCCGGAGCCCTACGTCTTCCCGCACGAGTGCCCTTGCCCGCTGAAGACGCCGCTGGCCCGCGAGGTCACGGCCTCGGGCCAGGAGTCGGTGGTCCGCCGCTGCACCGGCGAGTTCGCCTGTCCGTTCCAGCGGGTCGAGCACCTGCGCCACTTCGTCTCCCGCCGCGCTTTCGACATCGAGGGGCTGGGCGAGAAGCAACTGCAGGCCTTCTTCGACGAGGGCTGGATCACCGAGCCAGCCGACATCTTCAAGCTGGCCCGCGACGAGGACAAGCTGGCGGCGCTGCGTGAACGTGAGGGCTATGGCGAGACCTCGGTCGCCAATCTGGTGCGGGGCGTCGAGGCCCGGCGCACGATCAGTATGGACCGCATGATCTACGGCCTGGGCGCGCGCGACATCGGCGAGACCACCTCGACCGTGCTGGCCCGCAACTTCGAGCGGTTCGAGGATCTGCAAGCCGCGGCCGAGGCCGCCGCCAAGGGCCTGCCGGGCGAGACCTATCTGGAGCTGTCCACCGCGCCGGGCGTCGGCCCCAAGGCGCTGGACACGCTGGTCGAGGCGGGCAGGGGCGGGCTCAAGGCCGATCCCTGGCCCCAGACCGACGACCTGGAGATCAAGATCGGCCACGCGGTCCCCAAGCTGACCCGGCCCGCGCGCGCGGCCCTGGCCCAGCGCTACGGGACCTGGGACGCGTTCGCCGAAGGCCTGGCGGCTGCGGCCGCCGGCGCGCCGGGCGACGACTATCTGCATCTGGCCGCCATCGACGGCGTTGGCCCGGTGGCGGCTCAGTCGCTGGCGCGCTTCTTCGCCGAGGATCACAACCGCCAGAAGGTGGCCAACCTCGTCGCCCAGCTCGACATCCAGCCGGTCGAGAAGCCCAAGACCGACACCGCGGTCGCCGGCAAGACCATCGTCTTCACCGGCGCGCTGGAGAAGATGACCCGCGAAGAGGCCAAGGCCCAGGCCGAGGGGCTGGGCGCGAAGGTCGCCTCGTCCGTGTCGAAGAAGACTGACCTGGTCGTCGCCGGACCGGGCGCGGGCTCCAAGCTCAAGACCGCGACCGAGCTGGGCGTCCAGGTCATGACCGAAGACGAGTGGCTGGCTCTGGTCGCAAGCTGATCGCTTTCCGAATTCTCGCCGCGTTTTCGTGTCAGCCCTTGTCCCGAGGGACGAGATCGCGCAACCAAGCGATCAAACGCGCATTTGAAGCGCGATCCAGGGAGTCCTTGATGTTCCGCACCACGATGATCGCCGCCGCCGCGCTCGGCCTGCTGGCGACCCCCGCCTTGGCCGCCGATGTCGCCGGCCTGTGGCAGACCCCCACCAACGGCGGTCAGGTCGAGATCTCCCACTGCGGCAACAGCCTGTGCGGCAAGCTGGTCAGCTCGAACCACATTCGCGAAAATCCGGCGCTGAAGGACGTCAAGAACAAGGACGAGTCCCAACGTGTCCGCACGCTGAAGGGGCTGCAGATGCTCTACGACTTCACCGGCGGTCCGACGAAGTGGAAGGATGGCAAGGTCTACAACCCCGATGACGGCGGCACCTATTCCGGCACGATCGAACTGATCGGCGAGAACCAGCTGAAGCTGAAGGGCTGCATCGTCGCGCCGTTCTGCAAGACGCAGGTCTGGACGCGGTTGCGGTAATTTTTCCTTCTCCCCTTGCGGGAGAAGGTGTCATCCGCAGGATGACGGATGAGGGGTTTCTCGGCGACGCCTGCGCGACCCCTCACCCGACCCGCTTCGCGGGCCACCCTCTCCCGCAGGGGGAGAGGGTTTTCTTTCCTCACAACGGCGCGCAGGCCGCTTCCATCCAGGCCCGGACCTCCGGCTCAACGCGGGGGCCGATCTCGCGCAGCACTCGTGCGTGATAGGCGTCGAACTGGGCGATTTCCTCGGGCGTCAGCAGCGACTTGTCGATCAAGCGGCGGTCGATGGGCGCCAGCGTCAGGGCCTCGAAGCGGTGCATCGGGCGCTCGCCGCCCGGCACGTCCTCGGCCGGCATGACGACTTCCAGGTTCTCGATGCGGATGCCGTATTCGCCGTCCTTGTAGTAGCCGGGCTCGTTCGAGACGATCATGCCGGGCTGCAGGGCGATGGTGTTGGGCGCCTTGGAAATCCGCTGCGGGCCCTCGTGGACCCCCAGATAGACGCCGACGCCGTGGCCGGTGCCGTGGTCGTAGTCCAGGCCATGGGCCCACAGGGCCGCGCGGGCGAAGGCGTCGATCGCCGAGCCGGTCGTGCCGGCCGGGAAGCGCAGGCGGGCGATGGCCAGGTGGCCTTTCAGCACCAGCGTGTTGCGCTGGACCATCTCGGCCGAGGGCTCACCGATCGCCACGGTGCGGGTGACGTCCGTGGTGCCGTCCAGGTACTGGCCACCGCTGTCGACGAGCAGCAGCGAACCCATCTTGGCGCGTTCGTTCGACCGTTCGGTCGGGCGGTAGTGGGGCAGGGCGCCGTGGCCGTTGGCCGCGCCGATGGTGTCGAACGATAGATCCCTCAGCACGCCCGTGGCCTCGCGGAAGGCTTCCAGCTTGGCGACCGCTTCCTTCTCGTCGGGCGGATTGACCTGGCCCTCGGTAGCCAGCCAGTGCAGGAAGCGCGTCAGGGCCGCGCCGTCGCGGCGGTGCGCCTCGCGCGTGCCGTCCAGCTCGACCGCGTTCTTGCAGGCGCGGGGCAGGGTGCAGGGGTCCATGGCCCGCACGATCCTGGCGCCGGCGGCGGCCAGGGTGTCGAAGTACCAGGCCGAGGACTGGGCCGGATCGACCACCACGCTCTTGCCCGACAGGTCGCCCAGGGCCTCGGCCAGCTTGTCCGGGGCCTCCAGCGAGACCTGGTTGCCGAGCCAGGCGGGCAGGTCCGGCGTCACCTTCGCCGGCTCGATGAACAGGCGCGCCGAGCCGTCGGCGTTCAGGATGGCCTGCGACAGCGGCAGGGGCGTGCGGATGACGTCGCCGCCGCGCACGTTGAACAGCCAGGCGATCGAGGCCGGGGCGGTGATCACCGCCGCCTCGGCGCCAAGCGCCGCCACCGAGGCGCCGACGCGGGCGCGCTTGGCGTTGGACTCCTCGCCGGCGTACTCGATCGGCTGCGGGACGATCGGCGCCATCGGTTGGGCGGGGCGCGCCTCGCCCCAGGCCTGGTCGACGGGATTGGCGGCGACGGGCTTCAGGGTCGCGCCGGCGCGGCTGGCGGCGGCCTTAAGGCCCTCCAGCGCGGCGGGGCTGTGCAGGCGGGCGTCGTAGCCGATCACCGCGCCCTTCGAGACGGTCTCGAGATAGGCGGGCACGCCGCCCTCGACGAGGTCGCGGATCTCGAACACGCCCTGATCGACCTGCTCGCGGACCTGCAGGGTGTAGCGGCCGTCGACGAACACGGCGGCGCGGTCTTTCAGGATCACGCCGGCGCCGGCCGAACCGGTGAAGCCGCTGGCCCAGGCCAGCCGGTCATTGGCGGCGGGCAGGTATTCGTTCTGGTGCTCGTCCTCGTGCGGCACGAGGAAGCCGTCCAGCCCCTGCGCCGCCATGGCCTGGCGGATCAGCGGGACGTGCTTGGGGCCGAAGGAGGGATCGGTGGATTCGTCGAAGGTCTGGCGCATGGGGAGGATTTAGGCCCGTCCGAGCGCGCAGGGAAGACGTTCAAATCCTCCCCCTCGCGGGGGAGGTGTCGGCTCGAAGAGACGACGGAGGGGGAAGAAGCAAGTCTTCAGCACTTCCCCCACCGGCCTTCGGCCACCTCCCCGCTAGGGGGAGGATTGGCTTTCGTTTTACGGCCGTTGCAAAACCAACGTCGCCCAGGCGTCGCGGTGGATGCGGCTCTTCACCTTGAAGCCGCGCGACAGGTAGGCGGCCTTGACCATCCGCTCCTGGGTGCGCAGCAGGCCCGATAGGATCACCGTGCCGCCCGGAACCAGGGCGCGCTTGATGTCCTGGGCCAGGCTGATCAGCGGGCGGGCCAGGATGTTGGCGAAGACGAGGTCATAGGGCGCGTTCTCGGCGACCAGCCGGTGGCCCAGGCCCGAGGCGTGGACGAAGCGGGCGTTGGCGCGGTTCACCTGGGCGTTCTCCTTGGCGATCCGGACGCTGGGCTTATCGATATCGGTGCCGACGGCCAGCTTGGTGCCCGTGCGGGCGGCGGCGATGGCCAAGAGGCCCGTGCCGGCGCCGACGTCCAGCACCTTGTTGAACTTGCGCGCCTTGATCAGGCGGTCATAGGCCTGCAGGCAGCCGACGGTGGTGCCGTGGTGGCCGGTGCCGAAGGCCGCGCCGGCCTCGATGCGCAGGTTGACCGTGCTGGCCGGCAGGCGGCCGCGATCGTGCATGCCGTAGACGAAGAAGCGGCCGGCGCGCACCGGCGGCAGGCCCGACAGCGCCATGGCCAGCCAGTCGGCGTCGGCCAGGGTGTCGCGCGTGACCTTCAGGTCGTACTGCGCCAGCAGCGCCATCAGGCCGTCGTCTTCCTCCTGGGTGGTGGGGAAGGCGTCGATGCGCCAGACGTTCTTGTCCTCGTCCTCTTCCAGGATCGAGTAGGTCGCGCCTTCCAGGCCGGGATGGTTGTCGATGGCGTCGGCGGCGGTCTCGGCATCGGCGCGCGCGCCGCGGGCGACGATCTGCTGGGGCGTATAGTCGGTCATGCCGCTCCGTTAGCGGCAAAACCGCCGAAAAGCGAGCCTCCAGCGCTAGGGATTGATGCCGGCGAGCACGGTCGGGACCGGCGCGCGGGGCGCGTCCTCGGGCAGGGAGACATTCAGGATGTCGCCTTGCGCGGAAGCCCACCGGCTCTCGTCGGGCGCCGGCGGCGGATCCGCCGGGCCGTGGTCCGCCGGGACGTAGGGCGGCAGCTCCGGCGCGGGGGGCGGCTCGTAGTCCGCATACTGAACGACGGGGATGGGCGCGGGCGGCGGTCTCAGGGCGTCCGTGCCGATCACATAGTTCGGGACCTTGCCGCTCGGCCAGGCGATCGGCTCGGCTTCGGCCAGAACCGGGCGTTCGACCCGCTCCATCTCCGGGACGTAGGGGCCGTCCTGGGGGCCGGTCTGCAGGACAAGGCCCGCCAGCACGCCGGCGATGGCGACCGACGGCGCGCCGTAGGCCACCGGGCGGGTGGTGACGAAGGCCTTCAGGCGATCAAGGATGGCGTCCAGGCGTTCCATGTCGCTAGAGCGCGCGAAACGACGGTTGGTTTCTGACCGACGGCCGCGGGACTGGCTTCAAGGCCTTGACTGTGGTCAACCAGGGCATGGCCGACACCAAGACGCCGCTCCTGCGCGAGCGCAAAGCCGCCGAGCACGCCCGCGTGACCTATGCGGAGCTGTTCTTCGACCTGGTGTTCGTGTTCGCGGTCACCCAGCTCTCGCACGCGGTGTTGCGCCATCCGGACGGTCCCGGCCTGATCCACGCGACGGTGCTGCTGCTGGCGGTGTGGTGGTCATGGATCTACACCGCCTGGGCGACGAACTGGCTAGACCCGGAGCGGGGCCCCGTCCGGCTGATGCTGTTCGTCATGATGGCCGCCGCCCTGGTGCTGGCGGCCGCGATCCCCGACGCCTTCGGAGAGCGGGGCCTGGCCTTCGCCGCCGGCCACGTGATCATCCAGGTCGGCCGCACGGCCTTCTTCCTGTGGAGCGCCTGGCGCGCGCCGCAGCACCGGCGGAACTTCGCGCGCATCCTGTCCTGGCTGGTGTTCGCGGCGGTGTTTTGGATCGCCGGCGCCTTCGTGAAGGGCGAGGCGCGGCTGCTGATCTGGGGCCTGGCGCTGGGGATCGAGTATCTGTCGGCGGCGGTCGGCTTCTGGACCCCGGGCCTGGGCCGCACCAAGAGCCAGGAGTGGAAGGTCGAGGGTGGCCACATGGCCGAGCGCTGCGCCCTGTTCACGATCATCGCCCTGGGCGAGTCGATCATCGTCAGCGGCAGCACGGTGATGGGCATGCCGTGGGACCTGCCGGTGATGGCGGCCTTCGCCAGCGCCTTCCTGTGCAGCCTGGCGATGTGGTGGATCTATTTCTCCTCGACCGCCGAGGCGGCCAGCAAGGCGATCGAGGAGGCGAGGGACCCCGGCGCGATCGCCCGCGTGGCCTATACCTACACCCACATCCTGCCGGTGGCCGGGATCATCGTCGCCGCGGTCGGGGACGAGTGGGTGATCCACCATCCGCTGGGCCATGCGGACTTCAAGATCGCCGCCGCCGTGATCGGCGGGCCGTTCCTGTTCCTGCTGGGCACGCTGCTGTTCAAGCTGGCGGTCTTCCGCCGCTGGTCGCGGTCGCGGATCACCGGGCTGATCGCCCTGGCGGCCCTCGCGCCGGTGGCGCTAAGCCTCAGCCCCCTGGCGCTGTCGGCGCTGTCGACCCTCGTCCTGGTCGCCGTCGGGGCCTGGGAAAGCCTGACCCCGCGCCCGGCCGAGAAGCCGCCCGAGCATGACGGGATCAAGCCCGGGCTGAAGCCCGAAAAGACCAAGAAGCGCTGATCAGGCCTTTTCGACGAAGCTGTCGATCACCTTCTTCTCGCCGGCCTTGTCGAAGGCCACGGTCAGCTTGTTGCCCTCGATGCCGGTCACCTTGCCGTAGCCGAACTTGACGTGGAACACCCGGTCGCCGCGCGAATAGGCGCTGTTGGTCGGGGCCGAGACGGCGACCAGCCGGCCTTCGCCCTCGATCGGGGCCGAGCGGGCGGCCGAGCCGGCGCGCACGCCGCCGCCGCGCCAGGAGCCGCCGCGTTCGGCGAAACCGGAGGTCCGCTCCTGGGCGCGTTTCCAGCCTGGGCTGTCGTAGCTGCCGGCCTGGAAGGCCGATGTGCCAGGATCGTCCCAGCGCGACGCCGCCGTCGACTGCATGCCGGGGCCGCCGCCATAGTAGCCGGTCTCCGACGCCGCATCGACGTGGGCGATCGGCAGTTCGTCGACGAAGCGGCTGGGCAGCTGTGACGTCCAGCGGCCATAGACCTGCCGGTTGGCCACGAAGCTGATCCGGGCCTCCTCGCGGGCGCGGGTGATGCCGACATAGGCCAGGCGCCGTTCCTCTTCGAGGCCCTTTTCGCCCTTGTCGTCCATGCTGCGCTGGCTGGGGAACACGCCTTCCTCCCAACCGGGCAGGAAGACCAGCGGGAACTCCAGGCCCTTGGCCGAGTGCAGGGTCATGATCCACACGGCGTCGCCGGTGGCCTCGCGATCCAGGTCCATGACCAGCGACACATGCTCCAGATAGGCCTCCAGTGTGTCGAACGCGCCCATCGACTGCACCAGTTCCTTCAGGTTCTCCAGCCGCGTCTGGCTGGTCGGGCCCTTGTCCAGGCGCAGGGCGTCGGTATAGCCGCTCTCCTCCAGCACCGTTTCCAGCAGGCGCTGGTGGTGGACCGACCCGACCAGCGAGCGCCAGCGATCCAGGTCGCGGATGAAGTTGCTGAGCGCGGTGCGCGTGCGGGCCGGCAGGTCGTCGCTGCCGATGATCACGCGCGCAGCCTCGACCGTCGAAATCCCTTCCAGGCGGGCGATCTGCAGCAGCTTCTGCACCGAGGTGTCGCCGATGCCGCGCTTGGGCGTGTTGACGATCCGCTCGAAGGCCAAATCATCGTCCGGCGACTGAATTAGGCGCAGATAGGCGTGGGCGTCGCGGATTTCGGCGCGTTCGAAGAAGCGCGGGCCGCCGACCACCTTGTAGGGGATCTGCAGCATCACGAAGCGCTCTTCGAAGGCGCGCATCTGGAAGCTGGCGCGGACCAGGATGGCCATCTGGCTGTACTTGCGGCCAGCCTTCTTGGCCCGCTCGATCTCGTCGGCGATCAGCCGGCTTTCGGCTTCGCCGTCCCAGACGCCCGAGACCTTGACCTTCTCGCCGCCCTTGGCCGGGGTCCACAAGGTCTTGCCCAGGCGGCCCTTGTTGGCGGTGATCAGGCCCGAGGCGGCGGCCAGGATGTGCTCGGTGGAGCGGTAGTTGCACTCCAGGCGCACGACCTTCGAGCCTGGGAAGTCGCGCTCGAACCGCAGGATGTTGTCGACCTCGGCCCCGCGCCAGCCGTAGATCGACTGGTCGTCGTCGCCGACGCAGCAGACGTTCTGGCGGCCCTGGGCCAGCAGGCGCAGCCACAGGTACTGGGCGACGTTGGTGTCCTGATATTCGTCGACCATCACGTATTTGAACCGGCGCTGGAACTCGTCCAGCACGTCGGGATGGCCGGTGAAGAGGCTGATGTTGTGCAGCAGCAGGTCGCCGAAGTCGCAGGCGTTCAGGATGCGCAGCCGCTCCTGGTACTGGCGGTAGAGGGTGATCCCCTTGCCATTGGCGAACTCGCCGGCCTCGCTGGTCGGGACGCGGTCGGGCGTCCAGCCGCGGTTCTTCCAGCCGTCGATGATCTGCGAAAGGATCCGGGGCGTCCACCGCTTGGCGTCGATGTTCTCCGCCTCGATCAGTTGCTTGAGCAGCCGTTCCTGGTCGTCGGTGTCGATGATCGTGTAGTTGGACTTCAGCCCGATCAGCTCGGCGTGGCGGCGCAGGATCTGGGCGGCCACCGAGTGGAAGGTGCCGAGCCAGCGCAGGCCCTCGGCCTCCGGGCCGATGATGTGGGTGATCCGCTCGCGCATCTCGCGCGCGGCCTTGTTGGTGAAGGTGACGGCCAGTAACTCCCACGGGCGCGCGCGGCCCGTCGCGAGAATGTGGGCCAGTCGCGTCGTCAGCACGCGGGTCTTGCCGGTGCCGGCCCCGGCCAGGACGAGCAGGGGGCCTTCGGTGGTCTCGACCGCCTCGCGCTGTTCGGGGTTCAGGCCGTCCAGATAGCCGGGCGCCGCGCCCGCAGGCGGCCGGGCCCGGGCGAGGTCGGAAATACGCGGAGCGGGAAGGTCGCCCGGGAATTCATCGTGGAATTCTGGCGAGTCGGCGTTGGAATGCATGGGAACATATGTAGCACACGGAACGCGCGGCTTAAGCCCCAACCCGTCCTTTCCGGGAACTCCCCGCCCGTCGTGTCGTTGATCCGACACTGGAAAAAACGCCGGAAGGCAGGGAGAGGAATATGGCTGAACAGACCAGCAGCGGCGGCGGCAACAGCGGCCTGGCGTTCATTGTCGGCGGCTTGGTGGTGATCGTCGCCGTCCTCGCCTTCTTCATGTGGTCTGGCGGCATCGGCCACAAGAAGCAGGTCGACGTGAACATCTCGGCCTCGGCGCCGAAGCTGCCCGACGCGCCTAAGGCGCCGGGCGGGTGAAGCCGGGCATGACCGCCATGGCGCAGGAGCGCCGTTCGGAAGCCCGTCGCGACCGCGGCGGGCTTTGGGCGGCCGTCTTGGTTCTGGCGCTGCTGGCCGGCGCCGTCTGGGGCGCCTGGCGGCTGGGGGTGATGGCGGGCGAGGGCGCGTCCTGGCGTCAGTCGCTGCCCAGCGTGCCGGAAGCCTTGCGCAAGACCCCTATGCCCAAGCCGCCGACCCTGCCGACGCAGCGGAGACCGGCGGTCGAGCCGGGCGTTGGCGGCTAGCCGGCCCCGCGCGCGGCTTGCTCCAGCGCGAACACCCGGCAGGCCGAGGCTAGGGCGCGATCGCCCCGGGCGTTGTCGATCCGCTGGATCAGAGCGGCCAGGCTGCCGCCATCCGTCGCGGCGGCGCGTTCTAGCACCGCCCAGAACTCCGGCTCGAGCGCCAGCGAGGTGGCGTGGCCGGCCAGGTTCACCGATCGCTTCTTCAGTCCGGCCAAGCGGTCAGTCCTCGCGCTTGGCGCCGTCCAGCTCGCGCCGCAGCTTGTCGGCGCGAGCCGCTTCCAGGGACTTCTCGGCCTTCGTCCGGCCGAAGCGAGCGCGGTTCTCGGCCGCGCGCGCCTTGTCGTCGGCCTTGGCCTTGGCCTTGCGAGCCTGGTTCAGATTGACGACGTCGGCCATGGCGCTTGCCTCCGAGCTGCTCGGTTCTCGACGGTAATCGGACGATCCCGCCGAGGACGCAAGCCCCGCCTCAGGCGTCGTCCTTGGCCAGGGCGCGGGCGAGCGCGGGGCGGGCGTTGGCGCGCGCCAGCCAGTCGTCATAGACCTTGTGCGGCGGCAGCATCTGTCTGGCGAACTGCAGCAGGCTCACGAACATGATGTCGGCGGCGGAGAAGGTGTCGCCCAGCAGCCAGGGCGAGGCCTCCAGCGTGGTGCGAAGGCGGTCGTCCATGGCTTGGTACTGCGCCTTGTCCTGGTCGTCCTGCCGCTGCTTCCAGAGATTGGTCACCGCCGGTTCCAGCACCCCGGCATAGTAGGCCAGCCAGGTGAGATAGGGGCCGCGCAGGGGCGCGCCGATAACCGGTCCCAGGCCCGCCTGCGGAAACTTGTCGGTCAGATAGAGGGCGATGGCCGCCGATTCCGTCACCAGCACGCCGTCGTCCATCAGGGCCGGCACCTGGCCATGCGGGTGCGGATTGGCGGGGTCGCGGGCGCCGGTGTTGCTGACACTCCGATAGACATCGACCTTGCGGATCTCGTAAGGCGCGCCGAGCTCCTCCAGCAGCCAGATGAACCGGGTCGAGCGTGAGCGGGGCGCGTGGAAGAGTGTCAGCATAGGGCTTCCTCGGTCTGTCTTATTGATCAGAGCCTGCCTTGGCTCCGAACGCCAGGGTGGCCTCCTTCGATCCCGGATCTGGCAGCAGGCGTCTTCGTCTTGACGGTTAGCCAGAACCACTCGCCTATCCGCCGCGACAGCGCGGAGGCTCGACGATGTATACGCTCTATGGTTCGCCCAGCACGGCCGGCACGGCCACCCACTGGATGCTGCTGGAGCTGGGCGTCCCGTTCGAGCTGAAGCTGCTGGACTTCGACAAGGGCGAGCACAAGACGCCCGACTATCTGGCGCTCAATCCGGACGGCGTGGTGCCCACGCTGATCGTCGATGGCGCCCCCGTGACACAGATGGCCGCGCTGGCGACCCTGCTGGCCGAGCGCCATCCGGAGGCTGGTTTCGCGCCGGCGGTCGGCTCGCCAGAGCGCGCGGCTTATCTGAGCTGGAGCTTCTGGCTGGCCAACAGCTTCCAGCCCCACTTCCGCGCCTGGTTCTATCCGCACGAGCCGGCCGGCGGCGAGGCGCAGGAGGCGGTGAAGGCGGCGGCCCGCAAGAGCATCGAGGCGGGGCTGACGCGGCTGGACGCCCATCTGGCCGATCGGGACTATATCGTCGGCGACAGCTTCACGACGGTGGACCTCTTGGCCACGATCCTGTGCCGCTGGTCGCGCAACATGCCTCGGCCCGCCACCGACTGGCCGAACCTCAAGCGCTACCTCGACCGCATCCGCCAGCGCCCGGCGCTGCGCGAGGTCCACGCCCGCGAGGGGCTGACGGACTGGATCGATGGGTAGGAGCTAAAGTCCTCCCCCTAGCGGGGGAGGCGGCCGAAGGCCGGAGGGGGAAGTGCAGTTATCCGGCCTCTTCCCCCTCCGTCGTCTCTTCGAGCCGACACCTCCCCCGCTAGGGGGAGGATTTGGGGTCTACTTCACGTTCGCGCAGAAGCGCTGGATGCGCGAGCAGGCGTCTTCCAGGACCTCGTTGCTGGTCGCGTAGCTGATGCGGAAGAACGGCGAGAGGCCGAACGCCGCGCCGTGCACGACGGCCACGCCTTCCGACTCCAGCAGTTCGGTCGCGAAATCCTCGTCGCTCTCGATGACCTTGCCCGAGGGGGCGGTCTTGCCGATCAGGCCGGCGCACGAGGGATAGACGTAGAACGCGCCTTCCGGGGTCGGGCAGTGCAGGCCGGTGGCCTGGTTCAGCATCGACACGACGAGGTCGCGGCGCTCCTGGAACAGCTTGGCGTTCGGCTTGATGAAGTCCTGCGTGCCGTTCAGCGCCTCGAGCGCGGCCCACTGCGAGATCGAGCAGGGGTTCGAGGTCGTCTGGCTGATCATCTTGCCCATGGCCTTGATCAGCGGCTCCGGGCCACCGGCGTAGCCGATGCGCCAGCCGGTCATCGAATAGCCCTTCGACACGCCGTTCATCGTCAGGGTGCGGTCATAGAGCTTGGGCTCGACCTGGGCGATGGTGGTGAACGCGAAGTCGTCGAACACCAGGTGCTCGTACATGTCGTCGGTCAGCACCCAGACCTGCGGGTGGCGCAGCAGCACCTCCGCGATCGCCTGCAGTTCGGCGCGGGTATAGGCGCCGCCCGAGGGGTTCGAGGGGCTGTTGATGATCAGCCACTTGGTCTTGGGCGTGATCGCCGCTTCGAGCGCGTCCGGGGTGATCTTGAAGCCGCTCTCGGCGGTGGTCTCGACCGAGACGGGCGTGCCGCCGGCCAGCAGGGTCATGTCGGGGTACGACACCCAGTACGGCGCGGGGATGATCACCTCGTCGCCCGGGTTCAGGGTGGCGACCAGGGCGTTGTAGATCACCGGCTTGCCGCCCGGGGCGACGTGGATCTGGCTCGGCTTGTACTCCAGGCCGTTCTCGCGCTTGAACTTGGCGCAGATGGCGGCCTTCAGCTCGGGCATGCCGTCCGGGTCGGTGTACTTGGTCTTGCCGGCCTTGATGGCCTCGATGGCGGCGTTCTTGATATTGTCCGGCGTGTCGAAGTCGGGTTCGCCCGCGGAAAGGGCGATCACGTCACGACCGGCGGCTTTCAGCGCGCGCGCCTTGGCGCTGATGGCGATGGTGGCCGACGGTGCGATGCGCCGCAGGGCGGCGGACTCGAGCGACATCTTGCAGGACTCCCCTGGGTTTGCCTGGTCCGACTGGAGGACCGTTTCAGGATTGCGGGGGTCTTTACGCCCCCGTTCGCCGCGGTGCAACGCGGCGCGGCGCGTTTCGTCGAGGTTTTGGCCCCGCTTGCGCCGCGCGGCGTTCTTGCGCCCGGCGAGCCCGCGCGATAGCGGTAACAGGCGTGAGGTCGATCACCGCCAAGGTGACGGCCCTCGCGGGGGAAACGGCGGCCGCTCGTCGGCCGGAAGGGGGCATCGTGAAGACGAAGATCCTGTACATCGCCTTGGCCGTCGTGGCGCTGGCGATCGGCGCGGCCTCGCCAGGCCTGGCCCGCCAGTCGGGCGATGGCGACATCATGCAGAAGGCGATCAACAAGCCGTCCGCGAACTGGACGATCTATGGTCCCGACCAGAAGACCACGGCGATCAAGGACAAGTCCGTCCAGGGCGGCGGGGCGCTCAGGGTCGAGGTGCTGGCCGGAAGCGACAAGCCCTGGGCCGTCGGGGCCTATCAGTCGATCACCGGCAAGGTCGCCAAGGGCGACGTGCTGCTGGTGGCGTTCTGGGCCAAGGCCGAAAGCGTCGACGGCGGACCGGCCAGCGCCGACATCTCCGCCGTGCGCGTGCAACGGGCCGCCGATCCCTACGACGCGGCGATCGAGCGCGGCGTCAAGGTCGGGCCGGAGTGGAAGATGTACACCGTGCCCGGCCGGGCCACGATCGACATCCCGGCGGGGGGCGGCGGAGTCGGTCTGCACCTGGGCTCGGCCAGGCAGACCGTCCTGCTGGGCCCGGTGTTCGTGCTCGACTTCGGGCCGGACTACGACCTGAGCAAGCTGGGCGGCTAGCTTCGCGCCGTCAGGACCGCGGCGAAGCGCGCCAGATGCCCCGCGATCGCCTGGCGGGTGCGCTCGTCGGTCAGCGCGCCGTTCTCGAACTTGGCGTGAGCCTGGCCGACCAGGATGTCCGCCAGCGGGGCCAGGTCGCAGCCGGCGCGCTTGAGGTTCAGGCGCAGGGCGTCTTGGGCGCGGACCGTGCCGGTGATCCCGGGAGTCGCCCCCATCGCGCAGGCGATCTTGCCGTCCAGCGGCGCGGGCTTGCCGCGCGAGGCCCAGTCGATGGCGTTCTTCAGCACCGCCGTCAGGCCGCCGTTGTACTCGGGGCAGGCGATCAGCAGGCCGTCGGCGGCGCGGACGGCGTCCTTCCAGGCGGCGACCGGCGCCGGGTCGCCCTGGTCCTCGACGTCCTGGTTGAAGAACGGCAGGTCGCCCAGGCCGAACATCTCGATCGCCATCCCGGCCGGCGCCAGTTCGCGCGCGGCGCGGAGCAGGGCGGTGTTGTACGAGGCCGCGCGCAGGCTGCCCGAGACGGCGAGAATCTTCATGCGACCAAGTTAGCCCACCTCCATCCCGCATGTCTCGCCGGCGCCCCGCCGGAAAAACGCCGTGATCGCGGCGGATGTCCGCGCCGTGGTTTCCGCGGCGCCGCTTGACCCTGGCCGGCGCCTGCGCGAGGAGGGGCCGTGATCCGCCGTTTCATCGACTTCGTGACCAATATGGACGCCCGCGCCTGGCGCATGGTGGCGGTCTCGTTCGTGCTGTTCGGCGGGGTGGGGGTCGTCTTCCTGTTCGGCGCGCAGCTGCTGGGCGTCAACGGCGAGGCGGCGGTCGAGCACTGGCTGGGCGCGGCGACGGGGCCTTGGGCCCTGCCCGTGGCGGTGGCGGCCTTCGCGGTCATGGCCTTCCTGGGCGTGCCGCAGTTCGTGCTGATCGCCGCGGCGGTGGTGGCGTTCGGCCCGTGGACGGGCTTCGCCTACAGCTGGATCGGGACCCTGGTGTCGTCGCTGGTCGGCTTCTGGCTGGGGCGGATCTACGGGGCCAAGATCCTGCGCGAATTCGCCACCGAGGGCGTCAACAAGTTCATGCGGATGATCGGCAAGAACGGCTTCATGGCCAGCCTGATCGTGCGCCTGGTGCCTTCGGCGCCGTTCATCGTCGTCAACATGGCCGCGGGCGTCACGCCGATGCGGCTGCGCGACTTCACCGGCGGCACCGCCATCGGCATCGTGCCCAAGATCGCCCTTACCGCCTTCGCCGGTAATTCGATCGTCCAGGCCATGAAGGGCGGCGGCAAACAGCACATCCTGATGATCGTGCTGGCCATCGTCATTTGGCTGGGCATGGGCCTGATCAGCCGCGCCTGGCTGAAGAAGCGCGAGGCGGCGGAAGAGGGCGCTTCGTCCTAGGTTCATCCTCCGGCTCCGCCGCTGGGCAAGAAGCGTGCAGATGAACGGCCGATGGCGGGCGGCCTTGGCGCGCAGCGGCGCTTAGCTCGCAAGCTTATCTCTGACTTTGGTTCAGCGTGGGATAAAAATCCTCATTCCTGCGACCGATCGCGCCCTGGGCGCAAATTGCTTGCTCGATTCAAGGCGCCTGTGTAGAAAGTCGCTCATGACTGTCGCGCGCGACCTGCTTTCGCTTCGGCTTACCAGCCCCTGGGCGCTCTAGGGGCCGCGCTTCGTCGTGGCCGGGCGCACAGGGGATTTCTGACCCGCAGCCCGCACGCCACACCCCCCTTTCGACGAGTATCTCCATGACTTCCGTATCCGCCGGCGCTTCCGACAAGCGCGACAACGTCGTCATTTTCGACACCACGATGCGTGACGGCGAGCAGTCGCCCGGCGCTTCGATGTCGCTGGAAGAGAAGCTGGAACTGGCCAAGATCCTCGAGGAGATGGGGGTCGACATCATCGAGGCCGGCTTCCCGATCGCCTCGAACGGCGACTTCGAGGCCGTTCGCGAAGTGGCCAAGATCGTCAAGAACTCGACCATCGCCGGCCTGTGCCGCGCCCACCAGGTCGACATCGACCGCTGCGCCGAGGCCCTGAAGCCCACCCAGCGCGGCCGCATCCACGTGGTGATCGCCACCTCCGATCTGCACATGAAGCACAAGCTGCAGATGGAGCCGGATCAGGTCATTGACGTGATCGCCCGCTCGGTCAGCCACGCCCGCAACCTGCGCGACGACGTCGAGTGGTCGGCCGAGGACGCCACCCGCAGCGACCGCCAGTTCCTGCGCCGCGCGGTCGAGACCGCCATCAAGGCCGGCGCCACCACGATCAACCTGCCCGACACTGTCGGCTACACCTATCCGTCGGAATACGCCGACCTGTTCAATTGGATGGTCAACAACGTCGAGGGCGCCGATCGGGTGATCTTCTCGACCCACTGCCACAACGACCTGGGCCTGGCCGTGGCCAACAGCCTGGCCGGCGTGCAGGGCGGGGCCCGCCAGGTGGAGTGCGCGATCAACGGCCTGGGCGAGCGCGCCGGCAACGCCGCGCTGGAAGAGATCGTCATGGCCCTGAAGGTGCGCGGCGACCGCCTGCCGTTCCGCACGGGCATCGACACGACGCACATCACCCGCGCCAGCCGTTATGTCTCGGCCATCACCGGCTTCCCGGTCCAGTACAACAAGGCCATCGTCGGCAAGAACGCCTTCGCGCACGAGAGCGGCATCCACCAGGACGGGATGCTCAAGAACCGCGAGACCTACGAGATCATGACGCCGGAGTCGGTGGGCCAGGCCCCCTCGAGCCTGGTCATGGGCAAGCACTCGGGCAGCCATGCCTTCCGCGCCAAGCTGAAGGACCTGGGCTACGAGCTGGGCGAGAACGCGCTGAAGGAAGCCTTCGGCCGCTTCAAGGACCTGGCCGACCGCAAGAAGCACGTCTACGACGACGACATCATCGCCCTGGTCGACGACGCCCTGGCGCGCGGCTCGGAGAAGATCCGCGTGTCGCGCCTGCGCGTGGTGGCCGGCACCGACGGCCAGTCGGCCGAGCTGACCCTGGATGTGGACGGCGTCTCCAGCACGGCGGAAGCGACGGGCGATGGTCCCGTCGACGCGGTGTTCAACGCCATCCACAAGATCGTGCCGCACAGCGCCGCCCTGCGCCTCTTCCAGGTGCACGCGGTGACCGAGGGCACCGACGCCCAGGCTCAGGTCTCGGTGCGTCTGGAAGAGGACGGCCGCATCGCCACCGGCGCGGCCGCCGACACCGACACCCTGACCGCCTCGGCCAAGGCCTATGTCAACGCGCTCAACAACCTCTTCGCCCGCAAGGAGAAGAGCCGGCCCGAAGCGGCGATCGCCAGCGGCTTTTAGGCTGCGTTAAGTCGACTGAACGGCCGCGTCGCCAGGATTTCAGCCCCCAGGTGCGCCTGGGGCTGAACGTCCAGACCCAATTCCCGCAAGCCTTCGGCGAGCGCCCTGCGGGGCGTCTCGTCGAGAAGTGCGCTCGCGTCCACGACGAGCGTCCCGCCGGGGCGCAGCATCGTGTAGGTCGCGGCGACGACGGCGCGCGCGTCATGAGCCGTGGGGCAGTCGATGACCAGCAGGACGTCGCTGCGTTCGTCCGCCGCGCCGCAGGTGGCCCGGCGGGCGGCCTCCACGCGCTGATAGCCGCGCCGCCAGAGCTGGCACATCGCATCCCCCGCCCCGGGACCGGCCACGGCCACGAAGCATAGCGGCGTGGCCTGGGCGAGCTCGAGCATCCGGTCCAGGGCGGGATTGATCCCCTCGGCGGGCAGGCCCAGCAGAAACTGGGCGGCTTGTTTCAGGGGACGAAGTGGCTGGGGCGACATGGCTGAAACCTCATCAACGCAAGCGTTCGCGTGTCGGCGACGCCGGACGCCGTGTCTTGCGCCCGGGGCGCGTAAAGGCTCCATGCGAGACCGCCCCGTCCGCCTAAAGGCGGCGTAAAGGTAGAGAGATGATCTGGATTCCCATCACCGTCGCGGCCGCCGGCCTGCAGGTCGCGCGTAACGCCGCCCAGCGCTCGATCATGGGCGGCGCGGGGCCCTGGGGCGCGACCCTGGTCCGGTTCCTGTTCGGCCTGCCGTTCGCCACGGTGTTCGCGGCCGTCGGATGGCTGCTGACGCCTGGGGCGAGCGCTCACCCGACCGCGGCGTTCTGGCTTGCCTGCTTCGCCGGAGCGGCCTTGCAGATCGCCGCGACGGCGGCGCTGCTGACGGCCATGCACCGTTCGACCTTCGCCCTGGGCACGGCCATGCAGCAGAGCGGCTTGCCGTTCTCCCTGGTCTGGGGCGCGCTGTTCTTCGGCGATCACGTCGGCGCGGTGACCTGGATCGGCGGCCTGATCGCCAGCCTGGGCCTGGCGGCCTTGACCTGGCCGCGCGGCGAGGTGGTGATGCGCCGCGGCGCGGTGCTGGCGGGCCTGAGTTCCGGCGCGGTGTTCGCCCTGAGCGCCAACTGCTTTCGCCAGGCCAGCCTGGCCTTCGAGCCCGCGCATCCGGCGGCGTCGGCGTTCGTGACGGTGATGGTCGTGCAGGCCATCCAGACCGTCGGCCTCACCGGCTATCTGGCCTGGCGAAATCCGGACTCCCTGAAGGCTGTCATCGCCGCCTGGCGGCAGTCGCTGGGCGCCGGTTTCTGCGGCGCGGCGGCCTCGGGGCTGTGGTTCACGGCCATGGCGCTGTCGCCGGTGGGGCCGGTGAGGGCGGTGGGGGTCGTCGAGATGCCGATCGCCGCGATCGCCGGGCGTCGTCTGTTCAAGGAGCGTCTGACCCCGCTGCAAATGCTGGCGGGCGCGGTGACGGCCGTCGGCGTCGTCATGGCGGCCTTGGGCTAGATTTCGCCACGATCGGGCGCCAGGACGCATTGGTTGCAGAAGCCTCGATGTCCGGGCCGAATAGACCTTGAAATCAACGCTTTCGCAGGGCAAACGGCTTCGGTCGATGCGTTTTGACGATCAGGACCACGGCGCGGCCCGGAGGCGGCGCTCAGGACCGGCGTTCGCGCGCTCTGACCGGGTCGAAATCCTCAATTTGCGGGAATCATGTTGTCCTCGCATTGATTTGAAGTAGGAGCCTTTTCTCTTCGTCGCCTCCGCCGCCGGATGTTCGGACGGAACGGCCTCCCTGCTTCCTCGACCTGCCCAGCCTAAATCGATCTGCCCGCCCCCCTTCAAGCCCCTCCTACCCTCAACCAGGGCCTTCAATGTTTTCTTCCCTCTTCGGCGTGATCTCGAACGACATCGCCATCGACCTCGGCACGGCCAACACCCTCATCTATATGAAGGGCAAAGGGATCGTGCTGAACGAGCCGTCGGTGGTGGCCCTGCGTAACGTCGGCGGTCGCAAGATCGTCCACGCCGTGGGCATCGAGGCCAAGCAGATGCTGGGCCGCACGCCGGGCCACATGGAAGCCATCCGCCCGATGCGCGACGGGGTGATCGCCGACTTCGAAGTCGCCGAGGAGATGATCAAGTACTTCATCCGCAAGGTTCACAACCGCAAGGGCTTCGTGAACCCGAAGGTGATCGTGTGCGTGCCGTCGGGCGCCACCGCCGTGGAGCGCCGCGCCATCAACGACAGCTGCCTGAACGCCTCGGCCCGTCGCGTCGGCCTGATCGACGAGCCGATGGCCGCCGCGATCGGCGCGGGCCTGCCGATCCACGAGCCGACCGGCTCTATGGTCGTCGACATCGGCGGCGGCACCACCGAGGTGGCCGTGCTGTCGCTGTCGGGCATCGTCTATTCGCGCTCGGTCCGCGTCGGCGGCGACAAGATGGACGAGGCGATCATCAGCTACATGCGTCGCCATCATAACCTCTTGATCGGCGAGACGACCGCCGAGCGCATCAAGAAGGAAATCGGCACCGCCCGCGCGCCGGCCGACGGCGAGGGGCTGTCGATCGACGTCAAGGGCCGCGACCTGATGCAGGGCGTGCCGCGCGAAGTCCGCATCAGCGAGAAGCAGGCCGCCGACGCCCTGGCCGAACCGGTCGGTCAGATCGTCGAGGCCGTGAAGGTCGCCCTGGAAGCCACCCCGCCGGAACTGGCCTCGGACATCGCCGACAAGGGCATCATGCTGACGGGCGGCGGCGCGCTGCTGCGCGGCCTGGACGCCGAGATCCGCGACCACACCGGCCTGCCGGTCACCGTGGCCGACGACCCGCTGTCGTGCGTGGCCCTGGGCTGCGGCAAGGTGCTGGAACATCCGAAGTGGATGAAGGGCGTCCTGGAATCCACCCTGGCCTAGTCTTGCAGCTCCTCTAGAGGCGCCGGGGGGCGCCAGGAGAACAGTACGTGCCCTTTCGCGAAGGTCCCCTCGGCGACCTGAAAGTGCCGCTTACCTGGACGGCCGCCGTGGCCTTGGTGGTGGCGGCCGTCATCGCCGTGGCCTTTCTGCTGGCCGACCGGCGCGAGACCCTCCAGGAGCAGGCCTACGGCGTCACCCGCCAGACGGTGGACACGGTGGCCAAGCCCGTCAGCGGGGCCATCGCCGCGCCCGGCCGCTGGACGGGCCTGGGCGTCGACTATGTGCGCAGCTACTTCTTCACCGCGTCGGAGAACCGCCGCCTGAAGGTCGAGATGGCCGAGATGCGCCAGTGGCGTGATCGCGCCCTGGCCTTGCAGGATCAGAACGAGCGCTTCCGCTCGCTGCTCGGTCTGCGCACCGACCCGCCGATCCCGATGACCGCCGCCCGGGTGGTCAGCGACAGCCGCGGCCCCTTCGCCAATACGCGGCTGGCGGACGCCGGCTCCGAGCGTGGCGTCGAGGTCGGCAATCCGGTCCTGAACGAGCGGGGTCTCGTGGGGCGCGTCGTCGGCGTTTCCAAGGGCGCCAGCCGCCTGCTGCTGCTGACCGACATCGCTTCGCGCACGCCGGTAATGATCGACCGCACCAACGCCCGCGCCATCCTGACCGGCGACGGCGGACCCAATCCCAAGCTCGAGTACCTGCGCGGCGTCGATCCGATCCAGCAGGGCGACCGGGTGGTGACCTCCGGCGACGGCGGCGTGGTGCCGCGCGGCCTGCCGGTCGGCGCGGCGGTGAAGGGGCTGGACGGCCGCTGGCGGGTGGTGCTGTTCGCCGACCAGTCCTCGATCGACTATGTCCGCATCCTGCTGTTCAAGGACTTCGCCCAGCTGGCGAACCAGAAGGAGCTGCAGACCCACAGCCTGCCGCCGGTGACGACCGAGGATCCGCAGGCCTCCATCCTGTCGACGCCGGTCGCTCCGGCCGCCGCGCCGCCGGCGCAGGCGCCAGCCGCTCCGGCGACCACGGCGCCCAAGCCGGCGGCGGCCGCGCCCTCCACGACGGGCAAGCCTGCGCAAGCCTCTTCGACCCCTCCGGCCGCCGCCAAGCCGGCGCCCGCGCCCGCCAAACCCGCGGCGGCCAAGCCGGCCGCCACGACGGAACCACCGCGATGAGCGGCGCGCGGCCGCTGAACCCGGTCATCTGGCTGGGCGGCCCGATGCTGGCCTGCGTGGTGGCGACCGTGCTGCTGGCCGCGCCGCTGCGCGTCTGGGGCCTGCAACTGCCCGAGCCGGTCTTCGCCATGGTTCCGGCCTTCGCCTGGGCCCTGATCCGTCCGTCGATCCTGGCCCCGTTCGCCATCCTGCTGCTGGGGCTGTTCCTCGACGCCTACTGGGGTGGGCCGACGGGGCTTTGGGGCCTGTCGCTGCTGCTCGGCTATGCGGTCGTGCTGCTGTTCCGCAGCATGATGACGGGGCAGAGCCAGCCAATCCTCTGGGGGTGGTTCGCGGCGATCACCGCCATCACCATGGCGGGCGGCTATCTCTTCACCATGCTCGACAGCCTGGCCATGCCCAGCCTGATGGCCGTGTTCTGGCAATTCCTGGCGACGGTCGTGCTGTTTCCGTTCGCCTATCGCCTGATCGACCGCTTCGAGGACGCCGACGTGCGGTTCCGGTGAGGTCATGAGCGAGCCTTCGATCTTCTTTTCCGAGGTCAACGAGCGCCAGGGCGTCTTCCACCGTCGCGCCTTTCTGCTCGGTGGCCTGACGGGGGCGGGCCTGCTCGCCCTAGGCGGCCGGCTGGCGCAACTGCAGTTGGTCGAGGCCCAGCGCTACCAGAAGCTTTCGGCCGGCAACCAGTTCAACTACCGCCTGGTGCCGCCGCCGCGCGGCCTGATCCTGGACCGCAACGGGGTGTCCCTGGCGTCCAACCGGCCGAACTTCCGGCTGATGATCAACAAGGACAAGGACCTCGACGCCGAGGGGGTGCTCGACGACCTGTCCAAGCTGGTGCCGATCGACGGCTCGCGCCGGGCCCGCGTGCTCAAGGAGCTGGATCGCGCGCCCAAGAAGGCGCCGGTCGTGGTGATGGAGGACCTGTCGTGGGAGGAGTTCTCCCGCGTCAACATCCGCGCGCCGGAACTGCCCAACGTCACCGCCGACATGGGGGAGGTGCGGGTCTATCCGTTCGGCGGCGCCTTCGCCCACGTGATCGGCTATGTCGCCAAGGTCTCGGACCGCGACCTGAAGGCCGCCGAGGGCGACACGACCCAGGACCAGGAGCTGCTGCATCACCCAGGCTTCCGGATCGGCAAGCAAGGGGTCGAGAAGGCGTTCGACAAGCAACTGCGCGGCCGCGCCGGCGCCACCAAGACCGAGGTCGACGCGCAGGGGCGGGTCGTGCGGCTGGACCCGGCGGGCGACATTCCCGCTACGCCGGGCAAGGAAATCCGCCTCACCCTCGACGCCGACATCCAGAACCGCGCGCTGGAGGTGATGGGCGACGAGAGCGGCGCCATCGTCGTGATGGACGTCCGCAACGGCGACCTGCTGGCCATGGTCTCGGCCCCCAGCTTCGACGCCAACCGCTTCGTCAAGGGGCTATCCGGCGCCGAGTACAAGGCGCTGGCCGAATACGAGCGCAAGCCGTTGCTGGACAAGTCGATGACCGGCCTGTTCCCGCCGGGCTCGACCTTCAAGCCGACGGTGGGCCTGGCCGCGCTGACGGCGGGCATCGATCCTGAAATCCGCATCAACTGCCCGGGCAGCTGGTACTATGGCGGCCGGGTCTGGCGCTGCTGGGAGAAGGGCGGCCACGGTCCCCAGAACATGCACGACGCCATCAAGAACTCGTGCGACATCTACTTCTACCAGACGTCCCTGAAGATCGGCCCGGACGCCATCGCCGCCGCCGCGCGAGCCATGGGCTTTGGCCAGCTGTTCGATATCGGCATTCCCGGCCAGAAGAAGGGCAATGTGCCCGACCGGGAGTGGAAGAAGCGGGCCTTCAAGAAGAATCCCGCCAACCAGATCTGGTTTCCGGGCGAGACGCCCAGCTACGGGATCGGGCAGGGGGCCCTGACCGTCAACGCCCTGCAGCTGGCCGTGATGACCTCGCGCCTGGCCAACGCCAAGAAGGCGCTGGTCCCGCGCCTGATCAAGTCGGTCGGCGGGGTCGAGCAGCCCAGCGGCGCCGAGGTGCCGGACCTGCCGTTCTCGCAGGAGCACCTGGACTACGTGCGCGGCGGCATGGCCGCCGTGGCCAACGACGTCCGAGGCACCGCCTACAAGCAGAGCCAGCTCGGGCTGGGCGACGTGCAGATGGCCGGCAAGACCGGCACCGCCCAGGTGCGCAGCTACGATGGCGTCGCCAACCGCAAGGGCACGGGCACCATCTGGCGGCTGAAGGACCACAACCTTTTCGTCGCCTTCGCCCCCTATGACGATCCGCGCTACGCCGTGGCCGTCATCGTCGAGCACGGCGGCATGGGCGGCGCCACCGCCGGCGCCCCGCGCGCCCGCGAGGTCATGCGCGTGGCCCTGCTGAAGGACCGCGAGATCCGCGCCCGCATCGAGCGGCCGATGCCTCTGCCCGAGGCGGCGCCGGACGACGTCATGGAAGGCGCCGCGCCAGACGATCCGGTCGAGACGCCGCCGCCGCCGACCGGGGCGGCCCCGGCCGCTACGCCTCCATCCACCCCTTCGCAGGGAGCGCCCCGATGACCCTCAGCGGCGGCCTGACCCGGCCCGGCGAACGCGACCGGCCGATCATCAAGTTCATGGAGGTCGACTGGACCTTCTGCCTGGTGCTGGCGCTGATCGCCGGCGTCGGCAGCCTGATGCTGTTCTCGATCGCCGGCGCCTCCTGGGAGCCGTGGGCCGACAAGCATCTGCTGCGCTTTGGCGTCTACTTCATCATCATGATCATCCTGGCCATGTGCGACCTGCGCTGGTGGTTCGCGATCGCCTATCCGGTCTACGCCGTGGGCCTCGTCCTTCTGGTCGCCGTCGATCTGGTCGGCGACATCTCGCTGGGCGCGCAGCGCTGGCTGCAGCTGGGGCCTGTGCGTTTCCAGCCGTCCGAGGTGATGAAGATCGGCCTCGTCCTGGCCCTGGCCCGCTATTACCACGGTCTCTCGGCGGACTCGGCGCGCCTGTCGTGGCGACTGCTGATCCCGGCCGCCATGATCGCCGTGCCGTTCCTGCTGGTGGCCAAGCAGCCGGATCTGGGCACGGGGATCCTGCTGGCCGCCACCGGCGGCGCCATCATGGTGCTGGCGGGCCTGGACTGGCGGATCATGGCGGCCGGCGCCGGCGCGGCGCTGGTGGCGATCCCGCCCTTCATCATGTTCGGGCTGCACGACTATCAGCGCAACCGGATCCTGACCTTCCTCAATCCCGAGCAGGACCCTTCGGGCGACGGCTATCACATCCTGCAGTCCAAGATCGCCCTGGGCTCCGGCGGTCTGCTGGGCAAGGGCTTTGGCCTGGGCTCGCAGAGCCAGCTGAATTTCCTGCCCGAGAAGCAGACCGACTTCATCTTCGCGACCCTGGCCGAGGAGTTCGGGTTTGTCGGCTGCTTTGGCGTGCTGTTCCTGTATGGCGCGGCCATCTTCATGGCGCTGCGGATCGCCTCGATCAGCCACAGCCACTTCGGCCGGCTCGCCGCGGCGGGCGTGACGGCGACCTTCTCGTTGTACGTGCTGATCAACGGGGCGATGGTCATGGGCATGGCCCCCGTCGTCGGCGTGCCGATGCCGATGCTGTCCTACGGCGGCACCGTCATGGGCACGGTCATGATCGGCTTTGGCCTGGTCCAGGCCGTGCGCGTGCATCGCTATACTGAAGTCACCAGCGGCAAGGGCTCGCTGGTTTAAGACCAACCCCGCAAACCGATCTCCCCGGCGAACGCCGGGGGCCAGATTCATCCGGAACGGTTTGGGTGTTCGCGCCCTTGCGCCGCGACGCGATGGTCGAACCTTGGCGCGTTCGGTCTGGACCCCGGCGTTCGCCGGGGAGATCGGATGGATTGTTAGCTGATCAGCGCCGCGTCCGTCGCCCGCACCAGGCCGTCGATGACGCCGGGCTCGGTCGAGGCGTGGCCTGCGTCCCAGATGATGTCGAAGCGCGCCTCGGTCCAAGCCTTGTGCAGCCGCCAGGCGCTGTCCAGCGGCGTGACGACGTCGAAGCGGCCCTGCACGATCCAGCCCGGGATGTGCCGGATCCTGTCGATGTTCTTCAGGATCCAGCCGTCCTCGTCGAAGAACCCCTTGTGGGTGAAGAAGTGGCATTCGATCCGCGCGAAGGCGATCGCGAAGTCTTCCTCGTTGAATTTCGGCGGCCGCGCCTCGGGACCGCGCAGCGAGATGGTGTCGCCCTCCCACTGGCTCCAGGCCGCGGCGGCCTGGGCCTGCACGCGACGGTCGGGCGAGGTGAGGCGACGATGATAGGCCGCCATCAGGTCGCCGCGCTCCTCGACCGGGATCGGCGCCAGGAACCGCTCCCAGGCGTCGGGGAACAGCATCGAGGCGCCGTCCTGGTAGAACCAACCCAGCTCGCGCTCGGTCAGCAGGAAGATGCCCCGAAGAACAAGGCCCTCGACGCGGTCCGGATGGGCGATGGCGTAGGCCAGGGCCAGGGTCGAGCCCCAGGAGCCGCCGAACACCGTCCACTTCTCGACGCCCAGGTGCTCGCGCAGCCGCTCGATGTCGGCGATCAGGCTCCAGGTCGTGTTGTCGTCCAGGCTGGCGTTCGGACGCGAGCGGCCGCAGCCGCGTTGGTCGAACAGCGCCATGCGCCACTTGGACGGATCGAAGAAGCGGCGCATGGTCGGATTGACCGCGCCGCCGGGGCCGCCGTGCAGGATCACGCAGGGCTTGCCGCGCGGATTGCCGCATTCCTCGTAATAGATCTCGTGCGGGCCGCCGGTCGGCATCCAGCCGAACGAGAACGGCTCGACCTCGCGGAACAGGCCGCGACGGCCAACGGAGCTCATGGCGGCGGCGGAGGCATGACGATCCATGTGCTAACCTAACTTGGTTTCCGTTCGCCTGTGAACGGAGGATCGCCACGGGCTCGCGCCTTTCCGCGGCTCCTGTATTCTGCACGCATGATTCAGCCGGCGCCTGAAGACTACACCGACGAAGAACTGCTCGAGATGCTCAACCCTCGGCAGCTGGCGCAGCTTGACCGCCAGATCGGCGAGATGTTCGGCGCCGAGGGCGTCGATCGGGTCGAGGCGCTGTTCGCCATGGCCAATGTCTATTCCATCCGCGCCGCCGAGCGCGACGAAGTCACCGCCCTGGCCATGCTGCAACTGGCCGCCGCCATGCGCCGCCGGGCCGATGCGCTTCTGAACGCGCGCGGCTAGCCGTTCAAGGGAAACTTCCGGTCCAGCCAGTCCAGCAGCGCGGCGTTCACTTCGGCGGGTTTTTCCTGCTGCGTCCAGTGACCGCTGCCTTCGATCAGCACCTTCTCGAGGTCGCCGATCTGGTCGCCCATGCGGTCGGCCATCGCGGGGGGCAGCACCACGTCGTGCTCGGCCATCAGCATCAGGCAGGGCACGCCGTCGATCCGGTTGGGCAAACCCTCGGCCATGCGCCAGTTGCGGCTGAAGTTGCGGTACCAGTTGATGCCGCCGGTGAAGCCGGTGCGCTGGAACGCCTCGACGAACACAGACAGTTCCTCGGGGGAGAGCAACTGGTGTTCGTCGGTCGTCGGGTCGTAGTGCGCCAGGCCATCCTGCAGCGCCAGGCTGCGCTGCTCGGGCGGGCGGGATGCAAAGTCCTGCTGCGTCCCCTTGGGGAGCCGCATGAAGAAGCGGATCGTCTTCTCGACGTCCGCGCCCAGCTGGGCGTCGGCCACCCCCGGCTTCTGGAAGTGGACGATATACATGTCCTCGCCATAGGCGTTGCGGAACATCTCGATCGGGTCCAGCGGCAGGCGCGGAATGAAGGGCGTGTTCAGGCCCACGACGCCCGCGACGCGGCTGGGATGCAGCAGCGGCAGGGCCCAGACGACGATCCCGCCCCAATCGTGGCCAACGAAGATCGCCTTGTCCGCGCCCAGGTGATCCAGCAGTCCGACCAGGTCGCCGGTCAGGTGCGCCATGTCGTAGGCTTCGACCGCATCCGGCCCCTGCGTGAGGCCGTAGCCCCGCTGGTCCGGCGCGATCACCCAGCGGCCGGCGGCGGCGAGGGCGGCGATCTGGTGGCGCCACGAAAAAGCCAGCTCGGGAAAGCCATGGCAGAGGACGATCGGCACGCCGCCGCGCGGTCCGGCCTCGTAATAGGCCAGGCGGACGCCGTTGATGTCGGCGAACTGTGGCGCGGGCAGGGCTGGGGCGGGCATGGCGGGCGTCTCCCTTGGCGTCTTCTTATGTGATTGGCGTTCACCCTGATGCCTGGCGCGACAGGGCGCAAGTATTCGGCGTCGGTTCGCCATCAAGTATTTCCTGCGCGGCGAACGCGCGTAAAAAGCGCGGATGACCGAGACCGTTTCGCCGCCCGCCGTCGTTCCCTGGCGACTTGTCGTGCTTCTGGGCGCGCTGACGGCGTTCGCGCCGATGTCGATCGACATGTACCTGTCCAGCCTGCCGGCGATCGGACGGGCCCTGCGAGCGGGCCCGGAGCAGACCCAGGCGACGCTGGCGGCCTTCTTCGCGGGCATGGCGATCGGCCAGTTCATCTATGGACCGGCGTCGGACCGTCTGGGCCGCCGGCCGCCGCTGCTGATCGGCATCGCCGTCTTTCTCGTGGCCTCCGCCGTTTGCGCCCTGGCGCCGAACATCGAGACCCTGATCGCCGCCCGCTTCGTGCAGGCCCTGGGCGGCTGCGCCGGGGCGGTGATCGCCCGGGCGGTGGTCCGCGACCGCTTCGGCCAAACCGACACCGCGCGGGTGCTGTCGCTGATGATGCTGATCATGGGGCTCGCGCCCGTGCTGGCGCCGCAGCTTGGCGGCGTCGTCCAACTGGTGGCGGGCTGGCGCGGGGTCTTCTGGACTCTGGTGGTGTTCGCGGTGGTGATCGGCGTCTGGGTGACGTTCGGCCTGCCGGAGTCGCGCTCGCCCGAGACCCTGGCCCAGGCGCAGTCCGAGAACCCGCTGCGGGCCTATGCGGCGCTGTTTCGGATGCGGCGGCTGGTGGGCTACGCCCTGGCCGGCGCGTTGAACGGGGCGGTGCTGTTCACCTATATCTCGACCGCGCCGGATCTCGTGATGGGGACCTATGGCCACACGCCGCTGGTCTTCAATCTGATCTTCGCGCTGAACGCCGTGGGCATCATCGGCGCCAGCCAGATCAACCGCTGGCTCCTGCGGCGCTCGACGCCCGACCAGGTGCTGCGCAAGGCCAGCATCGCCTCGATCGCCGCCGCTCTGCTGCTGACGCTCGCCGCCTGGACCGGCTGGGGAGGGCAGTGGACCGTGCTGCCGCTGCTGTTCGCGGCCCTGTCGGTCTATGGCCTGATGGGCGGCAACACCATGGCCGGCGCGCTGAGCGTCGATCCTCGCCGCGCCGGTTCGACCTCGGCCCTGATGGGGGCGGCGTCGTTCGGGGCGGGGGCCCTGGCCTCGTGGGTGGGCGGCCTGCTGCACGACGGCACGCCGCGTCCGGTGGCGGCGGTGATGTTCGCCTGCCTGGTCGGCTCGTCGCTGGCGATCTTCTTCCTGGCCTTGCCGGGCGGGGCCAAGGTTCAGGCCTGAGCCTCGGCCGACATGCGGAACGCCCGGTCAGCCATCACCGCCCAGCCGATGATGAACGACAGGCCTCCGAACGGGGTGATCGCGCCCAGGATGCGTGGCGCACCCAGGGCCATGGCGTAGAGCGAGCCCGCGAACAGCAGGCTTCCGCCCAGGAAGAATGCCGACGCCAGGCCCATGCGCTTCGCGCCGGCGCGATGCAGGCCAAAGGCCGCGAACACCGCCAGGGCGTGGACCATCTGGTACTGCGAGCCCGTGTGCAGCCACTCGACCGGCTTGGGCGCGCTCATCCCGTGCGCCGCGAACGCGCCGAACGCCACGGCCAGCATCCCGCTCGCCGCCGCCAGACCCGTCCAGGTCCTGGGTGTCCACCCGCTCATCGCCTTGACGCTCCGGAAACATTGCAATCGTCGGGCGCGACCTTAACGTCGTTCATCCGGACGTAAAGCGGCGTCGCCAGAGCGTCGCGTGATCCGGGGGGGAGGACGGCATGGCGCTCACCTGGGGCGACGATTATCCGATCCATCAGACGCCCGAGCCGGTGGCCTATGCCGGCACGGATCGGAATTTCTACGACCGCTATTTCTTCAACGGCTACGCGCCGTCCGACGATGGCGACGAAGTGTTCTTCGCGGCCGCCTTCGGTGTCTATCCACACCTGAACATCGCCGACGCCGCCTTCTGCGTGATGAAGGACGGCAAGCAGGTCAACCTCCACGCCAGCCGCTGGCTGGAGATGGAGCGGATGGACCTCACGGTCGGGCCGATCGCCATCACGGTGTTGGAGCCCCTCAAGCGTCTCAAGCTGACCGTCACCGCGCCCGAGCAGGGGATCGCCGCCGAGATCGTCTTCGAGGGCCGAGCCTTCCCGATCGAGGAACCGCGTTTCGTCCGCCGCAACGGCCCGCGCGCCTTCATGGACTACACCCGCCTGACCCAGAACGGCCGCTATTCGGGCTGGGTCGAGGTCGACGGCGTCCGGTCCGGCGTCGATGGCTTCGTCGGCACGCGGGACCGCTCGTGGGGCGTGCGGCCAGTCGGCGCGCGCGACCCCCAGGAGCTGGCGCCGCCGGTGCTTCCGCAATTCTTCTGGCTATGGGCGCCGTGCAATTTCGAGGACGGCGGGCTCTTCTTCCACACCAATGACGACGAACTGGGCCGCGCCTGGAACCGCCGCGCGCTGTGGCTGGGCGACGGCGAGCGCGAGCTGGAGTTCGGCGGCTTCGCCGAGGCCTCCTACGCCATCCACTGGAAGAGCGGCACGCGCCACGCCCGCGCCGCCACCCTGGACTTCGGCGCCGACGGGGCGATGACGGTCGAGCCCAAGCGCGAGTTCTTCATGCTGGGCCTGGGCTACACCCACCCGACCTGGGGCCACGGGCTGAACCAGGGCAAGTTGAAGGTCGAGCGCGAGGACTTCGTCACGGCCGACCTCGACCGCGCCGTTCCCCAGCACCTGCACGTCCAGGCGCTCAGCGACGTCACCTATGTCGACGGCGCTGGCCGGACGCGGAGGGGGCGGGGGGTCTTCGAGCAACTGGCGATCGGACCGCACGCGCCGTCCGGCTTCGCCTCGATCCTGGACATGGCGCCATGAGCCTGGCCGAACGCCTGGAGGCGTACCTGTCGCGCGTGTGGGGCGAGGCGGTCACGGTGGTCGATCTCTCGCGCATTCCCGGCGGGGCCAGCCGCGAGACCTATCGGTTCAGCGCGCGGACGGCCAAGGGCGAGCGGCCGCTGATCCTGCGTCGCGACCCGCCCGGCAGCCTGATCGAGACCGACCGCAACCAGGAATATCTGGCCTTCGAAAGCTTCCACGACCGTCTGCCGGTGCCGCGTCCGGTGGCGATGGAGGCCGAGGGCGCGGAGCTGGAGCGGCCGTTCTTCATCATGGAGCGGGTCGAGGACGGGGCGGCCGCCTCGCCGTTCACCGTCGTTCCCTATGGCGAGCACGCGCGGGCGATCGGGGAGCAGTTCTTCTCGATCCTGGGGACGATCGCGGCCGCCGATCCGGCCGGCCTGCCGCTGGCCAAGGCCGCCGAGGCGCCCGCGCCCGACGCTTGCTGGAAGGTTGCCCTGGACCACTGGGCCGCGGTGATCGAGGCCGACCAGCAGCATCCGCAGCCGATCGTCTGGGCGGCGATCCGCGCCCTGCGCCGCCGCCCGCCGCCGGCGGCCCAGGCCATCCGCGTCGTGCATGGCGACTACCGGACCGGCAACTTCCTGCACGACGGCGCGGGGAAGATCCTGGCGATCCTCGACTGGGAGATGGTCCACTTCGGAGATCCGCTGGAGGACTTGGGGTGGGCGCTCGATCCGCTGTGGGGCCACTTCGAGGCCGACAAGGTCTCGGGCATGCTGCCGCGCGACGAGGCTCTCGCGATCTGGAAGCAGGCCAGCGGCCTTGAGGTCGACGAGACGGCCCTGGCCTGGTGGAGCCTGTTCAACGCCGTGAAGGGCCAGGCGATCTGGACCTCGGCCGCCAAGGAATATCGCGACGGCGGCTTCAAGGATCCGGTGCTGGCCATCTCGGGCTGGTACACCGCCCGCCGCCACGACGAGATCCTGGCCGAGGCCTTGCTTCAATGGGAGGGCCTGTGATGACGCCCAGCCTGCCCGACATCCTGGTCGGCAACTTCCTGTGCATGATCGACCCGCCGCCGCCCGAGCAGCAGGGCGAGTTCATGGCCGGCAAGGTGGCGGTGGTGGCGCTGCTGTCGCTGCTGGCCGCCCAGGAGGCCGAGCGCGGCGTCGCCGCGCGCGTGGCCGAGAACGCGGCGATCGCGACCCTGCTGGACGAGGCGTCGAGCGACTATGGGATCGAAGGTGTCGAGATGACCGACGACCTGTCGATCGGCGGCCTCGACAAGGTCAACGCGCAGCTGCGCCGGGCGTTGATCGGCTTGCACGAGGCGGTCGAGGCTCGCGGCGACACTGCGCGCCACCACGCGATCCTGCGGCTGTACGCCCGGATGGCGGACCTCCGTCGCCTCGACATGCCGCCGCTGCCGGGACGGTAGTCCCGGCTATTTGTGCCGGTTGTGCTTGGCCACTTCCTCTGGGCTGATGTCCAGAGGGGCGGGGGCCGCGGCGTTGTAGGCGCCGGTCTGGTTGAGGTCCATCACCACGCTGCGGTGGCCTTCCCAGATCATGTGGACGGCGACGTAGAGCACGATGGCCAGGCCCACGAAGCCTATCCAGCGGTGCTTGTGCAGCAGGTTGGCGATGGCGCTGGCGGCCAGGCCCATCAGGGCGATCGACAGCAGCAGGCCGAAGACCAGGATCGCCGGATGCTCGCGGGCCGCGCCGGCCACGGCCAGCACGTTGTCCAGCGACATCGAGACGTCGGCGATCAGCACCTGCAGGAAGGCTTGCTTGAACGACTTGGCCGGTCGGGCGCGCGGCTCGGTGTTGGGGTCTGCGTCGACCATGGCCACCGCGTCGGCCTGATCGTGCGAGGCCTGTTCGCGCAGCTCGCGCCACATCTTCCAGCAGACCCACAGCAGCAGGAAGCCGCCGGCCAGCAGCAGGCCGATGACGCGCAGCAGCCAGGTGGTGATCAGGGCGAAGCTGATCCGCAGCACGACGGCCGCGCCCAGGCCGTACAGAATGACCTTCTTGCGGTCCTTGGGCGGCAGGCCGCCCGCCGCCAGGCCCACGGCCACGGCGTTGTCGCCCGCCAGCACGAGGTCGATCATCAGGACTTGCAGGAACGCGGTCAGCGGTCCCTGAAAGCCATCCAGGTGGGCCATCAACGTGTCGAACATGCGCCCTCAATGGGATGACGCGCGCAGGGATGCAAGGCGCAAAACGGCGGCTCGCGACCTAAACGCGCTTGGCCGCCGATCGGCGGCGCCGGGCCAGCCATCGTACGAGCGCGACGATACTCAGCAAGGCGGGGATCAGCAGCAGCAGGCCTGCGTCGCGACGCGGCGCGGGTTTCGGGGAGGGCGCTGGCGGGGCCGGCAGGTTCGGCCTCGGCGCCGCCGTCGTCGCGCCCGGACCGGGGGGCGGCTGCTCGCCCGTGACCGGCGCGGGCGGCGGGCTCACGGCCTTAGTCGCGACGGGCCGCGCCGCCGCCAGTCGCGCCTGCGTCTCGGCCGTCGAGGCGAGCGCGCCGTCGGCGGCCTGGACCGCGACGACAGCCGCGACGGCCAGCAACCTCCGCATCGTCCGGACGCGCCTAGACGGCCGCCTTGCGCGGCCTCGACGCCTCATAGAGCGCGATCGCCGCCGCCGCCGAGACGTTCAGGCTCTCGAAGCCGCCGGGCATCGGGATCTTGCCCAGGACGTCGCAGTGCTCGGCGACCAGCCGGCGCACGCCTTCGCCCTCCGAGCCCAGAACCAGCACCGTCGGCCCGCCGTCCAGCACCTCGTCCAGGGTCTGTTCGGCCTCGCCGGCCAGGGCCACGGCGCGCCAGCCCAGGTCGGACAGCTCCTCGAGCGCGCGGGAAAGATTGACCACCCGCGCGTAGGGCACCTTGTCCACCGCGCCGACCGCCGTCTTGGCCAGCACGCCGGTCAGGGCCGGGGCGTGGCGATCCTGCAGGATCACGCCCTTGGCGCCGAACGCGGCGGCCGAGCGGAAGATGGCGCCGATGTTCTGCGGGTCGGTGATCTGGTCCAGCATCACCAGGAAACCGTCGTTCGAGGCGGCCAGTTCGGCGATCGACAGCGACTCGGGCTCGTCGATCTTCAGGGCCAGGCCCTGATGCACCGCGCCCTGCGGCAGGTGCTTGGCGATCTCCTGGCCTTCCATCACCTGCAGGCAGGCTAGTTTCCGCAGCTCGGGGCTGAGTCGGCTGGCGCGGTCCGGGGTCGCCAGAAGGCGCTTCGGGGCGGGGCGCTGGGGGTTCGAAAGCGCCGCCTCGACGGCGTGAGTCCCCCAAATCCAGTCCTTGGCGTCGCCCTGGCCCCTGGAAAAGTCGTTTTGTTTCCGTGGCTTGGAACGAAAATCGCGTCCTTGTGCAGAAGGGCGTTTCCGGTCGTTGCGTTCGGAATGAGAGGACACTATAAGACGCGCTCCGATTTGGGGCCCCGAGGGCTTCTCGGCCAGCCGGCGCTGCTCTTAGCATCGTCCGTCACCGGTCCAAGAAGCTTTTGTTTCGCATCGGCGTTTGACGGCTTGCCGTCGCGCGTCGAAGCGGATAAAGGCCGCCGGCTTCGGAACTCCATCGCGTGCTTGGGGGAATGTCCCGAGTGGCAAAGGGGGGGGACTGTAAATCCCCTGGCGTAAGCCTTCGTAGGTTCGAGTCCTACTTCCCCCACCATGCGCGCGACGGGTTCCGGAAGGCAGCAGGGCGTCCCAGAGCCAGAGACCGGGAGCCGACGCGACCCCGCAAGTCCCATTTGGGTATTGGGCGGGTATAGCACAGTGGTAGTGCAGCAGCCTTCCAAGCTGAGGATGCGGGTTCGATTCCCGCTACCCGCTCCAGCTCCCCGAGTTATCCCAACAACCCAGCCGCCGGCGCGAAGGTAGAGACGATGGCCAAGGAAAAGTTCGAACGTACTAAGCCGCACTGCAACATCGGCACCATCGGTCACGTTGACCATGGCAAGACC
>NZ_QFQZ01000026.1 GCF_003243465.1 Caulobacter segnis
GAACAGGTTGGCCTGGTAGAAGGCCATGCCGGACGGGGCGATCACTGGATCCCAGTAATAGAACGGCTGCTCGAAGCCGTCCTTCTGGGTGACGCTGTCGGGGATCGGCTTGCCGGAGTACTCCTCGCCATAGGTGACGACGGGCCAGCCGTAGTTCTTGCCGGGCTCGGGATGGTTCAGCTCGTCGCCGCCGCGCGCGCCGTGCTCGACGGTCCACAGCTCGCCGCTGGAGTCGAGGGCGGCGGCCTGGATGTTGCGGTGGCCCAGCGACCAGATCTCGGGCTTGGCGCCGGCCGTCTTCGCGAACGGGTTGTCGGCCGGGATCGAGCCGTCGGCGTTGATGCGGATCACCTTGCCCAGGGTGGCGTCCAGATGCTGGGCCTGGACGCGGCCCGGCAGGATCGAGCGCTCGCCGGTGGTGATGAACAGCTTGCCGTCGCGGGCGAAGACCAATCTGCCCCCGAAGTGCAGGGCGCTGTCCATCTTCGGCGCCTGGCGCCAGATGACCTGGACGTTCTCAAGCTTCGGCGCGGCGCCCAGCACCAGCTTGCCGCGCGCCACGGCGGTGCCGTTCACGCCGCCGTCGGCCTCGGCGTAGCTCCAGTAGATCAGGTGGTTGGTGGCGTAGGCCGGGTCCAGCGTCACGTCCAGCAGGCCGCCCTGGCCCGACGCGAACACGTCCGGCAGGCCGGCGACGGCGGGCGAGAGCTTGCCGTCCTTGGTCAGCACGCGCAGGCGTCCGGCCCGCTCGGTGACCAGGATTTCGCCGGTCGGCAGGAAGGCCAGGGCCCAGGGGTGGTCGAGGCCGCTGGCCAGCACCTGGTACTGGCCGATGGTGTTGGAGCTCAGGCCCGGCCCGCGGGTCTGGCCCGCGAAGGCCGGCTTCTGCTCGGGCGCGTTCGGCGGGCGGGTCTCGACGGGAGCTCCCGCCTGTCCCGGCTGGGCGGGGGCGGGACCGCAGGCGGCGAGCGCGGCGGCGATGGCGGCGGAGGCGGTCAGCAGAGTTTTTCGCATGGGGCCAGCCTAGGACAGTTTTGGGGGAAGGGGCTCTTTGGTTCTTACCTAAACACGATCAGGTCAGTCCGCACCCGGCGAGTCGAAGAAACCACTCCAGTCCGCCCCGACCTTCAGCTCCCGCCGTTCGTCGCTGGCCTGACGCGCCAACTCCAGCAGCTCCATCACCCGCAGCGCTTCAGTCACCGGCACCGGAGACGGCCCGCCCACAACGATCGCTTCGCGGACGCCGGCGTAGAAGGCGCGGTAGTCGGAGGGCTCGGGGCTGACGTCGGCGTGGGTGGGCGCGTCGTTCTCCACCGTGGTCAGCACGCCGTGGCGGCTGTCGCGGCCATAGCCGGGGGCCCCGGGGATCATGCCGGCTTTCAGCTGGGCCTCCTGCGGGTCCAGGCCGTGCTTGACGAAGCTGCCGCCCGTCCCGTGGACGGCCAGGCGCAGGTCGCTGGCGGTCAGCATGCTGCCGTGCAGGATCACGCGCAGGGTCGGATAGCGCAGCACGACGTGGAAGTAGTCGTCCGCGCCCGGTCCGGCGCGCTGCACGCCGATATCGGCGCTGATCGCCAGTGGCGGGCCGAACAGCACCAGCGCCTGGTCCAGCAGGTGCGGGCCAAGATCCATCCAGGCGCCGGCGCCTTGGCCGGGGCGCTCGCGCCAGCGGTCGCGGACGACGGGGCGGAAGCGGTCGAAGTGGCTTTCGTACTGGACGATCTCGCCCAGGGCGCCTTCGGCGATCAGCCGTCGCAGCGTGAGGAAATCGCTGTCCCAACGGCGGTTGTGGAACACCACTAGCTGGCGGTCGGCGCGCGCGGCGGCCTGCGCCATGGACCGGGCCTCGGCGGCGGTCACCGCGAAGGGCTTGTCGACGACCACGTGCTTGCCCGCCTCGAGCGCCGCGATCGTCTGCGGGGCGTGCAGAGTGTTTGGCGTGGCGATGACCACCAGGTCGATGGCGGGATCGGCGAGGGCGGTCTGGAGATCGGCGACGACGCGGACCTCCGGATGGTCGGCGGCGACCTTGGCCGGATCGCTGGACACCACGGTCGCCAGCTTGAGCCCCGGCGTGGCGGCGATCAGCGGGGCGTGGAAGGTCTTGCCGACATAGCCGTATCCGACCAGGGCGACGTTCAGGATGCGCGAGTGAGGCATGGCGCAGCTTTAAACGAAAAGGGCCGGGGATGGCTCCCCGGCCCGGATCGCGATCGCGTGAACCGCGAGGATCAGATCTTCACCGGCTCCATCTTGGGCGCCAGCAGGTGCACGACCAGCAGAGCGATCAGATAGGCGCTGCCGGCCACCAGGAAGATCGGGGCGTAGGTGCCGATGCTGTCCAGCACCTTGCCGATGTACTTGGAGAACACCATGCCGCCGAATGCGCCCAGCATGCCGCCGATGCCGACGACCGAGCCCACCGCGCCGCGCGGGAACACGTCCGAGGGCAGGGTGTAGAGGTTGGCCGAGAAGCCCTGGTGGGCGGCGGTGGCGACGCCGATGATCAGCACGGCCAGCCAGACCGAGCTGGCGTAGGAGGCGAAGATCACCGGCACGGCCAGCAGGGCGCAGACCAGCATGGTGAGCTTGCGGGCCTTGTTGATGCTGGCGCCGTTCTTGATCAGGGTCGAGGACATCCAGCCGCCGGCCACGCTGCCGACGTCCGACAGCAGGTAGATGGCGATCAGCGGCGGACCGAAGGTCTTGAGGTCCAGGCCATAGCGCTTGCCCAGGAAATCCGGCAGCCAGAACAGGAACATCCACCAGATCGGGTCGATCAGGAACTTGCCCAGCGAGTAGGCCCACGTCTCGCGCTTGGTCAGCAGCTTGGTCCAGGCGATCTTCTCGACCGGGTCGGCCGGATCCTGCTCGATGTGCGCCAGCTCTGCCGCCGACAGGCCCTTGGCCTCGCGGGGACGGCGATAGACGATCAGCCAGATCGGCAGCCAGACCAGGCCCGCGACGCCGGTGACGATGAAGGCCATCTGCCAGCCGAAGGCCAGCACGATGCCCGGAACGACCAGCGGCGTGACGATGGCGCCGATGTTGGTGCCGGCGTTGAACAGGCCCGTGGCGAAGGCGCGTTCCTTCTTGGGGAACCACTCGGCCACGGCCTTGATGCCGCCCGGGAAGCCGCCGGCCTCGCCGATGCCCAGACCCATGCGCGCGGCGATGAAGCCGGTGATGTGGCTGGCGCCGGCGTGGGCGATGTGGGCGACCTGCCAGATCAGGAAGGCGATGCCAAAGCCCCAGCGGGCCCCGATCTTGTCCATGATCTTGCCCCACGCCAGATAGGCGATGGCGTAGGCGAGCTGGAAGTAGAAGACGAGATCGGCGTAGTGGGTTTCGTCCCAGCCGAACTCCTTGGAGAGGTCCGCCTTGAGCAGGCCGATCGTCTGGCGATCGACATAGTTGATGACCATCGCCGCGAACAGCAGGCTGACGATCACCCAGCGGTACCGTCCGATCTTCTCGGAGGGCTCGGGCGCTTTCGAAACGTCCATGGACTTGGCCTTCCTTCCCTATGTTTCTTTTATTTCGCCGGCGCCGCGACGCAGTCCACGGTTCCGAACGGGCCGAAATCGACGTGGGCCACGTCGCCGGCGGCCACGTCGTGAATGCCCGTGGTGGCGCCGGTCGTGACGATCATGCCCTTCTTCAACGGCTTGCCGCGCGCGGCGACCGCGCCCAGCAGGAAGGCGAGAGCCGCCAGCGGCGAGCCCGGGATGGTCGCCGCGGTGGCCTTGCCCACCGACTTGCCGTTGATGATGGTCTCGACCGGCATATCCTCCCAGGCGATGTCGCGCCAGTTGGAAATGGCCTGACCAATGATCTGACCATCGTTGTTGCCGAAGTCCGAGGCCACCACCGTCGGTCCCAGGGCGTTGATGGTCTTCAGCGGGCTGCCGGCGATCTCGACGCCGACCAGCAGTTCGCCCACGTAGTCGGCGGCTTCCTCTGCGGTCCATTGGGTCTTGTCGGCCGGAGCGTCCTTGCCCAGGCGGATGATGAATTCGGCCTCGACGGCGCAGAAGCCGCCGTCGATGGCGCGGAAGCTGTTGGGCTGGCCGTCGGTCCTGGCGTCCTGCACGTTGGCCTTGAAAATACAGCCGGCGAGGCGCTCGGCGCCCAGGCGTTCGCGGTGCTGCGGCGGCACCAGGCCGACCTTCCAGCCGACCAGCTCGTCGGGCCACAGGTCGATGGCGATGTCCTGCACCGCATAGCCGTCAGCCATGGTCGCGGGAATCACGTCGCCGGGATAGCCGGGAACGGAAACGCCGTCCTGGCGCGCCTTTACGAACTGGGGAGCAATGGCCGTGGGGGCGAACGCCTTATAGTCGGCCTCAGAAACGGTCACGCCGCGGATCCTCCCTAGAATTCGGCCCAAGTCCCGCTTGGCGGGTTTGTCCAGTGTCTAGTGGAAACCGGTGTCATTGACAATGCGGCGCTAAACACTTGGGCCTGGAACAGCCTCTCGGACCTGTGGCTTGACAGCGGCTACAGCGCGTATAGCGTCGCGAAGATTTACGGATGTAAGCGTCATGCACATCACCGCCGCCGAATCTCACGTGATGGAAGCGCTCTGGCGCCGCGCGCCGCTGTCGGCCGACGAGCTGGTCGCCGAGGTCGGCGCCTCGCAGAACTGGGGCGAGGCCACAGTCAAGACGCTGATCAATCGCCTGCTGAAGAAGAAGGCGATCAAGTCCGAGCGCGCGGAGGGCCGCCACGGCTATCGCCCGCTGGTCGATCGCAGCGCCTATGTCCAGGCCGAGAGCCAGGGCCTGCTGGATCGCCTGTTCGACGGCCAGCTGGCGCCGCTGATCAGCCACTTCGCGCAACACCGCCCGCTGAAGGCCGAGGAAGTCGCCAAGCTGAAGACCCTGATCGAGGGGTTGGAAGAGGGGCGGTAAAGACGGTCGAGAGGTCGTCGGCGCGACGCGCGGTCAGCGCTTGATCTTGGCGTAGGGCGTGAACACCCCCAGCAACACGCTACCGCGCGCCAGGCCGCCCTTGCCGCCGCTTTCGATCACATCCACTCGATCTCCCCTGCAAGTGGAGTTGATCAGCGGCCGCGATTGCAGGACGGCCTGACGATCAAGGCTGGCGGCGCCGGCCTGCGGACGGTTCACATACAGCGCCCCGTCCGGCATCCGGTACACGATCGCCGTCCTGTCGACGATCTCGGCGCCGAACGCGCGGCCCGTCTCGAGGCAGGTCACCGGCTCGCCGGCCACCCGACCGTCGAGGATCTTGGCCAAGCTGGCCTCGCCCTTGTCGTCGGCCGCGGCGGCCTGGCCGGTTGCGACCATCAGCGCCGCGACCGCCAGGGCCGCCGCCGTCATCCGCGTTTCAACAGCCATCCTCGACCTCCTGTCTCTCGATACCTGCTCTGCGGTCCCCAGGTTAAGCCGCCGAAGGCGCGCCGCGCTAGCCTCGCATCGCTCGCGCTTCCGGCCCCGACTTCAGCGCCCGGGCGGCGACGTCCAGGGTTCGGACGGGCGCGGGCTCGTCCGTCTGCTCGTCCGCGTCCGGCCCCGGCCGCGCGCGCAGCGCCGTCACGAAGTCGTCGCGCCAGGCGGTGACGTCTTCGCGGCGGACGTTGTCGAACAAGGATTCCCAGCGACGCTTGCGCTCGGCCAGGCTCATCGACAGCGCCCGCTCCAGCGCGTCGGAGATCTCCTCCGGGCTGTTGGGATTGATGATCAGGGCGTCCTTCATCTGCCGCGCCGCGCCGGCGAAGCGCGACAGGATCAGCACGCCGGGATCCTCCGGATCCTGGGCCGCGACATATTCCTTGGCCACCAGGTTCATGCCGTCGCGAAGCGGCGTGACCAGGGCCGCCTTGGCCGCCCGATAGACGCCCGCCAGCTCGTCGCGCCGGTAGGAGCGATTGACGTAGCGGATCGGCGTGAAGTCCATCTCGGCATAGGCGCCGTTGATCCGGCCGATCAGGCCGTCCAGCCGGCTGCGCAGGTCCTGATAGGCTTCGACCTCGTCGCGGGAAATCGGGGCGATCTGCAGCAGCATCACCTCGCGCCGCATCTCCGGATGGTCGTGCAGGAACCGCTCGTAGCCGATCAGCCGCTCCTCCAGGCCCTTGGAGTAGTCGAGGCGATCGACGCCGACGAGCATCTTGCGGAAGACGCTGTGGGCCATCATCCGGTCGTAGGTCTTGCGGGCGTTGTCGCTCTTGACGATCTCGGCGAAGTCCTGGGCGTCGACCCCGATCGGGAAGGCGGCCGCGCAGGTGCGGCGGCCGAACGCGACCAGCTCGCCGCGTGCGTTCTTCGAGCCTTGCACCTCCGAGAAGACATAGCCCTCGAAGGCCTGCAGCGACTCCTCGGTCTGGAAGCCGATCAGGTCGTAGTCGAACAGCGCTTCGACCAGCTGGCGATGGCGGGGCAGGGTGACGACTAACTGATGCGCCGGCCACGGGATATGCAGGAAGAAGCCGATCCGATTGGTGATCCCCATCCGGCGCAGCTCCCGCGCCACGGGGATCAGGTGATAGTCGTGGACCCAAACGATATCGTCCGGCTCGATCAGCGGCGCCAGGGTCTCGGCGAAGCGGCGGTTGACCCGGTCATAGCCCTCGCCGAACGAGCGGTCATAGGCGGTCAGGTCGACGCGATAGTGGAACAGCGGCCACAGCGTCTTGTTGGCGTAGCCGTTGTAGTACTCCTGGTAGTCGGTCTCCTCGAGATCGACGGTGGCGACCGTAACGCCCTCAATGCGTTGCATGTTGAGCTGGCCGGTGAACTCCGGAATGGTCTTTCCGCTCCACCCAAACCAGATGCCGGAGTATTCGCGCAAGGCCGCCGCCAGGGCCATCGCCAAGCCGCCGACGCTGCCTTCGCCGCCCTCGGACGGGTTGGGCGGATTGACCCGGTTCGAGACGACGATCAGGCGGCTCATGCAAGGACCTCCGCGGTTTCCGTCAGGCGCTCCAGCCATCCGAGCACGGCCTCTGGGCCGTCGAGGTGGAAATCGGCCTCCGTCGGGCGCGGCTTGCCCGCCAGGACGCCGAACCCGCCCAGGCGGCGGGCGGCGGCGAAGCCGTCCTCGTCGGTCAGGTCGTCGCCGACGAAGATCGGCGTCGCATCCACGAAGGGGGTCTCGTCCAGGAAGGCGGCGACGGCCGAGCCCTTGTCGGCGCCGGGCGTGCGAAGCTCGGCCACCATGTCGCCCAGTTGCAGGACCAGGCCCGTGGCCTGCGACAGGCGCTCTGCCGCCTCGACCACGGCCTCGGCGCAGGCCGGCGCGTTGCGATAGTGCAGGGCGACGCTGAGCGTCTTGTCCTCGAACAGCAGGCCGCGTTCGCAGTCGGCCAGCTCGCCCAGGATCCGGCGGGCGTCCTCAAGGCCGGCGTGGGGCTTGATTTCGGTGATCGTCCCATCCACCGCGCGACGCACCAGGCCGTGGACCGCGCCGATCGCTCGCACGCCGCCGCCCAGGATGTGGTCGAGGTCCGGCAGGGACCGTCCGCTGACTACGGCGACGCGGTCGTCGAAGCGCCGGCGCAGCCGGGCGAGCACGCGAGCCCGCCGCGCGTCGGGACCGACGTCGTCGGGGCGCGGCATGATCGGCGCCAGGGTGCCGTCGAGGTCCAGGAACAGGGCCGCGCGGCGGGGAAGGTTGAACGGCGGGGGCGAGAGATCCGCGGATCCCGCGCGCACGACAGGCTGGGCCGTCATCACGAAACCCCCTCATCTGTAAGCAACATGCGCCAAGAACGCCGAACGGCCGGGTTCGATCCGCCGGCACGCTGAAGCTCACGGGTTTGTGCGGAGGGGGTGAGGGGGAGACCCGCTCCCTAGAAGAGCAGTTTCCGTACGCTGAACTGCACCACGCGCCCGCGCGGATCCAGATAGTCCGGCTGATAGGTCACCGGGATGACGCCGTTGGCGTCGCGAACGGTTTGCTTATCGTTGAACAGGTTGTTGACGGCCAGGGTCAATCGGGTCCCGCGCAGGATCGGGTACTGCTGCACCAGCTCACGGCGGACACCGAGATTGGCGAACAGGCGCAGGTTGACGGTGGCCAGGCTGGAGAAGTCGAGGTCGGTCGTGGCGCCGCCGACGCCGCTGTCGACATGGGTGGCGCTCTTCCAGTTGGCCGTGACGCGCGCGCCGAGGCCATACTTGGTGATCCCCGCCTGGGCCTCGACCTCGTTGCGGGCCTGGCCGCCGCCCGAGCCGATTACGTCGCCGTTCAGCAGGTCGAGAACCGGAACGCCGTCGGCGACAGTGACTTGCTCCTTGAGGTGGATCGTGTGGAACAGGGCCAGCTGCAGGCGCGTGGCACGCGGATTGCCGCCGCCGCCCCGGCCGCCGAAGCCGCCGCCGCCAAAGCCCCCGCCCGGGCCGCGCGCGCCGTCGCCGCGTCCACCACCGCCGCCGTCGAAGCCGGTGCGCGGAACGGTGTCGCCGACGGCAGGGGCTTGGGCCTGCTGCTGCGCGGCGTTGGGGTCGGAGGGCGTTTCCGTTGGCGGCGTCTGCGGACGATCCGCCGCGTCGGCTGTGGGCCGCGCGGCCTGGTCGCCGGCAAAGCGCGGACGGAAATCGCCGGGCTGGGGCGGCGGCGCATTGCCGATCTGCCGCGAGAAATTGAAGCCCCAGCGGAACTGCTCGCTCTCGCGCTTGGCGAAGTTGACGGGACGGGTGTCGATGCGGGTCAGCACGCCGTTGGCGTCGCGGGTGAAGCGGTCGGGGAAGGCCGCCTCGACCGCCGCCGTCGCCGCCGGGAAGCTGGAGACCGGATCGTCGATCCGCACGCGGCTGTAGTTGGCGGTCAGGGACAGGCCCTGGATTTGGTCGGGCTTGTAGGTCGCGCCCAGCCGCAGGACGTTACGGGTCTCGGCCCGCAGGTTCGCGTTGCCGCCGCTGATCCGGGTGACGTCGACGCTCTGGCCGCGCACATAGTCGAAGACCTGGGCGTTGGGCGTGGTGATCAGCGGATTGCCCAGCTGGCTGATGCTGGGGGCGTTTTCCTGGCGCGTCGCCGAGACGATGAAGCTGACCGGCTTGATCGGCGACCAGGTCGCGCCGCCGCCGATCGTGGTCAGGCTGCCGAAGTCCGAGACGGAATGGACGGCGAGGTTCAGGTTGGCCGACAGGTCGCCGATTCCAGCGCGCACGCCCTTGCGGCGGCTGGCCAGCGGCAGGTCGAAGCTGACCTGGGCGTTGGCGTCGCCGCGCGACAGCTCGCTGTCGCTCTCGACGCCGGAGCGGAGCGAGGTGGCGGTCAGGCGCGAGCCGGTCACGCCCAGCTTCACGGTCGTCGACAGGTCGCCGGCCTTCAGCTTGGCCAGGGCGCCGTTGGCGACGAACTGCAGGTCGCCGCTGTCGGTGGTCGAGCGGGCGCGGTCGGTGTTGAGCGAGAGGCCGGTCAGGGGCGCGAACGGATTGAAGGTCGGATCCAGCGCGGTCAGGCGGGTCTGCAAGCCGGTGACGTCCACGCTGCGGTCGGTCTCGGTCTTGCTGATCGCGTGGTCGTAATTGCCGGTCAGCGACAGGCGCAGCGCCTCGGTGTCGCGGTTCAGAGTGAAGCCGGCGTGGCCCGCGAGGTTGCGGTTGGTCTGGCCCAGGGCGTCCTGGTCGCCGAGATAGCGATAGAGCGCCACGTCCTGGCCGAACGGCGAGAACGGATCGGCGGCGGGGATCAGGAGGCGGGCGCGGGCCGGGCCGAGCAGCGAGTCGGTCTGCGAGGCGGTCAGGCCCAGGTTCAGCGTGGCCGACACGTTGTCGAGGATGTTGCGGTTCGTCACGCTGTTGATCGACAGCTGCCGGTTGCGCGGCAGCAGGGTGCGGTCATCGCGGATGTCGCTGGTGTTGGCGCGGCCGGCGGTGGGCAGGAAGGCCGACAGGGGCTGGAGGCCGCCGGCGGCCGCGGCGGGGACGCCCGCCACCGTGACCGGCGTTCCGGCCAGGGCGCTCAGGCTCGCCAGCGGGCCGCCGTCGACCGAGCCGATATTGCCGGTGAAGTCGTAAAGCCCGGTGCTCGTCCGGCTGACTAGGTCGCGGTCGCTTTCCAGCAGCTGGTCGGCGTTCTGGATCTTGATCGCCAGGTTCGTGCGGCCGTCACGGTTCAGCCGCAGCTGGCTCCAGTTCAGTTGCTGGCTCATCTGGCCGCCGTCCGTCGAGCCGCCGACCGTGGCGTCCACGGTCGAGGCGCGGAAACGCTGGCGCAGCACGATGTTCACGACCTTCTGGTCGGCGGTGTAGCCGTACTTGAGCGCCACCTCCTCGGGCAGGATCTCCACGCGCTGAATCGCCTCGGTCGGGATGTCGCGGATCTCGCCCTGGCCCGAGATGCGCCGGCCGTTCAGCAGCACGACGGGATCGCCGCCAAGGCCGCTGGTGGTCTGTGGCGTCAGCTCGGTCAGCAGGTCGTCCATCGACGAGACGCCGAACGCGCGCACGTCGGCGGCGCTGAAGGTCTCCTCGGCCGGGATGTCGCCCAGCACCGCGCCATAGGGCTTGCCGCTGGCGGTGATGGTGATGGCCTCGACCTCGGTGTCGGCGTCCTCGGTCGTCGCCGCGGTCTGGGCGGGCTTCGGCGCGGCCTGAGTCGCGCGCGGCGCGGCCGGCGCCGGGGCCGGCGCGGCGGGCTTGGCCTGGGGCGCGGCGGGGGCGGGCGGTGTCTCCTGGGCCTGGGCGGCGCCGGCCGCGACGAATCCCAGGAACCCGACCAGGGCCAGCTTGCTGCTCGTCACCGCGCGTCTCCGAAGTCTATCAAGTCCCAGGACCGCCGATGCCTGCGCGATGTGGCGTCCGGATTTCAGTGTTTGCCGAGCTTGCAACAACTTGGCCTAGCGTTCGCCTAACGGACGGACGTCCAGGGGCGGCTCAGCAGCACCGCGCAGTTGATCAGCCCGACCAGCGAATAGGTCTGCGGATAGTTGCCCCACAGCTCACCGTCCGCGAAACCGATGTCCTCGGACAACAGCCCGGCCCCCGTGCGCCGCGACAGCATATCCTCGAACAGAGCCCGGGCCGCGTCGGAGCGGCCCTGAAGGTGCAGGGCCTCGATCAGCCAGAAGGTGCAGATGTTGAACGCCGTCTGCGGCGAGCCGAAGTCGTCGGGGATGGCGTAGCGCAGCAGGTAGGCGCCGCGCCGCAGGCCTTCCTCCACGGCCTTCAGGGTCGCCAGGTTGCGCGGGTCCTCGGCCTTGTGGAAGCGCAGGTCGACCAGTTGCAGCAGGGAGGCGTCCAGCTCGTCGCCCTCGAAGGTGGCGGCGAAGCGGCCCAGCGTCTCGTTCCAGGCGCGGTCCTCGATCACCTTGCGGACATGCGCCGCGCGGCCGTTCCAGAAGGCGGCCTTCTCGGACAGGCCCAGCTTCTCGGCGGCGTTGCCGAGGCGATCGCACGCGGCCCAGCACATGGCCGAGGAATAGGTGTGGACATTGGCGCGGCCCCGGAACTCCCAGAGGCTGGCGTCAGGCTGGTCGTGAAGGCGGAAGGCCTGCTCGCCCACGGGCTCCAGCGCCTCGAAGTCGTCGATCGTGGCCGGGCGCAGCAGGCGCTCGTCGAAGAAGGCCTGCACCGTCGACAGCACGATCTGGCCGTAGACGTCGTTCTGGATGTGCTCATAGGCCTGGTTGCCGACCCGCACCGGCCCCATGCCGCGTTAGCCGGGCAGGTCGGGGGCGACGGTCTCGGTTAGCACCTCCTCGAAGCCGACGCCGAACAGGGGCTGGATATGGCCGCCCTCGGCCCGATCGACGATGTTGCGCAGATAACCGAGATAGTTCTCCAGGACGTCGACCGCGCCCAGCCGGTTCAAGGCCTGGACCACGTAATAGGCGTCGCGCAGCCAGCAGTAGCGGTAGTCCCAGTTGCGGCCGCTGTCGGCGTGCTCGGGGATCGAGGTGGTCAGGGCCGCGACGATCGCGCCGGTCTCCTCGTGCTGGCAGAGCTTGAGGGTGATGGCGGCGCGGATCACCGCCGTCTGCCAGTCCAGCGGCACGGCCAGGCCCCGCACCCAAAGCTTCCAGTAGCTCTCGGTCTCGCGCAGCATTCGCTCGCAGGTCGGACCGACGGGCGCCTCGAAGCCTTCGTCCGCGCCCAGGAACATGGCGATCGGCCGCTCGAGGCGGAACGCGCGCTCTTCCAGGATGTGCGAGACCGGCGCGTCGGTGGTCAGGCGCATCGTCATGTCCGAGCACAGGTAGCGGATATGATGCGAGCCGCGCGTGTGCTCGGCGACCTTGGCGCCCCAGCCGGCCGTCGGTCGCAGACGCAGGGTGATGCGCGCCACGCCGACCAGGGGGCGGATCAGGCGGATGAAGGCGGTGGGGCGGAAGATGCGGCCGAACTGCTGGTAGCGCGGCGCGAAGTCGAGGATCTCGATCCGCGCCCCGTCCTGGTCGGCGATCTCGGTGCGCAGGATCGGCGTGTTGCGGATATAGCCCTGGCGGACCTCGGCCCGGCGGTCGACCTGCACGTCCCACAGGCCCTTGGCGTCCGCGCCATCGGGGTCCGCATCGTCGAGCAGGGCGCTGAACACGGGGTCGGAATCCACGCGCGGGGCGCAGGCCCAGACGAAGCGGCCGGCGGTGTCGATCAGGGCGCTGACCGCGCAGTTGCCGATCGGAAAAAGGTCGAGCGTCTTCTTGTCCAAAGGTCTTGTTCCTAGCGCCCCTGTCGGCCGCCCCCAGCGGTTCGTCTTGCCGGGGTGAAACCAACGGTGTGGCTTGCGGGTTCCTATCCTTGAGAAATCCGTCGCGGCTTGGCGGCGGAAGGGTGGGGGCGCGGCCCGTCGCGTTGACGGCGAAGGTCCAGGCGACCATCTGAACTTTGTGACGCGGCGCGGCCGCGCGAGGGCGACGGACAGAGTGACGGTGAAGCGAGTCTTGAGATCCTGCGGCGTCCTGGCGGCGGCGCTGAGCGTGTTGCCCGTCTCGCCTGTTCTGGCCCAGTCCCAGAGCCCGCCCGTCGCCGCCGGCCGTCAGGTCCAGGCGGTCCCGGTCGTCCCGGCCGCGCCGCCCGTGGATCTCGCCGCCCTGTCGTTGAGCGCGCCGCAGGTCGAGGCCCTGGCCCAGGCGCTGCGCGGCGCGGGCGCCCATGGCCTGCCGCCCGAAAGGTTCGCGCCGGACGCGGCGATGGCGCTGCTGGCCGACCCGTCCGCCCGCGCCAAGGGACAGGCGCAACTGATCGACCTGACCCTGGCCTATGCCCGCGCCGTCCATGTGGGCCGCCTGCCGGCCAGCGGGTTCATGGCGGAGTGGGGGCTGCGGCCGGAGGCCTACGACCCTGCGCCGGATTTCGCCGCCGCCGTCCAACAAGACCGGGTCGCCGCTTGGCTGGCGAGCCTGCCGCCGCCCTACACCGGCTACCAGACGCTGATGACGGGCCTTTCGACCTATCGCGGTCTCGCGGCCAAGGGCGGCTGGAGCGTCGTGCCGGCCGGGCAGAGCCTGACCGAAGGCATGGCCGACCCGCGCGTGAAGACCCTGCGGACCCGGCTGGCGGTTGAGGATCCCACGGTCGCCCGCACCGGAAGCGACGTCTACGATCCGGCCTTGGTCCAGGCCGTGCAGCGGGCCCAGAAGCGGTTCGGCCTCAATCCCGACGGCGTGGTCGGGCCCGGAACGCTGAACGCCCTCAACGTCCCGGTCCAGCGGCGCATCGACCAGATCGAGGCCAATATGGAGCGCTGGCGGTGGTTGCCCCAGACCCTGCCGGCCGACCGCATCCAGGTGAACGTCGCCGCCGCCGTCATGTCGGTCTTCCAGCAAGACACGCCGACCCTGACCATGCGCGCCGTCACCGGCCGTCCGGGCGACGAGACGCCGATGCTGTCGTCGATGATTCATAGCGTGGTGCTGAACCCGCCCTGGAACGTGCCGCAGTCGATCGCGGCCAAGGAGCTCTGGCCGAAGGAGAAGGCCAGCCCCGGCTATCTGGCGCGCAATGACTTCATCGTCATCCCGACGGACGACGGCGGCTCGCGCCTGCAGCAGAAGGCTGGACCCAAGGCTGCCCTGGGCCAGGTGAAGTTCGACTTCAGCAACCCCTACGGCGTCTATCTGCATGATACGCCCAGCCGCTCGAAGTTCGACAGCTTCAGCCGCCTGGCCAGCCACGGCTGCGTGCGCCTGCAAAAGCCGATCGAGCTGGTGAAGTTGTTGCTCGCGGGCGACCCGGTCTGGGCGCCCGAAAAGATCGACGCGACCCTGGCCTCGGGCGATACCGTGCGCGCCAAGCTGCCCCAGCAGATCGCGGTCTTCCTGCTCTATTGGACGGCCTATGTGACCCCGGACGGTCAGGTGAATTTCCGCGACGATCCGTATGGCTGGGACAAGGAGCTCGTGCAGCGTATCGCCGCACTTTGACCCGGCTCAGCTTGCATTCTTAACGCTCTTGCGGTGTCCTGCCCGCTCTTCAGTGTCGGGTAAGGGCGTAAACGCATGCATCGACGTAAGCTGCTCCAGTGGGGGCTGGGCGCTTTCGGGGCCGGACTTCTACCGCTCGCGGCCGCGCGCGCCGACGACGACATCATCGGCGCGATCCTGCAGGGAAAACATCCGACCGCGCCGCCCGTTCCCGCGCAGCCCGCTCTGCGCCCGACCGTGGCGGCCGTTCCGGCCCCTGTCGAAACCCGCTGGGTGCATTTGCACAATGTCCACACGGGCGAGAAGCTGGAGGCGGCCTACTGGGAGAACGGCGACTATGTCCCCGACGCCGTCCAGGCCCTGGACAAGGTGCTGCGCGACTATCGCAACGACCAGGTCCATCCGATGGACCCCGGCCTCTACGACATCCTGGCCAAGATCCAGGCCCGCACCGAAACCAAGTCCCCGTTTCAGGTGATCTCCGGCTATCGCTCGCCGGCGACCAACAGGATGCTCGCCAATCGCAGCGGCGAGGTCGCCAAGCACAGCCTCCACATGGAGGGCAAGGCGATGGACATCTATCTGGAAGACGTCGCCCTCGAACATGTCAGGGCCGCCGCCCTGGATCTCGGCATGGGGGGTGTGGGTTATTACCCGCAGAGCCGGTTCGTCCACGTGGACGTGGGCCGGGTGCGCCAGTGGAAGGGCGCGTGATCGAAGCGAGGTAGGATGAGCGAGCGTCGTGGCGGCCGGTTCGGCTCAATCTTTGTCGGCTTCGTCCTCGGCGTCCTGACCACCCTGGTGGCGATCTTTTTCCTGAACCTGGGCGACGACGGCGGCGTCGAGGACGTCACCGAGCCGCGTGTCTCCGCCGCCGAGCAGGCGGCCGACTCGGCGATGCGCGCGCCGTCCAACGTCGAGACGGCGCCGGCCGTGGAGACCGCTTCGCCCACGCCGCCGCCGGACACCGCGCCGGCCGCCGCGCCGCCGCCGCCCGCTCAGCTCGATCCCCAGGTCGCCGAGGACGCCGCCGCGGCCGGCATGACCTCGCGGACGCGCTAGATCAGGTCAGGAAGCGGCTGAGCAGGTCCGGGTGGATCATCCAGCCGAAGAAGCCGGACAGGCCCATCAGCACGCCGAACGCGCCGAAGCCCCAGCTGGCGTAGAGCACCCTCGCGCTCTCAGTGAGGGCGGCTACGGCGGCGATCGACACCGCGATCGAGACCAGGGCGTCGCACATGTCGAACTGGTCGTCGTGATAGTTCAGGGCGTCGTAGCGCTGCTCGAAACCCCGCGCCTTGGCGGCCAGGACCGGGATCTCCGCCTGGTACTTGGCCACCTGGGCCTTCAGGGCCGCCAGACGCGTGTCGAACGCCGCCGTGTCGTCCGCCTTCGCCACGCCGCGCAGCAGGGTCAGTTCGTCCAGCGAGCCCTCGGTGATGTGCAGCTTGGTCTTGGCGGCCTGGTACTCGCCCCAGGTGTCGACCGCGTCGGCCTTGGCCTGCTGCATGGACTGCACCAGGTTGTCGTCCTTGATCTTCATGATGCCGAGGAACACCGACAGCACGACCACGGTGATCGCGACCATGCGGTTGAGGGCCTTGCTCTTGGCCTCGGCGGAAATCTCGATGTCCATGCTCAAGCTCCGGTGTCCGCGACGCCTTGACGCGGGAGCAGGGCGGTTTCGTGGCGAAGCCTGCTGACACCGCGCTGGCGGCAGCAGGGGCGCAGGTTCCTTGGGCAAACCAAGGAGATGCGCTTGGCCATCAGGGGAAGCTGCCTGTGCGGCGGCGTTCGGTTCGAGCTGTTCGAGCCGCCGGCGATGATGGGGACATGCCATTGCTCCCGCTGTCGCAAGGCGGGGTCGGTCACCTACGCCTATGTCCGGGCCGAGGCGTTCCATTGGCTGGCGGGCCGAGCGCTCTTGACCCGCTACAAGCCCCGGCCGCCGTTCCGCTTCGTCCGCACGTTCTGCCGCCGCTGCGGCACGGCGTTCGGCGACCCCGACACGGGCCGGGTGATCGCCGTCGCGGCCAGCTGCCTGGACGACGATCCCGGCGTGCGGGCGTCGTTCCACGAATATGCGCCGGACGACGTCCCCTGGTCTCCGGGCTGCGGCGATGGGCCGTTCGGCTTGAAATGAAAAGGGCGGCGGCCCGAAGACCGCCGCCCTTCAAGGCGATCGCGCGGTGAGCGCCCTATTCCTTCGGCGCCGGCATGGCGGGCATGGCGCCGGCCTTGCTCTTCATCGCCACGTGCTGGGCCGGGGGCAGCGGGATCAGGCCGCGGCCCTGCAGGTAGCCGCCGCGACCGGTCGCGGCGTCCGACACGAACTCGGTGACGAACTCCTTCAGGCCCGGCGTCACGCCGACCTGCGACTTCTTCACGTAGATGTAGAGCGAACGCGACAGCGGATACTGGCCGCTGGCGATCGCCGCCGGGGTCGGCTTCACGCCGTTGACCGCCGCGCCCTTGATGCGCGAGGCGTTCTCTTCCAGGAACGAGAAGCCGAAGACGCCCAGGGCGTTCGGGGTCTTCTCGATCGTGCCGACGATGGCGTTGTCGTTCTCGCCGGCGTCGACCCAGCCGCCGTCGGTGCGCATCGGCGAAACCGTGGCCTTGAACTTCTTCTCGTCCTCGCCCTTCATCTTGGCAAGCGTCGGCAGCTTGGCCGCGCCGCCTTCCATGGCAAGTTCGACGAAGGCGTCACGGGTGCCCGAGGTCGGCGGCGGCCCGTAGACCAGGATGCGGGCCTTGGGCAGGCCTTGGCCGACTTCGTTCCAGGTCTTGTAGGGCTGCTTGACCAGCTGGCCGCCGCGCAGGGTCTGGTCGGCCAGGCCCAGGTACAGCTGCTCGAGCTTGAAGTTGAAGTCCGGGCCCTGCTTGTCGGTCGCCACGACGATGCCGTCGAAGCCGATCTTCAGCTCGACGATGTCCTTCACGCCGGCCTTCTGGCAGGCCTGGAACTCGGACTTCTTCATCGGACGCGAGGCGTTGGCGATGTCGGGGAACTTCTCGCCCGTGCCGCCGCAGAACATCTTGATGCCGCCGCCAGTGCCGAGGCTCTCGACCTTGGGCGACTTCTTGCCGGTCTTCTTCGAGAAGTTCTCGGCCACGCGGGTGGAGAACGGGAACACCGTCGAGGAGCCGGCGGCCCAGACGTAGTCGCGGGCCGCGTGGGCTTGGTCGGCGACGGCGAGCAGGGCGATGGTCGCAACCGCGCCAAGGAGCTTGTTCATGTCGTCAAATCCTGTGTCGTCCGGGGAACGTGGGGGAGCATGCCGGACCGATGGGCTGGCTTTTGTCACAGTTCGAAGACAGTTTTACGACAGCGTCCGTGTGCGGACGAAGCTTGGCCATTGCGAGGGGCTCGACCAATCGGCTTGACCCTCGGGGCGACCAAGCCTACCCCGGACGGCGAAGGCATGGAGGCCCAAAAGGCCTCCGGGAACGCGGTGACAATCCGCGGCTGCCCCCGCAACTGTGATCGTCCGTCGATCGTCGCGGCCTCACGCCACTGGGAGTTCAACCTCCTGGGAAGGCGCCGCGACAGGAGGGCGTAAGCCAGGAGACCGGCCTTCGTCACATCAACGCGGCCGGCGGGGTGTCCGGCGAAGGACGGACGATGAACGAAGCACCGCAAGACGAGGCTGAAAAGAACGCGCGCCATAACGCCCGGATGAAGGCCATCCAGGCGGCGCGGGCCAAGATGATGGCCGAGAAGAACATCGAGAAGGGGCTGCTGATCGTCCACACCGGGGCGGGCAAGGGCAAGACGACCGCGTCGCTCGGCATGGCGATCCGCGCCATCGGCCACGGCCACCGGGTCAGCATCATCCAGTTCATCAAGGGCGCAATGACCACCGGCGAGAAGGTCGTGTTCGACGCCTTTCCCGACCAGGTCGAGTTCCGGCCGATGGGCGAGGGCTTCACCTGGGACACCCAGGACCGCGCCCGCGACATCGCCGTGGCCCGCCAGGCCTGGGAGGTCATCAAGACCCGCATCCTCGACCCCGAAGATTGGGACATGGTGATCGCCGACGAGCTGAACATCATCCTGCGCTACGACTACCTGCCGCTGGCCGAGGTGCTGGAGGTCGTCGCCGCGCGGCCCGAGGGCAAGCACGTGGTGATCACCGGCCGCAACGCACCCGAGGCCCTGATCGAGGCCGCCGACCTCGTCACCGAGATGGCCCAGGTCAAGCATCCGTTCCGCGCCGGCGTGAAGGCCCAGGCGGGGATCGAGTTTTGAGCATCCTGCGCGAGGCCGACGACGGCCCGGCGGTGGTGGTCTGCGACACCTGCCGCTTCTCGGCCGAGGAGCGCGACAGTCCCGACGGCGTCCGGGGCGGGGCGCTGCTGGCGAAGGCTCTGCGCGAGGCGGCGGATGGAACGGGCGTGGCGGTCCAGACCATGCCGTGCCTGTTCAACTGCGGCCAGCACTGCTCGGTCCACCTGCGCGCGCCCGGCAAGATCGGCTACATCCTGGGCCGCTTCGAGCCGACCGCCGAAGCCGCCCGGGCGATCCTCGACTACGCCGTCGCCTATGCCGACAGCGAGGAGGGCGTCGTGCCCTACCGCCAGTGGCCCGAGGGCGTGAAGGGCCACTTCATCGTCCGCGTGCCGCCGGCGGGCAAGCTGGTCGCCGACTAGCTCACCACCAGCCGTAGCGCGGGGCGAAGCGGGCCTTCAGGTCGTCGACCTCGCGCTCGGCGTCGCGGATCGCGTCGGCGGCCCGGCGGCCGTCCTCGATCGCCTCGCGGCGTTCGCGACGCAGGCGGTGCAGGCGATCGCGCAGCTCGCGGGTCTGCTCTTCGGTCAGCTTGGGATTGCGCAGCTCGTCCTCGACCCCATCGGCCTGGCGCGCCCGCCGATCGGCCCGGGCGTCGGCGCTGTCGAGGTCGGAGCGGGCGCTGGCCAGCCGGCTTTCGGCGGCGTGGACCCGCTCGCCGTCGGCGTAGCCGCCGAGGAATTCGGGCTCGACCGGCGGCGGGCAGACGCCCTTATAGGCATGGCCGTCACGGCCCACGCGAAAGCCGTTGGCCTCCGTGCAATAGCGCATCAGGCCCTGCTCGCGGCCTAGCGCGTAAAGGCTCATGTCCGGTGTGACGCCGGTCTTCTGGCAGGCCTTGGCGTGGTCGTCGATCCGGCTCATCAGGCGGCCGTCGGCGCCGTCGTTGTAGCCGATCGCGCGCCAGTCGCCCTGCAGGCACTGCTGCTTGCTGAGCGTGGCGCAGGCCGCGAGCGTGAGGCCCGCCAAGATCACGAAGCTCCCGGCGATCAAGGACCGCATGGCGTGGACGCGCACTTCAACCTCCCGAGCTCGTTTTCAGGGAGCTTAAAGCTTGGCCGCGTGAACCGGGCCTGAACGGCTGAGCTAGAGCGTGAGGCCGAAAGTGCGAACCGGTTTCGGCCGACCTGACGCTCTAAGGCTCTAGGGTCGGGGCTCGGCGGCGGGCGCGGCCGGGGGCGGGCTGCTGGGCGGCGCGGGGACGTCCGGAACAGTCAGCGGCGCCACGGGCAGGCCGTCGGGTCCGATCTCGCCTTCCAGCGGCAGGCCAAGGTCCTCCAGCGGATCTTCTTCGACCGGGGCGGCGGCCGAGCGGCCCAGGGCCGACAGCATGAAGGCCTTCCAGATCTTGGCCGGCTCGCCGCCGCCGACGACGCCGTTCATCGGGCTGTTGTCGTCATTGCCGAGCCAGACCCCGACCACCAGATCGTCGACATAGCCGACGAACAACGCGTCGTGATAATTCTGGGTGGTGCCGGTCTTGCCGTAGGCGCCTTCGATCGCCGCTTCCAGGCCGGTGCCGCGATGGGTGGCCGAGCGCAGCAGGTCGCGCATCCCGGCCAGCACCTTGGGGTCATAGGCCGTGGTCTTGGGCTTGCTGAAGCTCTCCAGCGCGTGCGGCACGATCGGATACTCGCCCGCCGCCACCGAGGCGTAGGCGGCCGTCAGCCGCGTCAGGCTCATCGAGCCGGTGCCCAGCGCCATGGTCAGGTCGTCGGGAATCTTCTCGGTGATCCCGAGATCGCGGGCGACCTTGATCACCTTGGCGGGGCCGAGGTCATGGGCGAGGCGCACGGCCGCGACGTTCGACGAGGCGGCGAAGGCGCTGATCAGCGGGATCTCGCGATCGCGATACTTGCCCTCGTGGTTCCTGGGCGTGTAGCCGCTGACCTGAACCGGCGTGTCGAGGATCGGGCTGGTGGTCGTCATGCCCTCGCGCAGGGCCGCCAGATAGACGAACAGCTTGAACGAGGAGCCGGGCTGGCGCTCGCCGTCGGCGCGGTTGAACTGGCTTTCCTTGTAGTCGCGGCCGCCGACCATGGCGACGACGCGGCCGTCCTTGCGCATGGCCACCAGGGCGCCCTGGGTGATGTTCAGGACCTTGCCGTCGCGCTCGATGAAGTCGTTGAGGATCGTTTCGGCCTTCTCCTGGAGCTCGGGGTCCAGGGTGGTGCGGACGATCGTCTCGCCGTAGCGCGGACCGATGCTGGCGCGCGCCTGGGGCAGGGCCCAGTCGGCGAAGTAGGAGCCGGTCGGCACCTTGTCCTCGACCTCGATCGGCGAGACGTCGCCGACCTCGTCGGCCTGCGCCTGGGTGATCGTCCCGGTCTCGACCATGGCGCCTAGGACCACCCGCATCCGTTCGCGGGCGCCGTCGAGGTTGTTGGTCGGCGCCAGGCGCGAGGGGGCCTTCACGAGACCTGCCAGCATGGCCGCTTCGCCGATCGACAGCTGCTCGGGCTGCTTGCCGAAGTAGTGCCGGGCCGCCGCGCGCAGGCCAAAGGCGCCGTCGCCGAAATAGACCGACGACAGGTAGCGCGACAGGATCTCGGCCTTGGAGAGGCGGGCTTCCAGATAGACCGCGATCAGGGCCTCCTGGGCCTTCCGGCGAAGGTTGCGATCGCTGCTCAGGAAGGCGTTCTTGGCCAGCTGCTGGGTGATGGTCGAGCCGCCTTCCGACACGCCGCCAGCCTGGGCGTTCTTGCCGAGCGCCCGGGCGATCGCCTTCGGGTCGACGCCCATGTGGCTGTAGAAGCGGCGGTCCTCGATCGCGATGAAGGCGCCGGGCACGTAGGCCGGCAGCTTGGTCACGTCGATCGGCGCTTCCTTGTAGGAGCCGCGCTTGGCGATCGGCGAGCCGTCGTTGGCGACCAGCACGATGGCCGAGTTGTTCAGCGGCTCCAGCGCCCGGCTCAGCGGCAGCGACCAGAACAGGGCGGCGACCAGCGCCACGACCAGCACGACGGCCGCGGCCGCGCCGATCAGCCAGATGTGCCGCTTCCAGAAGGGCTTGCGGGCCGCCGGAGAGCCTTCCGGCGCGGCATGCTCGGCCGCCGGCGTCGGGGGAGCAGGATCGGCCACCACCACCTCGGGATCGCCCGGCGGCGTGTTGGGATCGAGGGTGTTCGGATCGTCGGACATGGGATCGGCGCTCGCTTCGGGCGCACGCCCGCACTCGTCGTCGGCGCTCTTACCACACGTCAGGGCCAAGCCAAGCGCGGGGAACGGGAAGTTTTTCCGTCCGCGCCTCTTGAACGGCGGCGGGGCGATCATAACTGACCTCCCCGTGAGGCCGATGCCTCTGCCCTTTCCTGGGCGTTTCCTCCCTGACTTTCCAAGCCCGGCCTTGTCGCCGGGCTTTTCTTTTTGCCACGTCGCTGGAAAGTATCTCGGGCGAGCGATAACGCTGCCTTCCTGGGCCTTGCGCCCAGGACCCATCGTTCCGAAGCCGCTGCGTTTGACGAGCGTTCTAGGCGTTCAACCCCGTTCACCCACGAGTTCACAGCCCGTCGCTGGCATGGGTCCTGGGCACATGGCCCAGGAAGGCGTTCGAATATGCACGCGCGTTTACGGTCAGCCCGCCAGCAACGCCCGCAGCTGGCTCACCGCCCGCTCCGGCGGAGACTGATAGGCGATCGGCGCCACGAACTGGCCCTTGGCGTCGAACAGATAGACCGACGAGGAGTGGTCGATCGTATAGCCGCCGCCCTCCTGAGGGACCTTCTGGTAATAGACGCGATAGGCCTTGGCCGCCTTGGCGACGGCGTCCGGCGCGCCGGTGAGCCCGCGGATGCGCGGGTCGAAGTTCGACAGATAGAGCCGTAGCTGCTCGGGCGTGTCGCGCTCGGGATCGACCGAGACGAACACCACGTTCAGCTTGTCGGCGTCGGGCCCCAGCGCCTTCAGCCAGGCGGTGAGGTCGGTGAGGGTGGTCGGGCAGACCTCGGGGCAGTAGGTGAAGCCGAAGAAGATCGCCGTGGGCTTGCCCAGCAGCGCCTTTTCGGTGACCGGCTGGCCGTTCATGTCGATCAGGTTGAACGGCCCGCCGAGCTGGACGCGTCCGCCGGCCAGACCTCCTCCGCCCTCGCGCTGGCAGGCGGCCAAGGGGGCGGCCGCCACCAGGACGGCCGCCGCAGCCAGAAGAACCCTTCGCATCAGTGCGCCATGCCGGGCATCGGCGGCGTCTTGACGACCGCGTCAAGGGTGACCGGCGCGGCGGTCTTGAACTTCAGGGTCAGCGAGACCTTGGCGCCCTCTTTCAGCTGGGCCTTGGGGGCGATCAGCATGATGTGGTCGGCGCCGGGCTTCAGGGCCACAGACTTGCCGGCCGGCAGGGCCAAGCCCTCGGTCAGTTGGCGCATGCGCATGACGCCGCCTTCCATCGACATGGTGTGGATCTCGCCGCGGCTGGCGGCCGGGCTCTCGACCGAGACGAGGCGGTCCTCGCCCTTGGCGGTCAGGGTCACGTAGCAACCGGCGGCCAGGGCGCCCGCGACGGTGGGACGACACCAGGCGTCGGTCGCCGTGACCTTGGCGGCGGGCGCGGCCTGAGCGGCCGAGGCGAGTGCGACGGTGGAGACGGCGATCAGGGTCAGGGTCTTCATGGTCAGGCTCCAGCTTTCAGGGGTGGCGAGATCAGTCGCCGAAGAACGAGGTCGATCAGAAGGGCCGCGATCAGCGAGGCGCCGACCAGCGGATAGATTACGGCCAGCGGTACGACGATGGCGAGCAGGCCGACGTAGGCGACGCGCGTGGTCGGGCGGGCGGGGGCGGCGAGACGACCCTTGGGGCGGCGCTTCCACCACATCACGACGGCCGAGACGCCCAGCAGCCAGATGGCGACGCAGCCGGCCAGCATGACCAGCTTGTTGACCAGGCCAAACTGCTGGCCCTGGTGGACGGCGATGCCCCACTCGATGGCCTTGGCCGCCGGACCGAAGTCACGGTAGCCGAGGTCGGCCAGGACATGGCCGTCGCGGCCGTCGAGATAGACGGTGCGCGTGCGCTCGACCTTGTCGGGCATGTAGGCGGCGGTCCAGGTCCCGCCGGGCGTCTTGGGCAGGGTCAGGGTGAAGCCGTCGGTCAGGCCCGCCGCGCGGGCCTTGGCGACGATGGCGTCGGCGTCCAGAGGCGTGCTCATCTCCATCATCGCCGCATGGTCGTGGCCTTCCATGTCGGACATCGGCGGCGCATGGGTCTGCAAAGCCCAAGGCACGCCTTCGGCGGGCTCGGGCGCGGGCTTGGCGGCGTGGTGCGGCTCGGCGACCGGCGGCTTGGGGCGGCCAAGACCGGCCTCCGTGGTGATCTGGCGGACCTCCTTGCCCCAGAAGGCCGACCAGGGCATGCCGGTGACGGCCAGGAATACGATCACCACGCCGCTGAAGGCGCCGGTCACCGCGTGGAAATCTCGCCAGAACAGGCGCTTGGCCGGTTTGCTCCGCACCGTGACGATCCCGCCGGACTGGCCGCGCGGCCACCACAGGAAGACGCCGGTGGCGACCAGCACGATGGCCCAGCCGGCGACGACCTCGACCATCAGGTTCATGACCGGCCCGGCGATATCCAGGCTGTGCAGCCGCTTGACGAAGCCCAGGGCGCCGCCGGGCTGGGTCTGGCCCAGATACCGGCTGGTATGGGGATCGACATAGGCCGTGCGCTTGCCGTCGGCCGTCTGGACGGTCGCCTGGACCGAGCGGTCGCCGCGGGCGGGGATCATCAGCTGCCCGACCTTGCCGCCGGTCGCGGCCTGGGCCGAGGCGATCCAGGCGCTGGGGGCGGTGGTCGCGGGGCTGTCGGCCACGACCACCAGCGGGCGCTGGACGATGGCGCTGAGCTCGTCCTTGAACAGATACAGCCCGCCGGTCAGGGCCATCAGCATCAGAATCGGCAGCACCAAGAGGCCGGCGTAGAAGTGCCAGCGCCAGACGGCGCGGTAGATTTCGCCGGCCGGGGCCGGACTTTCAGGGGTTTCGATCGCGGACATCGCGAAGCTCCAGGGCTGTGGCGGCGACCCTCGCGAGCCGCCGCCGATCCGGATCAGAAGTTGACGGTCACGCCGCCGAACACCGAACGGCCGTCGCCCGGCCACAGGGTCGCGGTGGCGGCGGTCCAGGCCACGGCCGCCTGGGTGTTGGAGACGTAAGCCTTGTCCGTCAGGTTCCGCGCGTCGAGGAACAGCGACACGGCCGGCGTCACCTTCCAGCCCGCGTTCAGGTTCAGGATCGCGTAGCTCGGGGCCTTCTGGGTGTTCTTGTAGTCGATCCACTGGTCGGTGGCCGACCACTCGACCGATGGCGCCACGAACCAGCCGCGCGGATCGTCGTAGCGGACTTCCGAGCGGTAGAAGTTCTTGGGCACGATCGGCAGGCGGTTGTCGTGGTAGTCGACATCGTCCTTGAAGCGGAAGTCCGAATAGGTCCAGGTCTGACGGACGCGCCAGCGCGGCGCGACGGCCCAGTCCAGCGCCGCCTCGATCCCCTGGTGCATCGTCTTGTCGGCGTTGAAGGTCGCGGCCGGGATCGACGAGCTGACCGCGTATTGCAGCATCTCGTCCTTGAGCTCGGCGCGGTACAGCGTGACGTCGTAGGTGAAGGGCCCGCGATGGCCGCGCGTCCCGATTTCGCCGGTCCAGGCCTTCTGCGGTTTCACGGGGGTGAAGCCGACATTGGTCGGGGTCATCGAGCTGAAGTTCGGCGGCTCGACCGAGCGGGTGATATTGGCGAACACCTGATCGCCCGCCTCGTTCTGCCAGAGCAGGCCGACGCGCGGCGAGATCCAGTTGTAGGTCTTCGAGGCCTCCAGGTTGAAGGTGCTCTTCACGCCTGGAACCGCGACGCTGACATAGTCGCGCTCGGCCTGGCCCCAGGTCGCGCCGGCGACGACCGCGAGCTGGTCGGTGACGAACAGCCGGCCTTCGCCGAAGACGTCCATGGCCTTGGCGTTCTGGTACGAGATCGACTGCAGCGCGCCGCGGGCGCCGCGGTTGTTGATGTAGAAGTGCGAGTCCAGGTCGCCCTGGCGGTACCAGGCGCCGAAGAAGGCGTCGGCGCGCTTGCCGGCGATCTCGCCGTCCCAGTCAAACCGGCCGAAGGCGCCGTAGTTGCGGCTCTCCTGGTCGATGACCTGGAAGATCGGGTGGTCCAGCTCCTTCCAGACGCCGTACAGAGCGCCTTGGAAGACCAGCTGGTCGTTCAGCCGCCAGGTCGTCTGCAGCGACCCGCGCACGCCGCGCTGGTTGCGGCCCTGGTCGCCGTTGGCGTTGCCGACCGCCGTTTGGCGCGGATTGGCGTTGAACTGCGCCAGGGTTAGCGAGCCCGGGATCTCCTGATTGATGTTCGAGCCGTTGACGATGAACCGCACCTCGCGGTCCTGACCGAACGCGCGACCGACGTTCAGGCTGCCGAACTGGATGTTCTGCTGGCTCTGCGAGCGCCAGCCCTGGCCGGTCTGGTTCGTGCCGGCGACATAGACGTCCCAGTCGCCCGATTGACGCGCGAGAGCGACGTGCTCGCGCAGCAGGCCATACGAGCCGCCGTCGATGCGGACCTGGTTGTCGAAGCCGGCGTCCTTGCCCGTCGGCGTGACCATGTTGATCGCCCCGCCCAGCAGGGCGCCGCCGAAGCGTAGGGCGTTGCCGCCGCGATAGACCTCGGCGTAGCGGGTGTTCAGCGGATCGGCCACTTGGCTGTCGCCATAGCCGTCGGCCTCGTTCAGGGGCACGCCGTCCTGGGCGATCAGCAGGCCCCTGTTGTGGTTGGCGTTGCCGATGCCCGAACCGCGGATCGAGATGCGGATGTCGCCGCCCCACTTGCGCTGGGCGTAGACGCCGGGGGCGTCGCGCAGCATGTCGTCCAGGGCCAGAGTCTGGCGGTTGATATAGCTTTCCTGCGAGATCACCGACACCGCGCCGGGCGTCTCGGACAGGCGCTTGCGGGCGTCGGCGACGACGGGAGGGTCCTCGGGATTGCGGCGGGCGGTGACGATGACCGACGAGACTTCGGTGTCGGCCTTGTCGGCGGCATGGGCGGCGGGCGGAACGACGGCCGCGAGGGCCGTGGCGGCCAGGAGAAGAGACTTCATGACGTGGTCCTTGGGCGCGGCTTGGCGCGCCGTGTAAGCAAGACTGAAAAGGGAGACGCCGCGCGCGAGTGGACGCGGCCGATGAACGGCGCGTGCGCTCCAGCAGGCGGCCGGAGTCCTAGATCAGCTGGCTTGGGGGACCACGCGCCGGCAGGGGCGGGGCGGCGAGGCCTCGTCCCGGGGCGAGATGGACGACGCGGGTCGGCGCGACAGGCGCATAGGCGACGAACTCGACCTCCGTCGCCGTGAACGGGCTGGGCGGCGGGGCCGCCGCGCCGTGGCTGGCGAACGGGCAGGGGGTGTCGTGGCTGGCCTTGTCGTCCTTGTCGTGATGGCCCGAGAGCGCTTCGCCCGGCTGCACCATCTTGGCGCCGTCGCCGGTGCAGAGCACCAGGGCGAAGGGCAGGCCGTTGCGCGGGTCCGGCGCCGTCATGAACCCGGCGGGGATCATCACCTTCAGGGCGACCGCCAGCGCCGCGAGCGTCATGAAGACGGCGCGGGCCAACGGACGGCGATGAAGCGGCGGACGAGTCACGATGACCGCCCTTTAGTGGATGCTGTCGCGCTTGTCGCCTCCGTGTTTCTGCGGAGGCGACGCTAACGCAGTCAGGCGGCGGGCAGTTTGGCGATCATCGAGCCCACTTCCGAGCCGCGCAGCACACGGCCGTCGCGCTCGGCCAGGCGGCGGAAGGTGGCCAGCGCCTGACCCACCACCTGGTCCATGTTGTAGTATCGGTAGGAGGCCAGGCGACCGACGAAGGTCACCCCGTGCTCGGCGAGGGCCAACGCCTCGTAACGCTTGTAGAGCGCCTGGTTCTCGGGGCGGGGGATCGGATAGTACGGGTCGCCGACGGCGGATGGATATTCGTAGGTGATCGTCGTCTTGCGGTGGGTCTGCCCGGTCATGTGCTTGTATTCGCTGATCCGGGTGTAGGGGACGTCCTCCGCCGGATAGTTGACCGTGCCCACGGACTGGAACCACTCCTGGTCGTGGGTCTCGTGCCGGAACTTCAGGCTGCGATAGGGCAGGGGCCCGTAGCGGCCGTCGAAATAGTCGTCGATCGGGCCGGTGTAGACGACGTGGTCGAACACCGTCTCGGCGCGGATGTCGTCCCATTCGACGCCGGTCTCGACCGTGATGTTCGGATGATCGACCATCGCCTCGAACATCCGCGTGTAACCCGCCGCCGGCATGGCCTGGAATGTATCAGTGAAGTAGCGGTCGTCGGTGTTGGTCCGGGTCGGCACGCGGGCGGTGACGGACTTGTCCAGTTCCGACGGGTCCAGGCCCCACTGCTTGCGGGTGTAGCCCTGGAAGAACCGCTGATAGAGGTCGCGGCCGATGGCGGAGATCACCACGTCCTCGGACGTGCGGATATTGGCCACGGGCTCGGCGCGGCTGGCGAGATAGGCCGCCGCCTCGTCGTCCGACTTGAGGTCCAGGCCATAGAGGCCGTTCAGGGTCGTGCGGTTGATCGGCATGGGCAGCAGGCCGCGACCCGTTTCCGCCAGCACCCGGTGTTCATACGGCCGCCAGCGCGTGAAGCGCGACAGGTAGGCCGCCACGTCCTCGCTGTTGGTGTGGAAGATGTGCGGGCCGTAGCGGTGCATCAGCACGCCGTCGGCGTTGTGCTCGTCATAGGCGTTGCCGCCGATGTGCGGACGGCGGTCGACAAGCAGAACGCGCTTGTCGAGGCCCGCGGCGAGGCGTTCGGCCAGGACGCTGCCGGCGAAGCCCGCCCCGACCACGACATAGTCGAACGGCTTGTTCCGCGAAGCCGGGCGGATCGCTGGGGCGCGGGGCAGGGTGACGGTGATGTCGCTGGTCCGCAGCGCCTTGCGGTCGATCGCGGCCCCGATACGCTCGCCCATGGCCCGGAAGGTCTCGTCCCAGGAGAGCTTGGCCAGCGCCTCGTCCACCTGCGGCAGCCAGGTCTCGGGCGTGCGGGAGTCGGCGAGGGCCGCGTCGCAGGCGGCGATGAAGGTCTGGGCGTCGCTGGCGATCCGAACGCCCGACAGCGCGCCGTAGTGGCGGACCACGTCGACGATCGGAGTCGAGACGACCGGACGCCCGCCCGCCAGATATTCCGGCGTCTTGGTCGGGCTGATGAAGCGGGTGGACTCGTTGATCGCGAACGGCATCAGGGCCACGTCCCAGCCGGCCAGGTAGGCGGGCAGGTCGGCGTACGACTTCCCGCCCAGATAGACGATGTTGTCGCGACGGGGCAGCGAGGCCGGATCGATCTTCACCACCGGACCGACCAGCACCAGGGTCCAGTCGGGGCGGGCCTGCGCGATCGCCTCGATCAGCTCGAGGTCCATGCGCTCGTCGATCACGCCATAGAAGCCCAGGCGCGGCCCGGGCAGCGAGGCCTGATCCTCGGGCGTGTGTTGCAGCGTTCGCGCCTGGGCGAAGTGCTCGCGATCGACGCTGGACGGGAAGGGGTGGATGTCGGGGTGGGCGGCGCGCTTGGCCTCGTAAAGGCTGTAGCCGCCGGTGAAGACCACGTCGGCGGCTTCCAGCAGTTCACGCTCGAGGGCGCGCAGTTGCGGCGGGGCGAACTTGAAATTGGCTAGCTCGTCCATGCAGTCATAGACCACGCAGGCGGCGGGCAGCCGCCGCGAGAACGACAGCATCATCGGCGTATAGTACCAGCGGGCGCGCACCGGTCGTCCGGCCACCGTCTCGTCCAGCAGCCGCGCGAGCACCGCGTCGCGCTCATCCTCGGCGAGCTCCGCCGGCAGCACCGGGGTGGCGACCACGACGCCTGTCGCGGGACAGGTGCGTGTCTCGATCCGTGGCCCGCCCTCGCCCAGGAGCGGCTCTTCCCAGAAGATCACCGGGCGCGCCTTGGCGAAGCGGCTCATCAGGTGCTGCGGTCGCTGAAAGACGAAGTCCCAGCGCAGGTGCGAGAAGCAGACGATCAAGGCGTCGTCGGCCGACAATTTGGCGACAACAGTGCTGGGCGGCGCGTCGGACACGTAGGTCTCCCTCCAAGTTCGGACAGAGAAGGAGGCGGCCGCCGCTTAGGTTCCGCGACATACAATTTGATGGGGCAAAAGCCTCATTTGCACGCACCAACAAATGACATTGTGCGTTTCCGCTCAGCGGCTGGACGTTTTTAAGCCAGTCGAGCAGGAGGCGAGATGCTGGAGCTTTGGGGCGGGCACGAGTGCACCGTGAACCGCACGCGCGAGGGCTATCGCGATCAGACGGTGCTGAGCGGCCACGAGGACCGGATCGACGATCTGGACCTGTTCGCCGAGCTTGGCTGCCGGGCCTTGCGCTATCCCGTGCTGTGGGAGCGCGTGTCGCCGTATCCGGATCGCGCGCCTGACTGGCGCTGGAGCGACGCGCGGCTGGAGCGGATGCGCCAGCTAGCGATCCGCCCCATCGTCGGCCTGGTCCACCATGGCTCGGGGCCGGCCCATACCGATCTGGTGGACCCGCTGTTCGCCGAAGGTCTCGCCGCTCACGCCTCGGCCGTGGCGCGGCGATATCCGTGGATCGAGGACTGGACACCGGTCAATGAACCCCTGACCACGGCCCGGTTCAGCGCACTCTACGGCCATTGGCATCCGCACGTCAGCGATGAGCGTGCGTTCTGGACCGCGCTGTTGAACCAGATCGACGCGGTGCGCCTGTCGATGCAGGCGATCCGGCGGGTGCGGTCCGATGCGCGGCTGATCCAGACCGAGGATCTGGGCCGCACCTATGCGACCGAGCCGCTGCGCGAACAGGCCGCGTTCGAGAACTTGAGGCGCTGGCTGACCTGGGACCTGCTGACCGGCCGCGTCACGCGCGAGCACGGGATGTTCGAACGGATCGACCGCCATGGCCTGGGCGATCGGTTGCGGGCGATCGCCGATGCCCCGTGTCCGCCGGACGTGATCGGCGTCAACCACTACCTGACCAGCGAACGGTTCCTGGATCATCGCCTGGACCGCTATCCCCCGGAGCGGCATGGCGGCAACGACCGCATGGCCTATGCCGACGTGGAGGCGGTTCGGGTGCTCCTGCCCGGACCCGACGGCCTCGACGGCGTGTTGCGGGAGGCGCACGCGCGCTACGGCCTGCCGATGGTGGTGACCGAGGTCCACAACGGCTGCACGCGCGAGGAACAGATGCGCTGGCTGCTGGAAGCCTGGCGCACCGCCGAGCGCCTGCGGGAGGACGGCGTGCCGGTGCAGGCCGTGACGGCCTGGTCGCTGCTGGGGGCCTTCGACTGGAACAGCCTGCTGACGCGCGGCGCGGGACACTACGAAACCGGCGTCTTCGACGTCAGCGGTCCTGCGCCGAGGCCGACGGGCCTAGCCCTCCTGATGAAGGCGCTGTCGTCGGGGGACAAGCCGCCGCCCGCAGCGCTGGGCGCGGGGTGGTGGCGACGCGACATCCGGCTGACCTATGCGCCCGCGCCCCGGCTGGCCGACGATCCGCCGCCGCGCCGCGTCCAGGCGCCGGCGGCGGGGCCGTCGCTGCTCATCGTCGGCGATGGCGTGGCCGCCGAGGCGGTGGCCAGCGCCTGTCTGTGGCGCGGACTGGACTATCGCCGGATCGCGCCGGCCGATGCGGGCTTTGAACCGGACGAGGTGCTGGCCTTCACCCAGCCCTGGGCGGTGGTCGCGGCCCTTGCGACGCTCGACGACCCGGCGCTTGATCCCTGGAGCGAGGCTTGCGCGGGCAGGGGCCTGCCGTTCATGGACGTCTCGCTGCACCCGCAGCTGCACGAGGCGCTGGATTTCCTGATCGACGGCGCCAGCGACGTTCGCCCCGCCGCGCTCAGGCCGCTCGCGTCGGCAGCGGAATGAGGTCGCCCAGCACCAGGCCGGACTCGCGCGCCATGCGGGTGAAGCGCCCGTCCTGAGCGACGAGCGCCTCGAAGGTTCCGCGTTCGACGATCCTGCCCTTGTCGAGCACCAGGATCAGGTCCGCGTCGACGATCGTCGACAGCCGGTGGGCGATGATGAAGGTCGTGCGGCCGCGCGAGGCGGTGTCCAGCGCGCGTTTCACCTTGGCCTCGGTGACGGTGTCGAGGGCGCTGGTCGCCTCGTCCAGGATCAGGATCGGCGCGTCCTTCAGGATCGCCCGGGCGATGGCCAGGCGCTGGCGCTCGCCGCCCGACAGCAGCTGGCCGCGCTCGCCGATCACGAAGTCGAGGCGGCCGTCCTTCTTGTCGACGAACTCCCAGGCTTCGGCGGCGATCAGGGCGGCCTTCAGCTGCTCGTCGGTGGCGTCGGGGCGCGCCATCCGCAGGTTCTCGGCGATCGAGCGGTTGAAGAGGCCCGCTTCCTGGAACACCACCGCGATCGACTGGCGCAGCGAGGCCAGCGTGACGTCGCGGATGTCGCGGCCGTCGATGGTGACGCGGCCGAGGTCCGGCTCGCGCACGCGCTGCAGCAGCGACATCATCGTCGTCTTGCCGGCCCCGGACGAGCCGACCAGGGCGACGGTGGCGCCGGCCGGGACGTGGAAGTTCACGTCGAAGACGCCGAGATCGTTCTGGTCGCAGATCCAGTGGGTGACGTTCTCGAAGGCGATCTCGCCCTTGGCGTTCTGCAGCGGCGTCGCGCCCGGCGCGTCGCTGAAGCCGTGCCGCTCGTCGATCAGGCCGAAGAACGCCTTCAGCGTCGGCAGGCCGACGAACAGGCGCGACAGCGAGCTGGACAGCAGGTCCAGGCGGCTGATCAGCATGGTCGCAAAGCCGCCGAAGGCCACGATCTCGCCCAGGCTGGAGCGGCCGTGGGCGGCCAGGGCGGCGCCGACCGTGAAGATGGCGACCAGGGCGATGGTTGACGCGCTGCGGGTCAGGACGATCAGCAGGGCCCACCAGTTCAGCACCGGAAACTGGGCTTGCAGCAGCTGGCGGGTCAGCGACTCCAGCTTGGCGGTCTCGCTGCGCAGGCTGGCGTAGGCCTGGATCACCGAGACGTTGGCGACGACGTCGCCGATGCGGTTGGAGACCTCCTGGGCCTGGTCGTCGACGACCCGCTGGCCGCTCTCGGTGCGTCGGATCACATAGAGGTTGGCGGTGACATAGACGGCCGCCAGCCCGACCAGGACGCTGGCCAGCAGCGGGTTCATCCAGAAGGCCACCGGAACCAGCAGCGCCAGGGCGAAGAGCGCCGGCATCTGCTCGCGCAGGAAGCTCAGCAGCACCCAGAACAGGCTGTCGCCGCCGGCGGAGATGATCCGGACGACCCGGCCCGTGCCGCGCTCGGCGATGCGGGCGCCGGGCAGGGTGACGGCGTTGTCGAACGCCTCGGTCATCGCCTGCAGGCGTCGGCGGTGGGACAGGCGGTCGGCGACGATCGAGGCGGTGACGCCCGCCACCACGCCCAGGGCCGAGACGGCCGCCCACGCCAGGATGTAGCGCCAGGTCGCCGCGCCGGTCCCCAGCGATCCCACGACCTTGCCAAAAACGATCGGGTCCAGCAGCGCCAAGGCGCCCAGCAGCACGTTCGCGGCCACGATGACGGCGGCCCGGCGGCGTTCCTGGCTGAGGCACGAGAGCGCGCGGCGGTAGATGGAGACCATGGCTGTGCTCGCGGAGAAGTAGCGCCCCATCCTTATGGCGCCAACGCTCACGACATGGCGCCCGGAGATGTCATTCCCAAGGCGTGGCGAATGGAAGCACCATCAACCCGCACCGCGCTCGCGGGCTAGAGGGCGTAGTCCCGGCCCTGCTCCAGCAGGATGTAGTGAAAAAAGCCGAGGTCCTTCAGCTGGCGGCCTATGGCCTCGCGGCTCGATGGCGATCCCTGGCTTGGCTTGATGTGGGTGACGAGGATCGGCAGGGCTTTCATGCGTGCGTCGTCGCCGACCAGGCGGCGCAAGACCTGGAGCTCCTTGTCGAGCCACGACGGGGTCAAATGCCCGTAGAGCCGCGCGTCCGGGACGGGGTCGGGATAGGACGCCTCGATCAGGATTCCGCGCAGCCGGCCCTGCCGCACAAGCGGCGCCACGGCGCGCCAGAGTTCATTGAGGTTTTTCGAGCCCTCGACGGCGTCGGGGCCCGTGTCGCCCAGGCACAGCAAGGCGCCGGACGGGCTTTCGAGCAGAAACGCCGTCGAGGTCGCGCCGCCGTGGGAGAGCCGGTAGGCGGTGACGCTCATGCCCGTCCCCGCCATCGGCGTCGGCGGTCCGCCGGGCTCGAGATCGCGGTAGTGGTATTGGCCCAGCCGAGGCGAAGCGCCGCGATCACCCATGTTCGGCCAGGTCGTCCAGTTGAAATAGTGATCCGCGAGCGCCTGGTTCACCGCGGGCAGCGCCAGGATGTCCTTCTTCGTGTCGTTGGGCGAGGCCAGGACGAGGCCGGCGACATGGTCGAGGTGGGCATGGGTGACCAGGTAGGCGCTGATCGAGGCCATGACCGCTTCGCGGGACGCAGCGCGAGGATAGCGGCCGCGCCGCCGCGCTTGGTCCATGCCGCCGGCGAGCGTTCCGACGTCGCACATGACGCCCGAAGACGCCCCGCGAGCCGTGATGTGATAGGCGCTTGTCGGCTCCTCCACCCCGCCGTTGACGCCCAGCGCCACCAGATCGAAGGCGGCCGGCGGCGGCGCAGCACCGGTGAGCAGCAGGAGCGCCGGTAGCCAGGCGAGACGATGGGCCCAATGTCTTCTCATGCCAGCTATGCTCGACTCGTCCGCCACCAAACCCCAAGTCCTTCGCCCCGAAGGCCGTGCGCTTCAAGCCGTGGCGCGCGCCGTCACAGGATCGCGCGCGGGCGGCGGAAGCGCTGTCGCCCAAAGCGGCACGCGGCCCCAAAGATGCCTAGAGCGCCGTCAGACTGAAGTAAGATCTTCATTTCATTTCCCGGCTTTCTTGACCCCGGCGGGCGCAGCGTCATTGCATCGCCTGCGCACACACCCTGCATCGACTTCGCCCCCGGATTCGCCGTGGCTGCGAGGCGGCCAGGGTGTTTTCGTCAGTGGTCGAATGGTTGAGTTTGGGGGGAATATGTCGAGCCTAGTCGTACGGTCGCGCAGGATGCTGCTGGCGACCGTATTCGCGGCAGTTGCGGCGACGTCGGCCCTCGCTCAGGCGCCGGCCTCGCCGCCCGCGACGGCCAGCGCGGTCGCGCCCATCCCGATCCGTGTCGTCGTCGTCACCGCCTATGCGCTGGAAGACAAGGCGTGGATGGCGCAGGCGCCGAAAACGCTCGAGTTTCCCAACGGCGTGGCGCCCCTGGGCTACGACCCCGACAAGGGGGTTCTGATCGTCCGCACCGGCGTGGGCACAAACCACGCGGCCATCACCACGTTCGCGCTGGCGACCGATCCGCGCTTCGACCTCTCCAAGGCCTACTGGGTGATCGCCGCGATCGCGGGCGTCAATCCGGACCAGGCCTCGCCAGGCTCCGCCGCCTGGATCGGCAATGTCATCGACGTCGACTTCGGCAAGTGGGTGGATCCGCGGGAGGCGCCGCCCGAATGGACCGGTGGCTATCCGCCGTTCCAGCCGCCGCGTCCTGGTCGGCCCGACAGCGTCTACTACCCGCTGAATATCGGCCTGCGCGACTGGGCGTATGAGCTGACCAAGGCGACGCCTCTGCCCGACACCGAGGCGCTGCGCAAGGCCCGCGCGCCGTTCTCGAGCTATCCAAATGGCTACAAGCCGCCGTTCGTGCTGACCGGCGATGAGATCTCCGGGCAGTCCTATTGGCACGGCGCCATGCTGACCAAGCGCTACGCCAAGCTGGCCAGCGACTACAGCGGCGGCAAGAGCCAGTTCGTGATGACGGCCATGGAAGACACCGGCGTCGCCAATGCGCTCCGGCGTCTGACGGCGGTCGGCAAGGCCGACTACAGCCGCCTGCTCGTGCTCCGCACCGCCAGCAACTATTCGCAGCAGGCGCCCGGCGAGAACGCGGTCGACAGCATGAACCGCCCCTACGCCGGTGTCGGCGATGCGGCCGCCTACGCCGCCCACGTGGTGGCCGGGAAGGTCGTCGACACGCTCTCGGCCAATTGGAACACCTATCGCGACGCCGTACCGGGCGCCGCGCGCTGAGCTTCGAAACGGCGGGCCGGCGGGACGGTCCAGCCGCGAGGACGCGACAAGCGTCCCGACCATGGGGGAAGCGACCGGAGACCCTGGCCTCGCGCCGCGCGCCTCGCCGCGCGGGCGAGGGCTGGCGGCGAGGCGGCTTTGTTTCTGTGCGGCTCGGGGGACCGCGGCGCACCACAATTGAGGGGACCCAGATGCGACATCTCTATGCCGCGAGCGCCATCGCGCTCGCCCTTTCGGCCACCGCCACGGCGGTCGTCGCCCAGGAAACGACTTCCTCGATCCGCGGTTCGGTGACGGCCGGAAACTCGGCTGCGGTCGGCGCGCTCGTCAGCGCCGTGCACGAGCCCTCGGGCACGACGGCCACGGCCACGACCAACAGCGCCGGCGCCTTCAACCTGACGGGCCTGCGCCCGGGTGGTCCGTACACGGTCACCGTCACGGCCCCGGGCTTTGCGCCGGTGACCTCGCAGAACATCTTCCTGAGCGTTGGCCAGCCCTACAACCTGCCGATCCTGGTCGGCGACAGCCAGGTCGAGGCCCTGGTGGTCACGGCTTCTCGCGCCGAGCGCTCGGGTCCGCTGGTCTCGGTCTTCGACCGCGACCGGATCGCCAGCGTCGCCTCGGTGTCGCGCGACATCCGCGACATCGCCCGCCGCGACCCGTTCGCCTCGTTCAATCCCAGCACCCGGGGCGTGTCGATCGCCGGCCAGAACGGCCGCACCAACCGGTTCTCGGTCGATGGCGTTCGCTTCTCGGACAATTTCGGCCTCAACCAGGGCGGCCTGCCCAGCGCGCGCGGTCCGATCCCGCTGGACGCCATCGAGCAGCTCTCGGTCAAGATCGCGCCCTATGACGTCTCCGAAGGCGACTTCCAGGGCGGCTCGATCAACGTCGTGCTGCGCTCGGGCGGCAACCAGTTCAAGGGCGCGGCGGGCTACACCTACTCCAACGACAGCCTGATGGGCACGAAGTCCAAGGGCAGCGCCTTCTCGCAGGACATGACCTCGAAGACGCGCAACGCGTTCCTGTCGGGCCCGATCATCAAGGACAAGCTGTTCTTCGCCTTCGCCTACGAGAAGCTGAACGAGACCGTCCCGTCGACCTTCGGTCCGCCCGGCTCGGGCAATGCGGTCCCCAACCTGACCCAGAGCCAGATCGACCAGGTCAGCAGCATCGCCAAGACCGTCTACGGCTACGACACGCTGGGCGTGCTCACCAGCCGTCCGGAGATGGACCGCAAGTGGACGCTGAAGCTCGACTGGAACATCAACGACAACCAGCGCCTGTCGTACTCGACCATCCAGAACAAGGGCGAGACCGTGGCGCTGGCCGGCGGCAGCTCGTCGAACACCTCGCCCAGCCTGGGCCTGGGCTCCTACGCCACGCACGAACCTGAACGGGTCAAGACTCACGTCCTGCAGCTGAATTCGAAGTGGACCAACGCGTTCAGCACCGAGCTTCGCGCCAACTACCGGGAGTCGATGAAGATCCCGGTCTCGTTCGGCTCGCCCGGCTACAGCGACCTGACCGTCTGCCTCGACCCGGTCGCGGTGGGCTCGCTGAACCAGTGCACCCAGACCGGGACGCCGCGCCTGATCTTCGGCACCGAGGCGTTCAGCCAGGCCGACGTCGTCGGCCAGAAGCAGTACGGCGCGGAGTTCATCGCCCGCTACAACTTCGGCGACCACGCCTTCAAGCTTCACGCCGCCTACAGCCGACTGAAGATCAGCAACGTCTTCGTCGCCAACTCGCTGGGCACCTACTATTTCGACTCCCTGGCCGACTTCCAGGCGCGCCAGGCCGGCCAGCTGCTCTATCAGTACTCGATCACCGGCTCGCTGTCGGACGCCAGCGCCAGCTTCGACTATGATCAGCTGACCTTCGGCGCCCAGGACAGCTGGGACGTCACGCCCGACGTGAACGTTACCGTCGGCCTGCGGGCGGACGGATACAAGATGAAGGACCAGGCTCCGCTCAAGCAGTCGTTCCTCAACCGCTACGGCTTCGCCAACAACGCCAATATCGACGGCGACCTCGTGGTCCAGCCGCGGGTCGGCGTGACCTGGCGTCCGTCCGACCGTCTGACGGTGCGCGGCGGCTTTGGCCTGTTCAACGGCGGTTCGCCCGACGTCTTCGTCGGCAACAGCTTCTCGGCGGCCGGCGTCTTCACCAACACCATCACGGTCGGACGCGCCGTGGGCGGCACGGGCTGCACCATCCCGGCGAGCGTGGCCAACGCCGCGGCCATCTGCGCGGCGGCGCTGAACAACGTGCAGGGCAACAAGATCGACCCTCTTGTCCTGAGCTATCTCCAGACCAACACCGCCGCCCTCGGAGCCTCGCCGACCTCGTTCATGCTGCCCAGCTTCAAGCTGCCCGCCCAGTGGAAGACCAACCTTTCGGTCGACTACGTGGCTGACCTGGGCTCCATGCTTGGCGACGGCTGGCGCTTCGGCGGCGACCTGTTCTACGGCCACAGCGACAGCGCCGCCTACTACACCGACTTCCGCCTGACCCAGGTGGGCACGGCGCCGGACGGCCGTCCGATCTACGCCGACACCTACACCAACACCGCCAACAGCGATCTGGCCATGAAGCACACCGACCGCGGCCGGTCGCTGATCGCCGTGGCGCGGGCCAGCAAGTCCTTCGACTTCGGTCTCGACGCCGGGGTCAGCTACACCTACTCGGACATCAAGTCGCTGTCCGACATGGGCACCTACGCCTCGGGCGGCTCGACCGCCAGCGGCACCTACGGCGCCCAGCCGATGGTCGATCCGAACCAGCCGGCCTACGGCACCTCGAGCTACGAGGTGCGGGACAACTGGAAGTTCAACATCGACTACAGCCACGCCTTCTTCGGCGACTACAAGACCAGCTTCAACCTGTTCGGCGAGCTTCGCTCGGGGTCGCCCTACAGCCTGACGATGAACACGACAACGTCCAACAGCCGCTCGACGCTGTTCGGCACCACCGGCGCCTCGAACCGCTACCTGCTGTACGTGCCGGACGTCTCCAGCGCCACGGCCGATTCCAAGGTCACCTACGCGTCCACGGCCGTCTACCAAGCCTTCCGCGACTTCGTGCAGGCCAATGGCCTGAAGCAGGGCGTGATCGAGAAGAACAGCGAGAAGTCGCCCGACTACTTCAAGGTCGACCTGCACGTGGAACAGGAACTGCCGGTGCCGTTCATGGCCGCCGCGCGCTTCAAGGTGTTCGGCGACGTCGAGAACCTGCTGAACCTGATCAACAGCGATTGGGGGTCCTACCGGACCTATGCGCCGCTGACCTCGGTCGTGAACGTCGCCTGCGCCCAGCAGGTCGGCGCCAGCTGCGCGCAGTACAACTACACCGCCTTCACCAAGCCGACCCTGCAGCCCAACGCCCAGCTGGGCGTGTGGCGCGCCCGACTTGGCGTTCGCTTCGAGTTCTGATCTGCTGGACCTGAAGGCACGGCCTCGGCGCATGCGCCGAGGCCGTTTGCACGTCGAGGGGGGATCCATGACGTCCGTGCTTAAGATGAGCTTGGCGGCCTTGATGGTCGCGGCGTCCCTGGCCTCCGGCGCGCCGGCCAGCGCCCAGACGTCGCCCAACGAGCTGGACGCTCTGTTCGCGCGCGCGGCGACGTCGCGCCCGCTGCTGCGCATCCTGCTGACCAAGTTGCCCAAGGGCGCGGACCTGCATAACCACGCCGGCGGCGGCACCTACGCCGAGGACTTCGTCGCCTGGGCGGCCGAAGCCGATGGCTGTTTCTCCAAATCGACCCAGTCCCTGGAGCCGGGGCCCTGCGCCGGCAATACGGATCTCACGCCGCTGCGGGGACTGCCCGAGCGCGATCCCGACCTCTACAGCGACATTCTCGACGCGCTGTCCACGCGCCGCTTCGAGCAGGGCGTGGGCGATCCGGAGATTTCCGGCCATCGCCGTTTCTTCCGCACCTTCGGGCGTTCGGGCCGGGTGGGGGGCGCCGACCGTGGCGTGCGCATCCAGGCCGAGGCGCTGCGGCAGGCCGCGCTCGACAACACCCTGTATCTGGAGCTGATGGCCGGCTCGAACGCCTCGCGCCCGGTGATCGAGGCGTCGGCGGCCATGCCCTGGGTCGATCCGTGGATCAAGACCGCCGACGGCTCGCCCCCCGATCGCCTGGACGCCAAGATCCTCCGTGAACGGCTGGATCGGCTGGCGCCGGTGATCGCCAAGGCCACGGCGGCCTCCACGGTCCTCGCCGACGCCAACGACAAGGCCATCGCCGCGCTCAATCGCTGCGGGACGGCCAAGCCCGAACCGGCTTGCGCGGTGACCTTGCGATACCTGCTGTCGATCTCCCGTCAGCGGCCTCCCGAGGTGGTGTTCGGCCAGATGGCGGCCGCCTTCGCCCTCGTGAAGGCCGACCCGCGCTACGTGGGGATCAACATCCTGGAGCCCGAGGACGGGCCGGTGTCGCTGCGGGACTACCGGCTGCACATGCGCCTGTTCGCCTTCTTCAAGACGCTCTATCCGGACGTGCCGCTGACCTTGCACGCCGGCGAGCTGGCCATGGGCCTGACCCCGCCGCGCGACATGCGCTTCCACATGACCGAGGCCGTCGAGGTCGCCGGCGCGCGCCGCATCGGCCATGGGGTCTCGATCGCCTATGAGGACGACGCCGACAAGCTGCTGGCGCGCATGGCGCGCGACAAGATCGCCGTCGAGATCAACCTGACCAGCAACGACGTGATCCTGGGCGTGAAGGGCAAGGATCATCCGTTGCCGCTCTACCTGGCGGCCGGCGTGCCGGTGACGCTCTCGACCGACGACCTGGGGGTCTCGCGCAGCGACCTGACCAACGAGTACATGCGGGCCGTGGTCGAGCAGGGCGTTCGCTATGGCCAGCTCAAGCAGATGTCGCGCGACAGCCTGACCTATTCGTTCCTGCAAGGCGCCAGTCTCTGGGACGGCGCCTGCGCCGCGGTGAAGGGCCCGACGCCCTCGACGCCCTGCGCGGCCGTCTTGAAGGCCAGCCCCAAGGCGCGCGACCAGTGGCGGCTGGAGCGCGCCTTCGACGCCTACGAAATCGAGATGAAGGCGATCGTCGGCAAGCTGGCGCCATAGGCGCTTCCGACCGATCTCGCGCCGACGCGCTGGACCGACTGTCACAATTGCCCGCTAGGCACGGGTTGGACTCAAGGTGGCGCGTGCGCCGGCTGAGGGGAAGATCCAGCCAGCGGACGAGGGATGAGCGGCGCCGACCGGGATAGGACACTGTGGTTCCTGCGGAACATCCTGCCGCATGAGCCGGCTCTGCGGGGGTGGCTGTCGCGGGGCGCCCTGCCGGGCGTCGACGCCGACGACATCATCCAGGAAGCCTATTCGATCCTGGCCGAACTGGAGTCGGTCGAGGGCATCCGCCATCCGCGCGCCTATCTGTTCCAGGTCGCGCGGTCGATCATCACGCGTCACGTCCGCCGCGCTCGGATCGTGCCGATCCACGCGGTCGAGGACCTGGAGCGCCTGGACCCGCTCGACGACGACGCGTCGCCCGAACAGCGAACCATCGACCGCGACGAGCTGCGTCATCTGGCCCGGGCGATCGCGGCCATGCCGCCCAAGACCCAGCAGGCGTTCGTCCTGCGTCGCGTCCGGGGATTGTCGCAGCGCGAGGTCGCCGCGCGGATGCGGATCACGGAGAACACGGTCGAGACGCACATCGCCCGAGGCGTGCATTTCCTGATTGATTGGTTTGGCCGTGGCGGAAACAAGCGGTCCCAAACCTCTAAGACGAAGACCCCGGAGAACGCCTCGAGACATGGCCGTGCGAGAAACCCATCGCGACATTGACCGCGCGGCGTCCGCCTGGGCGGCGCGGCAGGATCGCGGACCGCTCTCGCCGGACGACGCCGCGGCGCTGGAGGCCTGGCTGCGGGGCGATCCCCGTCGCCGGGGCGCGCTGCTGCGCGCGCGGGCGGTGTCGCTGATCAGCGAGTCGGCCCAGGCCCTGGGCCCCGATTTCGATCCCGAGACCTTCGCCGAGCCGCGGCGCGCGCGCCTGTCACGCCGGAGCGTCCTGACCTGGTCGGGCGCGGCGGTGGCGGCCGGCTCGCTCGGCGCCCTGACCTGGGCGACCTCAGCCGCCGGCGCGGTGATCAGCACGGAGCGGGGCGAGATCCGCCTCGTGCCGCTGAAGGACGGCTCGACCGTCCTGCTGAACACCGAAAGCCGCATCCGCGTCCGCTATGACGACGGCCAGCGTCACGTCACCCTGGTGAAGGGCGAGGCCTATTTCTCCGTGGCTCGCGACGAGCGGCGGCCGTTCGTCGTCGAGGTCGGCGGGCGCCGACTGCGCACGGCCCAGGCGGGTTTCCGCGTCCGTAAGCTCGATGACGATCCGGTCGACCTGCTGGTCAGCCAGGGCCTGGTCGATGTCTCGGCCGCGCCGTTGTTCGGGGCTGGCAAGGCGCTGGCGGTCAGCGCCAATACGCGGCTGGCCCTGGCCGATCCCGGGCATCGCTCCGCCGAGCAGCCTCGCCCGATGGCGCCCGAGGCGGTCACGCGCGAGTTGGCCTGGCGCGACGGCAAGTTGGCCTTCGAGGGCGAGACCTTGGCGCAGGCCGCCTCGACCTTCGCGCGCTACAGCGACACCCGGATCGAGATCCGTGATCCCTTGCTGGCGCGCGAGCCGGTCACCGGCCTATTCGCCGCCAGCGACCCGGTGGGCTTCAGCCGCGCCGTGGCCCAGGTGTTCGACGCGCGCCTCCAGCGAGAGGGCGAAACGGTTGTGCTGAGCCGCGGCGCGCAACCTCCTGCTGCAGCGCAATAAGAAGTTTTTGCAACAGATTAGCGGAAGGCTGGGGCCGACGGCTCTCAACCCGCGACGTCGCGAGCAACGCGATGCTTGGGGGCCGTGCAGCCAATGATTTCTCGTTCTTCCCTTCTGGCCTGCGGGGCGTCGGTCGTCGCCATGGCGATCGCCGCGCCGGCGTTCGCGCAGGACCGCGTGTTCGACATCCCGGCCCAGCCGGCCGTCCGCGCCATTCCCGAACTGGCCCGCCAAGGTCAGGTGCAGATCGTGGCGCCCGCGAGCCAGCTGGCCGGCGTCCAGACCCCGGCGGTGAAGGGGACCATGGATGTCCGCACGGCGCTGCGACGCCTGATCGCCGGCACGCCGCTGCAGATCAGCGCCGACGACGGCCAGATCATCACTCTCCGCTCGACCGCGGGCGCCTCGCGCCCCCAGTCCGGAGTCGGTAGCGGGACGGTTCGAGGCCGCGTCCTCAACACCGCCACCGGCGAATATGTCCGCAATGCCGAGATCCGCGTCGAGGGCGCGCCGATCGTCGCCTATTCCGAGGAGGACGGCGACTTCCGCCTGACGGGCGTTCCGTCGGGTGACGTGACGATCAAGGTCAAGTACGCGGGCCTGCAGGAGGCGACCCTGGTCGCCTCGGTCGCGCCGAACCAGACCGCCACTCTCGACGTGTCGCTGAGCCCGCTGTCCAGCCTGGACCAGGTCGAGGCGGTGACCATCACCGCCAAGCGCGAGGGCCAGGCGGCCGCGATCATGGAGCGCCGCGCCTCGACCAACGCCAAGACCGTCGTGGCGGCCGACAACTTCGGCGCCCTGACCATGGGCGACGTCGGCGAGTTCATGAAGAACATGCCCGGCATTTCGCTGGACTACACCGAGGTCGACGCCACCGCCGTCCGCATCGGGGGCCTGGATCCGAAGTACTCGACCTTCACCACCGACGGCGCGCGCATGGCTACGGCGACCTCGAATAACAACAGCGGCCGCCAGAACTCGTTCGAGCAAATGTCGATCACCGGCGTCGACTCCATCGAGCTGAACAACACCCTGCAGGCCAACATGGACGCCGACAGCCCCGGCGGCGCCATCAACCTGCGCAGCAAGTACGCCTTCCAGCGCACCAGTCGCCTGCTGCGCTTCCAGGTCGGCGCCGTCGGCACGTCGGACAGCGCGCTGTCGCGCAAATATCTGCCCGACGACAAGAAGCACTCGACGATCTTCCCATCGGCCCAGGTCGGCTACGCCGACGTGTTCCTGGACGGGCGCCTGGGGATCGCCTTCAACGCCAGCTACAACGCCAACTACGTCCAGCAGGATCGCATCCAGACCGACTGGTCCTATCTCGCCAGCGGCCGGGTCATTCCCTACCAGGTGATGTGGCGTCCGGGTCCGAAGCTGACCCACCGCAAGGCCGCCAATCTCAGCGTCGACTACAAGCTGACCGACCAGTGGGCGCTGTCGCTGCGCTCGACCTACTCGTTCTACGATGTCGAGTACTTCAACCAGTACACCTACCTGATCTTTGGGACGACCAGCGCGTCGCAGACCACGGCGGACTCGACCCCGACCCACATCGTGGTCAATCCGAACGGGACCAACACCCGCCTGCACACCCAGTACTCGCACCGCTACGCCGGCACGCCCTCGTGGCTGTTCGCGCCGAAGCTGGAGTACCGCGGCGACACCCTGGAGGCGCTGCTGCGCGGCAGCTATTCCAGCTCGGAGTTCAATTTCCGCGACAATTCCAAGGGCTTCTTCCAGCGCACCGACAGCTACCTGACGCGCATCGGCTTCACGCTGGACCGAGCCTCGGAGGACTCCAACCAGTGGACCCTGCGCCAGACGGCCGGCCGTCCCTGGGGCGATCCGACCAGCTTCAATCGCGACGACGACATCGGCAACAACATCCGCACGTCGGAATCCGACGCGCAGAACCAGATGTACGGCCTGAACTTCGACCTGAAGAAGAGGCTGAACATCGGCGACGTGCAGCTGAAGGTCCTGGCCGGGGCCGCCTATCGCACCAACGTCTGGAAGACCAATGAGGGCTCCTACCGGCAATTCCAGTATGTCGGCCCGACCGGCGACCTGACCCAGAAGGCGCCTGAGGCGGTCATCCCCTGGACCCAGAACTACCAGTTCCAGATCCTCGGCTTCGACGCGGGGAATATGAACGACCAGAACTGGCGCGCGGACAGCAACTACGCCGTCTACGACATCTACAAGGCCCATCCAGAGTACTTTGTCCCGGACACGGTCGGGAACCTCAAGCGCCGTCTCGACAACAACAAGAAGGTCGGCGAGGCGGTGAACGCCGCCTATTTCGAGGTCCAGCCGCGCATCGGCAAGGCCTCGTTCGACCTGGGCCTGCGCTATGAAAAGACCAAGACCGACGCGCGCGTCGCCGACATTCGCCCGGCCAAGGACGTCACCGCCGCCGGCCTGTCGGTCAGCACGGTCCCGGGCCTTCTCTATCAGTACCGCAACGGGACCTATTCGACCCGCCATGGCGAGTATGACGACTGGTTCTGGAGCGGTGGCGCCAAGTACGAATTCTCCAGGAAGCTGGTCGGCCAGCTGGCCTTCAGCCAGTCGATCCTGCGCCCGGACTACGGCAACCTGGGCGGGGTGGTGTCGGTCAATGACGACACCCTGATCGTCTCGGTGCCGAACCCGCTGCTGAAGCCCGAGCACTCGACCAAGACCTTCGCCAGCCTGCAGTACTATCTGGAGCCGTCGGGCGTGATCGGGATCTCGGCCTACAAGCTCGACGTCAAGGACATGCAGGTCACCGGAGTCACGGTGAACCCCGAGGACGTCGGCTACAACCCGGCCGACTATGCCGGCTACGTGTTCCGCAGCGCCCAGAACCTGCCGGGAACCAACACCAACAAGGGCCTTACGCTGGAATACGACCAGCAGCTGACCTTCCTGCCGGGCGCGCTGCGGGGCCTGGGCCTGCGGGCCTCGATCACCAAGATCGACCCCGACGGCGAGCGCGTCAGCCTGCCCAAGACCTCGGGCAACTGGGGCCTGCGCTACAGCTACGGCAAGTTCGACGTCCAGCTGACCGGCAACGCCCAGTCCAAGTACCGGACCAGCGCGCTGAGCAACACGCCGACCACGGCCAACAACGGCGTCCTCTACCACGCCGCCCGCGAGCTCTGGAACGTGAGCGCCAGCTACAAGATCAACCGCCGTTTCGAAGTGATGCTGGCTGGCCGCAACATCTTCAACGCGCCGGACGTGATCTATTCGAACGTCCGCACGCGCGTGCAGCAGTACAGCATCTACGGCTCGATGTGGAACATCGGCCTCAAGGGCTCCTTCTAGACTTCCCCGACCGACTTCATCTCCCGCGGCTCGCTGGTCGCGGGAGTTTTCTTTTGCGGAGGACCTTCCATGGCTCCAAGGATCGATCGTCGCAGCCTGATCGCCGGAGGCCTCGGCCTGGCCGGCCTGACCCTTCCCGCCGGCCAGGCGCTGGCCCGCCAGATGCTGGGCGCGACCGGCTTCACCCACAACGTCGCCAGCGGCGAGCCGGCGGCTGACGCCATGCTGCTGTGGACGCGCTACGTGCCTTCCACGGACACCAACGTCATCCGTCTCGAGGTTGAGGTCGCCCTGGATCCAGACTTCACCAAGGTGGCTTCGGGCGGTGTCGTGCGCACCGGCGCCTATCGCGACTGGACCGCCAAGGTGACCGTCGACGGGCTAAAGCCCGCGACCGTCTATTGGTATCGCTTCGTGGCGCCGGACGGGACCCGTTCGCCGGTTGGCCGCACCAAGACGCTGCCCCAGGGGCCGGTCAACCGCTTCGGCCTGGCGGTGTTCTCCTGCTCGAACCTGCCCTACGGCTGGTTCAACGCCTACGGCCACGCCGCCGCGCGGCGGGACCTGGATCTGTGGCTGCACACCGGCGACTATCTCTACGAATACGGCTCGGCCTCGATCAAGGAGACGGATCTCGTCGCCGGCCGCCTGCCGCAGCCCTCGACCGAGATCCTCGCGATCGCCGACTATCGCCTGCGTTTCGCCAGCTACCGCGCCGATCCCGACCTGCAGCGCCTGCACCAGATGGCGCCGATGGTGGCGTTCTGGGACGACCACGAATCCTCCAACGACAGCTGGGAGGGCGGGGCGCAGAACCACCAGCCGGACAAGGAAGGCGACTGGAACCTGCGCCGGGCTGCGGCCATGCAGGTCTATCGCGAGTGGATGCCGGTTTCCGACGAGCCGTGGAAGGCCTATCCGATCGGCACGCTGGCGACCCTCTATCGCACGGAGTCGCGCCTGCTGGCCCGCACCAAGCCGGCCGATATCGGCGCGGCCTTCAAGGCCGCCGATCCCGACGCGGCGATCAAGGCGTTCCGCGACGGCGTCTGGCGGGATCCCTCGGCGACAATGCTGGGCTCGACGCAGGAGAGCTGGCTGGCCCACCAGATGAAGACCAATCCCGGCTGGCAACTGGTCGGCATGGGCACCATCCTGGGCCGCACCGTCATGCCCAAGGACGCCGTCGACTGGCTGCGGCCGAGCGTCTCGGAGAAGAAGGTCGCCGGCTATCGCAACGATATCCGCGCCGCCGCCCAGGGCCTGCCGATGTGGATGGACCGCTGGGACGGCTATCCGGCGGCGCGGTCGCGCCTGCTGAAGTCCGCGCAGGCCGCCGACGCGGACCTCGTCATGCTGTCGGGCGACAGCCACAACGCCTGGGCCTTCGGCCTGATCGAGGAGGGCCGTCCGGCCGGCGTCGAGTTCGCGGGTCACGCGGTCACCTCGAACGGCCTGGAAGGGGACATGGGCGCCGATCCCGGCGTGGTCGCCCGCGGCTTCATGGCCGCCAACCCCGAGATGAAGTGGGCCGACACCAGCCGGCGCGGCTACATGATGATCGAGGTCACCCCGAACCGCACGACCGGGGAGTGGCTGTTCCTGAAGACGATCAAGGCGCGCGACACCACCCTGGCCGGCGCGCACCGGATGGCGGTCGAGCGCGGCCGAAAGGCGTTCACCCTCTAGGAGACGAGGAAGAGGCCGGGGCGCGCGGCGCGCGGGTCGCAAGGGTTGTGGAAGAGGCGTCTTCGAGGACGGGCTTCGCGGGGGGCGATGACAGCGGCGCGCGTCGAGCTTAGCTTGATGCGGACAGGAGTATTGCATGTCCCCGCGCGTCACGACCACCGAAGATCCCCGCCTGGTCTTTTGGAACCGTCGCGCCACGCCGCCTTTCACCGCCTTGCGCGCCTTTGCGGCGGTGGGCGAGTTCGGCGGCATCCGCAAGGCCGCGGCGGTCCTGGAGCTCGACCACGCCGCTGTCAGCCGTCATCTGCGCAGCCTGGAAGCCTGGGCCGGCGTGCCGCTGGTCGAGCGTGGCGTCAACGGGGGCAAGCTGACGGCTGAGGGCGCCAAGTTCCACGCCCGGATCACCACCGCGTTGAACGAGATCGCCGCCGCCTCGGCCGAACTGGTGAACGGTCCCAATGACCGCGCGCTACACCTGTCGTGCATTCCTGGCCTGGCCTCCAACTGGCTGTTGGCGCGGCTGGCCGACTTCCGGCAGCGTCATCCAGAGATCCAACTGGTCCTGCGCCCATCCGACACGGCCCCGGACTTCACGCGCCGCGAGATGGACGGCGACATCCGCTATGTGATCGACGCCGCGCCGGACAAGCCGCCGGCGGGCGAGATCGAGACCGTGCAGTTGGCACGGCCGCCGGTGCTGGCGGTCGGCAGTCCGCTGCTCTTGGCCAGCCTGGGCGATCCGGGCGCGGCGGCCGACCTGCTCAAGGCGCCGCTGCTGCACGAGGAGAACGCTCGCCAGTGGACCGCGTGGTTCGAGGCCAACGGCGTGACCCCCGACCACGAGCTGGCGGGCCACAGGCTATGGCACGCCCACCTCGCCGTCGACGCGGCGCGGCGCGGAGAAGGCCTGGCTCTGGCGAACGCCTTCCTAGTCGGCGAGGACTTCAAGGCCGGGCGGCTGGTCGATGTCAGCGCGCGGGTCGGCGCCCAGCCGATCGTCATGGGCGCCTACGTCTTCTCCGCCCGCCGAGATCGCTGGCGCACGCCGGCCCTGTTGGCGTTCCGGCGCTGGCTTGTGAAGGAGGCCGCCGAAGAGGCCGCGCGCTGGTAGGAGCGCCTTGGTGACCTTTCGTCACCACCGACGGCGGAGTTGTCATCTCCGCATGGGGCCGGTTGTGGCCGAGCATCTCGTCAGGTGTTTCGTTTCCTGAGAGATCCTCCGTGTCCGCCTCCGCGATCGCTTCCGCTTCCAACGCCGACTTGCTGGAGCGCCGTCGCGCCGCCGTATCCGCAGGCGTAGCCAGCTCGACCGCGGTCTACGCGGAGCGGGCCGAGAATTCCGAGGTCTGGGATGTCGAGGGGCGCCGCTACATTGACTTCGCCGGAGGCATCGCCGTCCTGAACGTCGGCCACCGCCATCCGCGGGTCATGGAGGCGGTCCAGCGCCAGCTCGAACGTTTCACGCATACAGCCTTCCAGGTGCTGGCCTACGAGCCCTACGTGGCCCTGGCCGAGCGTCTCAACGCGATAGCGCCGATCGAAGGGTCGGCCAAGACCATCTTCTTCACCAGCGGGGCCGAGGCGGTGGAGAACGCGGTGAAGATCGCGCGCGCCGCCACCGGCCGGCCCGGCGTCATCGCCTTCACCGGCGGCTTTCACGGGCGCACCGTCCTGACCTCGGGCCTGACCGGCAAGGTCGCGCCCTACAAGCGGATGTTCGGCGGCGCGCCGGCCAACATCTTCCACGCGCCGTTCCCGATCGAGGCGCACGGCGTCAGCGTTGCGGACAGCCTGCGCTGCCTGGACTTCCTGTTCGCCGCCGACCTGCATCCCAGTTCCGTGGCGGCCATCATCATCGAGCCGGTGCAGGGGGAGGGCGGCTTCCATCCCGCGCCGGACGCCCTGATGTCCGCGCTGCGGGCGATCTGCGACACCCACGGCATCCTGCTGATCGCCGACGAGGTGCAGACCGGCTTCGGTCGCACGGGTCGGATGTTCGGGTGCGAGCACTGGATCGTGCGCCCGGACCTGATCACCGTGGCCAAGTCGCTGGCCGGGGGCTTTCCGCTGTCGGGCGTCATCGGTCGGGCGACGCTGTTGGACATGGTCGAGCCCGGCGGGCTGGGCGGCACCTATGGCGGTTCGCCGGTCGCCTGCGCGGCCGCCCTGGCGGTGCTGGACGTTATGGAGGACGAAGGGCTCTGCGCGCGCGCCAACGCGATCGGCGCCCGGCTGCGCGAGCGGATCGCCGCCTTCGCCGGGCGTAACGACCTGGTTCCGACGCGCGGCCTGCGCGGACCGGGGGCGATGATCGGCTTCGACGTCGTCACCGCCGACGGCCGGCCCGACGGCGTCGGGGCCAAGGCGGTGGCGGCGCGGGCCCTGGAGCGCGGCCTCATCCTACTGACCTGCGGCGTTCACGGAGAGACCGTCCGCATCCTGTCGCCCCTAACTATCCCCTTCGATCAGCTCGACGAGGGGCTCGACATCCTCGAGGACAGCCTCCGACTGGACGTGGCCTGATGGACGGCGCGACCAGTATCGCCGGTGCGGGTCTGGGCCTGGCCCGGCCCGACCTTCTACGCCAGGCGGCCTATATCGACGGGCGGTGGATCGCCACGGCCGCCCAGATCGACGTCACGTCGCCGGCGTCCGGCGCGCGCTTGGGCGGCGTTCCCGATCTGGGCGCGGACGCCGCCGAGCGCGCGGTGAGCGCCGCCCAAGCGGCGTTCGGACCCTGGAGCCGGCTGAGCGCCAAGGCGCGCGGCGCGATCCTGCGGCGCTGGCGCGACCTGATCCTGGAGAACGCCGACGACCTGGCCCGGCTGATGACCGCCGAGCAAGGCAAGCCGCTGGCCGAGGCCAAGGGCGAGGTGCTGTACGCGGCCGGCTTCCTGGAGTGGTTCGCCGAGGAGGCCAAGCGCGTCTACGGCGACATCATCCCCGGCCACGACGCCGCCAAGCGCCTGATGGTGCTCAAGCAGCCCATCGGCGTGGTCGCGGCGGTGACGCCGTGGAATTTCCCGGCGGCGATGATCACGCGCAAGGTCGGCCCGGCCCTGGCGGTCGGCTGCACGGTGGTGCTGAAGCCCTCGGAGCTGACCCCGTTCAGCGCCCTGGCCTTGGCGCTCCTGGGCGAGGAAGCCGGCGTGCCGCCCGGCGTGTTCAACGTCGTCACCGGCCAGGCCGCGCCGATCGGCGAAGTCCTCACCGGCGATCCGCGCGTCCGCAAGTTCACCTTCACCGGCTCGACGCCGGTCGGCAAGATGCTGGCCGCCCGCTGCATGGCCACGGTCAAGCGCGTGTCGCTTGAACTGGGCGGCAACGCGCCCTTCATCGTCTTCGACGACGCCGATCTCGACAAGGCGGTCGAGGGGGCGATGGCCTCGAAATTCCGCAACACCGGCCAGACCTGCGTTTGCGCCAACCGCCTGCTGGTGCAGGCCGGCGTCTACGACGCCTTCGCGGACAAGCTGGCGGCGCGGGTCGAGCGCCTGGTGGTCGGCGACGGACTGGCCGGTCCGACCGACCAGGGGCCGCTGATCAACGCCGCCGCCGCGGCCAAGGTCGCCCGTCATGTCGAGGACGCCGTCGCCGGCGGGGCCAGGGTGCTGACCGGCGGCGCGGCCCTGCCGGGCGAAGGCTTCTTCTACGCCCCCACGGTGCTGACCGGCGTAACCCGCCACATGCTGCTGGCCAACGAGGAGACCTTTGGTCCGGTGGCCGGCCTGATCCGCTTCGAGACCGAAGCCGAGGCCATCGAGATCGCCAACGACACCTCGGCGGGCCTGGCGGCCTACCTGTTCACCCGCGACCTCGACCGCTCGTGGCGGGTCGCGGAGGCGCTGGAATACGGGATGGTCGGGCTGAACACCGGCCTGATCTCGACCGAGGTCGCGCCGTTCGGCGGGGTCAAGGAGTCGGGCCTGGGCCGAGAAGGCTCGCGGCACGGCGTCGACGAGTTCGTCGAACTCAAACTTCTGTGCAGCGATATCGCGGGGGCGTAAGGGCCATGATCATCAAATTCGCGCCGGCCGAACTCTTCGCCGCCATGCCGCCGGGCAATCCCGCGCCGGTTCCGATCGGCGAGCCGGTCTCGCAGATCGCCGTGCGCAGCTTCGTCTCCAAAGCCGCGTCCACCACGCGGACGGGCGTGTGGGAGTGCAGTCCCGGCCGCTGGCGGCGCCAGGTGCTGGCCGCCGAGTTCTGCGTCTTCCTGGAAGGCGACTGCGTGTTCGAGCCCGACGAGGGCGAGCCCATCCAGATCGTGGCGGGCGAGGCCGTGTACTTCCCGGCCAACACCGGCGGTGTCTGGACGATCAAGACCACGGCCCGCAAGGCCTATGTCATCTTCGATGAAGCCCAATGAACATGCGGCCGCAAAACCTCACGGCCGCTTCGGCCTATCGTGAGACCAGCTACTGGCTGGAGACCTGCCGGGACGACCTGACGCCACGGGCGCCGCTGAGCGGCCAAGTGACGGTGGACGTCGCGATCCTGGGCGGCGGCTATTCGGGACTGTGGACCGCTTATTATCTGCTGCGGGACAATCCGGGCCTGGAGGTCGCCATTCTGGAGAAGGACATCTGCGGCTATGGCGCGTCCGGGCGCAACGGCGGCTGGTGTTCGTCGCGCTATCCGCTCGACGCGGCGACCCTGGCCAACCGCTACGGCGTCGAGGTCGGCCACAAGACCTTGCAGGCGATGTACGACGCGGTGGAGGAGGTCGGCCGCGTCTGCGCCCGGGAAGGGATCGACGCCGAGTACCGTCAGACCGGCATTCTGAGCCTGGCGCGGGGCAAGGCGCAGTTGCCCGCGATCCAGCGCGCCCACAGCGCCTATGAACGCCTCGGCTTTGGCGACCAGAACCGCCTGCTTGGCGCAGAGGCGGCCCGCGAGAAGGTTCACGCGACGCAGGTCGAGGGCGCGCTCTATTCTCCCAAGAGCGCCACGGTGCATCCGGCCAAGCTGGTCCGCGGCCTGGCGCGGGCGATCGAGCGCCTGGGCGGGGTGATCTACGAGGGTTCGGCGGTGACGCGCTTCGAGCCTGGCGACAGTCCGCGCCTGCACACCGACAACGGCCTTCTGATCGCGCGCAAGGCCATGGTGGCGGCGGGGGAGGCCTATCTGACCCAGCAGCCGCGCTATCGGCGGGCGCTGCTGCCGATGTCCTCCCTGATCGTGCTGACCGAGCCGCTCAGCGCCCGGCAGTGGTCGAGCATCGGCTGGGCGGGCGGCGAGGGGCTGGGCTCGCAGGTCAACATGGTCGACTACCTGACCAAGACCACCGACGGCCGGATTCTCTACGGCAGTCGCGGCGCGCCTTATCACATGCGCTCCAACATGGATCAGCCGTGGGACGCGGCCACGGCCAAGGCGATGCGCGAAACCCTGGTGGAGTGGTTTCCGGCGCTGGAAGGGGTGGCCTTCACCCACAGTTGGGCGGGGTACCTGGGCGTGTCGCGCGATTGGACGCCGACGGTCAGCTTCGATCCCAGCACCAAGATCGGCCAGCTGTTCGGTTATACGGGCCGGGGCGTCTCGACGACAAACATCTCGGCGCGGATCCTGGCGGGGAAGATCACCGGCAGGCCGACGGGACTCGAGTTTCTGCCAAGCGTCGACAACCGCTCGCCGCGGTGGGAGCCCGAGCCTCTGCGCTGGCTGGGCGTTCGCTACGTGCAGGACGGGTTCGCGCGGATGGACGCGGCGATGAAGGCGGGACGTCCCGCGCCCCTCGACGCGCCTCTGGTCCGTCTGCTCAGCAAGCAGTAGGGCTGTCACGACCGACGGCCGACGAGGATGTGATGAAAGCTCAGCGCGCGACGGTGGTGCTGTTCGCCTGCTTCGGCGTGCGCGCCGAGCCCTGGCTGGCGGCGCTGTCTCAGGCCGCGCCGGATTTCGAGTGGCGGCTCTGGCCCGACGCCGGTGACGCGCGCGAGATC
>NZ_QFQZ01000027.1 GCF_003243465.1 Caulobacter segnis
GCTCGACGAGCTGAAGGACAGCAAGATGGACCTCGTCGTGGCCGGCACGTCCGACGCGGTGATGATGGTCGAAAGCGAAATCAAGGAACTCTCGGAAGAGATCGTCCTGGGCGGCGTCAACTTCGCCCACAAGGAAATGCAGCCGGTGATCGACGCGATCATCGAGCTGGCCGAGCACGCCGCCAAGGAGCCCTTCGCGTTCGAGCCGGAAGACACCGACGCGATCAAGGCCAAGATGAAGGACCTGGTGGGCGCGGACATCGCCGCCGCCTACAAGATTCAGAAGAAGCAGGACCGCTATGAAGCGGTCGGCGCGGCCAAGAAGAAGGCGATCGAAGCGCTCGGCGTCTCGGAAGCCAATCCGGAAGGCTATGACCCGCAAAAGCTGGGCGGCGTCTTCAAGGAACTGGAAGCCGACGTCGTGCGTCGCGGCATCCTGGACACCGGCCTGCGCATCGACGGCCGCGACGTCCGCACCGTCCGTCCGATCCTGGGCGAAGTCGGCATCCTGCCGCGCACCCACGGTTCGGCCCTGTTCACCCGCGGCGAGACCCAGGCGATCGTCGTGGCGACCCTGGGCACCGGCGACGACGAGCAGTTCATCGACGCCCTGGAAGGCACCTACAAGGAATCCTTCCTGCTGCACTACAACTTCCCGCCCTACTCGGTCGGCGAGACGGGCCGCATGGGCTCGCCGGGCCGTCGCGAGATCGGTCACGGCAAGCTGGCCTGGCGCGCGATCCGTCCGGTCCTGCCGGCCAAGGAAGACTTCCCCTACACGATCCGCCTGGTCTCGGAGATCACCGAGTCGAACGGCTCGTCCTCGATGGCCACGGTCTGCGGTTCGTCGCTGGCCATGATGGACGCCGGCGTGCCGCTGGCCCGTCCGGTCTCGGGCATCGCCATGGGCCTGATCCTGGAAAAGGACGGCTTCGCGGTCCTGTCGGACATCCTGGGCGACGAGGATCACCTCGGCGACATGGACTTCAAGGTGGCCGGCACCAGCGAAGGCATCACCTCGCTGCAGATGGACATCAAGATCGCCGGCATCACGCCCGAGATCATGAAGCAGGCCCTGGCCCAGGCCAAGGAAGGCCGCGCGCACATCCTCGGCGAGATGAACAAGGCCATGGAAGCGCCGCGTGAAGATGTCGGCGAGTTCGCCCCGAAGATCGAGACCATCACCATCCCGACCGACAAGATCCGCGAAGTGATCGGCTCGGGCGGCAAGGTGATCCGCGAGATCGTCGCCACCACCGGCGCCAAGGTCGACATCAACGACGAAGGCACGGTGAAGGTCTCGGCCTCGGACGGCGCCAAGATCAAGGCCGCGATCGACTGGATCAAGTCGATCACCGACGAGGCGGAAGTCGGCAAGATCTACGACGGCAAGGTCGTGAAGGTCGTCGACTTCGGCGCCTTCGTGAACTTCTTCGGCGCCAAGGACGGCCTCGTCCACGTCAGCCAGATCAGCAACGAACGCGTCGCCAAGCCGTCGGACGTGCTGAAGGAAGGCCAGATGGTCAAGGTGAAGCTCCTGGGCTTCGACGACCGCGGCAAGACCAAGCTGTCGATGAAGGTCGTCGACCAGGAAACCGGCGAAGACCTGTCGAAGAAGGAAGCTCCGGCCGCTGAAGAGGCGTAAGCCTTCGAAGCGTCGGTCTTTCCGAAGCGAACATGGCGGGCGGCTCCGAAAGGGGCCGCCCGCTTTGCGTTTGGAGCGCGTGGCGGCGTCGGGCGTTGTCCCTTCGAAGAGGGAGCGCCGCCATGGACATCCGCCAGCAAGCCGACCGCGAGATCGACGCCGCGCCGGACAAGACCGTGGGCTTCCTGCTGCCCGAGGATGAGTGGGAGGCCTTCTTGGCCGCGACCGGCGGCGAGGTCCGGGGTGATCCGCCCGAGACCGTCTATCGCGGCGCGCGGTTCCGGCGCGCCCCAGTCACCATGATCACCCACGAGGAAGGGTTCTAGACGCCTTGGTCGGATTGTTGGCGCTTCCTCGACGGCTGCTGGGTCTTCGCCGACTCGATCTCCCGCGTCTGCTGGAATGGGCGGCGCGCCTGGGCTACGCCGCGCGGGGCTTGGTCTATTGCGGACTGGGCGCGATCGCCTTGTTGGCCGCCCTGGACCTGATGCCCCAGGCGAGAGGCGCCAAGGGCGTGCTGGAGACATGGGCGGGTTGGCCGCTGGGGACCGTGCTGATCGGCGCCGTCGGCTGCGGCCTGACTGCCTTCGCCGCCTGGCGAGCGATCGAGGCGGTGTTCGACGCCGACCGCCATGGGACCGCCCCCAAGGCTTGGGCGATCCGCGCGGGCCAGGCGATCAGCGGCCTGGTCTATGGCGGCCTAGCGCTGTCGGCCTTCGAGTTGCTCGACGTCTTCGAGGACTTCGGCGAGGCGGACGAGACAGAGGATCTGCGCCAGACCAGCGCCGCGGTGCTGAGCGCCCCGCATGGTGATTGGCTGCTGATCCTGGCCGGACTGGTGGTCGTAGGTTTCGGGGTGGGAAACGTGATCCAGGGCCTGGCGCAGGATTTCGGCCACCGTCTCGCTTGCGACAAGGTCCTGCGCCGGCGCGTCGAGCCGCTGGCCAAGGTGGGCTATGCCGCCCGCGGCCTCGCCACCTTGCCGGTCGGCGTCTTCCTCGTCCTGGCCGGGCTGCAGGCGAGGGCCGACGAGGCCCGTAGCTGGGGTCAGGCCCTGCAGACCGTCGAGCAGCAGCCGTTCGGCGGCTTCGTGCTCGGCGCCCTGGCGGCCGGGCTGATCGCCTTCGGCCTGTTCGGCTTCGTGGAGGCGCGCTACCGCCGCATCTCGCCGCCACAAGATCTGGTGACTTGATTTAGATCAAAAGACGAAACCATGGGTTTCGATCATTTCTATATCTGCGACCCTGCGGCGAGAGCATTCTGTCTTCATCGGAACAGCGGGACGGGCCGGACGGCCTCCCCAGGCGAGGGATCAGGACCATGAGCAGCGGCTTCTTCACCACTAACGACGGCGCGCAGATCTTCTTCAAGGACTGGGGCCCCAAGGACGCCCAGCCGGTCGTCTTCCACCATGGCTGGCCGCTCTCGTCGGACGACTGGGACGCCCAGATGATGTTCTTCCTGCTCAAGGGCTATCGGGTCATCGCCCATGACCGCCGAGGCCATGGCCGCTCCAGCCAGACCGACACCGGCAACGAGATGGACACCTACGCCGCCGACGTGATCGCCCTGGCCAAGCACCTGGACCTGAAGAACGCGGTCCATATCGGCCACTCGACTGGCGGCGGCGAAGTCGCCCGATATGTCGCCCGCGCCGAACCCGGCCGCGTCGCCAAGGCGGTGCTGGTCGGGGCCGTGCCGCCGATCATGCTGAAGACCGAGGCCAACCCGGGCGGCCTGCCGATCGAGGTCTTCGACGGCTTCCGCTCGGCCCTGCTCGCCAACCGCGCCCAGTTCTTCCACGACGTGGCGGCCGGGCCGTTCTATGGCTTCAACCGCGAAGGCGCCAAGGTTTCGCCGGCGACCGTCGAGAACTGGTGGCGGCAGGGCATGATGGGCGGGGCCAAGGCCCACTACGACTGCATCACCGCCTTCTCGGAAACCGACTTCACCGAGGACCTGAAGGCCATCGACGTCCCGGTTCTGATCCTGCACGGCGAGGACGACCAGATCGTCCCGATCGCCGACAGCGCCGAACTGGCCATCAAGCTGGTCAAGAACGGCAAGCTGATCACCTATCCGGGCTTCCCGCACGGCATGGCCACGACCGAGGCCGAAACGATCAACAAGGATCTGCTGGCCTTCATCGAGGGCTAAGGCTGGTGGGTGTTTCCCTCTCCCCACGCGGGAGAGGGTGGCCCGCGAAGCGGGTCGGGTGAGGGGGCGCTCGGAAATGGCCGGCGCGACCCCTCATCCGTCGCCTCCAGCGACACCTTCTCCCGCAAGGGGAGAAGGATTTTTACCCCCGCCTCGGCGTCACCTTCACGATCGCCATGTCCGGCGCGCCATTGCCGCCCCGGCAGGCGGCCCATTTGAACTTCAGGTCCATGCAGACCCAGACCTCGGTCAACCGCCCGTCCTTGACCCGGACGTTCAGGTCCTCCGGCGCGAGCTTGCGGTTGCGGTCAAGGAAGGCCTTGCGGATCTCGCCGGCTGTCATGACGCCGTCAACGCCGGGATCCAGATCCGGCACGTTCAGCTTCTCGCGGATCTTCCGCGCCTTCTTGAAATAGGCCTCGGGCGTGTCCCACTGGCAGGTCCCATGCGCCTGCCACTCATGCTGCAGCAGCCAGGGCGACGGCGTCATGCACAGATTGGCCTTCACCGTCGCCGGGCTCATCGGCGGGCTGGGCCGGCAATAGCGCGGGTGGACCTTGTCCGGCCCGTTCGGCCACAGGCCATGCACCGTGAAGCCGAAGCGGTTGGCCTGGCACTGGATGGCCTTGTCGGCCTCGGGGATGCCGGCGCGGCACGACTCCGGCGACCAGAACAGCGCCAGCAGATAGGCCGCGATCGGCACGTCGGTGTGGATCTCGTTCGGCGGCGGAACCTCCGAAGGCGCGGGCGACACCGACACGGGGACCGCGCAGGACTTCAGGTCCGAGGCCTGGGCGCCACCCGCCAAGGCCAGCAGGGCGGCGGCGATGAGGGCGGTCTTCATAAGCGGCTCCACAGGGGCTTTCGGCGCGGATAGGGACCCGCGCCGCCTTCGGCGTCAAGGCGGGTTCCGCAGCCCTTGGGCGCGGTCATTCGGCTGGGCTGACGGGCGAGACGCGCCACAGGCCCGACTTTTCAAAGCGAACACCGCTATTGCGAACGATTATCATTGCGACTGCGTCTCAAGGTCGCTAAGAACGCCTCGCAATTTCAGGAAGGGCGAGCAAGCGCCCTCTGGGGAAAGACCAAAATATGCGTAATCCGACCTTCGCCGGCATTGTGAGCCGGCCTCGTCGCGCCCTCGGCGCCGCCGCCGTCGCCGGCCTCGCGGGCCTGAGCCTGGCCCACGCCGCAGGCGCTACGGAAGCGGACGCCGCCGCGCCGATCGCCACGGCGCCGGCCGCCGACAGCACCGAGGTCTCGTCGGTCAAGATCGACGCCAAGCGGGTGGCCGACCCCTCGTCGAGCAAGTTCACCGCCCCGCTGGTCGACACGCCCAAGTCCGTGACGGTCATCCCGTCGAAAATCATCGAGCAGACCGCCGCGACCTCGCTGCAGGACATCCTGCGCACCTCGCCCGGCATCACGTTCGGCGCGGGCGAGGGCGGCCAGCCCCTGGCCGATCGTCCGTTCATCCGCGGCCAGTCCAGCGGCAACAACGTCTTCGTCGACGGCGTGCGCGACAGCGGCGGCCAGGTCCGCGAAGTCTTCAACCTCGAGCAGGTCGAGGTCGTGAAGGGCCCCGACAGCGCCTATAGCGGTCGTGGTTCGGGCGGCGGCAGCATCAACCTGTCGTCCAAGACGCCCAAGGCCGACAGCTTCGCGCGCGGCTCGATCGCCATCGGGACCGACGAATATGTGCGGGCCACCGCCGACGCCAACTACGCGGTCAACGACAGCGTCGCCCTGCGGATCAACGTCATGGGCTCGCAAGGCAACACGCCGGGCCGCAAGTCGGTCGACTTCGACAAGTGGGGCGTCGCGCCTTCGCTGGCGGTCGGCCTGAACGGCGACACCCAGCTGACGGTCAGCTACTACCACCTCGACAGCAACCAGACGCCTGACTACGGCATCCCGCTGATCAGCAAGACGACCCAGCCGCGCACCGAGTCCGGCATCCTGGCCGTCGATCGCCGGAGTTTCTACGGGATCAAGTCGCGCGACTACCAGAAGACCAAGTCCGACATCGCGACCTTCGCCATCGACCACGCGATCAGCGACGCGCTGAGCGTGCGTCAGGTGGTTCGCTATTCGAAGTCGCTGAACGACTACATCGTCACCAATCCGGGCGATGGCGGCGCGGCCCAGCTCGTCAACGGCCAGTGGTGGATGAAGCGCGGCACCAAGACCCGCTGGAACCCCACCGAGAGCGTCGCGATCGTCAGCGACATGCACGGCAAGAAGACCCTGTTCGGTCTGGAACACAGCTTCGACGTCGGCCTTGAGCTGAGCCGCGAGGAAAACCGCAACGCCACCTATTCGACCTACACCACCTCGGGCGCGGCCTGCCCGACCGGCTTCACGATCGCCGCCAGCACCCTGGCCAGCCTGGGCGCCGGCGACTGCACCCTGGTCTACGCGCCGAACGACAAGGACAGCTGGACGGGCGTCGTCAATCGCAGCCCGGCCTCGCGGAACATCGCCAAGACGGCCGCCGTCTACGGCTTCGACACCATCAAGTTCGGCGACAAGTGGCTGCTGAACCTGGGCCTGCGCCACGACAGCTACGACAGCTCGGGCGTCGACGTTTCCACAACCCAGTCGCAAGGCGTCTTCACCTCGGCGACCTACACCCCGCGCAAGGGCTCGTGGGACTTCACCAACTACCAGGCCGGCCTTGTTTACAAGCCGACCGCCAGCTCCAGCCTCTATGTCTCGTACGGGACGTCCTCGACGCCGCCGGGCATCTCGGCCGGCGACCAGAACGGCAACACCGCCACGGGGACGGGCAACCTGGCCACGGTCCAGCTTGAGCCGGAGGACAGCGAGAGCTTCGAGCTTGGCGCCAAGGCCAATGTCTTCCATGACACCCTGGCCCTGTCGGCCGCCGCCTTCAAGACGACCCGCAAGAACGCCCAGATCCAGATCGACGCCAACACCTACGCCCAGGTCGGCGAGGTCGAGGTCAAGGGTTTCGAGCTCGGCTTCTCGGGCAATGTCACGCCCAAGTGGCAGGTGTTCGGCGGCTATACCTACATGGACAGCGAGCTGGTCCGCGGCGCCTACACCAGCGTCAACCAGGGCGATCCGCTGGCCAACACGCCCAAGCACAGCTTCTCGACCTTCACGACCTACAAGGTCACGCGAGACATCTCGCTGGGCGGCGGCGCCTACTATGTCTCCAAGAGCTTCGGCGGCAACCAGGGCGGCGCCGGCGGCGGGACCAACCGGATCTACGCCCCGTCCTACTGGCGCTACGACGCGTTCGCCTCGTGGGCTATCAACAAGACGGCCGACCTGCAGCTCAACATCCAGAACCTGACCGACGAGCGCTACATCGTGCGGACCAACGGCGTCCACCACGCCGACCCGGCCCCCGGTCGCCAGGCCCTGTTGACCCTGAACGTGAAGTACTGATCCTCCCCTCCACGGTGCTTCACGCCAACGCCCCGACCTCGCCGGTCGGGGCGTTTTTCCTGTCTCTCCGGGCGCTGATCTGATCCGGATCAAAGGAAAGTTCGGCCCATCCATCTAGGAACGGTTCGCAAATAGGATGTCCCTGATGATGCTGCAGATCCCAGAGGTTTTGACCAAGGCGCAGGTCGCCGAATGCCGCGCGATCCTCGACGCCGGCCCCTGGGTCGACGGCAACGTCACCTCCGGCTTCCAGGCGGCGATGGCCAAGAACAACGAGCAGCTGCCGCAGGAAAGCGCCGAGGCCAAGCACGTCGGGGCGATCATCGTCCAGGCGCTGGAGGCCAACCCGCTGTTCGTCTCGGCGGCCCTGCCGCACACCATCCTGTCGCCGATGTTCAATCGCTATGGCGAGGGCATGGGTTTCAAGGACCACGTCGACAACTCGATCCGTCGCGATCCGGTGACCGGCCTGAAGCTTCGCACCGACCTGTCGTGCACGCTCTTCCTGGCCGAGCCCGAGGACTATGACGGCGGCGAGCTGGTGGTGAACGACCTTTATGGCGACCACGTCGTCAAGCTAGGGGCCGGCGACGCCATCCTCTATCCCAGCACCAGCCTGCACCACGTGACGACCGTCACCCGCGGCGCGCGGGTCGCCAGCTTCTTCTGGATCCAGAGCCTGGTGCGCGACGACGCCAAGCGCAGCCTGCTGCTGGACATGGACGTCGCCATCCAGCGCCTGTCGCGCAAGACCGGCCAGGACGAGGAGGGCATCCTGTCCCTGACCGGCGTCTACCACAATCTTCTCCGCCAGTGGGCCGAGGTCTGACCGCGTTGGCTTCCCGCCACCCGTCCGGGCGCCAACACAAAGTTTACCGCGCGTACCGCACGATCCGCTAAACCTTGAGGGAAGCGAATGCCGGACTCGGCGGGCAATGCGGGGCTAGGCGATGGGACGACGATCGCCCCGTCGTCCTTCGACGACGCCGCGCGCTGGTTCTTCGACAACGCCCACGATCTTTTCGCCGTGGTCTCGCCCGAGGGGCGCTTCGTCACGGTCAACGGCGCCTGGACGACCCTCACCGGCTGGTCCGCGGAGGACCTGATCGGCCAGCCAACCATCAAGTTCGTCCACCCCGACAGCCAGCCTGAGCTGCTCGACTATTCGCGCCGCCTACGCGAGACCGGCGCCGCGGTCGGCGAGCTGCGCGGACTGTGCAAAGACGGGCGCTGGATCTGGCTGCAGGGGCGAACACGGCTGGGACCGCAGGGCGAGATGATCGGCCTGATGCACGACGTCTCCGCGGAGGTCGAAACCCGCCAGCAACTGGAGGCGGCCCGGCGCACCCACGAGATGCTGGCGGAGGCGGCCGGCATCGGCATCTGGAGCTACGAGCCGGAGACCGGCCTGATCGACTGGACGCCCGACGCCGTCGCGGCGCTGGGCCTGCTGCCCGCCGATATCGGCACGCCGCCGCTGTTCTTCGAGCGGATCGCGCCCGAGCAGCGCGCCAAGGTCGCCGACACCTTCCGGCGCGCGGTCGAGACCGGCCAGGGCGGCGCCATGGAATATCGCCTGCGCGGCGATCACGGCCGCTGGCTGACCTTCCGCAGCACCTTCCGCGCCGAGGCCCGGCCGGGCGGGCGCCATGCGCTGAAGGGCGTGGCCCAGAACATCACCGACGTGGCGCTGATCCGGGACAAGGCGATCTGGAGCGAGCGCCGGGCTCGGCGGCTGGTCGAGGACGCGCCCTTCGCGGTGGCCGTGTACGACGTCGATCTGCGCCTGCGTCTGGTCAGTCCCAAGTTCCTCGAGATTTTCAAGGCGACGGAGGCGCGCGTCATAGGCAGGTCGCTGGAGGACCTGACCAGCGGCGTGCGTCGTCGGTTCGTCGCCGGCGTGGCCCGGGCGCTCGCGGGCGAGACGGTCACGCGCCGGGAGGACCGCCTGTTCGACGCCGAGGGCCAGGAGCACTGCCTGCGCTGGGAGGCGCGACCCTGGCGCGACGTCAACGGCGATATCGTCGGCGTCATCACCTACATGGACGACGTGACAGCGCTGGCGGACGCGCGGCGCGAGGCGCGGATCAACGCTCGCCGCCTGAAGGTCGCCCTCGGCGCGGCCCGGGCCGGCGTCTACGAGATCGACTACGAGCGCGGGAGCTTCTGGGGCTCGCCCGAGTTCCAGCGGATGATGGGCCGGCGGATCGGCTATGAGGACGTGCGCGACGCCGTCTGGCCGATGCTGCATCCCGAGGACCGCGAGAAGCTCTACGCGGTCGCCGCCGAGTGGCGACGCAGCGGCGACAACCCCGCTCAAGAGCACGATGTTCGCCTGCTGCTGCCGGACGGCGAGACGCGCTGGATCCGGGTGTTCCATCAGGTTCGGCGCGACTCCGACCTTCGCCCGCGCAAGGCCTTCGGCCTGGTGCTCGACATCGACGCGCATAAGCGCGCCGAGCTGGCCCTGGTGGCCGCCGAGCGCGCGGCCCAGGCGGCCAGAGAGGCCAAGGCCCAGTTCCTGGCCAATATGAGCCACGAGATCCGCACGCCCATGAACGGCGTGCTGGGGGTGCTTCACGTCCTTCAGCGCGAGCTGCCCGACGGCGAGAACGCCGAACTACTGGGCGAGGCCCTGGCGGCGGGCCAGATGCTGTCGACGCTGCTGGACGACGTGATCGACATCTCGCGGATCGAGGCCGGGCGGCTGGAGCTGAGTCACGAACCGGTCGATCCTTGCGACCTGGCGCGCGGGGTGGTCCGCCTGCTGGCGGGACCGGCGGCGCAGAAGGGTTTGCGGCTCGAGCTCGACATCGTCGACTCGTCCGGCTGGATCATGACCGACGCCACGCGGGTCCGGCAGGCCTTGTTCAACCTGGTCGGCAATGCGGTGAAGTTCACCGCCGCCGGCTCGGTCACCGTGCGCCTGAGCCGGACGTCGTCGCCGGACACGCCCAGCCTGGTCTTCGACGTGATCGACACGGGGGTGGGCGTGCCGCTGGAGGCCCAGGCGCGCCTGTTCGATCGCTTCCAGCAGGGCGACGCCAGCACGACGCGCCGGTTCGGAGGCTCGGGCCTGGGCTTGGCGATCAGCCGCAACCTGGCCCGGATGCTGGGCGGCGACATCACCTTCCAGTCGGAGCCGGGCGTCGGCTCCACCTTCACCCTGACGATCGCCGCGCCACCGGCCGTGGCGCCGGAAGCCTCTGTGGTCGAGGACGACAGCCTCCTGGCCGGGCTGCGGGTGCTGGTGGTGGAGGACAATGCGACCAACCAGCTGGTGGCCCGGCGGATCCTGGAGCAGCTCGGCGCGGCCGTCAGCCTGGCCGGCGACGGCGCTTCGGGCGTCGCCGCGGCCCGCAAGGGCGGTTTCGACCTGATCCTGATGGACGTGCAGATGCCCGGCATGGACGGCCTGGAGGCGGCGCGCCGGATCCGAGCCTTCGCCGGTCCCGCGGGACGGACGCCGATCATCGCCCTGACCGCCAACGTCATGGCCCACCAGCGGGCGGCCTATCTGGCCGCGGGCATGGACGGGGTGGCGGCCAAGCCGATCTCCCCGACCGCCTTGGTCGCCGAGATTCTTCGTCTGTCGCGAGAGGAGCCCTCCCACGCCGACCCCGAGGCCGCCTTGGCCTAGGGCGTGCGTCCGATCGATCGAGCGCGCATCGGATCTCCGAAGCTGGACCGAAGATCCCGCGCCTCTTTCCCCCGCGCGCTGAAGCGCGCTAAACCAAGGCGAAACGGGGGAAACAGATGGCTGGCCAGGGTCAGGAACGCGCGTCGATGCGCACGGTGGTGGCGGCGTCGTCGGCCGGCACGGCGTTCGAGTGGTACGACTTCTTCATCTTCGGCAGCCTGGCCCAGGTCATCTCCAAGACGTTCTTCGCCGGCTTGAACGAGACGGCCGGCTATGTCGCGGCCCTGGCCCTGTTCGGCGTCGGCTTCGCGTTCCGCCCCCTGGGCGCCCTGGTGTTCGGCAAGATCGGCGACCAGGCCGGACGCAAGGGCGCGTTCCTGGCCACCGTGCTGCTGATGGGCGGCGCGACCTTCGCCATCGCCTTCCTGCCGACCTACCAGCAGGCGGGGATCATCTCGCCGATCCTGCTGATCATCATGCGCTGCGTGCAGGGCTTCGCCCTGGGCGGCGAGTATGGCGGCGCGGCGATCTATGTCGCCGAGCATTCGCCGCCAGACCAGCGCGGCTGGTCGACGTCCTGGGTGCAGAGCTCGGCCGCGTTCGGCCTGTTCGGCGCGCTGCTGGTGATCCTGCTGACCCGCTGGCTGCTCGGCGCCCACGTGGGGCCGGACGCCTTCGACGCCTGGGGCTGGCGCATTCCGTTCGCGGTCTCGATCGGGCTGCTGGGCGTATCGGTCTGGATGCGCCTGAAGCTGACGGAAAGCCCGACCTTCGCGGCGATGAAGGCCGAGGGCCAGTCGTCCAAGGCGCCCTACGCCGAGGCGTTCGGCCAGTGGAAGAACCTCAAGCTGGTGCTGCTGGCCTTCTTCGCGATGATGTCCGCGCAAGGGGCGGTCTGGTACACGAGCTTCTTCTACGCCCAGACCTTCATGGAGAAGTTCCTCAAGGTCGATCCGGCCGACATCAACGTGCTGATGATGACGGCCACGGCGATCAGCGCGGTCTTCTACGTCGTGTTCGGCTGGCTGTCGGACCGCATCGGCCGCAAGCCCGTGATGCTGGGCGGCATGACCTTGGCCCTGCTGTTCTACTTCCCGGGCTTCCACCTGCTGGAGAAGGCCGCCAACCCGGCCCTGGCCGAGGCCAGCGCCCGGGCGCCGGTCGTGGTGGTCGCCGATCCCGCCGACTGCTCGTTGCAGTTCGACCCGGTCGGCAAGGCCGCCTTCGTCACCGCCTGCGACATCGTCAAGAGCACCCTGGCCAACGCCGGCGTCTCCTACGCCAACCAGAAGGCTCCGCCTGGGACCCTGGCGATCATGAAGGTCGGCGGCGTCGACGTGGCCTCGCAGAGCGCCAAGGGCTTGCCGAAGGCTCAGGCCAAGGCCGTGAAGACCGCGGTCGAGGCGAAGATCAAGGCGGCGCTCGCCGAGGCCGGCTATCCCGCCAAGGCCGATCCGGCGCGCATGAACAAGCCGATGATGCTGGGCGTGCTGTTCGTGTTCGTGATCGCCGCGACGGCCCTGTTCGGCCCTCTGGCGGCCGCCCTGGTGGAGCTGTTCCCGACCCGCGTGCGCTACACGGCGCTATCTTTGCCCTACCATATCGGCACCGGCTGGGTGGGCGGCTTCGTGCCCTTCTTCGCCTTCGCGATCGTCACCGCGGTCGGCGATATCTATGCGGGCCTTTGGTACCCGGTGGCCTTCACCCTGATCAGCGTGCTGGCGACCCTGTTCTTCCTGCCGGAGACCAAGGGCCGCCCGCTGGATTAGAGCCTCGTCCCTTCGTCTTGGACCACGGGCAGAGCGTCGACCGCGACGCCCGCCTCGGCCAGGGCGTCCAGCACGGCGGTCGAGGCCGCCCGCCCCCGGAGCCAGACGATCTGCTGTCCCCGGGCGACGAGGGCCGCCAGGTGATCGGCGTCGGCGGCCTGCGGCGACAGGCGCTCGACGTCGCGCCTAGCCAGGCCGACGATCTCGGGATCGGCGTCCGGATCGATCACCACGACGTCGGCGGTTCCGAGGGCGCGGACCGCGCGCAGGCTCAGCAGATCGACCGGACCGTCCGCCGCCAGCACCTTCACCGCGCCTGTGCGCGCCACGCCCCTGGCCAGCGCCTCGCGCAGCAAGGCCTCGGCCTGGGCCATGTCGCCGGCCATGGCCGCCCGCGCGGCGGGCCCGCGCGCCGCAGCCCGCAGGAACGCGCGGCGCTCGTGCAGGACCGGCAGGGCCTTGCGAACCTCGTCCTGGAGGCGGGCCAGCAGGGCGGCGACGCGACCCATGCCTTCGGGCACCTGGCTCTCGACGTCGTTGCGCAGCAGCGTCGCCAGCACGGGCGCCGAGCCCCCCGTGCCGATCGCCGCCACCACCTGGCCCCGGTCGATGATGGCCGGCGTGTTGAAGTCGCAAAGCGCGGGACGGTCGACCACGTTGAGCAGCGCGCCCGCCGCCCGCGCGGCTGCTACGGCGGCCTCGATGAAGGCTTCGTCGGCGCTGCCCACGAAGACCAGCACGGCGTCCGCATAGGCCTCGGGCGAGAAGGCCTCGGGCGCGTGCAGGCGGACGACCGTGGCGGGCGAGCCCTCGAACAGCCGGGCCTTGGCCTCGGCGGGTTCGCCGGAGCCGGCGATCACCACCCTGCGGCCGGCCAGGGGAAAATAGGCGGGAAAGGAGTCCACGTGGGTCCTCGAACTATTGGGAGTCGCACGCTCGATAGGGACCGCCGGGGAAGCCCTTGAGGGTGGCGGCCGTCCCCTTGCCCCAGATTTCGGCGTCGCCGGCCGTATAGCGCGCGCCCGAGCCGGAGCGGGCCAGCTTCAGGGTGCGCGTCACCCCGCCGGCGGTGACCACGACATGCTTGCCGTGCAAGGCGTAGGCGGCGGTGAAGCTCTTGCCCGCCTGGCAGCGATAGCGGACCGCCGAGTCGGTGGCGTCCGGCGCCAGGGTCGCGCAGCCCGCCGCCGTCAGGGCCAGCAGGGCGAGAGGGACGAGGGCGCGCCGCATCGGAGCCTCCGGGTGATCAAGGCGGCGAGCATAGCGGGTTTACGGCGCGCCGATCCAGGCGGTCACGATTTACGCTGGGATGTGAACAGTGTTAGCTTTGCTGTCGGACCAACGAGTCCGTCCTCGCGGGGAGGCGAGAGGCATGGCGACCACGCTCGATATCAATGGCAAGTCGGTCACGGCCCAGGCGGCGCCCGACACCCCATTGCTCTGGGTGCTGCGTGACGAGCTGGGCCTGACCGGCACGAAATTCGGCTGCGGCATGGCCCAGTGCGGGGCCTGCACGGTCCACCTGGACGGTCAGCCGATCCGCGCCTGCGTGACGCCGATCGCCGCGGTCGGCGCCGGCAAGATCACCACGATTGAAGGCCTTGGTGGCGCCCATCCCGTGCAGCAAGCCTGGGTCCGTCACGACGTGCCCCAGTGCGGCTACTGCCAGTCCGGGCAGATCATGTCGGCCGTCGCCCTGCTGGCCGCGACGCCCAAGCCGTCCGACGAGGACATCGACGGGGCCATGGCCGGAAACCTCTGCCGCTGCGGCGCCTATCAGCGCATCCGCGCCGCCATCAAGGACGTCGCCGAGGGAGGCGCCCGATGAACGCCCCCTTCAAGCCCGAGGGCCCGAGCCGCCGCGACCTGGTGGTCGGTTCCGCCCTGGTCGGCGGCGCATTGCTGGTCGGCTGTTCGCCGGCCGACCTGATGAGCCTGGGCTCCAAGGTCGAGGTCGGCGCCTTCGGTCCCTTCATCAAGATCGCTCCCGATGGCGCGGTGACGGTCATCTCCAAGCACATCGAGTTCGGCCAGGGCAGCCACGCGGGCCTGGCGGCGATCGTCGCCGAGGAGCTCGACGCCGACTGGAGCCGCATCCGGGTCGAGTTTGCGCCGGCCAACGCCAAGCTCTATTCCAACGGCTCGGTCGGGGCGCAGCTGACCGGCGGCTCGTCCGCGATCTCCAACTCGTGGGACCAGCTGCGCAAGGCGGGGGCCACCGCGCGGGCCATGTTCGTCCAGGCCGCCGCCAATGGCTGGAACGTCCCGGCCGGCGAGATCAAGGTGAAGGACAGCGTCGTGACCCACGCCTCGGGCAAGACCGCGACCTTCGCCGACCTGCTGGCCGACGCGGCCAAGGTCCCGCCGCCGAAGGACGTCAAGCTGAAGGACCCGAAGGCCTTCACCCTGATCGGCACGGACCGGGTCCGCCGCAAGGACGCCCAGGCCAAGAGCGACGGCACGGCGCGCTACACCCAAGACGTCCGGCTGCCCGACATGCTGACCGCCATGGTCGCCCACCCGCCCAGGTTCGGCGCCAAGGTGAAGAGCTTCGACGCCACGCAGGCCCGCAGGGTCCCAGGCGTAGTCGAGGTCTTCCAGATCCCGTCCGGCGTCGCGGTGGTCGCCCAGAACACCTACGCCGCCAAGCTGGGCCGCGAGGCGCTGAACATCGTCTGGGACGAAGAGAAGGCTGAAAAGCGCGGCTCCGCCGCCATCGCCCAGCAGTTCAAGGCGATCGCGGCGGGCGACGACGCCTCGGCCAAGTGGGAGCCGTTCGACCAGCGCGGCGACGCCGCCGTCCTCGCGTCGGCCAAGGGCGACCAGGTGCTGGAGGCGACCTACGAGTTCCCGTACCTCGCCCACGCCACCATGGAGCCGATGAACTGCGTCGCTTCGGTCAACGGCTCGAAGGTCCAGCTGACGTTCGGCTCGCAAGGCCCGACCCTCGACCAGCTGAACGCCGCCAAGGTGGTCGGCTGCCTGCCGGGCTCGGTCGAGATCGAGACCCTGCTGGCCGGCGGCTCGTTCGGGCGGCGGGCGACGTTCGAGTCGGACTACGCGGTCGAGTGCCTTTACATCGCCAAGACGATCGGCGGCGGCCGGCCGGTGAAGCTGGTCTGGACGCGCGAGGACGACATGCGGGCCGGCTACTACCGGCCGATCGTCATCCATGCGGTCAAGGTCAGGCTGGACCAGGACGGCTACCCGGCCGCCTGGCGCCACCGGATCGTCACCCAGTCGATCATGAAGAACTCGCCGATGCCGGCGGGCAAGGGGCCGGATGGCAGCGCGATCGAGGGGGCGGCGGGCTCGCCCTACCTGAAGGCCACGCCGATCGTGGACTGTCAGGTCGCCTTCCCGGACGTCGGCGTGCCCGTGCTGTGGTGGCGCTCGGTCGGCGCGACCCATACCGCCTTCGTGATGGAGCACACGATCGACCAGCTGGCCCGCAAGGCCGGCAAGGATCCGGTCGACTATCGCCGGGCCCTCTATCGCAAGGCCGGCGCCGACCGGCACCTGGCGGCGCTGGACCTCGCGGTCGAAAAGGCGGGGCCGGCGCCGACGCCCGGCTGGGCGCGCGGCGTGGCGGTGCACGAGAGCTTCGGCTCGGTCGTCGCCCAGGTGGCGGAGGTCAAGCTCGAGAACGGCGTCCCCCGCGTCGGCCGCGTGGTCACCGCCGTCGACTGCGGTGTGGCGGTTTCGCCCGACCAGATCGCGGCCCAGATGGAGGGCGGGGTCTGCTACGGCCTGTCGGCGGTCCTGTTCGGCGAGGTGACCTTGACCGACGGCAAGGTCGATCAGGGCAATTTCGACACCTATCGGGTGCTGCGCATCAACGAGGCGCCGACGGTGGAGACCCACATCGTTCCGTCCGGCGATCCCCCCAGCGGGGTGGGCGAGCCCGGCACGCCGGTGATCGGACCGGCGGTCGCCAACGCCTTGCTGGCCTTGGATCAGCGCGTCACTGATCGCCTGCCGATCATCCGTACGGCGACGTAGCGGCAAGCTGGACGGAATCGACCTATCCGCGCATTGTGACCTTGTTCGCCAGTGCGTGGGGTTTTCATGGCAGAGCTGTCCGGCGCCTCGGAAGATCAGGCGGAGGACATCGCGGCGTTTCGCGCGGCGTTGTCGAAGCTGGGCGAGGACCATCGTAGGGTCCTCCAGGTTCTTTTCCCGCGGATCGCCGCGTTGCAGGAACGGGGCGACACGGACGGCGCCCTGGCGCTGGTGGCCAAGATCAAGGCCATCCTCAGCGATCCCGAGCGCCGGCCTCAGTAACCGCCGGAGCCTGTAGACCTAGAACCGGGCGAGATCTTCTGGCCGGTCGATGTCGAGCAGGACGCCGCGATCATCCACCTCGACAAGGCGCAGGCTGGATCCGGCCGCCGCGATCAGCGCGCGAGCCCCCTCGTCGCCCTTGAGCGTCTTGAGCGCCGGCAGCCAGGCGCGGCCGAACAGCACCGGATGGCCGCGCCGTCCGGCATGGACCGGCGCGACGATGCGGTCGGGTGCGTCCAGGGCCGCCGCCAGCCTGACCGGCGTGTCGGGCGCGATCGTGGGCATGTCGCCGAGAAAAACGAACACGCCCTCGGCCGCCGCGGAAACGGCGCTGGCGGCGGTTCTCAGCGAGGCTCCCATGCCTTCGGCGGCTTGAGGGACGGGGACGAGCACAAGGCGGTCCGCCCGGTCGGGCGTCGCGAAGGCTTGAACCGCGTCGACGAGGCGCGGATCATCGCCAACGGCCACCAGGACCCGCCGGACCGGTGCGGCGAGCGCGGCGGCCAGGGCCCCAGTGACCAGGGGCGCGCCGTTCAGCGCGGCCAGCAGCTTGTCGCCGCCGAAGCGGACTCCCCGGCCCGCCGCCAGGACGATCGCTTCCAAGACCGGGGTATGGCTTTGCGTCATGGGCTCCAGCGCCTATCTTGCGGCCAGACATGACGCCCTATGACGACAGCGCCGCGCAAGCGGTCTTAGCCGCGCCCAGCCCGCCCGTCCTGGTGGACGGTTTCGGCCGCGCCGTCACCTATCTGCGCGTCTCCGTCACCGATCGCTGCGACCTGCGCTGCGTCTACTGCATGGCCGAGCACATGACCTTCCTGCCGAAGGCCGAGGTGCTGACGCTGGAGGAGCTGGACCGCCTGGCCTCGATGTTCGTGGCGCTGGGGGTGCGCAAGCTGCGCCTGACCGGCGGCGAGCCCCTGGTGCGCAAGGGCTTCATGACGCTGGTCGAGCGCCTGTCGCGCCACCTGGCGTCGGGCGCTTTGGACGAGCTGACCCTGACCACCAACGGCGCGCAGCTGGAGCGCTACGCGGCGGACCTGGCCCGGTTCGGCGTGCGGCGGATCAATGTCTCGCTCGACACCCTGGACCCCGCCGTCTTCCGCCGGCTGACCCGCGGCGGCGATGTGGCGCGCGTGATCGCCGGGATCGACGCGGCCCAGGCGGCGGGCCTGGCGGTCAAGCTGAACGCCGTGGCGCTGAAGGACGACAACGCCAAGGCCCTGCCGGACCTGATCGGCTGGGCCCACGCGCGCAGCTGCGACGTCAGCCTGATCGAGACCATGCCGCTGGGCGAGGTCGAGCAGGACCGCACCGACCAGTTCCTGTCGCTGGCGCAGGTGCGCCGCGACCTGGCCGCGTTCTGGACGCTGGAGGACATCCCGCTGACCACGGGCGGACCGGCGCGCTACGTCCGGGTCGCTGAAACAGGGGGGCGGCTCGGTTTCATCACCCCGCTCAGCCACAATTTCTGCGACGCCTGCAATCGGGTGCGCCTGACCTGCACGGGTACGCTGCACACCTGCCTGGGGCGCGAGGACGCCAGCGACCTGCGCGCCGTGCTGCGGTCGGGCGCGGACGAGGCGGGCCTGCGGGCGGCGATCTACGCGGCCATCGGCGCCAAGCCCCAGGGTCATGATTTCCAGATCGCCGCGGCGCGTCCGGCCGTGGCGCGGCACATGTCGACCACGGGGGGCTAGGCGATGGCGCGGGTGCTGCTGTTCGGACGGCTGGCCGACCAGGCCGGCTGGCGCGACCGTCGGATCGAGGCCGTCGATCTGGCCGCCCTGCGCGCGGTCATCGCCGCCGAGGATGCGGGGCTGGGCGAGGCCCTGGCCGCGCCCGGCGTGCAGATCGCCGTCGACAAGGTGCTGGTGCGCGGCGAGTCGGCCTTGGCGGCCGGCGCCGAAGTGGCCTTCCTGCCGCCGATGAGCGGCGGATGACGGTCGCCCTGACCGACCGGCCGTTCGAGCCGGGCGCCTTGGTCACGGCCTTCTGCGCCGACCGGGGCGAGACGGGCGCGGTGGCCAGTTTCGTCGGCCTGGCGCGCGCCGAGCAGGGCGCCGCCATCGCCCTGGAACTGGAGGCGTATCCCGGCTTCACCGAAGCGGCGATCGGCGAGATCGCCGGCGAGGCCATGGCGCGCTTCCAGCTGCAGGACGTCCACATCGTCCACCGCATCGGGCGGATCGCGCCGGGCGAGGCGATCGTCTTCGTCGCCACCGCGGCCGCCCATCGCCGCGCGGCGTTCGAGGCCTGCGACTTCCTGATGGACTACCTGAAGAGCCGCGCGCCCTTCTGGAAGAAGGAGCACGGCCCGGACGGGGCGCGCTGGATTGAGCCGACGGACCGCGATCGGACCGACGCGCAACGCTGGGACTGAGAGGAGAAACGGATGTCGGACGCGGGCCTCAAGCCGGGCGGCGGGATCAAGCCGGAGCTGCCGTTCACGCCGGTGCGGGTGGCGGTGCTGACCGTCTCCGATACGCGCGACGCGGCGAGCGACACCTCTGGCCAGATCCTGGTCGAGCGCATCCAGGCCGCCGGACACACCCTGGCCGACCGCGCCCTCGTCCGTGATGACGTCGAGCGCATCCGGACCCAGGTCCGCGCCTGGGTCGATAGCGGAACCGTCGACGCCGTCGTCACCACCGGCGGCACCGGCCTGACGGGGCGGGACGTGACGGTGGAGGCGCTGGAGCCGCTGTTCGACAAGAAGATCGACGGCTTCTCGGTGGTCTTTCACCTGGTGTCCTACGCCTCGGTCGGCCTTTCGACCCTGCAGTCGCGGGCCACGGCCGGCCTGGTCGGCGGCGTCTTCGTCTTCTGCCTGCCGGGCAGCAACGGGGCGGTGAAGGACGGCTGGGACAAGCTCATCTCCGCGCAGTTGGACAGCCGCCACAAGCCCTGCAACATGGTCGAGCTGATGCCGAGGCTGCTTGAGCAATGAGCAAGCTGACCCACATCGACGACCAGGGCCGCGCCCGCATGGTCGACGTTTCCGACAAGCCGGCGACGACTCGCGAGGCGGTGGCGAGCGGCTTCGTGCGGATGGCGCCCTCGACCCTGGCGCTGGCGGTTTCCGGTTCGGGCCGAAAGGGCGACGTGCGCGCCGTGGCCGAACTGGCCGGGGTCATGGCCGCCAAGAAGACCTCGGACCTGATCCCCCTGTGCCACCCTCTGGCGCTATCGAAGGTCGAGGTGTCCGTCGAGCCGGCCGAAGGCGGCCTCAAGGTCACCGCGCGGGTCAAGACCACCGGCCCCACGGGCGTCGAGATGGAAGCGTTGACGGCGGCGTCGGTGGCCTGCCTGACGATCTACGACATGCTCAAGGCCGCCGAGAAGGGCATGGTCATCGAGGCCGTGCGCCTGCTGGAAAAGACCGGCGGCAAGTCGGGCGACTGGTCGGCGGGCGGTTAGGCCGCCGCCGCCGTTCGCGCTTCGCTGCTGATCCGCAGTTCGGCCATGCGCTGCGCCAGGCGAGTCGCCTCCTGGGCGAGGGCGTGGCTGGCGGCGGTGGTCTCCTCGACCATGGCCGCGTTCTGCTGGGTGACCTGGTCCATCTGGGCGACGGCGCCATTGACCTCCACCAGGCCCCGCGCCTGCTCTGCGGCCGAAGCGGCCATGTCTCGCACCAGGCCGTCGATCTGCTGGACCTCCGAGGCGATGGCGCGCAGCACCTCGCCGGTGCGGCCGACCTGCTGGACGCCGTGTTCGACCTCGGCGGAGCTGGTGGCGATCAGGTCCTTGATTTCCCTGGCGGCGTCGGCCGAGCGCTGAGCCAGCGCCCGCACCTCCTGGGCGACGACCGCGAAGCCGCGGCCCGCCTCGCCGGCCCGGGCGGCCTCGACCCCGGCGTTCAGGGCCAGCAGGTTGGTCTGGAAGGCGATTTCGTCGATCACCAGGATGATCTGGCCGATCCGCGCCGACGATTTCTCGATCGCTTCCATGGCGCCGACGGCCTGGTCGACGAGATCGTCGCTGCCGCCCGCCGCTTCGCGGGCGCGCGCCACCACCGTTCGGGCCTGGCCGGTGCTCTCGGCGGTCTGGCGGACCTTGGCGGTGATCTGGTCCAGCGCGGCGGCGGTCTCTTCCAGGCTGGCGGCCTGCTGCTCGGTGCGGCGCGCCAGATCGTCGGCGGCCGAGGTGATCTCGCGCGAGCCGCCATGGATCATGTTGGTCGCTTCCAGAGAGGCGGCGATCACGCCCGACAGCTTCTCGACCGCAGCGTTGTAGTCGACCCGCAGGCGCTCATAGCCCTCGGGGAACGTGCGGCTGATGCGATGCGACAGGTCGCCGTCGGACAGATGGTCCAGGGCGTCGGCCAGGCTGCTGACCACGGCCTTCTGGACGGCCTCGGCCTCGTCGCGGCGACGTTCGGCTTCCCGCCGCTCGATCTCCAGCGCCTCGCGCACGTCGGCGGCCTCAAGGTCCTTCTGGCGAGCCTGGATCGTATCGTGGAAGGCGCGCAAGGCGTGGGTCATCTCGCCGATCTCGTCGCGCGTCTTGATCACCGGCAGGGCGACATTGACGTCGCCGCTGGCCAGGGCGCGCAGGGCCTTGGTCACCGAGATCAGCGGCAGGATCAGGCCTTGGCGGGCCGCGAAGATCAGCAGGCCGGCGAAGATGGCGGAGGCCAGGAGCAGGGCCGCCATCAGGCCCTGGCCCATGACGCCCAGCGTCTTGGCCTCGTCGGCGTCGCGGGTGGCGGCGGCCTCGATCTTTTCAGACGCGGCCTCCATCTTGCCCTCGAGCGCCGAGAACTGGGCGGCGAAGTCGGGCAGGCGGGCTCGCGCGCCGGCGGGATCGGTGTCGGCGACGGCGACGAGGCCGTTGGCGGCGCCGATATAGGCGGCCAGCGGCGCCTTCACCTCGGACAGGGCCGCGCTGACCGCCGGGTCCTGGGCCAGTCGCCCGCCCTCGGCGATGTCCTGCTTGAAGGCGGCCGTGTGCTCGGCCAGATCGGCGCGCACGGCCTTCAGGTCGACGCCCAGGCCGGGATCGCTGGACATGACGGCGCCCATGACGTCGGCGCGAAGGGCGTCGTGCATCATGTCGGCGTGCATGTGCAGGCGCAGGATGCGGGCCGAGCCTTCGGCGCGAACGAGGGCCGAATCGAGGCTGTGAGCCACCCAAAGCCCCGTGCCGGCCGTCGCTGCGCACAGCAGGGCCGCGCCCGCCGCCGCGCTCATGACCTTCCGTCCTAGGGAAGCCATATCCGATTTCTCCGCCTCGCTTGATCGAAGCAGATTGCCGGAGAACTTGCCTAACGAGACTTAACCGCGTCGGCCAACCGACAGTGGCATAGTGTCGCGCGGCCCGTCTGACGGGCGCAGGCGAGGCCTTTCGCGTCCTTAGGCGGTGACGATCAGGCCGTCCAGAAGCGCTACGGGCCAGGTCGTCAGAGCCTGGCCGGGACAGGGGCCGGCGACGCAGGCGCCGCCGTCGATCTTGAACAGCGCCCCATGGCCCGCGCACAGGATGTAGTCGTTCTCGCGCGTCAGGTAGCGCCCGGCGAAGCCGGCCAGCGGCCAGCCCGCGTGCGGGCAGCTGTCGACATAGCCGACCAGCGTCTCGCCCTGACGGACCACGAAGCCGGCGAACAACGCGTCGCCCTCGCGGAACCGGAACCCCTTGGAGCCGGGCGAGGGGATCTCGTCCAGCGCGCAGAGCACGGTTCCGGTGGCCGGACGGGCGCGATTGTCGGGATCGCCGCGCAAAGCGCTAGAGCGAGCCGACCGCCACGCGCCAGGGCCGGACCTCGACGCTTTCGAACACGCCGGCGGCGGTGAAGGGGTCGTTGTCGGCCTGGGCCTGGGCGGCCGCCAGGTCCTCGGCCTCGACGATCAGCAGCGAGCCGATCGGATTGCCGTCGTCGCCCAGTAGAGCGCCCGCCAGCTTCAGCCCCGCGGACTGGTTCAGATAGTCCAGGTGCGTGGGGCGCGTGGCCAGCCGGGTGTCCAGCGCGCCGGGCTTGTCCTTGCAGAGGATGGCGAAGAGGGCCATGCGGCGATCCTTTTTGAGAAACTAGAAGCCTTCGGATTTCAGAGGGCGGGCCAGCAGGGCGGCGATGGCGGCGTCGACCGCCAGCTCGCCGTCGAGGATGGCGGCGACCGCCTCGCAGATCGGGACCTCGACGCCCAGCTTGCGGGCCAGGGCGCGGACGGCCGGGGCCGAGGCGACGCCTTCGGCCACCGACAGCTTGCCGGCCAGGGCCTGCTCCAGGGTCAGGCCCTGGCCCAAGGCCAGGCCGACGCTCATGTTCCGCGACTGCGGGCTGGAGCAGGTCAGGACCAAATCGCCCAGGCCGCACAGGCCGTTCAGGGTCTCGGCGCGAGCCCCCAGGGCGACGGCGAAGCGGGTCAGTTCGGCGAAGCCGCGGGTGATCACCGAGGCGTGGGCGCTGCGGCCCAGGCCCTTGCCCTCGACGACGCCGCAGGCGATGGCCAGGACGTTCTTCACCGCCCCGCCGGCCTCGGCCCCGATCATGTCGTTCGCCACATAGGGCCGGAAGGTCGGGGTGGCGATCGCGTGGGCGATGGCGCGGGCCAGGGCTTCGTCGTCGCAGGCCAGGGTGACGGCGGTCGGCAAGCCCCGGGCGACCTCGCCGGCGAAGCTGGGGCCCGACAGCACCGCGATCGGCGCGCCGGAGACCGTCTCGATCGCGACCTCGGTCATCAGCTTCAGCGAGCCCTGCTCGACGCCCTTGGCGCACAGCACGACCGGAACGTCGGGCTTCAAGTGCGGGGCCAGGGCGGCCAGGGCCGAGCGCAGGTGCTGGGCGGGCGCCACGGCCAGGATTAGGTCGCAGGCGGCCAGGTCCGCCATGGCCGAGGCGGCGTGGATCGTCGGCTCCAGCGCTACGCCGGGCAGGAACAGGGCGTTCTCGTGACCTTCGTTGATCGAGGCCACGACCTCGGTCTCGCGCGCCTGCAGGGTGACCCGCAGTCCGGCCCTCGCGCAGACCTGGGCCAGGGCGGTGCCCCAGGCGCCGGCGCCGATCACGCCCGCATGGTGGAAGGTCATGCCTTGGCTCCCTTGCGGCCGTAAGCGTTGGCGGGGTTGGCGAGCGCGGCGGCCTCGTCGAGCGGCCAGCGCGGACGGGCGACGGCGTCGAGGTCGTCGGAGAGGCCCAGGGCCAGGCGCTCGGCGCCGGCCAGGGCGATCATGGCGGCGTTGTCGGTGCAGTAGGCCAGGGGCGGGGCGGCGAAGCTGAAGCCGTTCTTCTCGCAATGGGCCAGCAGGGCCGCGCGCACCGCGCCGTTGGCGGCCACGCCGCCGGCGACGACGAAGCGCAGATCCTCCGGCCCGTGACTTTCCTTGTAGAGCTTCATGGCGCGATCGACCCGCTCCGACAGCTGCCGGGCGATGGCGGCCTGGACGCCGGCGGCGAGATCGCGGCGCTCCTCGTCGGTGGTCAGGGTCTCGGCGATCCGCGCGGCGGCGGTCTTAAGGCCCGAGAACGAGAAGTCGCAGTCCTTGCGGCCCAAGAGGGCGCGCGGCAGCGGGTAGCGATCGGGGTTTCCGCCGACGGCCAGCTTCTCCAGGGCCGGACCGCCGGGATAGGGCAGGCCCAGGCTCTTGCCGATCTTGTCGAAGGCCTCGCCGGCGGCGTCGTCGATCGTGGTGCCTAGGCGCTTGCAGGCCCCGACCCCGGCGACCTCCAGTAGCTGGCAGTGCCCGCCGGACACCAGCAGCAGCAGGAACGGATAGGCGACGTCCGCGCCCAGGCGGGCCGAGACGGCGTGGCCTTCCAGGTGGTTGACGGCCACCAGCGGCACGTCGCGCGCCAGGGAGACGGCCTTGCCGAACGCCAGGCCGACCATGACCCCGCCGACCAGGCCGGGGCCGGCCGTGGCCGCCACCCCGTCCAGCGCGTCGAAATCCAGGCCCGCCGCCCGCATGGCCTCGGCCGCGATGGCGTCGATCGACTCGACATGGGCCCGGGCCGCGAGCTCCGGCACGACCCCGCCGAACGGCGCGTGCTGCTCGAACTGGGTGCCGATGATCGACGACAGGACCTCGACCGTTCCGTCCTCGGCGCGGCGCACGACGGACGCCGCGGTCTCGTCGCAGCTGGTCTCCAGGCCGAGGATCGTGAGCCCCGAGGGCTTAAGGGTGGTCATTCGGTTGCGGGCCTTTCGCCGCTCCTGTAGCAGCGAGGATGAATTTCGCATCCGCAGGTAACGTTCCGACCGTGTCCCGGCAACCTCCCATCCGCATCGGCGCGCGCGGCTCCAAGCTCTCGCTGGCGCAATCTGGGCTGATGCAGGCCCGTATCGCCGCCGCCCTGGGCGCGCCCGCCGGCGCTTCCAAGGACGAGATCGAGGCCGTCGCCCCGCTGATCCCGATCGTCACCAGCGGCGACCGCATCCAGGACCGTCGTCTCATGGAGATCGGCGGCAAGGGCCTCTTCACCAAGGAGATCGAGGAAGCCCTGCTGGACGGCCGCATCGACTGCGCGGTCCATTCGCTGAAGGACATGCCGGCCGAGCTGCCGCCGGGCCTCGTCCTGGCCGCCACGCCCGAACGGGAAGATCCCCGCGACGCCTTCATCAGTCACATCTGCGAGCGGCTTGAGGATCTGCCCAAGGGCGCGCGCCTCGGCACCGCCTCGCTACGCCGCCAAGCCCAGGCGCTGCACGTCCGCCCGGACCTCGAGATCGTCATGCTGCGCGGCAATGTCGACACCCGCCTGGCCAAGCTGGAGCGCGGCGAGGCTGACGCCATCCTGCTGGCCCAGTCGGGCCTGAACCGTCTGGGCCTTGGCCACGTGACCAAGAGCTGGATCGATCCCGACGCCTGTCCGCCGGCGCCGGGCCAGGGCGCCCTGGTCATCGAGACGCGGGCCGAGGATGTCGGCGCGCCGTGGCTCGACGCTGTCCGCTGTCGTCCGACCACGATCGCCGTCGCCGCCGAGCGCGGGGCGTTGCTGGCCCTGGAAGGCTCTTGCCGCACCGCCATCGGCGCCCGCGCGATCCTGGATGGCGCGCGGCTGTCGATGGTCGTCGAAGCTCTGACCCCCAACGGGTCCCAGCGCTTCCGCCGCCACGGCGAGACCACGCTGTCAGGCGCGGACGACGCCGGCGAGGCCCTCGCCCTTGGCCTCAAGCTGGGCGGCGAGGTGCGCGCCGAAGGCGGCGACGCCATCCTGCTGCCGGAATAGGGCATGGGCCAGGGCGCGCCGGTCTGGATCACCCGCGCCCGGCCCGGCGCCGAGGCCACCGCCGCCAAGGTCGCGGCCCTGGGCTTCCTGCCGATCGTCGACCCGCTTTTGGAGATCGCGCCGATCGCGGCGCCCATCGAGCTTTCGGGCGTGACGGCCCTGGCCTTCACCAGCGTCAACGGAGTGCGGGCGTTCTCGGCGCTGTCGGAGGCGCGTGACCTGCCGGTCTTCACGGTTGGCCGCGCGACGGCCGCCGCGGCCGGCGAGGCGGGCTTTGGGCGGGTGGCCGACGCCAATGGCGATGTCACCGATCTTGCGAACCTGATCCTCGCGACCCGACCGGCCTGCGTGCTCTGGGCGGGAGCGCGTGAGCCGGCGGGCGACCTCGTCGGCGTCTTGAACGGAGCGGGCGTGGCCGCGCGAGGCGTGGCGGTCTATGAGACGGTGGCGCGCGCGCCGTCCGAGGCCACGCTGGCCCTGCTCGCCCAGCCGCTGACCGTGCTGCTGCATTCGCCGCGCGCGGCTCGACAGCTGGCGGACATCGCGAGTCGCCGCCCCGTTCGCGCCCTCCGCGCCCTCTGCCTGTCGCCGGCGGTCGCCGCCGGGCTTCCACCGTTGGAAAGCCCGAGTTCTGTGGCCTGCGCGCCGCGTCCGGACGAAACCGCGCTGCTGGCCCTGCTTACAGCTTAAGCACGACGTTGCGCGGCGCGTCGGGCTGGGGCACGAATGGCGCATGAACGCCGCTCCCGATCCCGCTGAAATCGTCGCTCCCAGCGATCCGGCGCTGTACGCGCGCAAGAGGGTGATGGGCCCTGGCGTGTGGATCTGGCTGTTTCTCTGCCTGCTCTGCGCCTTGCTGGGCGCGGCGGTGGCCTGGTTCGGACCGACGCTGCTTCCGGCGCGATCGGCGCCGAGCGCCCCGATCTCGGCGGCCCCCAACCCCAAGCCTATCGTCGAAACGGCCCCGCCGACGCCCGCCCCCGAGGCGGCGCTCGCTGTCGTTCCGGCCGCGCCTGCCGAGGATGTGGCCAGGCTGGACGGCCGCGTCGTCGCCTTGGAGACCGGCCAGCAGGCCGTGGCGGACGCCGCCGCCGCCGCCTTGGCGGTGTCGGCCCTGGCCGAGGCCGCCGACGGAGCGCGGCCGTTCGCCGAGACGCTGGCGGGGCTGCAGCGCGTCCTGCCCGCCTCGCCGGGCCTGACGGGCCTTGAGCTGCTGGCTCGCCTGGGCGCCCCGACCCGGGCGGGCCTGGCCGCGCAGTTCGCCAATCTCGCCGGCCGGGCCGCCAGCGCCGCGCGCAATCCGGGGGCTGACGCCGACCTGTTCGCGCGCCTCCGCTACGCCCTGTCCAGCATCGTCTCCATCCGCCACGTCGGCTCCACCAAGGGCTCCACGCCGGACGCCATCCTGGCCCGCGCCCAGCTGCTGCTGGACGAGGGCGACGTCGAGGGCGCCCTCGCGGCGCTGGAAGCGCTGCCAGAGCCGTCGCGCGAGGTGCTGGCCCCGTGGTTCGCCGCGGCCAACCGCCGGATCGAAATCGACCGCCGGGTGGCCTCGATCCGGACCGACGCCTTGTCCGCGCTGTCGCGAATCGCGCGAGCGACCCCATGACCCGCGTCCTCTTCGCCCTCTTCCTGGTCGCCTCGGTGGCGGTCAGCGTCCTGGCTTTGACCGGGGAGCCCGGCCGGGCCTCGCTGGAATGGATGGGTTGGCGGATCGAGATGACCGCCGCCGCGGCGGCCTTGCTGACCCTGTTCCTCGCCTTGGCGTTCACCCTGCTTTGGCGCGGCGTGATCTGGATCGTCGAGGCGCCGCGCCGCGCCGCCCGCGCCCGCGCCGAGGCCAAGCGCAAGCAGGCGATCGAAGCCCTGACGCGCGGCTTCCTGGCCGTGGCGGCCGGCGACGGCTCGGAAGCCCGGCGCCTGGCCCAGAAGTCCGCCGAACTGGCCGAGGACGCTCCCGGCCTCGTCCGGGTCCTGGCTGCCCAGGCGGCGGAAGCCGCGGGCGATCGCGGCGCGGCGGCCAGCGCCTACAACGCCATGCTGGGCTTTCCCGAGATGCGCCTGGCCGGCCTGCGCGGCCTGATGCAGGCGGCCCTGGCGGACGGCGACAAGGTCGCGGCCCTGCGTTACGCCGAGACCGCCTACGGCTTGGCGCGCACCGCCCGCTGGGCCTGGAGCGCGCTTCTGGAGGCGCGTCTGGAGGTCGGGGACTGGGCCGCGGCCCTGCAGCTGGTCCAGGGCGGCCTGGAGCGCAAGATCGTCTCGCCCGTCGTGGCCGAGCGCAGCCGCGCGGCCCTGCTGGCCGCCTCGGCCGCCAGCCTCGAAGAGTCGCCGGACCCCAAGGCCCGCGCCCAGGCGCTGGACTTCGCCAACCAGTCGGTCAAGCTCAAGCCCGATTTCGCCCCGGGCGTGATCATGGCCGCGCGCCTGCTGGCCGACGAGGGCAAGACCGCCAAGGCCGGCCAGCTGATCGAGACGGCCTGGAAGGCCCAGCCGCATCCGGCCCTGTGGCTGGCCTATCGCGACCTGAAGACCAACGAGACGCCGAAGGCCCGCGCCCAGCGGCTCGCGGCCCTGGCGGCGCTGCGTCCCGAGGTGCGCGAGAGCCTGATCCTGCGTGTCGAGGCGGCCCTGATCGGCGGCGACCCGATCGCGGCGCGCGCGGCGGCCCGCCTGCTCGACGACACCGCGCCCACCGCCCGCTTCGCCGGCCTGATGGCCCGCGTCGCCGCCGCCAACGGCCAGGCCGACGAGGCCCGCGCCTGGATCGCCCGCGGGATCGACGCGCCCCGCGAGCCTGACTGGTCGGATCTCGACCCCGAAGGCCGCGCCTTCGCCTACCAGCGCGAGGACTGGGCTCGCCTCGCCGTCAGCTACGCCGAGACCGGCCAGCTGATCCACCCGCGCCACGAGCGGCGCGAGCGCACGATGAACGATCTGCCGGAGGTCCCGTCGGCTTATGTCGAATCGACGCCGTTCATCCGCGCGGCCGAGACGGGCGGGGCCCTGATGCCCATTCCCGACGACCCCGGCGTGTTCGACGCGCTCCCGCTTCCGGACCCGCCGGAACCCGCTCCGGCGCCGCGTCGCAATTCTGGTGCAAGACGGCGCTTGGCAAGCGGCTCGCGCCCCGCTAAATAGGCGCTCCCTCCGCTTCGGGACCATCCCCGAAGCGCCCGTGGGCCGCCTTAGCTCAGCCGGTAGAGCGGCGCATTCGTAATGCGTAGGTCAGGTGTTCGAGTCACCTAGGCGGCACCACTTTCCTCAATAAAATCAGCATATTTTAGAGCCGGCTTCGGTCGGGTCACAGCGCCTGGGTCGAGCGTGGAACCAAGGTGGAAACACCGCGCGACAGTGATCTTGCCCACAGACACGTGCGCCGCCGCGCGGCCTGCGCGCCTGAACGTGTTCAGCTCGGACTCTTGAATCGGGTCCTACAGCCTCAACGAACTATGCGGCGGCGCGCGCCTTTACGGTCTCCAGGATGTCGATCACAGCATTGGTGTCGTCCAAGCTGAAAAGTCCCGCGACGCCCAGTGGATTGAAGTCCGTGAACGGGCTTTCGTAAAGCAGCCAGGGCTCCATCTGGCCCCGCTCGGTCAGGTGGGTGATGACCATGTTCAGAAACTCGATCTGGCTGGCGGAGAGGTTTCGGCCCGCCATGAAGCTCGCAAACGCGGAATTCGCCGCCTCGCGATCGAGGCCGACCAGCGAGCGGACGAAGAGCCCCAGGCCGCCTTCCGCGCGAACCCGCTCGATATCATCCGGCTCCGCGACACCGGCGTGCACAAATATCCGCTCGAGCTCGGCGAGATCGGTCGCGGTGAGCGGCTCGTTCCGGCGGAGCTTCAGCACCGCGATGTGGTTGGCGTTCTCCTGAAGGAAATGCTGAGCCTTTCGCCGGAAGCGTTCCATGTCGGCGCCGACATGGGTTCCCTTCAGCTCGATCTCGGTCCCGACGCCGATCTCGTCCTCGAAGTCGGTCCGGACGATCGCGCGGGGTTTCGCCTCGATCAGCTTGATCAGGCCGCGCAGGCGACGCCGCAACGTCTCCAGCATGGGGACGGTGACGTCTTGCCAATAGTCGTCGGACTGGATCTCGAGGATCAGCGCCATCTCATGGGCGACCATGGGAATGGTGCGCTTCTCCTCGAGCAGGCCCGCCAGGCCGACGATCTTTTCCCGCAGCCCCTGGAAGCTGGCTTCCGTGCGAAGAAGCGCCAGCTGGGCGCGCAGCACGAGAAGGTCGAACTGCTTGGCCGCCACGTCATCGTCGGTGACGCTGCTGGGAAGCGCCGCGATCTGATGGGTCAGCTCGGCTTGGTCGTCGAGGCCTAGCCGGCGCCATGCCTCCGCGGCGGCGTACTTCTCGACCAGGCGCCGCCTAGGCCGGACCAGGAAGTTGTCCAGGCTCATGCCCTGGACGATCTCGCGCAGCCCTTCGGCCAGGTCGTCGCGCAGCGCCTGCGCTTCGTCATGGCCTGGGTCGCCTTCGGCTACGCCGGAGACATCGGTTCGCCCCTCCGGGAAAACCCCGGGCGGCGTGGGCCGGGGCAGGCCGTCCAATGCGCCGATCAGCTCGACGCGGCTGGCGAATAGCCGCTCGCTCAGCGAGGCGCCGATCGCGCCGTCCGTGACATTCGGGTTCTGGTTGAAGAACTCCAGGTTCTGGCAGAAGTCGAAGATCGTGAAGAACGCCTTGTCCTGCCCAGGGCCAAAGAGGTCGGGGCACAGACGCGTTCCGCGTCCCACCATCTGCCAGAACTTGGCCTTGGACCGCACGATCTTGAAGAAGACGAGGTTCACCACCTCCGGCACGTCGATGCCGGTGTCCAGCATGTCGACCGAGACGGCGATATGCGGGGCCTTGTCGGCCTGGGAGAAGTCGTCGATCAGGGTCTGCGCATAGGGATCGCTGGAGATCACCACCCGCGCGAAGCTGCCCGCCAGCGCGGGATAGGCCAGATCGAAGCGCTCGACGATGAAGCGCGCATGGTCCTGGTTCTTGGCGAAGATGATGGTCTTGCCCAGCCGGTCGCCGTCGGCGACGCGCTGGCCGTGCGTCATCAGGTGTTCCAGCACCTTGTCGACGGTGTCGGCGTTGAACAACCACTTGTTGACGGCGGCGGGCTCGACGATCGCCGGCACATTGCCGTCTTCGTCCCATTCGACGGCGTCCCAGGCTTCCTTCTCGTCGTCGGAGAGGTCGTCGTAGCGGATGCCCTGCCGCTCGAAGCGAAGCGGCACCGAGATCGCCCTGGGCGGCACGAGATACTTGTCGCCGACGGCCTCATCCAGGCCATAGGCGTCGGTCGGAACCCCGCTTTGCAGGTTGAACAGCCGGTAGGTGTCGCGGTCGATCTCGTCCTTGGGGGTCGCCGTCAGCCCGACCAGCAGGCTGTCGAAATAGTCGAAGATCGCGCCGTACTTGCGGTAGACCGAGCGGTGGGCCTCGTCGACGATGATCAGGTCGAAGTGACCGGGGCCAAAGCGCCGCGCCTCGCTGTCGTCCTTGCCGTCGATCAGCCCCATCATCGTCGGATAGGTCGAGACATAGACCCGCCCGGTCGACTCCCGATCGCTCATCAGATTGACCGGCGCGGACGAAGGCAGGAATTTCTTGAAGGCGGCGGCGGCCTGGTTCACCAGCGCCCGCCGGTCGGCCAGGAACAGAATCCGCCGCGCCCAGTTGGCCTTCATCAGAAGGTCGGCCAGGGCGATGACCGTCCGCGTCTTGCCCGAGCCCGTCGCCATGACCAGCAGGGCGCGGCGCTGCCTGTCGACCTCGAAGGTCTCGGCCACCCGCCGGATCGCCCGCGTCTGGTAGTAGCGGTCGGCGATCTCGCCATCGATCGGGCTGTCGGCCAGACGGCGCAGGCTGGCGCGGCGGCGGATCGCCAGCGCCAGCTCGTCCTTGGTCAGGAAGCCGGCGACGGGACGCGGCGGATAGCGCAGGTCGTCCCAGATCCAGTGCTCGTAGCCGTTGGTGTAGAAGATGATCGGGCGCTGGCCCGTTTCCGCTTCCAGGCAGTCGGCGTAGAGTTCGGCCTGGCGCTGGCCGACGCGGGCGTCCTTGCGGGTGCGCTTGGCCTCGACCACCGCCAGGGGCTTGCCGTCGTCGCCGCGCAGCACGTAGTCGACGAAGCCGACGCCCGGCCCGTTGGGCATCCCGGCGACCTCGACCTCCAGGGCCAGATTGCCGGCCTCCACCGACCAGCCGGCCTCGCGCAGCAGCTTGTCGATGAAGAGGTCGCGGGTCTCGGCTTCGCCATAGTCGTGAGGGTCGGGCCGGGCGCTGTTCTGCGCCTTGGCGGCGGCGGCCGCGGCGCGAAGCGCGGCGTTTTCCGCCTCGAGGGCCAGCCGCCCCTCCTCGCTGGCCCGCGCCCGGGCCTCGGCGGCCTCGCGCGCCTTGACCGCCTCGACGAAGCGCTCGGCGGCGGCGTTCAGCTGCTCCAGGCGCTGGGCGGGCACGGCGCGGTTCAGCGGCAGGGCGTCGGCCGAGAAGGCGATCGACCCGTCCGGCTTGGCGCCCCGGCCATAGGTGCGGACCAGCCAGTAGCAGACGTGGAACAGCTCGCGCGCCGCCGCCACCCCGTTCGACGCGGGCGTGGCGCGCGACTCATGCGCCGCCTTGTTCCCGAAATCCTTCAGGATGCTCGCCTTGGCCACCAGCGCCGGACCCACCAGCGCCTTGAACGTCGGCTCGTGGATCCGCGCCGCCAGGGTGCGCTCATAAGGCGACCTCAGGCTGGCGTCGTGGCGGTACAGCCAGTCGACGATCGTCTCCAGGGTCAGGCGGGCGTAGAAGCAGGCCCCCCGCGCGTCGGTGCGCGCCAGGCTCTCGACCCGCGCCGCAAGCGCATGGACTTCGGCAAACTCCGGCGCGAGGAAGGCGAATTGTGAGGTCATCCGGCTCCCCCGCCCAGGTTGATGCTCAAGCTACAACCGCCTGGGCGCGAACTTCCAGGTGCACGCCGGTCTTTTCCTGCAGCACGCCGATCACCCCGAACAGATTGTCGGCGGTGGGGTTACCCTTGGGGCCGAACATCCGCATCAGGCTCTTGGGCGGGGTCTTGGTGGTCTCGGCCAAGGCGTCAAAGCCGATGGTGGCGTTGATGTAGTCGCGCAACACCGAGCGGCCGCCGTCGGTGTCGCCCTCCAGCAGGCACTGCACCGCCTCCTGAAACAGGGCCTGGCGAAAGGCCAGATCGCGTTCGGCGCGGGCGCGAACGGTCGCCTTGAAATCGCGGGTCAGGGCCATGAGTCTCTCCAGGGTCTTCTACTTGTTCTTCTTCTTTTTCTTCGTCGTATCGGGGCCGGCGACGAGGGCCGCCTTCCGCGCCTTGTAGTCACGCCAGCACGCCAGGGCCGCGTCGATGTCGCGTTGCTGGCGCTGCTTGGTTCCGCCGCCCAGCAGGATCACCAGGGTCTTGCCGTCCCAGCCGAAATAGATCCGGTAGCCGGGTCCCCGGTCGATCTTGATCTCCGCCGCGCCCTCGCCAATCGGCTCGACGCGCGAGGTGTTGCCGTCGGCCAGTCGCGTCAGCGCCACGGTGATGATCGCCGCCGCCGTCGAATCCAGCCCATCGAACCAGGCGCCGAACGGACTGCGTTGGGCGCTGTCCTGATATTCTTCGATCCGGATCAATTGGTGCCGTTTGCGTTACCAAATGTCAAGCGCGATGACGAGCGGTCAGGGGGGGCGGAATGGCGTTCAGTTCGGGAAAGTGCTCGGCGAAGGCCGCGCGGACCGGCGCCCAGAGCGCGGCGTCGAGCCGCCACTTGCAGTGGACGGTGTTCACCACGGCGTAGCCCGCGGCGGACAGGCCCTCGGCCAGGGCCTTTTCCATGGCCCCGACGATGTCGCGCCGGGGCGTGTGCGCCGCCATCAGCGCCGCGCGGGTCGCGCCGTCCGCCTTGGCGACCTCGTCATAGAGCGGGCCGTGGCTGACCAGGTGGAAGTCGCAGGCCTCCAGGGGCAGGCCGCGCTTTTCGAGATGCCTGCGCAGGGCGTTCTGGGTGGCGACCGAGCCCAGATGCTGGCCCATGCGGGTATAGGGCGCGCTGGCGTGCGGGCTGGAATTGTCGCCGGTGCGCCCGACGTACAGCAGCTCGCCCGCCGGCGTCTCGACCCGCCACACATACAGCCAGAACCCCCGGCGCAGCATCGGGCCGGGCAGGGTCAGGACGTGGGTGGCGGGCGCCATGGCTCAGAGCTCTCCCCGGAACGCGCGGTGCTGGAGCGAGGCGAAGAGGGCGTCGAGGTGGGCGAGCTGGATATCTCCGGCGCTGCGGTTGAGTTGAACTTCTTTGTAAAACTCAGCGAAGTTGTCTTGCTCCCGCTTCGGAGGGACCAAGACGGGGAATTTCTTCAGGTCACCGAGGTTAATCCCCTGGACGGCGATCCCTCGAGTCCTTTCAGCCATCCATCTCTTGCTAAGCGGATGTTCCATTAAAGCGCGGACAAAAATCGGATTTGCGCCAACAATAGCTAAGCGCGCGGTATCTTGTGTGATGTTGGCTCCGGCGGCCTCCGGGGGCACGAGCGCCATTCTGCCGACATGGCCCCGAATACTCATCAACACATCTCCAGTGCGCAACGTGGAGCGCCGGTATTGATGTGCGATTTCTGGACTCGTGCAGCGCAGCTGATCAGTAAGTACTCGCCCGTCTTTGATATCCACAACGCGCACATAAGGCACGCCGTTGGGTAGGTCGGGTCCCGGTTTCAGAATGCCGTAAGTTATTGGCCTGCTGGGGTCTATCAGTGACGCAAGCTCCACTGCCGGGTGCAGGAGCTTGGTTCCAATGGGATCGCCGAACATCGCTTGGAATTTTGCACTCACCAGTGCCGCTATACGCGACGCGTGGTCCCGCCGCTTGCGGCGCAGGGCGTCGGCTTGGTCGAGGATCGCCGCGATCCGCCGCTGTTCGTCGAGCGGCGGGAGGGGGATTTGGACGCGGGAAACAACGGCCTTCGAAACCTCCTTAAAGGTTGCGCCATTTCCCAGGCCTTCAAGAAAGCGCCTGTTAGCCTTGAGCCACCAGTAAAGGTACCCGGCCGTTACAAGCGTCGTGTTAGGAATGAAGCTCTTGAAACCTTGGTTCGTGGCCATGGGCGCGGTTGTTATCGCAACGTGACCGATAGGCGCCCTGGAGCTGAACAGAACGGAACCGGTAGGCAGCACCTCCGCGGCGCAGCTTTTGAGACCGACTTCAGTGATCTTGCGCGGGGTCTGGCTGATGTAGATCGAGTCTAGGTCGCTAAGATCCTTAGGTGTCGCCCAGTTGATCTCGCCATCCCAGTTTTCAGTGACGGAAGTCGACGGTGTCGCGCCGCCGACGACGCGGGTGCATTCATCGAGGCGCACAGTAGGCCAGCTCACCCCACCATCTCCTCAAGCTTCGCCAGGCCCTCGGCGATCTCGGCCTCCAGGCGCTTGAGGTCGGCGATGATCTCGGCCGGGCTCTGGTGCTCGACGGCCTCGTGGACGGTTTCCTTGTAGCGGTTGATCGACAGGTCATAGGCCCCGTCGGCGGCGATGGCGGCCTTGTCGACCGTAAAGCTCTGGGCGGTGCGCGAGCGCTCGCGCTCGGCGCCGTCGCGCTGGCTCCAGCGCGCCAGGACGTCGGGCAGGTTGTTCTTGTCGTGCTCGGCCTCGGTCAACGGGGTCCTGGGCGCGACGCCCAGCCGGTCTTCGGCCAGCAGGGGCTGGCGCTTGTCGTCCAGCGACCAGCCGTCGGCCTTCATGTCGTAGAACCAGACCTTGTCGGTGCCGCCGACGCCGGTCTTGGTGAAGATCAGGATGGCGGTCGAGACCCCGGCATAGGGCCGGAACACGCCCGACGGCAGCGAGATCACCGCGTCCAGCTTGTGGTCCTCGACGATCATCCGGCGCAGTTCCTTGTGCGCCTTGGACGAGCCGAACAGCACCCCGTCGGGCACGATCACCGCCGCCCGCCCGCCGGTCTTCAGCAGGCGCAGGAACAGGGCCAGGAACAGCAGCTCGGTCTTGCGGGTCTTGACCACCCGCTGCAGGTCGACGGCGGTCTGCTCGTAGTCCAGCGAGCCGGCGAACGGCGGGTTGGCGAGGATCAGGTCGTAGCGGTCCTTCTCGCCGGCGATGTCCTCGGACAGGGCGTCGCGGGCCTCGATCACCGGGCTGTCGACCCCGTGCAGGATCATGTTCATCGAGCCGATCCGCAGCATGGTCGGGTCGAAGTCGAAGCCGTGGAACGCCTTGGTCTGGAAGTGCTCGCGCAGATCCTTGTCGCGGAAGATTTCCGGGTGATGAGCGCGTAGATACTCGCCCGCCCCGACCAGGAAGCCGCAGGTGCCGGCGGCGGGGTCGCAGATGACTTCCCTGGGCTTGGGCTGCATCAGGGCCACCATCAGGTTGATGATGTGGCGCGGCGTGCGGAACTGGCCGTTCTGGCCGGCGCTGGCGATCTTGCCCAGCATGTACTCGTAGACGTCGCCCTTGGTGTCGCGATTGTCCATCGGCACCCGGTCGAGCTTGTCGACGACCTTCGCCAGCAGCGCCGGCGTCGGGATGGCGAACCGCGCCTCCTTCATGTGCTGGGACACCGCGCTCTCGGCGGCGACCTTCTCGCGGATGAACGGGAAGACGTGGCGGTCGACGATGCGGAACATCTCGCGCGCCTCCATCGCCTTGAACCGCGACCAGCGCAGGTTGTCGTAGGGCTCGCCGTCGTCGTCGACGCCTTCGGGGAAGATGCGTCGGGAAATAGGCTGCTTGGTCGCCTGGGCCTTCAGCTCCTCGACGGTCTGCAGCTCGTCCAGGCGGCGGATGAACAGCAGATAGGTCAGCTGCTCCATCACGCTCAGCGGGTTCGAAACCCCGCCCGACCAGAAGTCATTCCAGATTCCGTCGATCTGGTTCCGGATATCGCCGACCAGCATGAGACGCTCCCCCGCACTAAACCCTTGGCGCCGGCCAGCGCCAAGGCCTCTTCTCCAGGTGGTAAAGCAGAGCTTCGCCCACGGAAAGCGCCACCGTACCCGTTGGCCGGTCTTGCGTCCGGGCCACGGCGTCCTGTTGGCGGGTCGAGAGCGCCGGGTCAATTCCGGACCGTCTTTCCGCGCGCTTCCCGCCATGACGGGAAGGATTGTCGTCGCGATGCGCTATCGTCAGGCGCTGAGCGTTGCGGGGTGGCCGCCGGCTCGGAACCTGCGCCGGCGCGCGCCCGTTTCTTGCGGGCAAGGAGACGCCCATGCCAGACATCGTCGACGACGAAACCGCGCTCGAAGAAGTGATCGCCTTCCTGGACGCGCCGCCGCAGGCCGGTTCGGCGGAGGACGAGCGGTTCGCCTCGCGCCTGCGTCAGGTGATCGCCGCTTCGATTCCCGCCGCCGAGGACGACGATCCCGAGGACGCGCCGACGCTACGGCTGGACGACGACCTGCGCGACCGGCTCGAGGCGCTGGCCAAGGCGCGGGCCAGCCACAACTATTTCGGCGAGCATCCCGACGGCATCGGGCCGACCCTGGGCATGGACGTGTCCAAGGCCTAAAGCGCGGTCGGCTTGAGGGTGAGCGGTTGAGCCGCTCGCCCTAATCGTCCCAGCCCTTGCGCTTCTTTTTCTTGCCGATGGCGAAGAGGCCCGGATAGGGGCCCTTGCCGACCCTGTAGAGGCACCATTCGTCGTCCTTCTTGCAGTCGCCGTCGAAGGCGGCCTTCTTGTCGGGATCGATGGCGGCGTACATCGGGGCGGTCAGGGCGCGTTTGCCGTCGGCCTCGGCGCAGGCGAGCTTCTCGGCCCGCGTCAGGGCGGCGACCTTCTCGTGGCGGCAGCCGAGGCTGTCGCGCAGGCTCTTGCGGGTCTCGTCGCTTTCCTCGACCAGCCTGCGGGCGGTGAAGCCCGGCGGGGCGACGATGGCGGGCGGACCCGCAGGCGTTTCCTTGGGAGAGGGCTGGCTGGCGGAAGGCGCCGTTGCGAAGCGCGTCGTCTGAACCTTTCGCAAGGGTGACGGCTTAGGCTTCGCCGGCTCAGCCGGGGTCGCGGCGGGCGCCTCGACCAGCTGCGCCTCGATGATCGGCGGCTCGACCAGGACCGGCAACCAGCGGGAGCCGGCCACCAGGGCCAGCAGCACGAAGGCGTGAGCGCCGAGGACCAGGCCCAAAGCGACAAGGTTGCGCCGCAGCGCCTTCCGTGAGGGCGCGCGCCAGGTTCCAATGGCGATCGCCGTACTCATGGTGTCTCCAGGCGCTGCGGCGCCGGATCTGCCTAGGCCCGCCATGCGGCGCAAGCGTGGCCTTATGCGACAACAAAAAGGCCCGGCGTCGCCGCCGGGCCTTTCCGTGTTTCAGGTCTGAGGCTCAGCCTTACGCCGCGGCCTTCGCCTTGGCGCCGAAGCGGCCGTAGAAGGTCTCGCCCTTCTCGGCCATCTCGCGCAGCAGGGCCGGCGGGGCGAACCGCTTGCCGTACTTCTGGGCCAGGCCGTCGCAGGTCTCGACGAAGGCCTTGGCGCCGACGGCGTCGATCAGGCTGATCGGGCCGCCGGTCCAGGGCGCGAAGCCCCAGCCCAGGATCGCGCCGACATCGGCTTCGCGCGGGTCGGTGATGACGCCTTCCTCGAAGCAGCGGGCGGCTTCGACGGCCTGGCGGTACAGCAGCCGGGTGCGGATCTCCTGGATCAGCGCCTGGTCGGCCTCGGCGATCTTCACCGGAGCCAGGTCCGACAGGCCCTTCCACAGGGTCTTGGGGCCATTCTCCGGATAGTCGTAGAAGCCCTTGCCGTTCTTGCGGCCGAAGCGCTGCAGCTCGACCACCATCTTCTCGATGATCGGGGCGAACGGACGATCCTCGAACTTGTCGCCGAGGTCCTTCTTGGTCTGCTGGGTGACCTTGTAGCCAAGGTCCAGAGCGACATCGTCGTTCATCTCCAGCGGACCGCGCGGCATGCCCGTGGCGCGACCGACATTGTCGATGATGGCCGGCGCGATGCCGTCGGCCAGCATCTCAAGGCCTTCCTGCACGAAGGTGCCGAAGCAGCGGCTGGTGTAGAAGCCGCGGCTGTCGTTGACGACGATCGGCGTCTTCTTGATCTTCAGGACGTAGTCGATCGACTTGGCCAGGGCCTCGTCGGACGTCTCCTCGCCCATGATGATCTCGACGAGACCCATCTTGTCGACCGGCGAGAAGAAGTGGATGCCGATGAAGTTCTTCGGACGCACCGAGGCCTTCGACAGGCCGGTGATCGGCAGGGTCGAGGTGTTGGAGCCGAAGATGGCGGTCTCGGCCAGCTGGGCCTCGGCCTTCTTGGTGACGTCGGCCTTGATCTCGCGGTTCTCGAACACCGCCTCGATGACGAGGTCGCTGCCCTTGACGTGATCGTAGTCGGTGGTCGGGGTGATCAGGCTGAGGACCTTGTCGGCCTTCTCCTGGGTCATCTTCCCGCGCGAGACGGCCTTCTTCAGCAGGCCCTCGGCGTAGGCCTTGCCCTTTTCGGCGGCCTCTTGGCTCTGGTCGATCAGGACCGTCTCGATGCCGGCCATGGCTTGGACATAGGCGATGCCCGCGCCCATCATGCCCGCGCCCAGAACGGCGACCTTCTTGGCCTCCGACGGCGGGACATTGGCCGGACGGCCCGAACCCTTGCCCAGCTCCTGAAGGGACAGGAACAGGGTGCGGATCATGCCCTTGGCCTGGGGCGACATCATTGTCTTCAGGAAATAGCGGGTCTCGATGCGGATGGCCGCGTCGAACGGCACCTGCGTGCCCTCATAGACCGCCTTCAGGATGTTCAGCTGGGCCGGGTAGTTGCCGTAGGTCTGCTTGCGCAGCATGGCGTTGCCCATGACGAAGACCTGGCTGCCGGTCGGGGTGTAGGGACCGCCGCCGGGCAGCTTGAAGTCCTTCTTGTCCCACGGTGCGACGGGATCGCCCTTGGTCTTGACCCAGGTCTTGGCCGCCTCGACTTCCGAGCCCGGGGCGACCACCTCGTGGACGACCTTCAGGGCGAGAGCCTCCTGCGGCTTCATCGACTTGCCTTCCAGCAGGTACGGCGCGGCGGCCATCACGCCCATCAGGCGCGGCAGGCGCTGGGTGCCGCCGGCGCCTGGCAGCAGGCCGACCTTGGCTTCCGGCAAGGCGAGCTGGGTCTTCGGATTGTCGCCGACCACGCGGTAGTGGCAGGCCAGGCAGATCTCGAGACCGCCGCCCATGGCCAGGCCGTTGATCGCCGCCGCGACCGGCTTGCCGCAGGTCTCCAGGGCGCGGAAGGCCTTGTTCAGGGCGAAGCCGGCGTCGAACGCCGCCTTCAGGCCGGCTTCACCGCCGGCCGAGCCGCCGCCCAGACCGCCATTGCCGCCCAGTTCACCCAGGTCCGCGCCGGCGCAGAAGCCGCTGGCCTTGCCCGAGGTGATGACCGCGCCCTTGATGGCCTCGTCGGTCTTGATGCGTTCGACGATCTCGCCGATTTCCTTGATGACCGAAGCGGTCAGGGTGTTCATCGAGCGGCCGGGCACGTCGAAGGTGACGAGGGCCACGCCGTCGGAATCGACCTCGATCTTGAAGTTTTCCATGTTCGTTTCTCCATCTCCTCCCCTTTCGGGGGAGGTGGTCCGGAGGACCGGAGGGGGCAGCGCGGCCTATGCCGAGTAGGCACCCTCAGTCGCTCCGCGACAGCTCCCCCAGCGGGGGAGCATAGGTTTCCGTTAGACGCGTTCGATGACGGTGGCGGTGCCCATTCCGGCGCCGACGCACAGGGTGATCAGGGCGGTTTCCTTGTCCGAGCGCTCCAGCTCGTCGAGGACGGTGCCCAGGATCATCGCGCCGGTGGCACCCAGCGGGTGGCCCATGGCGATGGCGCCGCCGTTCACGTTCATCTTGTCGTGCGGAATATCCAGCGCCTGCATCATGCGCAGCACGACCGAGGCGAAGGCTTCGTTCAGTTCGTAGAGGTCGATGTCGCCGACCTCCATGCCCAGTTTCTTGAGCAGCTTCTCGGTGACCAGCGCCGGGCCGGTCAGCATGATCGAGGGCTCCGAGCCGATGGAGGCCGCACCCTTGATCTTGGCGCGAGCCTTCAGGCCAAGCGCCTCGCCCATTTCCTTGGTGCCGATCAGCACGCCCGCGGCGCCGTCCACGATGCCCGAGCTGTTGCCGGCGTGGTGGACGTGGTTGACGCGCTCGACCTGCGGATAGCGTTGGGTGACGACGGCGTCGAAGGCCATTTCACCCATGCCGGTGAACGAGGGGTTCAGCGACGCCAGGGTCTGCATGGTGGTCGAACCGCGGACGGTCTCGTCATGATCGAGGATGGTCAGGCCCAGCTGGTCCTTCACCGGGATCACCGACTTCTTGAATCGACCGTCGGCCCACGAGGCGGCGGCGCGCTTCTGGCTTTCGACCGCGTAGGCGTCGACGTCGTCGCGGCTGAAGCCATACATCGTGGCGATCAGGTCGGCCGAGACGCCTTGCGGGGCGAAATAGGTCTTGAAGGCCGAGGACGGATCGGTCGGCCAGGCGCCGCCGTCGCTGCCCATCGGCACCCGGCTCATGCTCTCGACGCCGCCGCCGATCGCGAGGCCGGCCTCGCCCGAGGCGACCTTGGCCGCGGCCATGTTCACGGCTTCCAGGCCCGAGGCGCAGAAGCGGTTGATCTGCACGCCGGCGACGCTCTCGGCGTAGTCGGCGGTCAAGACGGCGGTGCGGGCGATGTCGGAGCCTTGCTCGCCGACCGGGGCGACGCACCCCAGGACGACGTCGTCGACCTTGCTAGTGTCGAGGCCATTGCGGTCGCGCAGGGCTTCCAGGACCTGGGTGGACAGGGACAGGGCGGTGATCTCGTGCAGAGACCCGTCCTTCTTGCCCTTGCCGCGCGGCGTGCGCACGGCGTCGAAGATGTAAGCGTCAGCCATGGAATGGCTCCTTCCTGCGAAGCGTTGTTCGTGTTGTTCGCGCGCCCTTTTGGACGGGGCGCGTCGTTAGGGTTTCCAGTTGCCGATCGGGTACTTGCCGATCGGCTCGCACTTGAGGCCTCGGGCCGAGACCTTGGCGCGGTAGTAGAGGCGCGAGCCGAACTCTGGCGGCGGCAGCGTGCAGGCCGTGAAGCCCGAGGTGGTCACCTCCAGCTTCCACTCGGCGACCTTGGAGCGCAGCAGGGTGCTGCAGATGTCCTGGCCGGCCGGCTGCAGCGGCAGCTTGAAGGCGCCGGGCTGCGGGCTCTTGCCGACCAGTTCGCCGGAGAAGGTGAGGGAGCGGGGGCTCTGGACGGCGCGCACGCAGACCACGGCCGAGCGGGCGTCATTGGCTGGTGGGGCGGCGGCCGGGCCCGCGAGCAGGGCGATCAGGGGAAGCGCGATCACAGGGTCCTCGCGATCAGCAGTTTCATGATCTCGTTGGTGCCGCCGTAGATGCGCTGGATGCGGCTGTCCTTGTACATGCGCGCGATCGGGTACTCGTTCATGAAGCCATAGCCGCCGAACAGCTGCAGGCAGCGGTCGACGATCTTGTTCTCCAGGTCGCTGACCCAGTACTTGGCCATCGAGGCGGTGGCGGCGTCGAGCTTGCCGGCCAGGTGCTGCTCGATGCAGTGGTTGACGAAGACGCGGGCCACGGTCGCCTCGGTCTTGCATTCGGCCAGGACGAACTGGGTGTTCTGGAAGTCGATGATCGCCTTGCCGAACGCCTTACGGTCCTTGACGTAGGCGATGGTCAGCTCCAGCGCCCGCTCGATGGTGGCCATGCCCTGGACGGCGATGTTCAGCCGCTCCTGCGGCAGCTGGCCCATCAGCTGGAAGAAGCCTTGGCCTTCGTCGGTTCCGAGCAGGTTCTCGGTCGGGATCTTCACGTCGTTGAAGAACAGTTCCGAGGTGTCCTGGGCCTCCTGGCCCAGCTTGTCGAGGTTGCGGCCGCGCTCGAAGCCCTCGACCTCGTCGGTCTCGACGATCAGCAAGCTGGTGCCGCGCGCGCCGGCCGTGGGGTCCGTCTTGGCGACGACGATGATGAAGTTGGCCGTCTGGCCGTTGGTGATGAAGGTCTTGGAGCCGTTGATGACGTAGTGGTTGCCGACCTTCCGGGCGGTGGTCTTCACCCCCTGAAGGTCGGACCCGGCGCCGGGCTCGGTCATGGCGATGGCGCCGACCAGTTCGCCGGTCGCCATCTTGGGAAGCCAGCGGCGCTTCTGCTCATCCGTCCCGTAGTGGACGACATAGGGCATGATGATCGCGTTGTGCAGGCTGATGCCGAAGCCGTCGACGCCCTTCAGGCCCAGCTGCTCCATCAGCACGACCTCGTGCCGGTAATCGCCGCCGGCGCCGCCGTATTCCTCAGGGGTGGAGAGGCCGAGCAAGCCCGCCTCTCCCGCCTTGGTCCACATGTCGCGGTCGACGCAGTGGTTCTTGCGCCACTTGGAGACGGTCTCTTCGGGGGCGTGCTCGTCGAAGAATTTGCCGACCGCGTCCTCGAAGATCGCGATGTCTTCCTCGGCCATGAAGGCCGGCTTTTCAACGTTGAGCACGCTCATGATCAGAAAGCCTCCGCAGGCAGCGCCATCAGGGTCGCCGAACCGGTTTTCAGCTTGGCCAGATGCGACGCAGCGTCAGGCAAGATGCGTTCGATGAAATATCGGCCGGTCGTCAGCTTGGTCGTGAAGAACGGGTCCGACGAGCCGGCGGCGATCTTGGCCTGGGCGGCCTTGGCCATCAGCGCCCACATGTACGCCAGGCCCGTCAGGCCGAAGAGGTGCATGTAGTCGGTCGAGGCCGCGCCGGCGTTGTCGGGGTTCTGCAGGCCGTTCTGCATCAGCCACATGGTGCCGTCCTGCAGTTGGCCCTTTGCGGCGGCCAGGGCCTCGATGAACGGCTTGATCGCCTCGTCGGCGTCGTTCTCGCCGATGAACTGATCGATTTCCTGGAAGAAGGTCATGACCGCGCGGCCGCCCTTGGCCGCCAGCTTGCGGCCGACCAGGTCCAGGGCCTGCACGCCGTTGGTGCCCTCGTAGATCAGGGCGATGCGGCAGTCGCGCATGAACTGGCTGACCGGGAAGTGCTCGGTGAAGCCGCTGCCGCCGTGCACCTGCACCGCGTTGGAGCAGACCTGGAAGCCCTTGTCGGTCAGATAGCCCTTCAGAACCGGCGTCATCAGGCTCATGTAGTCGGCCGACTTCTCGCGGACCTTCTCGTCCGGGTGGACGTGCGAGAGGTCGCCGTGCAGAGCGGTCCAGAACAGGAAGGCGCGGCCGCCCTCGATCAGGGCCTTGCTCTCCAGCAGCATGCGGCGGACGTCCGGATGGACGATGATCGGATCGGCGGGCCCGTCGGCGTTCTTCGGGCCCGTCAGCGAGCGGCCTTGCAGGCGGTCCTTGGCGAAGGCGACGGCGGCCTGGTAGGCGGCCTCGCCCTGGGCCACGCCCTGCATGCCGACGCCGAGACGCGCCTCGTTCATCATCACGAACATGATCTTCAGGCCGGCGTTCTCCTCGCCGATCAGGTAGCCGACGGCGTCGTCATACTGCATCACGCAGGTGGCGTTGCCGTGGATGCCCATCTTCTCTTCGAGACCGACGCACTTGACGCCCTCGTTGCGCGGACCGACCGAGCCGTCAGCGTTGGGCATGAACTTCGGCACGATGAACAGGCTGATGCCCTTCACCCCGGCCGGGGCGCCTTCGATGCGGGCGAGGACGAGGTGGACGATGTTGTCCGACATGTCGTGCTCGCCGGCCGAGATCCAGATCTTCTGGCCGGTGATGCGATAGCTGCCGTCGGCCTGCGGGACCGCCTTGGTGCGCAGCAAGCCGAGGTCCGTGCCGCAGTGCGGCTCGGTCAGGTTCATGGTGCCGGTCCATTCGCCGGTCACCATCTTGGGCAGATAGGTCTCTTTCTGCTCGTCCGTGCCGCCGAAGTGGATGGCCGAATAGGCGCCGTGTGCCAGGCCCGGATACATCGAGAAGGCCATGTTGGCCGAGCTCGACATCTCGCTGAAGGCCAGGTTCACGACATAGGGCAGGCCCTGGCCGCCATAGGCCGGATCGGAGCCGATCGCGGTCCAGCCGCCCTCGCACAGCTGCTTGTAGGCGTCCTTGAAGCCGGGCGGGGTGGTGACGGTGTTGGTGGCCGGATCCAGATGGCAGCCGTTCTTGTCGCCGACCGTGTTCAGCGGGGCCAGGACCTCGCCCGTGAACTGGGCGGCCGCGTCCAGGATCTGCTCGACGACGTCGAACGGCGCGTCGGAGAAGCCGGGCAGGTCGCCGTGCTGATCGATATTGAGCACGTCGCGCAGGATGAAGGCGTGATCGCGAACGGGCGGCTGGTAGGTCATGAAGCGGTCCTGGCTAGGATCGGGGAGGGAAGGGGGCTGGGCCCGCCCTCCGAACGCAGGGCGTCCGGAGACGGCGCCGCCGGGCTTACTTGCCCAGCATGGCCTCGGCGTGACCGTCCAGGCGGGCGCGCAGCACCTGCTCGTAGTCGGCCGCGCGGGGCAGCAGGTCGGGGCGGATTTCGGCGAGGCGCTTTTCGAGCCGATCGCAGGCCTCGCGCAGCTCGACCAGGGCGTTGTCGATGTCGTCGCGCTGCTGCTCCAGCGCATTGGCGCGTTCGCGGAACTTCTTCAGCGAGCGGGCCATCTGGGCCGCGCCCTGGTCGTTCTCATCATAGAGGTCCAGCAGTTCGCGGATTTCCGACAGCGACAGGCCCACGCGCTTGCCGCGCAGGATCAGCTGCAGGCGGACGCGATCCTTGTGGGAATAGACGCGGTTCAGGCCCTCGCGCGCGGGGTTTAGCAGGCCCTTGTCCTCGTAGAAGCGCAGGGCCCGCGGCGTGGCTTTGAATTCGTTGCAGAGCTGGCGGATCGTGAAAGTCCGCTCGGGGCGACGCAGGTCGGCCATGGTTTAAACCTCCCAATGAAGAGGGCCTGGCTACCGCGGCCGGGCCGCTTAGTTATCGACGATCACCCTAAACCCGATATCGGGCGACCGTCAACGCTTACGTAAACGTCAATCTACGCGGCGAGCGTAGGTTTACTTTCCTAGGGTTGGCGGCGTATTTTCGGGATCGAAGGCCACGACCGTCAAAGGAGACGCCTGATGGCGACCCTCTCTCACGGCGAAATCTGGCGGGCCATCGACGCCCTGGCCGAGCGCTTCGACATGACGCCGTCCGCCATGGCCCGGATGGCGGGTCTCGACCCCACCAGCTTCAACCGCTCCAAGCGCGGCTCGACGGAGGCCGACGGCCGCGCGCGCTGGCCCTCAACCGAGAGTCTCGCCAAGCTGCTCGAGGCGACGGGGGTCAATTTCTCGGAATTCGCCGCCCTGACCGAGCAGTCGGCAAGCGCGGGGGGCAAGCGCGGCGCGCCGCTGATCGGCCTGGCCCAGGCGGGGCAGGAGGGCTTCTTCGACGCGGCGGGCCTGCCCGTGGGGACGGGCTGGGACGAGGTCGCCGCGCCGGATCTCGGCGCGGGCCTGTTCGCCCTGGAAATCTCGGGAGACGCCCTGACGCCGGTCTATCGCGACGGCGACCGCCTCTTGGTCTCGCCCACGGTCGAGCCGCGCAAGGGGGATCGCGTCGTGGCGCGGACCCATGCCGGCGAGGTCCTGGTGCGGGAGCTGGGCCGGGTCACGGCCAGGACGATCGAGCTCCTGGCGCTGGGGCGCGAGGGCGAGCGCCTGCTGTCGCGGGACGAGGTCGCCTGGATCGCGCGGATTGTCTGGGCCAGCCAGTAGCCGGCCCGATCCAACCTAGATTACGTGCGCGGGCAGTCGCCGTGGGTGTCGATCAGCCACGCGATCAGCGGGCCGGCTGCCGGGTCGGCGCACGACACGTCGACGCGGTACGACTGCCAGGTGTCGTTGTGCGCGGCCTCGACCTGGGCGTCGGGGAACTGCTGAACGATGCCGCCGAGCAGAGAATCGAACTTCTGTCGATCGGTCGGGCGAAGGGTGAACGAAGCCATGATCTGACCTTGAAGACTGTCCTAGTCCTGATGATCGGACCTTAGACTCGGAAAGGTGGTCAGACCCTTAATACCGAATTCAGGTCTCGTTCATCTGCCGGGCAAGGTGTCGCAGGGCCATTCCGCCGCACCAATACCTAGCCCAACTTTTCCTCGATCAGCGCCACCGTCCGGTCGATCCCGAAGATCGCCGCGAACGAGCCAAAGCGCGGGCCCTGGCTCTGGCCCAGCAGCACTTCGTAGAGCGCCTGGAACCAGGCGCGCAGCGGGTCGAAGCCGTGCGCCTTGCCCACCTCGAACACCTCGTTCTGGATCAGCTCGGCGTCCTGCGTCCCGGCCGGCATGGCCTTCAGCTTGGCCAGCAGGTCCAGCATCGCCGCGCGTTCCTGGTCGCTGGGCGCGCGGAACACCTTCGAGGGCTTCACGAAGTCCTCGTAGTAGTTGATCGCGTAGCCGGCCAGGCGATCCAGCAGCGGCTGGCTTTCCGGCGTCGCGCCCGGAATGTAGCGCGACAGGAAGCCCCAGAGGATCTCCTTGGTCGAGGCGTCAGCGGCCGAGACCAGGTTCAGCATCAGGCTGAACGACACCGGCGAGCCGTGCTGCGGCGGACGGCCCGTGTGGATGTGCCAGACGGGGTTGTCCAGCTGCTTGGCAGGCTCCTGGCGCGGATAGGCGTCCAGCTGCTGCAGGTATTCGTCCGTCGCCTTAGGGATGACGTCGAAATAGAGCTTCTTGGCCGACTTGGGGCTCTGGAACATGTAGTACGACAGGCTCTCGGGCGCGCCGTACCGCAGCCAGTCTTCCATGGAGAGGCCGTTGCCCTTGGACTTGGAGATCTTCTGGTTGTTCTCGTCCAGGAAGAGCTCGTAGTTGAAGCCTTCCGGCGGAACCCCGCCCAGCGCCTTGCAGATCGCGCCTGAGGCCTTGACCGAGTCTATCAGGTCCTTGCCCGACATCTCGTAGTCGACGCCCAGAGCGGTCCAGCGCATCGCCCAGTCGGGCTTCCACTGCATCTTCACGTGGCCGCCGGTGACCGGGACCTCGACATTGCGGCCGTCCTCGTCCTGGAAGACAATCGTTCCCTTCTCGACGTTGCGCTCCAGGGTCGGGACCTGCAGCACCCGGCCGGTGGTCGGGCTGATCGGCAGGAACGGCGAATAGGTCGCGCGGCGCTCTTCGCCCAGGGTCGGCAGCATGACCTTCTGGATCGCGTCGAAGCGCTCCAGGGCGGTCAGAAGGGTCGCGTCGAACATCCCGCCCTTGTAGCAAGCGGTCGAGGACACGAACTCGTACTCGAAGCCGAAGCTGTCGAGGAAAGCGCGCAGGCGGGCGTTGTTGTGGGCGCCGAAGCTGTCGTGGGTGCCGAACGGGTCGCGGACGACGGTCAGGGGCTTGCCCAGGTCCTCGATCAGCGGCTGCTTGTTCTCGATGTTCTCGGGAACCTTGCGCAGGCCGTCCATGTCGTCGCTGAAGGCGATCAGGCGGGTCGGGATGGCCTCGTCGGTCAGGGCGCGGAAGGCGCTTCGGACCATCGTGGTGCGCGCGACCTCGCCGAAGGTGCCCAGGTGCGGCAGGCCCGACGGACCATAGCCGGTCTCGAAGATCACGGCCTTGGAGAGGGCCGGATAGGCTTTCACCGCCTCGTCGGTCTTGCCCGCGTCGATCAGGGCCTTGGCGGCTTCCTGGTCGGCGCGATCGGGGAGGCGCACGCGCAGGACGCGGGCGATCGTGGCGCGCGCCTGCTCGAAGGGCCAGGAGCGGGCGTCGCGGGCGAGGGGGGAGAGGCCTTCAAACATGCGGGGCGGTATAAGCGCTGACGCGGCGAAGGGCTAGGGTGGCGCCGATATTCAAAACGGCAAACAACCCCGCCTTCCTGGGCCCTGTGCCCAGGACCCATCGTTCCGCAGCCGCAGAGGTTGACCGGTGTCCCGGAGCGTTCAGCCTCGGCTCGCCTCAAGGTCCGGGCCTGCCGCAAGCCTGGGTCCTGGGCACAAGGCCCAGGAAGGCGAGCTATAGGTTTCAAATTCAGGGCTGAGTTTCGAACCCGACCTCGTGCGGATCAGCCCTTCAGCGCCCCCGCCACCACCTCGCGCGCCTCGGCCTGGACCTGCTTCAGGTGATCCGGGCCCAGGAACGACTCCGCATAGACCTTGTAGACGTCCTCGGTGCCCGAGGGGCGCGCCGCGAACCAGGCGTTCTGGGTGCACACCTTTAGGCCGCCGATCGCCTCGCCGTTGCCGGGGGCGGCGGTGAGGATGTCGGTGATGGCCTCGCCGGCCAGGGTTTTGGCCGAGACGTCGCTGGGGCTGAGTTTGGCGAGGCGCGCCTTCTCCTCGCGGCTGGCCGGGGCGTCGACGCGGGCATAGGCCGGCGCGCCGTACGTCTCGGTCAGGCCGGCGTAGAGCTGGCTGGCGCTCTTGCCCGTCACCGCCTGGGTCTCGGCGGCCAGCAGGGCCAGGGTGATGCCGTCCTTGTCGGTGCTCCAGACGCCGCCGTCATGGCGCAGGAACGAGGCGCCGGCCGACTCCTCGCCGCCGAAGCCGACCGAGCCGTCCAAGAGGCCCGGCACGAAATACTTGAAGCCGACCGGCACTTCGAGCAGGCGACGGCCAAGGCCGGCGACCACGCGATCGATCATCGAGGACGAGACCAGCGTCTTGCCGACGGCCGTGTCCGCGCCCCAGCCCGGGCGGTGGCTGAACAGGTAAGAGATCGCCGCGGCCAGGTAGTGGTTGGGGTTCATCAGCCCGCCGTCGGGCGTGACGATGCCGTGGCGGTCGGCGTCGGCGTCGTTGCCGGTCGCGACGTCATAGGCAGCGCCGCCCTTCATGATCCCGATCAGGTTGGCCATGGCGCTGGAGGACGAGCAGTCCATGCGGATCTTGCCGTCGGTGTCGAGCGGCATGAACGCCCAGCGCGGGTCGACGGCGTCGTTGACCACCGTCAGGTCCAGGCCGTGGCGCTCGGCGATCGCGCCCCAATAGGCGACGGCCGCGCCGCCCAGCGGGTCGGCGCCGATCCGCACCTTGGCCGCGCGGATCGCGGCGATGTCGATCACCGCCGGCAGGTCGTCGACATAGCGACCGAGGAAATCATAGCTTCCAACGGCCTTGCGGGCGGTCTCGAACGGAACGCGCTTCACGCCAGCCAAACCTTGCGCGAGCAGTTCGTTGGCCCGGGCGGCGATGGCCGAGGTGGCGTCCGAACCGGCCGGACCGCCGGACGGCGGATTGTACTTGATGCCGCCGTCGCGCGGCGGATTGTGCGAGGGCGTCAGCAGCAGGCCGTCGGCTTGCGCGCCGCCTTGGCGGTTGTGGGTCAGGATGGCGTGCGACACCGCCGGGGTCGGGGTGAAGCCGTCGCGGGAGTCGACCAGCGTCTCGACCCCGTTGCCGGCCAGGACTTCCAGCACCGAGCGCCAGGCGGGTTCGGACAGGCCGTGGGTGTCGCGGCCGACGAACAGGGGGCCGGTCACGCCCTGGGCGGCGCGGTATTCGACGACCGCCTGGGTGATCGCCAGGATGTGGGCCTCGTTGAACCCGCCGTCCAGGCTCGAGCCTCGGTGACCCGACGTGCCGAACACGACCTTCTGGGCAGGATTGGAGACGTCCGGCTGGATCTCGAAATAGGCCCCGATCAGGGCGTCGAGATCGACAAGATCTTCGGGAAGAGCGCGAAGTCCGGCGCGGTCGTGCATCAAGTCACCTGATCGAGTTTGGGCTTATCGATAAGCGCAAAGTCCTAAAGGGCGCGGGAGACAATTTCACGAACTATCTGCCGGGTTCGCCAGCTCTTGCGCAAAGGTCGGCCAACGCCGCAGGCCCCTACCTGACCACGGAGGGGCGTGAGCCCAAATCCTCCCCCTCGCAGGGGAGGTGTCCGCGCAGCGGACGGAGGGGGAAGTCTTGCTGACCCTGCCTCTTCCCCCTCCGTCGTCTCTTCGAGCCGACACCTCCCCCGCCAGGGGGAGGATTTTTACGAGCGTTCGCGGCGCTCTATGATCCGCGTATCCAGAATCGAAGCGAACGATTTCAAGCACTTCTCACTTTTACACGCCGCTGGATCATCCGCGTCTAAACCGCCGCCATACTCTTCCTTACCCGATGGCGCGGAAGGGACGTCCGGCCGGCGATCGTGACGGCTGTCGGGGGTGGTCGAGCGGGAAGCGCTCGCCGGTCTTCTTTCGGGA
>NZ_QFQZ01000130.1 GCF_003243465.1 Caulobacter segnis
CCTTCGTCACTTCGACGAGACCAAAACCCTCCTCTAAACGGAACCCTCAATCTGTCTCATGGGCGCTGACGGCGGACACCTAGGAGCAGGCTAACCAAAGGTCGCCTGAGGGTGGTTGGAAAGCATCAGAGTTTTCGAGCTGAATCAGCAGAGCCGCGCCAATAGCTGACGTCAGCTCATCTCCGGAAACTCGCTCCTCACACTTCGCCGTGCCTAGGCGAGATAACTCTACTGACCCCAGAGGTCTAAAACTCTACGCCGATTGCCGGGTAGACGATCCGGCGCGGCATCGCGCCGCCAAATCGATATCCTTCATTGATGATCACCCACGGCAGCATCACGCGTGGCTGGGACTGGCGAAAGCCGGGCAAGGATGAGAACCCTTGGACGTTTTCGGAGTGGTGCCAGACGGCGAATTTTACGACGTCTTCGAGTTCGAGATAGTAGCCAGCGTGGGCTTTGACCCGCTCAAATCGTACTCGACCACACGATACCTCAGTGTCGCCGCGTCGCTCGACGATGTCGAAATGATTGTGCTTGTTGTTAAGCCGGTTCGTGAAGGAGATAGCTTTTCCAATATAGGCGATGCGTCGGCCCTCAGCCTGCCGCCAGTGATTTCGCAGCATCGCGTAGAGGCCACCATGCCCCGCCCAGCTGGAAGGCACGCTAAACTCTGGGTCTTCCGGATTCCATATCTTCGGCCGCGACCAAGTGATGACGGCTCGACGATAGTAGAATCTACCGGACGGACCGCTGATCGCTTCCACATCGGCCCAGAGATCTAAATATTTCATCAGCCCCCTCGCCCCCTACTCGTCCGAAAATACATCTGACGCATGCCATCAGCGATCGTTCCACGGCGTCAAACTTAGGGCATTCGATCGGTTGGAATAGCGGCCTTCAAGGCTGAGCTTGTTCACGCGAACTCCTTCCTCCATCGCCATGTTTGGGCTCGCCAAATGCCGACCTGTTGGCACCGACATGGAAGAACTCGCATGCTCTTGGGCCCTGTAGCCATCTGCTCAACTAGCTGCTGGACCGGGTTAGACCCGTGCCTACCAACCGTCGTAGGCCTCAAAGAGGGCCGTCACGCGCGGGTCGAGATCATCTGGATCTTCCCCGATCTCCGGGGGGCGTTCGGAGGGCTGCCCAAATAAGGTGGCGGCCGCCGAATAGACGAACTTCTGAGCTGCGGCGAGCTCATCCTTCGACATGGCCTTGCGTGACAGGTGGATCACCAAGGCCGCGCTGACGAAGGACTGGAACGCCGCCTGCTGGGCGAAATACTGGTAGTTCTTCACGCCGCGCCTGGTGATCAGCATCTCGATGTAGTCCGCCATAGGCACGCCGATCTTCTCTGCGTCCAAGCGCGCGCGGTCGATCGTGTCGGGATGGACTCGGACCGACAACGGCACCTTCCCATTTTTTCGCACGCTTGCGGCCATGAGGCGCCTCTCAACCCGGTGTGTATGCCATGGCATACCACCTAAGTATTTGAAAATCAATGGAACAGGGGGGGCGGTATGCCATGGCATACCACCTCCTGCAAATTTTTCGATATACATTCCAATAACTTAGGACAAGCGCAGCTGTGCGTAACGTGCCCTACCCTTATGGCGGACCGTTTTTCTCTGAGGGTCACGGGAAAAATGCGGGTAGTCAGGGTATTTGCCCTGGGCCTCGTGGCCTTACTAGCGCCAGCGGAATCAGCGCCCATAATCGACAGGTGAGCAATGCGCGCGTCACTAGGTGAATGTCCATCGGGCAGTATTTTTAGGGCGTCGGCGATGAACAGGGCGCGTGAACTGGCGGCCACGGGCGCTCGGCTATTCGGTGCAGAACCCAGACCGACGTAGCCACGACCAAGATCCTGCTCGGCCAGCAGGACGACGGGCCGCATGGAGCCGGGAGCGAACCCCAGACGTCGATCCTCGCCCCTCCGGCGAGGCTAGCCGGCTGAAGTTACGCCCTGCCCTTCCGGCGCATAAGGGGGTCAGCTTATTATGGCGATTATGCTCTCGGAGATCCGGTAGACGCCGCTGCCCCAATCTCCTCACGCCAACACCCATGAACGGCCAGCGCCACGTGGTTGGCCGTCCAGTTGATCGGTGTACAAAGGCCGCGGCCCGGCCTGCCATATGACGGCAGGCCTAGCGGGCTTAAGCGGGTTCGCCGCCGCCCCCGCCACCGCCCTTGATCCGCCCCTCCGGCGGCTTCTCCGACGGTCCCGGCGCTTTCGGGTCCCGGTCCCCATCCTCTAGATCACGCCGCGGCTTGGACCTGATCCAACGAAGCCGCGGCGACGATCGATCTGAAGTTTTCGAGTATCTCGGGGTGCCGAACGGCTAGGAACCGTTCGACTTCGCGCTTGGAAAGCAGCCGCTCCAGGAAGCCGGCTGCGATCACCAGCAGGAGCATGTCGTCGCCATAGGTGGCTTCGAGTTCTTTGTAATCGTGGGTGACGGACGCCATCTCCCGCTCCAGCCGCGCCATCTGCTCGGTGGTGAGCCCGGTCGCCTTCTTCAGGTCCTCCGGGCGATGCAGGTCCGCCGACTTGGTGGTCGCTAGCAGGGCCTTGGCGTAGTTGATGCTGTAGTTGTTGGTGTCCCCCGTCAGCACCAATGGCACAGATTTGAGGTTGTGAGTTAAGGAGGATCTGGGCTTCGTCGCCCCGCATCCGAGAAGCTGGAGATCATCAGGATCGTCGAGCAGTCGCACCTGCCGGCCAAGCGCACGCTGGACCAGCTGGGCATCCCCCGCCGGACCTTCTACCGCTGGTACGACCGCTACCTCGACGGCGGGCCTGAAGCCCTGGAGGATCGGCCTTCGGCGCCGAGCAGGGTGTGGAACCGCATCAGCGACGACATCCAGGGCCAGATCGTCGAGATGGCGCTGGAACACAGCGAGCTGTCCCCGCGCGAGTTGGCGGTGCGATTTACCGATGAACGTCAGTATTTTGTCTCCGAGGCCACGGTCTACCGGCTGCTCAAGGCCCACGACCTGATCACCAGCCCAGCCTTCGTCGTGATCAAGGCCGCCGACGCCTTCCACACCAAGACCACGCGGCCGAACGAGATGTGGCAGACGGACTTCACCTACTTCAAGATCATCGGGTGGGGCTGGATGTATCTGTCGACCGTGCTCGACGACTTCTCGCGCTACATTATCGCCTGGAAGCTGTGCGCCAACATGCGCGCGCAGGACGTCACCGACACGCTGGACCTGGCCTTGGCGGCTTCTGGCTGCGACAGCGCCAAGGTGGTGCACAAGCCCCGGCTGCTCAGCGACAACGGCCCCAGCTACATCGCCGACGAGCTGGCTCAATACATCGAGGCCAACAAGATGAGCCATGTACGTGGCGCCCCGATGCATCCCCAGACCCAGGGCAAGATCGAACGCTGGCACCAGACCCTGAAGAACCGCATCCTGCTGGAGAACTACTTCCTGCCCGGCGACCTGGAGGCTCAGATCGAGGCCTTCGTCGAGCACTACAACCACCAGCGCTACCACGAGAGCCTGGCCAACGTGACCCCGGCCGACGCCTACTTCGGCAGGGCCGCCGCCATCATCAAACGGCGCGAAAGGGTCAAGCGACAGACCCTCGAATATCGGCGCTTGCTGCACCGCAAGCTGGCCGCCTAACATTAGCCCCCAGACCAGGCCCGCTCTCCGCTAATTTACGCCCCCATCTGCGCCAAATGTCCTGACGACGGACATACAGCATGTTCGCGCACGTCTGTGGCGCCCCCGCGAACGACTTGAGTCAACGTGCCGCAGCGGTTCAGATCAGCCAGCCGCCAGGGGCGTGCGCGTGCGTTGAGACCGATGAACGCGCCGCCAGTCCAGGCCCTCCAACAGGGCGCCAAGCTGGGCGGCGGTGAGCCGGATCGCGCCGTCCTGGACCTTGGGCCAGCGGAACTCGCCCTCTTCGAGCCGCTTGGCGTAGAGGCATAGGCCCGTACCGGCCCAGAAGATCAGCTTGATCCGGTCGGCCCGCTTGGCGCGAAAGACGAAGATGGCGCCGCCGAAGGGGTCGGCGCGCATCTCCTCGCGCACCAGGGCCGCCAGGCCTTCAGCGCCTTTGCGAAAGTCCACCGGCTTGGTCGCCACCAGCACCCGGACCGCGCCCGATGGGCCGATCACCTTTGCGCCTTCAGCGCGCCGATCACCGCCACCACGGTCTTGGCCGAGGCGTCCGAGCCGACCCGGACCACCACGCCGTCGATCTCAAGCTCAATGCCGCCTCGGCGCGGGCGACGCGTCTTGCGACGGGGCGGCGACGGTTCGGGCTTTACGGGCTCGACTACGACCGGGGCGAACATCGGCTCGGCGCTCTGCGCAGCCGGCGTGCGGAATGTTCTTCGCCAGGTGAACAGCTGCGTCGGCGAAAGCCCGTAGCGCCGCGCAACCGCGCACGCCGTCTCCAGGCCGCTGTAGCTCTCGGCCACAATCTGGCGCTTGGCCTCTTCCGACCAGCTCGGGCGCTGGCCCGCGCCCGTGAAGATCTCCACCCGACGGACAGTAACCGTCTCCGTCATGGCATCGTCAGATGGCATCGTCATGGAACTAAGCTCGCCCTAGATCAGGGCGCGCACCATCCGAGGAACGCGGCGCCGGCGCTAGGTGGGGTCCAGGCTCCGCTTACGACGAACGCGGAAACCTGACTCTTCTGTATGGACCGGCTGCGGATCACAACTGCGGACGCGCGGATTTCTGGAAGTCGCTCATATGTATCCGGCCTACTGGTCGGCTCGCGGGCCGTGGCCTTGATGGGAGTACGCTCGCACCGTTGATCTCATTAGCCGATAGGTCTCGTTAGAGCCCGAAGAGTCACCAGATTCAGGTGCGTTTATCGATCCGTTCCATGCTTCTGCAGTCGCGAACTTGTCGGTTGAAATCTATATCGCTGGCATCTCCTGGAGATGGACGTCGAAGGCGCGTCGGTTTTGCAGGACGCTCCAGCTGATGCGCGCCAGCTTGTTGGCCAACGCGGTCGCCAGCTTGTTGCGGTGAAGGCGAGTGGCCGCCTGCTCGAGCCACGGCCCAAAGCTGAACCGCTCCCACGTTTGCGGTCGCATGAGGAGCACGCGCGCGGCTTGGATGAACAGCATGCGCAGGTATTTGTCGCCGCGTTTGGAAATGCGTCCGAGGATGGAGCGCCCGCCGGTGCTGTACTGCTTGGGGACCAAGCCGAGCCACGCGCCGAAATCTCTTCCACGTTCGAAGGCTTCGCCATCGCCGACGGCCGCCACCATTGCGGTCGAGATGATCGGCCCCACACCTGGCACGCTCATCAACAGCCGGCAGTTCGGCTCTTGTTGAGCCACGCGCTCGATGTCGGCGGTGATGCTCTCGATCCGCTCATCCAGCCAGAGCCAGTCCTCGTAGAGCCCAACGATCAGATCGGCCATGCGCGGCGAGATCTCGTCTTGGCGGTTCTTCAGGATATCGAACAACGAGTTGCGCAGCGCCCTGGCGCCGGCGCGCACGGCGATGCCCTGTTCAATCAGGAAAGAGCGGATCTGGTTGATCGTCGCGGTGCGGCGAGAGACCAGACGCGATCGAATGCGGTGATAGGCTTGAAGGTCGAGCTCGGCCTGGGTCTTCTGCCGCACCGTCCGGAGGTTCGGCCGCGTTGCAGCTTCGGCGATGGCTTCGGCGTCATTGTAGTCGTTCTTCTGACCCTTGCGGAACGGCTTCACATAGATGGCCGGGATGATCCGCGGGTCATGGCCCAAAGCTCTCAGCGTCCGACTGACGAAGTGGGCGCTGAGGCATGCCTCCATGCCGACGACGCACGGCGGCAGCTTCTTGAACGTGTCGGCCAGCGCCAGGCGCTTTATCTTCCGACGGAAAACCACCTTGCCGTCGCAAAAACCGACGAGGTGGAACACCTCCTTACCGATGTCGATGCCGATCACAGACGGCGCAGGCGCGCCTTCAATGCTACTGGTTTCCATGACTGCTCTCCTGTTGAGGCGGGTGACAGTCCTTGAAGACTAGCCCTCCCGGGGAGCAGCCGGTCCATCCCATTATCTGACCTTCGGAAGGGCCGCATGTGGGGCGGCCATTTGAAGACGGCGGCGATCATCGGTTCATGAAGTCGCGACCGTATAGGCCAAGCGCCAGAAGGGACACGAGGACCAAGCTGAAACGAAACTGTTTGAAGATGGGCCCCGGCGAAGGCGCGAAGCCCGACAGGGGTGGCGCCACTCGGCAATGGGTGCTCGATGACGCGGCTAGCGGCTCGCCTTGGGGCATCCCATCAGCAGTGAACTCGTCCTCTCGCACATGAGCCAAGGTCGGCTCGTGGCGCCAGACAGATGCTCGCTCAGCCCAGGCGCGATGGCGCGCCTTGGCTGAGCGCTTCGAGTTCATCGATCCGCGTTGAACCGCGCGATCATCACCTTGCCGACTTCATCCATGGCGGCTGAAACGTCCTTGCTCCAGGCGACCGGATCGACTGTGACCTGGTAAGTGCGGGTCTTCTGGCCGCCAAAGCCGCCCAGCACGCCGATGGCGCTGGCGACGCCGTCGCTGAGCTTGCTGCCCCGGGTCGTGGTGTCGTCGGCCGACAGGATGGAGTCCGGCATGACGATCGGGCTGGTCAGGGCGTAGCGCTGGCGATGGCCCAGGTCCGAATATGTCGACTTGGCCTGGGGCGTCAGGACCCACAGCTGGGTGTCGACGGGCAGCAGCGCGACATTGGCCTTGCTCTTCACGCGAGCGGTCGGGGGACGCATGCCCAGTACACCCCGGCCCCGCGCCTCGATCTCGGCGAAGTCGACGACCATGCGGACACCTAGGATGCCGGCGTTCAGCTCCTTCATGGCCATCTCCTCGGGCACCTGCGAGCCCGTGGTGGTCATGGTGTCGCCCATGGCCTTGGCGCGGCCGTCCAGTGGCGTGAAGTAGAACTTGTAGCCGGGCGGCGAATAGAAGCCGCTGCGGTTGGCCCCGCCGCGGATATACGGCGCGGGCTTGGCCATGTTCATCAGCCGCTGCAGGCCGGGGCTGCGGGCCACGGCGTCCTGAAGAGGGATGATGGTCACGCCGGTGGCGGCCAGCTCCTCGACGAACTTGGCGTAATAGGCGTTGGTGATCGCCTGCATGTCCT
>NZ_QFQZ01000028.1 GCF_003243465.1 Caulobacter segnis
CATCCCAGGACATGACGGCTTCGATGGCGGCGAAATCGGCGCGGAGGGGGTCGCCTATGCGCGGCATGCGGGTTTGGCCTTCGAGACCCAGCACCTTCCGGACAGCCCGAACCAACCCAATTTCCCATCGACCGTGTTACGGCCTGGGAGAGCATTCCGGTCGATCACCATCCTGCGCTTCGCGGTGAAATGACGGGGCGGAGCGATGGCTGAGCTACAGCGCTGGCGCCGGCGGCCCTGCGAGATTCTCTCCGATTGACGCGAACACGACGCGCGTGTGGTCCACGAACACGCTCACTTTCAGCGTCACGTCTCTATCCAGCTTCTCCGTTTCGACTGTGCAATGACGCCGCCGTCTAAGCAAACCTCGCCTTTCTGGAGGGGCGCAAAAGTCCGCTAGTGGCGCATTCTAAGTCTTCGAGATGGGCCTCAAGGTGTGTAGCTCACCTGCGTGCAACAGTTTACGAAGGTCACGCGGGTGCGGTTGTTCGAGCGTCGTGCCGGCTTCCATTCGGTGACCGCCTTGCCTTCGCTATGGTAAGCGTCGCGCGATAATTCCCACTCGGTTTCATCCGCGCGCGCCAAGATTCCGTTTGCGAGGGTCCAGCACGCTTGAACATGCGGTCGATCCAGACGATCGCCAATCGTGCAGCGCTTTAGGCTGGGCGGCTATCGCCCTTCTCGATTCCTCCCCACCGATGTCTCCGTCGCTATTGTTTGACGGAAAATTCCTGGCCGTGCATCGCTGTACGTGACGACCACAAGAACAAGGGCGGGAAACGGTGTCGGAGGGACGCGCGCGCGTCGTGGCTTGGCTGGGGCGGGAGATTCTGCCCCATGAAGCCGCCGTGCGCGCCTGGCTGAGGCGCTCGTTCGCCGCGGCCGGGGATGTGGACGACATCATCCAGGAGACCTATTGCCGCTTGGCCGCGCTGACCACCACCGAGCATATCGATCAGCCGCGCGGCTATTTCTTCCAGGCCGCGCGCAGTGTCGCCTTGGAGCAGATCCGCCGCGCCCGCGTGGTGCGGATCGAGACCGTTAGCGAGATCGAGGCCTTTGATCTGGCGCTGGAGGACCCTTCGGCGGAACGGATCGTGTCCGGGCGTCGCGAGCTCGAGCGTGTCAGGGGGCTGATCGCCGATCTGCCGGAGCGCTGCCGCCGGATCTTCGAAATGCGCAAGATCGAAGGCATGCCCCAGCGCGAGATCGCCCGGCGGCTGGGCGTCAGTGAAAACGTGGTCGAGAACGAGGCGGTGAGGGGGCTGCGCGCCATCCTCGCGGCGATGACCGAGCAGGACGCAAACCCGAGCGTCCGCGGAAAGAGAGATCGAGAAGGGCGAGAGAAGACCGATGGTCGAACGCGAAAGCGCCGCTGACATCGAGGCGGACGCCGCCCGATGGGTGGTCCGCGTCGACCGTGAGGGCGAAAATCCCGGCCTCCGCGCCGAACTGCAAGCCTGGCTCGCCGGCGACCGCCGTCGCGTCGGCGCCTACGCCCGGGCGGAGGCGGCCTGGACCCACATGGACCGCGCCAGCGTGCTGGCGTTCGTTGACATGCCGCGGAAGGCGGGACCGTCCCTGGTCCGCCGTCGGGGCGTGATCGCGGGCTTTGGAGCCTTGGCCGCGAGCCTCGCCGCCGCGGTCGTGGCGCCGCGCCTGCTAAGTCGCCGCTACGACACGGCGCTTGGCGAGATCCGGCGCGTGCCGATGTCCGATGGATCGGTGGCGGCGATCAATACCGACTCGGTCGTCGAGATCGCCATGCGGCCCCGCCTGCGGGCCGTGAAGCTCGAGCGCGGCGAGGCCTGGTTCGCCGTGGCCAAGGATCCCGAGCGCCCGTTCGTGGTTGAAAGCGGTCCCGTGCGCGTGCGCGCCGTGGGCACGGCCTTCTCGGTGCGCAAGCGTGATGGCGGCAGCGACGTCCTGGTCACCGAAGGGGTGGTCGAGGTGTGGACGCAAGGGGATGCGGGGCCTCCGCGTCGGGTGGCGGCCGGCCAGAGGGTCTTCGCCGAGAACGAAGCGGGTGGTCCCACCGCGCCAAGCGCCGACGCCGATCTGGGGCGGCAGCTCGCCTGGCGGGATGGCCAGATCGTGCTGGACGGGCAGACGCTGGCCGAGGCCGCCGCCGAGTTCAACCGCTACAATGACCGCAAGATCGTGGTGGCCGACCCGCGCCTCGCCAATGAGCGCTTCGTCGGCTGGTTCCGCACCAACGACCCGGAAGGTTTCGCCGAGGCCGCCGCCACGACCTTTAAGGGCGGCGTCACGCGCGGGCGGGACACGATCGTTCTGCGGGGCGGCTGACGCTGGCGCGAACGCGGCCGCGAAAAATTTTTGACGGTTGATGACGGAAACCGGTTTCCGGCTCATCGCTTCAGGCAGGTGCTCCAAGAAGCGCCGTTTGAACGACACCAAGAGGGAGGGGCCGTATGCGGACGTCGCTGCGCTACCACAACACCAAGTCCTGTCTGATGCTCGCCGCCGGGGCGACCGCCGTGATGGCCGCCGCCAGCGCCCACGCGCAGGTCCGGACGTTCGACGTGGCGGAGCAACCCGCCGCCACCGGCATCCCCCAGTTCGGCAAGCAGGCCGAGCTGCAGATCCTGGCCCCGCAGGGCGCTGTGCAGGGCAAGCGCGTCAACGCCGTGCGCGGCGCCTACACCGTCGAGGAAGGCCTGGCGCGCCTGCTGCGCGGCGGCGACCTGACCGTCGTCTCCAACAACGGCCGCACGGCGGTGCTGGGCCAGACCGCTTCGCTGCAGCTGACCTCGACGGCGCCCGCGCCGCTGATCGCCGCCCAGGCCGCCGCGCCCGCCGCCGCCCAGGAGCCAGAGGCCGCGGCACAGGTCGAAGAGATCGTCGTGACCGGCTTCCGCGCCAGCTTGCAAAGCGCGATGAACATCAAGCGGCGCGCCAGCGGCGTGGTCGACGTGATCAAGGCCGAGGACATCGCCGACTTCCCGGACGCCAATCTGGCGGAGTCGATTCAGCGCGTGCCTGGCGTGTCGATCGCCCGCGACGCCGGCGAGGGCCGCCAGATCACGGTCCGTGGCCTTGGGCCTCAATTCACCCGCGTGCGCATCAACGGCGTCGAAGGGCAGAGCACCACCAGCGGCACCGACAGCTCGGGCGGCGCCAACCGCAACCGCGCGTTCGACTTCAACGTGTTCGCCTCGGAGCTCTTCAACAGCATCACGGTGCGCAAGACCGCCTCGGCCCAGACCGAGGAAGGCTCGCTGGGCGCGACGGTCGACCTGCAGACGGGCCGTCCGTTCGACTACAAGGGCGCGACGCTCGTGGTCTCGGCCCAGGAAGGCTACAACGACCTCTCCAAGTCGTGGGATCCGCGCCTGGCGGTCCTGGCGTCGAACACATGGTTCGACGGCAAGCTGGGCGCTCTGGTCTCGCTGGCCTACACCAAGCGTGAGCTGCTGGAGGAAGGCCACGGCTCGGGCGGCTGGCTGAACGGGACGGAAGTGGGCGGCTTCAACAAGGCCTCGCCCTTCGCCCAGGCCAGCTCGGCCTCGGTCTTCACCCCGCGCTTCCCGCGCTATGGCCGCCTGACCCACAACCAGGAACGCCTGGGGATTACCGGTTCGTTCCAGATGCGTCCGAATGATCGCACCCTGATCGGCCTCGACGTCCTCTATTCGGACTTCAAGGCGACGCGCGAGGAGAACTGGCTGGAAGCCCTGTCGTTCGCTCGCAACGCCTCCCAGGGCGGCCGGCCCGAGATCATCGCCCGTGACGGCGTCGTCAACGCCAAGGGCGACATGGTCTACGGTCTGTTCGACGACGTCGACGTCGAGAGCGAGACCCGCTTCGACAAGCTGGACACCAAGTACAGCCAGGCGACCTTCACCGCCGAGCACGAGTTCGGCGACCGCTTCAAGCTGAGCGGCCTTGTGGGCTTCTCGAAGTCCGACTTCGACAATCCGATCCAGACCACGGTCATCCTGAACCGCGAAAACGCCGACGGCTTCTCGTACGACTACCGGAACAACGCCAAGCTGCCGGCGATGAACTTCGGTTTCGATGTCACCGACCCGCTGGCCTATAACTTCGGCGCGGCGCGCTCGGAGATCCGCCTGCGGCCGCAGGGCGTGATGAACAAGATCGGCACGGCCCAGCTGGACGGCGACTACCGCATCAATGACGCCTTGTCGCTGAAGGTCGGAGTCAACTTCAAGAAGTACAACTTCAACTCCTGGGCCCAGGCGCGGGTCAACGAGTCCGTGGTGCCGGCCCTGCCGGCGGGCGTCACGCTCGCCACCCTGACCAAGATGGTCTCGGGCTTTGGTGACGGACTGGGCGCTTCGGGTGTTCCGACCCGCTGGGCGGCTCCCGACCTCGACGCCTTCGCCAAGCTGTTCGACATCTATAGCGGCAAGGGCCTGTTCGAGCTTTCGGGCGCGACTAACTCCAACGCCCGCGGCAACATCCGCAGCGTCGAGGAAAAGGACAGCGCCGCGTACGCCCAGCTGGACTTCCGGACCGACAGCTTGGCTTGGCCGATCCGGGGCGATGTGGGCGTCCGCTACGTGAAGACCAAGCAAAGCTCCACGGGCTACCAGCTGGTCGCCGGAGCGGCCCAGCAGACCACGGTCAACCGCGACTATGACGACATCCTGCCGGCCCTGAACCTGACGGCGGAAGTGACGCCGGACTTCCTGCTGCGCTTTGGCGCGGCCAAGGTGATGACCCGGCCGAACCTGGGGAGCCTGACCCCCGGCGGCAGCCTGTCGACCGTGGGCGTGTTCAGCGTCAGCTCGGGCAACCCGTACCTGAAGCCGATCCGCGCCACGACCTACGACCTGTCGGCCGAATGGTACTTCGCCAAGGACGCCCTGCTGTCGGTCGGCCTGTTCTACAAGGATATCGACAGCTACATCCAGACCTCGCGGATCTCGCAGCCGTTCAACGCCTCCGGCCTGCCGGTAAGCTTGCTCGACGGCCTGGGCGTCTCGGCCAGCGACACCTTCCTGTTCAGCCAGCCGGTCAACACCAAGGGCGGGCCGCTGAAGGGCGTCGAGATCAGCTATCAGCAGCCGTTCAGTTTCCTGCCTGGCCTGCTGCGCCACACCGGCGCGATCTTCAACGTGACGCTGGTCGACTCCAAGATCGACTACATCTCGGCCCGCTCGCCGACCGGCTTCGTCCAGAACGATCTCGTCGGGCTGTCGAAGAACGCCTTCAACGCCACGCTGTACTACGAGGATGAAAAGTTCAGCGCCCGCGTCTCGGCGGCCTACCGCGCCAAGTACCTGACCGCCGTCCCCAGCGGCACCAGCACCAACGACATCGACGGCGTGCGCTCGACGACCACCATCGACGCTTCGGCGTCCTATGCGGTCAACAAGCGCCTGAAGCTGACCTTCGAGGGGCTGAACCTGACGGACGAGTTCAACGACCAGTACACCGACAGCGTTCGCAACAGCGTCTACGTCTATTCCCACACGGGGCGGCAGTTCAATTTGGGGCTGCGGTACTCGTTCTAGGCCATTCCTCCTCCCGAGGAATCTGGGCGCCGGTCCTTCCCGTCCGGCGCCCGCTCTTTTTCGGACTCACGCTCGTGGACGGACGCATGCCTGCTTCGCACCTTGCTCGCCGAACGGTCCTGGCCGGGGCGGGCCTGTTGGTTCCAGGCCTCGCCCTGGCCGCTCCCCGCTACGACGCGGTGCTTTGGCGCGGGGAGGGGAGGAACCCCTATGGCGCGCCCGGCTATCGGAGCCTTTCGAAGGCCGTTGCGGCCGCTCCGGCTAACGGCGCCCGGCCGTTCAGGATTCTCGTGACGCGCGGCGTCTGGGATGAGCAGGTCGTCATTGACAAGCCGTTCATCCACCTCGTGGGCGAGGACCGCAGGGCCTCGGTGATCAGCCATCTCGCCGCTTCGGGCCTGACCGCGCCGGACGGCAAGCGCTGGGGGACGTTCCGCACCCCGACCCTGTTCGTGCGGGCGCCGGACTTCGCCGCCACCCGTCTGACGATCCAGAACGCCTTCGACGGGCTTGCCGAGATGACCAAGCCCGGGGGATTGCACTCCCACGACGGCGCGGGTCCGCAGGCCGTCGCCCTGATGCTGGACAAGGGCTCCGACCGCGCTCGCCTGAGCGAGGTCGATATCCTCAGCTACCAGGACACCCTGTTTCCCGACGCCGGGAGCAGCCTGTTCGAGCGCTGCCTGGTCACCGGCAGCTACGACTTCATCTTCGGGGCGGGGCGGGCGCTGTTCGATCAGTGCGAGATCCGCTCGCTAGTCCGCCCCGTGGATCCGGTCGAGGGCTATATCGTCGCGCCCAGCACGCCGATCGACCAGCCGGTGGGCTTCGTCTTTCACCAATGCCGCCTGACCAAATCGGGGGCGACCAAGCCTGGCTCGGTCTATCTCGGCCGGCCCTGGCGGCCCTCCAGCGCATTTCCGGACGGCCGCTACGGTGATCCCAGATATGTCGGCATGTCCGCCTTCATCGACTGCTGGATGGACGACCACATCGCGCCAGAAGGCTGGACGGAGATGTGGTACACCGGCAAGGACGGCAACCCGCGCACGATGCTGCAGCCCGAGGAGGCCCGCTTCTCGCAGTTCCGTCCCAGGGGACCGGGTGTGGGCCCCTTCAAGCGCGGCCGCTGGCTGTCGTCGCGCGAAGCCAAGGCCCTGGTCGCGGCCGCCCGTCTCTAGGTCACGGCGCGGTCTTCATGGCGCCCGGGCCTGAAGCCTAAGCGCCATGAAGAGCCGTCGCCTTCGCTATTCGCGCGCCGAGGACGCGGCCTTGCGGTAGTCGAGCGCTGGGGGACGGTCGCCCAGCATGGCCTTGTAGGTGAAGTTGGGGCCACGGCGTTCCGCGAGCTCGGCCTTGGCCTTCTTGACGATGTCGGGATTGGCGAACAGATCCGCGCCCGTCAGCGCCAGGGTCTTGGCGGCGTTGACCGCGCCTTTGACGCCGATCGACGAGCCCGCCGCGGCGACGTTCTGCCAGCTGTGACCCGCCGAACCGGGCACGAAGGTCGCGGTGCCCAGGCCCACGGTCGGCGTGACCCAGCTGATGTCCGAGACGTCGGTCGAGCCGCCGCCGCCTTCCAGTTCGATCTTGTAGGGCTCGACCGTCTTGACCGAGTCGATCGAGGGCGGGTTGACCAGCGAGGTCTGTATCTTCTTGGCGAAGGCGATTTCTTCCGGCGTCCAGGTGATCCCGCCGACCTTGCGCAGGTTGGCGTCCATCACGCGGCCCAGCGTGTCGTTGGGCAGCAGAGCGTAGACGCCGCCGGTGATCTCCTTCTCGACCGTCGTGCCGGTGGCGAGCGCCGCGCCGTCAGCGGCCTTCTCGACCCGCGACCAGACATCCTTGACCACCGCTGGATCGGGATGGCGAACATAGTAATAGACCTCGGCGAAGTTGGGCACGACGTTTGGCGCCGTGCCGCCGGCGGTGATCACATAGTGGATGCGGGTCTTGTCCGGCGTGTGCTCCCTGAGGAAGTTAGTGGCCACGTCCATGACCTCGACCCCATCCAGGGCCGAGCGGCCTTTCTCGGGCGCGGCGGCGGCGTGGGCGGAAACGCCATGGAAGCGGAACTTGCCGCTGATATTGGCCATTGAGACGCCCTGGACGGCCGAATTGCTGTTAGCGGGGTGCCAATGCAACGTGGCGTCGACGTCGTTGAACAGGCCGTCGCGGACGAAATAGACCTTGCCCGAGCCGCCTTCCTCCGCGGGTGTGCCGTAGACGCGCAGCTCGCCCTTGACGTTGTTCTTGACCATCCAGGCCTTCAGCGACACCGCGGCGCCGACCGAGGCGGCGCCGAACAGGTTGTGGCCGCAGCCATGCCCGGCGATCTGCCCGGGGATGCCGGTCTTCACCGGATCGGCGGTCTGGGCCAGGCCGGGCAGGGCGTCGAACTCCGCCAGGATGGCGATGACCGGGCCGTCGCCGTTCTTGTAGCTGGCGATAAACGCCGTCGGCTCGCCGGCCACACCGGCCTTGACCGTAAAGCCGGCCGCCTTCAGCTGGTCTTGGAGCAGGGCGGTGCTCTTGGTCTCCTGGTAGCCGACCTCGGCGAAGCTCCAGATCTTCAGAGCCGCGTCCTGGATGTTTACCGCGTTGGCGTCGACGGTCTTGAGGATCTGGGCCTTGTCGGCCTCGCTGATCGGCTTGGCGAAGGCGTGCGGCGCCAAGACCGCGGTCGCCATCGTCGCCGACAGCAGGGCGGCCTTGTGGGTGGATAGCTTCATTGGAACGTTTCCCCGGGAAAGCGAAGGATCGCGCCGCCCGACAGCAAGCGGAGGCGGTCGTTTGGTAAGACGCGGCGCATGGCCTCGTCCTCACCCCAGGGGGGGAGAAAACCTGCTGGGCGACGTCAGAGCTTTCGCGCGGGCGGAACCAACTCGATGGCGCGCGGATCGCTGCGGCCGATCTCGGCCAGGCCGTAGGTGCGCAGGGCCGTCGCGAACGCCTCGACCTGACCGGTCTTGAAGACGCCGCTGACCGGGGTCGCCGCCAGCGCCGCATCCGATACCGTCAGCTTGCGCGTCGAGAAGCGGTTCATCTCGGCGACCACCGTCGACAAGGGCTCGCCATCGAACACCAGCCGACCTTGCACCCAAGCGGCCTCCTTGGCCGTGTCGATCGAGGCGATCGTCCAGTCCGCGTTGTCGGCGGCCACGAACCGCGAGCCGGCGGACATCTCCACGCGCCTGGGACCGTTGGGCGAGGCGCCGGCGATCCGTACGCGTCCCTCGACAAGGGTGACCGAGAGCTTGCCGGGGTCCAGCCTGACGTCGAAAGCCGTCCCGACCGCAGTAACCGCCTTATCCCCGGCGGCGACGATGAACGGACGCGCCTTGTCTTTGGCCACCTCGAAATAAGCCTGCCCTCTAAGTAGGGTCAGACGTCGCTGCTGGTCCCAGTGGTGGACGCGAATGGCGGAGTCGGTGCCAAGGGTGACCACCGAATTGTCGGGCAGGCGGAACGTCGAGCGTTCGCCCACGGCGGTGGTGAAGACAGGCTCGTCGGGCGCGGGAGGGACGGCTTTGTCGCCGGTGAGCCAGCGCCAGCTCAGGGCGGCGCCGCCAGCGGCGGCGATCAAGCCGGCCGCGGCCAGGCCGAAATCGCGCCGGCTCGGCCGCCGCGGCCGGGAAGCGTCGATGCTCAAGGCGTCTGCTCGCATCGCGGCCAAGGCCGGATCGTCTTCCAGCCGTGAAAGGTCGTCCCAGGCGGCGTTGACCGCGCCCCAGGCGTCGGCGTGCCGCGGATCGGCGTTCAGCCAGCGCTGGAAGTCGCGCTGGTCTTGCAGCGAGACGTCGCCGTCTTGCAGCCGCGCGAACCAGGTCGCCGCCGCGCTAGCCGGGTCTGCGGGTCTCTCGTGCTCCGACGGTGTCGACGTCATCCTGGTCCCGCAGGCGTTCGTGCAAGTGCCGAAGCGCCTTCATAACGTGTTTCTCGACAGCGCTGACGGAGACACCCAGGCGCTGGGCGACGAGCTTGTAGCTCATCTCCTCGAAGCGCACGAGAATGAAAACCCGTCGCGTGCGTTCCGGCAGCGCTTGGATGGCCGCCATCATCCGCGCTACCTGCTCGCGTCCCTGTAAGACGCGCTCGGGAGACATTTCATCAACGGGGTGATGCGATTCCTGCAGTTCGCAGTGGTCGGAGCGCCGGCGGGCGCGGTCGCGGCGACCGCGATCGATCAGGACATTGGCCGCCACCTCGAACAGGTAGCCCTCGACATTGCTCACGACGGAGGCCGGGTCGCGCTTCTGAATCCGCAGCAGGACTTCCTGCACAAGGTCCTCGACGTCGGAGGAAGGCGCACGGCGGGAGAAGAAGGCGCGCAGCGCCGGTATGAAGCGCGTGCCGCTATCGACGAGCGGGGTCGCCTGCGCCTTCGGCGCTTTGTCGCCCCAGATCATGAACATCGCCTCGGCATGTGACGGTTAGGTGAAATGCTGCCTTCTTGCCTGTCAAGCGTCGTGGGGCGATCGCGGCGACCGCGCGGATGCTTTCGTCTGTTGCCTAAAGCCTGTGCAACGGGCGATCTTGGCGAGGACGCACGACAACGCCGGAGCGGGCGATACGAAAGTGCGTCATGGTGCGCGCCCTCGGCCTCGACCGGTCGGAGCCGCGGGGGAGGGTTTGGGAGTCTTTGGTGTGCGAGTCGGGAGCGTTGGAGACATCGCGCAGGCATGGACTCGCGAAAGTCTTGCTGCGCGGACTCGTCGCCTGCGCCCTGGTCCCGGCTGCGGTGTGCGCCGCCCCCGCCTTATCGTCGCAGGCCCCGCGCCGCTTTGACCTGCCGGCGATGCCCCTTGGCCAGGCGCTCAACCAGCTCGCCCTCCGCAGCGACCGAGAGATCCTGTTCTCCCCCCGCCTGACTTCGGGCCGCATGAGTCCGGCGCTGAGCGGGACCTTCACTCCGGAGCAAGCCCTGGCCCAGCTCCTCGCGGGTTCGGGGCTCACCCTGAGAGGCGAGGGGCGCGGCTTCCTGATCGTGCCGGCTTCGCGGGACAAGGGCGGAGAGCCTTCCGCATCGGTCGTCTCCGTGGTCGATCTCGACGGGGTGATCGTCACGGCGCTGAAGCGCTCGAGCCTCGTCCAGCAGACGCCGGTCAGCATGGTCGTGGCCGACGGTGAGCAGCTTGCGCGCCTGGGCGTCACCGATATCGAGCGGGCCGCGCCGATGTTGCCAGGCCTGAAGCTGATCTCGACCGCCTTCGGGCGTCGACTTGTGCTTCGCGGCGTTTACGGGGCGGGAGAGGCGACCACAGGCCTCTATTACGACGAGACCCCAATGACCGGTCCCGTGGGCACGACCGCCGACCCGGGCGTGATGGCGCCGGAACTGGCCCTGGTGGATGTGGAGCGGATCGAGCTCCTGCGAGGCCCGCAGGGGACGCTATACGGTTCGGGGGCGATGGGCGGCGCCTTGCGAATCTTGTTCAAGCGTCCCGATCTCGAAAACGACACCGGAGCCCTGGCGATGTCGGCCGCCAGCCTCGCGCATGGCGGCGAGGCCGTCAGCGGCAGCGCGGTCATGAACGCCGTGGCGCTGCCCGAAGCCTTGGCGCTTCGCCTGACGGCCTACGACCAGCGCCAGCCCGGCGTGATCGATAATGTTCGGCTGGGTCTGTCAGATGTGGATGGCGTGCGCACCCGCGGCGTTCGCGCCGCCGTCCTCTGGCAAGGCGGTCCCCAGGTCTCGGCCCTGATCTCGGCCGCCCATCAATCCAGCCGTCGAGACGATATCGCGGCCTGGAACGATACGGCCGGTCCCTGGAGAACGGTCCACGCGGGGCGCGCGCCGTTCGACAGCGACATCGACCTGGCGTCGGTCGTGCTGAAGTGGCGCGGTCACGCCGTCGACGTCACCGCCGTCTCGTCCTGGTATCGCTGGGCGCTAGTCCGCCGCTCCGACTACAGCGGCGTCTTGATCGGCGAGCGGACCAACGCCGCCGGCTGCATGCGCATGTTCTCCATCGCTGCGGCCTGCGACGCCACGCAGATGGCCAGCTATTCGGCCTACGTCGACAGCGTCTATCCCGCGATCCTGAACCAGCCGGCGGAACTGACCGCCCGGATCCACGAAATCCGCGCCGCCTCGTCTGGTCCCGGGCCTATTGGTTGGAGTCTCGGCGCCTATAGCGAGGTCCGCGAGGACTACATCGACAGCCAAGTCCGCCACGTCGATCCCGCGACCGGCGCCCCGGTGGAGCCGCCGGTGCTGATCGGTCGACGCGGCATCGAGAACCGTCTGTCCCAGACCGCCGTCTTTGGCGAGCTTTCCTATGCCTTCGCGCCGGGTGGAGAATTGACGGTCGGCGCGCGGCGTTTCGACTACGTCAAGCGCGATCGGGGCGGGGTGCAGATCGCCAATGTGATTTCCGGCACCTGGATGGACTACGCCATCGACGCCCGCAGTCGCGAACGCGGCTGGAGCCTTAAGGCGCTGGCTTCGCGCCAGCTTGCGCCCGGGCTCTTCGCCTACGCGCAGATGTCCCAGGGGTTTCGGCCGGGCGGCGTCAATGTGGTTCCGGGACTGCCCGAGGCCCTGGCCGTCTACCGCTCCGACCGCCTCGACAACGCTGAGCTAGGGCTGAAAGGCCAGAGCGCGGACCGCCGCTTCTCGCTGAACCTGGCGCTCTATCGCGCGCGCTGGCGGGACATGCAGTATGCGGCCCAGACTCAGAACCGCGCTTTCAACTATGTCACCAATATCGGCGCCGCGCGCATTCAGGGTCTCGAATTGGAAGGCGTCGCGCAGCGACTGGCTGGGTGGGAGCTCGCAGGCAGCCTGACCCTCACAGACGCGCGCCTGACCGCCGATCAGTTGAGCAACAGCGCCATAGGCCTTGGACGTGCAGGCGATCGCCTGCCGATCGTGCCAAGGCTCACGGCTTCGGCGAGCCTCGAGCGGCGCTGGAAGTTCGGCGATGGTCTTGTCGGCCGCTTGCGGTTCGACGGCTTCTATGCGGGCCTGGCCCGGTCAGCCTTCAATGCGGCCAATCCGGACTATCTGAAGATGGGCGGCTATGCGGTCTTCGGCGTCAGCGCCGGCTTCGAGAAGGCCGCCTGGAGCGTCGATCTGGGCATCGAGAACCTTCTGGATCGCGCCGGGCGGGCGGTGGCGGCGCGAAACGCGTCAGGACCGATCGAGTATTTCGGCGTCCTGCCGCGCGCCGCGCGGCTGACGGTCGAACGCCGTTTCTGAGCATCGCCTTTTTGCCGGCGCGAGGTGAGGGAACCTGTCGGGCTTGCGTCTGATCCTACAGGCCGCCGGCGAGCGGACCGACAAGAGGGGATCAACATGATGCAGTTTCGAGGGCTTCGGGCCCTGGCCCTGGGCGCCACCGCGCTCAGCAGCCTGATGGCGAGCCAGGCGCTGGCCCAGCAGGCGTCCGACGGCGCCACGATCGAGGAAGTGGTCGTCACCGCGCTGAAGCGCTCCACCACGGTCCAGACCACGCCGATCAGCGTCAGCGCCGTGACCGAGAAGTCGCTGCAGGCCCTCGGGGCCTCGGGCATCCAAGACTATTTCCGCACCGTGCCGAACCTGCAGGTGGACGGCAACTCGCCCACCAGCCGCCGGCTGACCCTGCGCGGCGTGCGCAGCGCCGGCGAGGCCACGGTCGGCCTTTACTATGACGAAACCCCGCTGACGGGTCCGGCCGGCACGACCGCCGACGCCAGCTCGACCAGCGCCGATGTCAACCTGTTCGACGCCGAGCGCATCGAGGTGCTGCGCGGTCCGCAGGGCACCCTTTACGGTTCGGGATCGATGGGCGGCACCCTGCGGGTGATCCTCAACAAGCCCGACAGCAGCCGCTACGCCGGCGCCGTCGAGGCCCAGGGCAATTCCGTCAAGGGCGGCAGCAACGGCTATTCGGTCAAGGGCATGGTCAATGTGCCGCTGATCGAGGACAAGCTCGCCGCCCGCCTCGTGCTCTACAAGACCGAGGGCGGCGGCTATGTCGACGACGTGCTGCTGAAGAAGAAGGACATCAACGACCAGCACTCCAGCGGCGGTCGCCTGATGCTGGGCTTCACGCCGACCGAGAACCTGACGATCAACGCCACCGGCCTCTACCAGAAGACCATGCTGGATGGGCAAAACACCTGGTATCCGGCGCTGGGCAAGGAAGCCTATTCGACGAATGCTCGCGTGATCGCTCCAACCAGCGACAACCTGCGGCTCTATAACGTCACCGGCAAGTGGGACCTGGACTTCGCCACGATCACGGCCACCTCGTCCTATTACAAGTGGACGCTGCTGCGGAACTCCGACTACAGCCCGACGCTGTCTGGCAGCCGCGCGAACGCCACCGCCTGCCGTAACTGGGTGGCTGGCGGACCGGCCCCGACCGGCTCCACCAACCCGGCCTGCACCGCGGCCCAGCTCAGCGCCTTCACCGCCTACGCCGACAGCCGCATCCCTGGCGCATTGTACCAGCCGATGGGCCTGACCTCGTGGAACCACGAGCTGCGCGCCAACGGCTCGCTGTTCGACGACAAGGTCGACTGGACCGCTGGCGTCTATCTTGAGAAGCGTGACGACTACATCGAGAGCAAGGTCGCCAAGGGCGACGCGGCCACCGGCATCATCAACCCGAACGATCTGACCGCCTGGCGTCATGTCGGCACCGAGACCAAGCAGACCGCCTTCTTCGGCGAAGTTTCCTACAAGCCGGTCGAGAAGCTGACCCTGACCGGCGGCCTGCGCCGCTTCAAGTACGACAAGACGGTCTCGGGCCAGGTGCTGATCAGCAACTTCATCACCCAGTCCTATGTCGGTCCGGCCGCCGAAGTCGACGCCAGCGCCGATGGCTGGGTCAGCAAGCTGAACGCCTCGTACCAAGTCACTTCGGACATCATGGTCTACACCGTGGCGGCCAAGGGCTTCCGTCCGGGCGGCGCCAACAACGTGCCGGGCCTGGCCAGCGCGCTGTTGGCCTATCAGCCCGACAGCCTCTGGAACTACGAAGGGGGCGTCAAGAGCCAGTGGTTCGATCGTCGCCTGACCCTGAATGCGGCGGCCTATCAGATCGATTGGTCGAACATGCAGATCTCGGCGACGAGCGCCAACGGCGCCTTCAGCTACCTGACCAACGCCGGCAAGGCCAAGATCAAGGGCTTCGAGATCGAGGCCACGGCCCGTCCGATCCAGGGCCTGACGATCAGCGGCACCGCCGCGGTGGTCGACGCCAAGCTGACCGAGGACCAGGCCAACTCGACGATCCTGATCACCGGCTCGACCGGCCTGCGCGGCGACAAGTTCCCGAACGTGGCCAAGTACAGCGGCTCTGCGTCGGTTGAGTACACCTGGCCGATCCAGGGCGAGCTGAACGGGCTGGTCCGCGCCGACTACGCCTATGTCGGCGAGTCCGCCTCGCAGTTCCGTCCGACCTACGTCTATTACGAAAAGCAGGGCGACTACGGCTATGCGAACGTGCGGGCCGGCGTCGAAGGCGCCGACTGGGGCGCATATCTCTTCGTCAACAATCTGACCGACGAGGTCGGCTTGATGAGCGTGACCTCGGCGGTCAACAACCCCAAGCAGGTTGTCAGCATCGCCCCTCGCACCGCCGGCTTCCAGGTGCGCAAGCGCTTCTAGGGCGCTTGGGCCAGCGCGCGTTCGAGAGATCGAACGCGCGCGACCTGAAGGAGCGAAATGCCGTCGGTTCGGGTTGCTCGCCTTGAAGCCGACGGACCTGCGTGAGGCGGCGGTGGGCGTAGCTTCGATCGTGTCGAAAAGAGTCGAAGTCTCTTACCCGCAGCCAATCTGACCTTAGCCAGACCCGCCAGCTCTTAACGGCTGGCCGCGCGCGACCCGTGAACCAGCGCCTGGGCGGCGATCGCCGCCTGCGTGCGGTTGTGGACATTGAGCTTGCGCATCAGGGCGGTCATGTGGGCCTTGACCGTGGCCTCGGCGATGCCGAGATCGAAAGCGATCTGCTTGTTCAGCAGGCCCGAGTTCACGCCCTCCAGAACCTTCATCTGGGTAGGCGTCAGGCCACAGAGCGCCGTTTCCAGGTTGCGATCCTTGGCGCGAACTTCCGTGGTCATGTCCGATCCCCTTGCTTCATCCCTGCGCACCCTTCTTGTGGCGGTGCGTCCCCAGCTGGCTGATCGCCGGCGCTTGGTCGCTCCGGTCGAGTCACGCTGAGACACTAGTGTTATCTGTTGGACAAGTTCAAGCGATTTCGACGATGTGAACGTGAACATCGGCGCTATTATCGCCAACAACCAAAACCTGTCATACAGATTTAGGCCATCCCGCGCCAAGCGGCCGCAGCTTGGCGTAAGCTTTGCCAACCGGAGCGAATGGCCCGATGGTGTTGAAAAATTGGGAGATCTGCGGAATGAGCGAAGGCCGTCTGGCGGACCGGGCCTATACGGGCATCGTCGAGATGATCAACAGCGACGGCCTGGAGGTTGGCGATCGTCTGCCGTCGGAGTCGCGCCTGGCCGAGATGTTTGGCGTTTCGCGCACCGTCGTGCGTGAGGCGCTGGTCCGCCTCGCCGCCGACGGCATCACCGAGGCCCGGCGCGGCGCCGGCTCCTATGTGAAGAGCCGGCCTTCCGACAAGCTGGGCGCCTACATGCCCCTGTCGGAGCTGCCGTCAACGCTGGGGAGCTACGAAGTGCGCTTCGTGCTGGAGGGCGAGGCCGCCCGTCTGGCGGCGGTGCGCCGCTCGAGCGAGGAAATGGCCCGGATCGAGGAGGCGCTGGCGCGGCTGCGCGCGGCGCTGCTGTCGAACGCCCCCGCGCATGCCGAGGACATGGATCTGCATCGTCAGATCGTTCTGGCCACCGCCAACCCGGCCTTCTTGGTCGCCTTCGAGGCGCTGGAGGCCGATGTCGACCGGATCATGCGTGCGGGAGTGGATATCTCGCGCTCCCGACCGCCCGAAGCCATCGGCGAAATGATGCGCGAGCACGAGATGATCGTCGAAGCCATCCGCGCCCAGGACGGAGACGGCGCGGCCCTGGCCATGCGCTGGCATCTGTCGCGAGGTCGCAAGCGGCTGATGCCTTAGCGCCTGTTGGTCAGAGGCGGCGCTCGCCCAGCCAGTCGCGCGTGATCTGGCTCAGCCGCTCGGGTGGCAAGCCGGCGTCCAGTGTGAAGATCGCCTCGTCCGGCTCGGGGCGTTCCAGGGTGGCGAGTTGGCTGTCTAGCAGGCTCGCCGGCATGTAGTGGGCGGAGCGCCGGGTCAGGCGTCCGAGAATATCCTCGTAACCGGCGTCCAGCAGGACGAAGTATGTCGGGGCGGGAATAGCCGCCCGCAGTCGGTCGCGATAGGATCGGCGCAGGGCCGAGCAGGCCGCCACGACCGGGCCGCCCGACGCCAGGGCCTCGCCGACGGCCGCCGCCAGACGGTCAAGCCAGGGCCAGCGGTCATTGTCGTCAAGGGCCTGGCCAGCGCGCATCTTCGCCACCGCCTGGAGGTCGTGGAAATCGTCGCCTTCGAGGAAGGGGCAGTCCAGGTCCCGCGCCAGAAGGCTCCCCAAGGTGGACTTGCCGCATCCGCTGACGCCCATGGCGAAGAGGACGAAACCTGAGTCAGCGGCGAAAGGATGGGGCGGTGGCACGCATTGTCCCGAGGCTGGCGGCCCCGTCTCTGTCGCGGTGTCGACATATGGGGCCCTTCCACGGGTTCTACTCACGTGCCAGCGAGGCGTAACTACGACCATGGTCGAGGGTGGTGAGGGCGACGCGGGACCGTATCAATGGTCGAAGTACGATCGGGGAGTGGCATGAGAGCGATCCTGTTGTCTTTGATGCTGGCGGCTTCGTCCCCGGTCTTGGCCCAGGCCTCGTCGGGCTCTGCGCTCCCCTCCGCGCCTGACGATCCTCGCGCCATCACGGTCAAGGGCGTGGGCGACGGCAAGGCCGACGACTCCGAGGCCGTACAGAAGGCCATCGATGCGGCGAGCGGCCCCACCGGTCACGGACTGGTCTTCCTGCCGTCGGGGCGCTACCGCCTGAGCCGCACGCTGCTGGTGCCGCCGGGGGTGCGGGTCTTCGGAGTGGGGGCGACCCGTCCCGTCTTCGTTCTGGGCGCCAACACCCCCGGCTTCCAGACGGGTGTCGCGACGATGATCGTCTTCACGGGCGGCGATCAGTATCAGGTCGGCGACATCCCGGTCCCGGTCCCGACCGTCCGCCCGGCCAGCGTCAAGGTGCGCGACGCCAATTCAGGCACGTTCTACTCGTCGATGAGCAATATCGACGTCGAGATCGGCGACGGTAATCCGGCCGCCGTGGGCGTGCGGTTCCGCATGGCCCAGCACGCCTTCCTTCGCCACATGGACTTCCGGCTCGGCTCTGGCTTCGCCGGCGTCTACCAGGCCGGCAACATCATGGAGGACGTCCACTTCCATGGCGGCCGCTACGGAGTCGTGACCGAGAAGACGTCGCCCGCCTGGCAGTTCACGATGATCGACTCGACCTTCGACGGGCAGCGGGACGCGGCCATCCGCGAGCACGAGGTCGACCTCACCTTGGTCAATGTCGCGATCCGCAACACCCCGGTCGGCATTGAGATCGATCGCGGCTACAGCGACAGCCTGTGGGGCAAGAACGTCCGCTTCGAGAACGTCAGCAAGGCCGGCGTCGTCATCTCCAACGAAGATAGCGTCTTCACCCAGGTTGGCTTCGACAACGCGGTGGCCTCAAACACCCCGGTGTTCGCCCGCTTCCGCGACAGCGGCAAGACCGTCGGGGGGAAGGGCAAGGTCTACAGGGTTGGGGCGTTCTCCTACGGCCTGACGCTGGCGGGCCTTGGCCGGACAGGCGTGTACGAGACGCGCGCCGACGTGGCGCCGCTGAAAACGCTGCCGATCCCGAAGACGGCGCTGCGGGCGCTCCCGCCCATGACGGCGTGGACCAACGTCAAGACGCTTGGCGTCAAGGGCGACGGGACCAGTGACGACACGGTCGCCCTGCAGGGCGCCATCGACACGCATCGGGTGCTTTACTTGCCGACCGGCTTCTATCGAGTCAGCGATACGCTGAAGCTAAAGCCCGACACCGTGCTGATCGGCCTTCATCCGGCCCTGACCCAGCTGTTCATCCCGGACAACAATCCGGGGCACGTAGGCGTCGGTTCCGTCAAGCCGATCCTTGAGACACCCCGGGGCGGGGACAACATCGTCTCGGGCCTTGGCCTGTTCACCGGGCGGGTTAACCCGCGCGCCTCGGCGCTTCTGTGGCGGTCGGGCGAGACGTCCCTCGTCAGCGACGTGAAGATCATGGGGGGCGGCGGGACCCCGACCGCCGACGGCAAGCCCCTGGGCGCCCTGCAGGCGCGGAGCGGCGATCCGGTCGCCGACGGGCGCTGGGACGCGCAGCAGCCGAGCATCTGGGTCACCGACGGCGGCGGCGGGACCTTCGCCAACGTCTGGAGCCCCAACACCTTCGCTTCGGCGGGCTTCTACATCAGCGACACAAAGACGCCGGGCTTTGTCTACCAGGTCTCGGTCGAGCACCATGTCCGCAACGAATTCGTGTTGGACAAGGTCGAGAACTGGGAGTTCCTCGCGCCTCAGACCGAGCAAGAGGTCGGCGACGGTCCGGACGCCGTTTCGCTGGAGGTTCGCAACTCTAGGAACATCCTGTTCGCCAACTATCACGGCTATCGCGTCACCCGCTCGTATCATCCGGCCGAGACCGCGGTGAAGCTGTTCCACTCGTCCGACATCCGGTTCCGCAACGTGCACGTCAACGCAGAGAGCGGCATCGCCCTTTGCGACCCGGCGGGCTGCGGAACCTACCTGCGCGCCAGCAAGTATCCGTTCGAGAACGCGATCCAGGACAAGACCAGCGGTATCGAGGTGCGCGAGCGCGAGTTCGCGGTTCTCGACGTGCCCGCCGCGCCGCCGGCTGTGGCGCCGATCGCCGCCGCCAAGGTCCGCAAGCTGGAAGACGGTTTCTTCTCGATCTCCGGCGCGGCCGTCGCCGCGGACGGGGCGCTCTACTTCGTCGAGAAGCGCTTCCAGCGGATCTATCGCTGGACCAAGGCCAATGGCCTTGAGGTGATCCGCGACCTGTCGCTGGATCCGACCAACCTAGCGGTGGATCGCTCGGGCAAGCTTCTGGTTCTGTCGTCGCTGGGCGCCGAGGGAGCGGTCTACGCGATCGATCCGGACGGCCCCAAGGACGAACTGACGGTGATCGCGCCCACGCCGATGGCGGCGGGCGGCGAGGCTAAGACGCTGCTGCCGGTCAACTGGTGGAACAATGGTGAGTTCCAGGACCAGTACGATCCGGCGACGGACCATTTCGCGACCCTGGCCGAAATGTTCGCGCGCGATGTCGCCAAGCCCAAGGCGCAGGAATATCGTTCGGCCGACGGAAGCCTTTCCTTGCCGGCCTTTCGTGTCTGGCGGCAAGGACCTCCGGATCACACGGGCTGGCGCTGGGCCGACACCCTCCAGGCGCACGGCCTGATCGCCGGCGCGGTGGGCGAGCGACTATTCTTCACCAACGGATCGGAGAACAGGACCTATAGCGGCACGGTTGGTCCCGCGGGGACCCTGGTCGGCTTGAAGGTGTTCGCCAATCGCGGTGGCGAGAGCGTGGCGGTGAGCCCCACGGGCGAGGTGTTCGTCGCCAATGGCCAGATCTTTCGCTACGCGGCGGACGGCAGGCTGATCGAGCAGATCGATACGCCGGAGCGGCCCCTGCAGCTGATTTTCGGCGGCGAGGGCGGGCGGACTCTCTTTGTCTTGAGCCACCACGGCCTTTATGCGGTGGCGCCGTGAGGTCGGGCGGGTTGATGTCGGCGCCGTCGGTCGCCCTTCGTGAGGCCAGGAGATATCGCATGAACCGCTGCATGGTCGCCTTGGGCGCGCTGTCGATCGCCATGGCCTCGGGCGCGGGTAATCTGGCCTGGGCGTCTTCAACGTCTGTCTTTGCGACCATGCCCGACGATCCCGCCGCGGTGGTCGTGAAGGCCAAGGGCGATGGTCGCGCGGACGATGGGGCTGCGATCCAGGAGGCGATCGACGCCGCGGCGGCCAAGGACGGCGGTGGCCTCGTGTTCCTGCCGTCGGGCCGCTACCGCATCAGCCAGACGCTGTATCTCTGGCCAGGGGTGCGCCTGTTCGGCGTCGGCGCGACCCGGCCCGAGATCGTGCTAGGCGACGCCACGCCCGGGTTCCAGAAGGGCCTGGCGAACATGGTGATCTTCGCCGGCGCCAAGCCCGATCCGACGCGCAAGGTCGCCTTCCCGCCAGCGGGTAGCGTGCCGTTCAACAAGGACGTGCCGGACGCCAATTCAGGAACCTTCTACACCGCGATCAGCAATATTGATTTCAAGATCGGCAAGGGTAATCCGGCCGCAACGGCTATCCGCTTCCACGCGGCCCAGCATACCTTCGTCAGCCACGCCACGTTCGACATCGGCTCGGGCCTGGCCGGTCTCTACCAGGTGGGCAACGAGGCCGAGGACCTGCACTTCAAGGGCGGTCGCTACGGCATCCTGACCGAGAAGCCGTCACCGGCCTGGGGTTTCGTCCTGCTCGACTCCACGTTCGAGGGGCAGCGGGAGGCGGCGATCCGCGAGCACGAAGCGGGCCTGACCCTGGTCAATGTCGCCATGCGCAACACGCCGGTCGGCGTCGAGATCGACCGCGGCTACGGCGATTGGCTGTGGGCCAAGGACGTCCGCTTCGAGAACGTCTCGAAGGCGGGCGTGATCATCTCGAACGAGCGTAACGTCTACACCCAGGTAGGCTTTGACAACGCCACAGCCATCAACACGCCGGTCTTCGCCCGCTTCCGCGATAGCGGCAAGACAACGGCGGGCGCGGGCAAGGTCTACACCGTTTCGACCTTCACCCATGGCCTTACGCTGCCGGCGGCGGGGGAGATGGGCGATTATCGGACGAACGTCCAAGCCCGGGCTCTGGCCAAGGCGCCGAGCTTGCGGTCCCCAGCCATTCGCGCTCTGCCGCCGACCGCCGAATGGACCAATGTCAGGACGCTGGGCGCCAAGGGCGACAACGTCACTGACGACACGGCCGCCATCCAAAGCGCGATCGACAGCCATCGCGTGGTCTATTTCCCGAGCGGCTTCTACCGCGTCACCGATACGCTGAAGCTCAAGCCCGACACGGTTCTGATAGGTCTGCACCCCAGCCTGACGCAGATCGTGCTGCCCCACGCCACCCCGGCCTACCAGGGCGTCGGCGCGCCCAAGGCCCTGGTCGAGTCGGCCAAGGGCGGCGACAACATCGTCTTTGGCCTCGGGCTCTATACGGACGGCGCCAATCCGCGCGCCACGGCCCTGCTGTGGACCGCCGGCGAGCGCTCGATGGTCAACGACGTCAAGTTCCAGGGCGGCCACGGCACCAACCTCTACGATGGCTCACGGTTCAATCCCTACAACAACAACGCAACCGCCGATCCCGATGCGGCCAAACGCTGGGGCGGGCAGTATCCGAGCCTGTGGGTGACCAACGGCGGCGGCGGGACGTTCGCCAACGTCTGGAGCCCCAACACCTACGCCTATTCCGGCATCTATGTCTCCGACACCACCACGCCAGGCTATGTCTACCAGGCCTCGGTCGAGCACCACCTGCGCAGCGAAATCAGCCTGAACCGCGTCGCCAACTGGCAATTTCTGGCGCCACAGACCGAGGAGGAAGCCGGGGAGGGCGAGGACACGGTTTCAGTGGAGATCCGGGACTCGCGCAACATCCTGCTGGCCAACTATCACGGCTATCGCGTCACGCGGACGCGCCGGCCAGCCCTGGCGGCGGTGAAGATCTACAATTCGCAGGACATCCGGCTTCGTAACGTGGCCGTCAACGGCGAGAGCGGCTATGGCGGCTGCGACGATAACGGCTGCACGACCTTCACGCGCCTGACCAAGTTCCCGTTCGAGAACGCGGTCGTCGACGTGACCCATGGGGCTGAGGTGCGGGAGCGGCAGTTCGCGGTCCTGGACCTGCCGGGCGCGACGAAGCCGCCGCCGCCCTCCGTCTATCCCGAGGGCGCCAGGCTCGAGAAGCTCGCCGACGGCTTCTTCTCGCTGGGCGGCGCGGCGGTCGATAGCACGGGAACGCTCTACTTCGTCGATCGCCGCCACCAGCGGATTCACAGCTGGTCCGAGGGGAGGGGGCTGTCGATCGTCCGCGACAACACCTTGGACCCTGTCAGCCTGGCGGTCGACGCCTCCGACAACCTGCTGGTCCTTTCCTCGGATGGCCCGGCCGGCTCGGTCTACAGCTTCAAGCCCGGCGCGCCGGACACTGAGGTGACGGTGATCAGGCCCACGCGTGGCGCTGTCAGGCCTGAGGCGGCCTTGGCGCTGCCGGTCAACTGGTGGGTCAATGGCGAGTTCAAGGATCAGCTGGATCTCGAGACCTACCAGTTCAAGACCTTGGCCGAGATGTTCGCCGGCGAGACAGCCGCACCGAAGCCGGAGGCCTATGTCTCACCGGACGGCAGCCTGGCCTTGCCGGCTTTCCGGGTGATCCAGGCGGGTCCGCCCGATGCCCGCGGCCTGCGCTACTCGCATACGCTGGACAGCTATGGCCTGATGACCGCCAAGCCGGGCCGCCGGGTGTTCATCGCCAACAGTTCGGAGAACAAGACCTATAGCGGCCTGGTCGGTGCGGGAGGGGCGATCAGCGACCTAAAGCCGTTCGCCGATCGGGGGGGCGAGAGCGTCGCCACCGATCCAGAGGGGCGGGTCTATGTCGCCAACGGGCAGGTGTTCGTCTACGCGCCGGATGGCCGCGAACTCGGTCGCCTGGATGTGCCCGAGCGGCCGCTGCAACTGGTGTTCGGTGGGGCTGGCGATCGGACCCTCTACATCCTGACGCACCGGTCGCTCTACGCCCTGAAAAGGAAGTAACGGCCCAAGCCGGGGACGACCTACGACCATGGTCGTATAGTTAGCGGTCACATCGTCTGACAAATTCCTCCCAGGCCGTCGGTGATGGTCTCAACGAAAACTGGGAGGGTTGCAGGATGAGTGCTATCGAAGGCGTGAAAAGAGGGACGTCCCTTTTGAGCGTGCTGCTGGCGTCGAGCGCGGTCGCGACGCTGTTCGCGGGCGGTGCGGCGCAGGCGCAAACCGCGCCCGCCTCCGACTCCGTCTCGGAGATCGTGGTCACCGGCACCCGGATTCGCTCGACCGGCTTTACCGCGCCGACCCCGACCCAGGTGCTCGGCACGGCCGACCTGGAGCGGGCCGCCCAGCCCAACATCTTCACCGCCATCACCCAGCTGCCGTCGCTGCAGGGCTCGAGCGGCGCGACCACCGGCACCTTCAGCACCTCGAGCGGCCAGCAGGGCCTGAGCTCGTTCTCGTTGCGTGGCCTTGGCACCATCCGCACCCTGACCCTGCTGGACGGCCAGCGCGTCGTCCCGGCGAACGTGACCGGCGTTCCGGACATCAGCCTGTTTCCGCAGCTGCTGGTCGAGCGCGTGGACGTCGTGACCGGGGGCGCCTCGGCCTCGTACGGTTCGGACGCGGTCGGCGGCGTGGTGAACTTCATCACCAACAAGCGGTTCGAGGGCCTGAAGGCCAATGTCATGACGGGCGTCACCACCTATGGCGACAACCATCAGTGGCTGGCCCAGGTCGCGGCGGGCAAGAACTTCATGAACGACCGCCTGCACGTGCAGGTCAGCGGCGAATATGACTGGGAGGAAGGCGTCCCGGCCGGGGGCTTCGGCGAAGACGCGCCGGGCAGCCGCGACTGGTACACCACCGCCACCCTCGTCAACCGCGGGATCACCAACGACGGCTCGCCGCAATACCTCTATCGCGAGCATGCCCAGGCCTATCAGTACACCAAGTATGGCCTGATCAGCTCGGGTCCGCTGCAAGGCACGGCCTTCGACCAGGCTGGCAACCCGTTCCCGTTCCAGTACGGCGGGGGCGGCGTGCCGTCCAAGGCGGCCAATGGCGCGGTCAGCGGCTGCTACACCAACGGCGGCTTCTGCGTCGGCGGCGACCTGTCGGGCAATGTCGGGGTCGGCACCTCGCTGCAGTCGCGCATTAAGCGCATGAACAGCTACAGCCGCGTGGGCTTTGATCTGGACGCCAACAACGAGATCTACGCCACCTTCAACGCCGCGCGCGTGGAGAGCAGCAACCAGCCCAATCCGGGCGCGGCCACGACGGGCCTGACCATGTCGTGCTCGAACCCGTATCTGCCGGCGTCGGTGGTGGCGGCCTGCGCCGCCAATGGCATCACCACCTTCACCTTCGGGACCAGCAACGCGCTGCTTCCCCGCAACATCTCGGTCCACCCGACGCGGACCCAGTATCGCGGCGTGGTAGGCGCGGACGGCAAGTTCAACGCCCTGGGCACGGAATGGCGCTACGACGCCTATTACGAGCACGGCGAGAACACGACCAACATCCATGTTCGCGACATCCTGCTGACGCCGCGCTATCGGGCGGCGGTCCAGGCCACGCTCGTCAACGGCCAGATCGTCTGCGCCGATCCGATCGCCCGCGCCAACGGCTGCGTGCCGATCAACATCTTCGGCGGCCAGCGCCCGAGCGAAGCGGCCCTAGCCTACATCACGCCAAAGAACGGCCCGTACCAGCACTCGGTTCAGAAGCAGGACGTCGCCAGCATCAACTTCAGCGGCGAGCCGATCAACGGTTGGGCCGGGCCCATTTCGCTGGCCATCGGCGGCGAGTGGCGCAAGGAGCAGTACCACGTCCAAGGCGACCCCTATGGCGACGGCAACACCGACTCGCCCAACACCGCCGACTATCCCGCCGACCCGATCCTGAACGCGTCCGGCGCCAACTGGTTCGCGGGCAACTATCACTCGGGCAAGGGCGAGTACTCGGTGAAGGAAGCCTATGCGGAAGTGAATATTCCGCTGGTCAATTCCGACGCCGCCGGCAAGGCCAACCTCAACATGGCGGGCCGCTGGACCGACTACAGCACCTCGGGCACCGTCTATACCTGGAAGGTCGGCGCCACCTGGGATACGCCGATCGAGGGCGTCCGCCTGCGGGCGGTGACGTCGCGCGACGTCCGGGCCCCGAACCTGTCGGAGCTGTTCGCCGCGCCGGTGACGACGACCCTGCCGAACTTCACCGTGCCCTCGAACGGCAAGCCCCCCGCTGGCCAGCCCGCGGGCGGCGCGCTGACGGTTCTGCAGAACGTGGTCGGCAACCCTGACCTGAAGCCGGAAATCGCTAAGAACTTCACGCTGGGCGCCGTGCTCTCGAACCCGAAATGGCTGCCGGGCTTCAGCATCTCGGTCGACTGGTACAACATCGTCCTGAACGGGGGCATTTCCAGCCTGGGTGCTCAGCAGATCGTCAACTTCTGCTATGCTGGCCTGACCCAGTTCTGCGGCGCGTTCAACCTCAACCCGCCGTCGGCCTTCGTGAACTCCCAGACGTTCAATCTGGCCTCGATCAAGACCAGCGGCTTCGACATCGAAAGCAGCTACCGCTTCGAGCTGCCTAGCGTTCCGGGCCGCTTCACGGTCCGTGGCCTGGCCACCAACGTCCACAAGTTCGTCACCAATCCCGGCATCCCCGGGGCCGTAGCCGTCGACTCGGCGGGGCAGAACTCCGGCGCCACGCCTGACTGGAAGGTCCTGGCCGTTCAATCCTGGGAAAACGATCGCTTCGCTCTCAGCGTTCAGGAGCGCTGGTTCAGCGACGGCCGGTTTGGCGGCACGACGACGGAATATATCGAGTGCAAGCCCGGCAGCTGCCCCGTCTCGACGGGTAGCCGCCCGACCATCGACTACAACCACATGAAGGGCGCGACCTATGTCGACATCAGCGCGTCCTACAAGTTCGGCAACGGCCTGCAGCTGTACGGCAAGGTGGACAACCTGCTGAACCGCGATCCGACCCCGTCGCCGCAGACCAACACCGGTCTGGACGCCAACCCGGCGCTCTACGACCTGCTGGGACGGTTCTACCACCTGGGCCTCCGCTACAGCTTCTAGGACGCCGAAGGCTCCTGCGTCCCGGGCCGCCGTCTCCACCTCCCCCTTGGCGGCCCCGCCCGGGCCCGACCGGCGCTAGCTGGTCGTGGCTCGGGCGTCTTCTTTGCGCTGTGGCTCTCGACCAAGGGTAGGAGATCGTTGACATGACCGTCTCGACGACCGCGCCGCCGAGCCCAACGCCAAAGGCGTCGATCAGGGGCGCGACGATGGCTGACGTCGCCATGCGGGCTGGGGTGTCTCGCATGACGGTGTCGCGGGTGATCAATGACGGGGCCAAGGTCCGCGAGGAGACGCGGGCCGCGGTCCTGGCCGCGATCCGGGACCTGAACTTCCAGCCCAACCTCGCCGCTCGCAATCTGGTCATGGCTGGCGAGCTGCGGATCGCCGTGGTCTACGCCAATCCCAGCGCCGCCTTCATGAGCGACTTTCTGGTCGGCGTGTTCGAGGAGGCCACCAGCGCCGGCGCGCGGCTGATCCTGGTGCGTGGCGAGAACGGGCTCGCCCCGAGCGATCGGGACCTGGAAGCCCTGCTGGGCGCGGGCGTACAGGGCGTGGTGCTGGCCCCGCCGCTCGGCGAATCCGGCGCCGCACGAGACATCCTCCGGGCCGCCAACATTCCTGTCGCGGTTGTGGCCGCGGGGCGTCCGCTCGCTGACGCCATCAGCGTCCGCATCGACGACCGACAGGCCAGCTGCGCCATGGCCCGGCATCTTCTAGACCTGGGACATCGGCGGATCGGCTTCATCACTGGCAATCCCGAACAGACCGCCAGCGCCGTCCGTCTCGAAGGCGCCCGGGCGGCGATCGCCGAGGTCGACGGCGCCGAGCTGGTGGTAGCGGACGGCGCCTTCACCTACGCCTCGGGCCTTCTGGCCGCCGAGACGCTGCTCGACGCCGTCCAGGCGCCGACAGCGATCTTCGCCAGTAATGACGACATGGCCGCCGCCGCTGTGTCGGTCGCGCATCGCCGCCATCTCGATGTGCCCGGTGACCTGACCGTGGTCGGCTTCGACGACACCACCGTCGCCACCACGCTTTGGCCGCCGCTGACTACGATCCGGCAGCCTGTCCGTCAGATGGCCGCGGTGGCTCTGGATCGACTGCTGCGGGTCCTGCGCGAGGCGTCGCCTGCCCGCCAGGGACTGGGAGATCACATCCTGGAACACGCCTTGATCCAGCGCCTGTCGGCGGCGCCGCCGCCGTAGCCGGCGCCTAGTCGCCGCGCAGGACTGGCGCGGGCCGCTGGGACAAGGCCAGGCTGGCCGCGATCAGGCCGCCGACCGTTGTCAGCGTGGTCGCCCCGGCCAGCAGCAGCAGCACGCCGCTCCAGTCGACGCTCCAGCGCGCCTCGAAGATCTTGACCACGACAGGCCAGGCCGCGGCAAAGCCGAACAGCACGCCCGCCGAGCCTGCGATCAGGCCGACCGAGCCATACTCGATCAGATAGGCCACGAGGATCTGCGCGCGCGTGGCGCCCAGCACCTTGAGAGTCGCGGCCTCCCGCGCCCGGGCCCTCGCGCCCGCGGCGATGGCGCCGGCGAGCACCAGCACGCCGGCCAGACCGGCGACCGCCGCCGCGCCCCGAACCGCCAGCGCCAGCCGATCGAACAGGGCGGCGGCGGCTTCGAGCTGTTCGCGCACGCTGATCACGTTCACGCCGGGAAAGCGCTCGCCGAGCTTTCGGGTCAGCGACGCCTCGCGGTCCTTGTCCAGCCGAACGATCGCCACGTTCCGCAGCGCCGCGCCTTCGAGAGTCGCCGGATTGAAGATCAGCGCGAAGTTTGGCCCGAAGCCGCCGAAGTCGATCTTCCGCAGCGCGGCGATACGAGCCTCGATCTCGCGGCCCAGCACGAGCACCGTGATCGTGTCGCCGACCTTGAGGCCCGCGGCCTGCGCGATCTCGACGCTCATGGCGACTTGCGGCGGGCCCGACGCGTTCGCCGGCCACCAGTGGCCTTCGACGACGCCGGCGTTCGCGGGCTCCCTGGCGAACAGCGAAAGACTGATGTCGTTATCGAAGGCCCAGCGCTGCGAAGGCTTGATTGCCTGGGTGTCCACGGGCTTGCCTTTGACAGCGACGATGCGACCGGTCGCGAAGGGCATACGAAGGTAGGTCGCGGCGTTCAGGGGGCCTGCCACCTCGGCGACCGTCGCGTCGAAAGCCTCGGTGCGATCGGCCGGGATTTCGGTGAAAACCATAGCCGGCGCGGTGCGTGGCGCCACGTCGCTCACCTGGGCCAGCAGGGCCGACTGGATCAGCACGACGCAGGCCAGCAGGGCGACGCCCAGGCCGATGGCCGGGCTTGCGGTATGGGCGGCCGAACTGGGCCCCGCCAGATTGGCCAGGCCCAGCTTGACGGGGCCGCGCGTAAGGCCCCGTGCGCGCCCGGCCGCGAAGGCCGCCGCGCGGCCGATCAAGGCCAGCAGGCCAAAAGCCACGGCGACTCCCGCCATCATGATCGCCGCCGCGATCGGCGTCGGCGCGGCGACGACGGCCAGCGCGGCCAAGCCTGCGCCGGCCAGACCAGCGCCCAGGGTCTCGACGCCGAGGGGCGGTCTCCTCTTGGGCGCGCGCCGGAACAGGGCGGAGGGCGGGGTCGCCCGGGCGCGCGCCAACGGGATCAGCGAGAACGCGGCCGCCGCCAACAGGCCAAAGGCGGCCGCCTTGGCGAGCGGCGCGGGATAGATCTTGAACAGGGCCGGGACGGGAAGGCTTGAACCGGCCAGTTTGCCCAGGATCAGCGGCGCCGCGCCCCCGATGACCAAGCCGATCGAGACGCCCAGCAGCGCCAGCACGCCGATCTGGATCAGATGGAGGTCGCGTATGAGCCCGCTGCGCGCGCCGAGCGCTTTCAGCACGGCGATCGCGGGCGCGCGGGCCGAGAGATAGGCCGACACAGCGCCGGCGACGCCAAGGCCGCCGGCGACCAGGGAGGCCAAGCCGATGAAGCCGAGGAAGTACTCCAGCTGGTCGATCAGCCGACGCGCGCCCGGCGCGGCGTCCACCCTATCCCGGATCCGAAAGTTCGCGTCGGGGAACGCCTTCTGAAGCGCCTGTCCCGCCGCGCGGGGGTCCTGCGTGGCCGGCAGCGCGACGCGCACCGTTCGGCTCGAAAGCCCGCCGGGCGCCAGCAATCCCGATTGTTCCAGCACGTCCGCGCGGACCAGCACCCGAGGCGCGATGGCGAAGCCTCGCGACAGTCCGTCCGGCTCGCCGAGCAGGCGCGCGCGGACAACCAGGGTCATGGCCCCCGCCTGGAAGCGGTCGCCGATCTTCAGGTGCAGCCGATCCAGCAGCGCCGGCTCCACGGCGGCGCCGGCGACGCCGTCGTGATCCGCCAGCGCGGCGGCCAGGGAGGGCGAGCCGTCCAGTTTGACGGCGCCGGCCAGTGGAAACCGTCCATCGACGCCCCGAATCATCACCAGGCGTCGGTCTCCGGCCGTGTTCGCGGCCATGGCCCGCGCCCCCGCCGAGTAGGTAACGGGCCCAAGCCGTTCAATCGCCGCGCGCTCCTTGGTGGTGAAGTCGCGGTTCTCGACCGAGACGGACAAATCGCCTCCGAGGATTTCTCGCGCCTGGCTGGCTAGCCCGTGCCGGAAGGCCTCCGCGGTCGAGCCGGCGGCGGCGATGGCCGCGACGCCCAAGGCGAGGCAGGCCAGGAAGATGCGAAAGCCGCGCACGCCCGACCGCAGCTCGCGTGCGGCCAGCCTGAAGGCGAGGGGAAGGCGGAACGCCGTCATGCTCACCCCTGGATCCGGCCATCGGCCATGCGCACGATGCGATCGGCGCGCGCGGCGAGGGCGGGATCGTGGGTGACCATGACGAGGGCGGCGCCCACCTCGGCGACGAGGCTGAACATCAAATCGGCGACCGAGGCGGCGGTGGCGCCGTCCAGGTTCCCGGTGGGTTCGTCGGCGAACAGCAGGGCCGGACGGGCGGCGAGGGCTCGGGCCAGCGCGACGCGCTGCTGCTCACCGCCGGAGAGTTGGTGCGGATAGTGGGTCAGTCGTCCAGCCAATCCCACGCGCGCCAGCCAATCGCGGGCGGTCGCCACGGTGTCACGCGCGCCGGCGATCTCCAGGGGCGTGGCGACGTTCTCTTCTGCGGTCATGTTGGGCAGCAGGTGGAACGATTGGAACACCAGCGCCGCGCGACCGCGCCGCAGTTGGGCGCGGCCGTCTTCGTTGAGCTCGGCGAGGTTCTGGCCGAAGAGGCGAGCTGTCCCTGCCGTGGGCTCTTCAAGACCAGCGCCAACGGCGATCAGGGACGACTTTCCGGATCCCGAGGGGCCGGTAATCGCGACGCGTTCGCCTGCGCCGACGGTAAGGTCGACCCCCCTGAGAATATCCACGGGTCCGGCGGCGGAGGGCAGGGTCAGGGCGACGGCGTCCAGAACCAGGGGCGCGGCGGTCGAAATCTCGGGCATCGGGTTTCCTGCAGCGCCGACCCTTGTTCCACCGGCGTGTCGACTACATAGGAAGACATGAGCCGGACCGCACACCGTTTCGCCAGCCGTCGCCGTTTTTTGCTCGGGATCGGCCTGTTGAGCCAGATCGCGGCCGCGCCACGTCCTCCGATCGTCACGGTTCTCGGAGACTCGATCACGGCGGGCCTTGGGCTTCCCGCGCGCGACGCCATGCCCGCCCAGCTGCAGGCGGCGCTGGCCCGGCGCGGCGTTTCGGCCACAGTCCGGGCCGCGGGCGTGTCCGGCGACACGAGCGGCGGCGGCCTGGCCCGGGTCGGCTTCAGCGTGGCGTCGGACACCGCCGTCTGCGTCGTCGCCCTGGGCGGCAATGACCTGTTGCAGGGCGTGGAGCCTTCTCAGACGAAGGCGAACCTGAGAGGCGTGTTGCAGAACCTGAAGGGCCGGGGCATTCGCGCGATCCTTGTCGGAGTCGCCGCGCCGCCGGCGATCGGCCAAGCTTACGTCCGCGAGTTCAACGCGCTCTATCCCAGTCTGGCCAAGGAGTTCAGGGTCCCGCTCTACGCCAACATCCTGGCGGGCGTCGGCGGCAACCCCGGCTTGGTGCAAAGGGACGGGATCCATCCCAACGCCGCGGGCGCGAAGCGGATCGGCGAGGCGCTTGCGCCGCTGGTCGCCCAGGTCCTGAAGGGGCCGTCCCGCTAACGCGGAAGCGCGTAGGCGATCAGGGCGTCGCCGATCGGCGTCTCCATGAAGTGGTGTCCGCCGGCCATGATCACCAGGTACTGGCGACCGCCAACCTCGTAGGTCATGGGCGTGGCCTGTCCGCCGGCGGGCAGGGCGTCCTGCCACAGCGTCTTGCCGGTCTTCAGATCGATCGCGCGGATCATGTTGTCGGTGGTCGCGGCGATGAAGATTACCCCGCCCGCCGTGACGACCGCGCCGCCGTTGTTCGGCGTGCCGATCTCGATAGGCAGGTGCGAAGGGATCCCGAACGGGCCGTTGCGCCGCGCCGAACCCAGCGGGCGATCCCAGAGCGTCTTGCCGGTGCGCAGGTCGATGGCGCGTAGACCGCCGTAGGGCGGCTGCTTGCAGAGCAGGCCGGTCACCGGAAGGCGCCAGCCGGCGTTGACGGAGATGCCGTAGGGCGTTCCGGCTTGCGGGTCGCCAGCGCCCTCCGCGCCGCCTTTCAGGGAGCCGCCGCGTTCCTCGCCCCGGGGCGCCCAGCCCTTCTTGTCCGCCTCGGCGCGGGGCACGAGCCGGTTATAGTTGGGCATATCGTTGTAGTTGGCCACGATGACGCCCTTGCGCGGGTCCACCGCGACGCCGCCCCAGTCCGAGCCGCCGTTGTAGCCGGGATATTCGACATAGCGGCCGTCCGAGATGGGCGGCGTGTAGAAGCCGTCGTACTTGGCTTTGCGGAACTGAATTCGGCAGATCATCTGGTCGATCGGCGACATGCCCCACATGGTCCGCTCGGTAAGGTCCGCCTTGCGCAGGGTATGGAACAGCGAGAACGGCTGGGTTGGCGAGCGCTGGCCCGGTTCGACGCCGCCTTGCGGGACCTTGCGTTCCTCGACGCCGGTCAGCGGGCGCCCCGTCCGGCGGTCCAGGACATAGAGATCACCCTGCTTGCTGGGCAGCACCAGGGCCGGGATCACACCCCCGCTCGTGGGATAGTCGACCAGCGTCGCCTGGGACCCCAGGTCGTAGTCCCAGACGTCCTTGTGGACGGTCTGGAACTTCCACACTTCGCGACCGTCAGCCACATTGAGCGCCACCAAGGAGGTCGAGTGTTCGTTCTCCAGCGACGATCGCATGCCGCTCCAGTAGTCGACGGCGCTGTTGCCGAGCGGGAGGTAGACAAGGCCCAGCGCTTCGTCGCCGCTGGCCGTGGTCCACATGTTCGGCGTGCCGCGCGTATAGGTCTCGCCGGCGGGTGGCGCTCCCGGACGATCGGGGCGCACCATGTCCCAGGCCCAGCGGAGCTGGCCGGTGACCGCGTCGTAGCCCTGGATGACGCCGGACGGCGCGTTTCGCTTCTGACCGTCCAGCACCTGGTGTCCCGTGACGATCACGCCGCGAACGATGGTCGGAGCCGAGGTGATCGAGAACATGCCGGGCGCGGCTTCGCCGATCCCCTCGGCGGTGTTCACCTGACCGCCAAAACCAAAGTCGGCGCAGGGGCGGCCGGTGTTGGCGTCGACGGCTATCAGGCGCGCGTCCAGCGTTCCCTCGATGATGCGGGTCGCACAGGCCGAGCCGGGCGACGCTCCGGGAACGGCGTAGTAGGAGACGCCTCGGCAGGCGGCCGTATAGGGAATATGGGCGTCGGGCACCTTGGGATCGAACCGCCAGCGCGTTGCGCCGGTCTCCGGATCCAGCGCGATCATGATGTTCTTGGGCGTGCACAGATAGAGCGTGTTGCCGACCTTCAGCGGGGTCGTCTCGGCGCCGTACATCTTTCGCGCCGTTTCAGAAGCGGGAAGGTCGCCGGTGTGGATAAGCCAGGCACGCTGCAGCTTGCCGACGTTTTGGGGCGTGATCTGTGCGAGGGCGGAATAGCGTTGCGCGCCGTATGTGCCCCCATAAGCCGGCCAGTCAGATCCCGCCGACGGACCAGCCGCCAGCTCCGGGCCTGAGGGCTGTCCGTGCCGGGCGGGTTGGCCGGCGATGAAGGCCGCTAGAGACAGCACAAGCAGGCCCGCGACCGACACGACAAGCGCTCGCCAGGCGAGGCGTCGTGGCCGGCGATCGACGGTCAGCGTCGGCGCGAGCAGAAGCGCTAGAACCAGCAGGACCGTAGGGCCGACGAGGCGCGGAATAAGCGCCCATCCGTCCAGCCCCACCTCCCATAGCGCCCATATGACTGTCGCCAGGAAGACCGCGAGGTAGACCCAGACGCCAACGACGCTGCGGCGGATCATCAGGACCCCAGCGATGATCAGGCCAAGACCCGCCGGGAGGTAGTAGAGCGAGCCGCCCAGCAAGAGGAGCTGAAGGCCTCCCGCCGCCAGCACCAGGCCGATCAGCAGCAGGACGGCGCCGAGCAGCCGCGCCGGCCAGGCCGAAGCCGCTTTGTACGGGACTTGGGTCTTCATGGATCTGGCGCTTCCCTGCGGATATCGGCTGTCGTGGAAATGCGCGAGGCTGCTAAAGGCGCCAAAACTCGTGTCGGGTTTCCAACGTTGCGGCAGTCAGGCGGCGCCGGCCCGCCTCTGCTGATCGTCGGAGCGCGTTCTTCACATTTGACCGACGCGCGCACCCGTACGGCCGACGACCGTTCCAGGGCGGACTGTCGACGACTGGCTGGTTGCGACGCTGAAGATCAGTCAACGGATGATGAGCCAAGTTACGATCAGTGTCCGGCCGCTCCGCCGCGGGTGGTGGGTCGATTGCGGGCCAGGCTTTGCGGTGCAGGTGTTCATCGCCGGCGGCGCGGCGGAACGAACGGCTGTGCGCCTCGCCGCGGCCTTTAACCAAACGGGCCGCGGAGTCCGGATGGTCATTCACGATCGCCTGGGCAGGGTGGCCGGCGAACTGATCTTGGGCCCCTATATCGACCCGCAGCAAAGACGGTTCGCCATCCACTGAACTCTTGGACTTCCGCGCGCGACGGGCCGCCGCCAGGCCCCGCCGCGCCCGGAGACGAGCGTGAACCGCGTCCGCAGGACCCGCGGGCGACGCCGCCGGGCCGCGACTGAAATCGACCGCATCATTTGCTGACTGCGGGAACGGCGTCACCGCCTCTGCGATCCCCTTGGATCACTTTTCAACCATGAGGTCTGGCATGTCGCTCGACGCCCCCCCGACACCCTCGCCGCGGCGCCGTTCGCGTGGCGATGGCGAAAGCTCGTTGGCGCAGGAGCTGCGCTCCTGGAGCGAAGAGCGCCGCGCCAAGACGCCGCCGGCCACCGCGCCCACGCGGACGTTCCGCCTTCCTGGCGGCAAGCAGATGACGCTGTCGACGGATCGCGTGCGGGCTGCCCCCGCCGTCTCGCCGCAGATCTCAATGGTCCTCGGCCAGAATGCGCTCGGCTTGGGCCTCTGGGGTTTGCTTGCGCCCGATAGCGTGAACCGCTTCCTGGGCATCCGAGGCTCGGCGCACACCACGCGCGCCCTGTTCGGGGCGCGGGAGCTGGCCACCGGCGTGATCCTGGCCTCCGACCCCACCAAGTCGAGCGCGCTGTGGGCGCGGGTCGCTGGTGATGTCTTCGACATCCTCGTCCTGCGGCGTCTGTCGCGGCGGGACAATCCCAAACGCGGCAATGCGCGCCTGGCCATGGGCGTCGTCTTGGCGATCACCGCCCTCGACGTCATGGCCGCGGTGCGAATGACCAACGTCAAGCGCGATTGCGCATAGGAGGCGGCGATGAAGGCGATCTGCTGGCAAGGCAAGAAGGACCTCCGCTGCGAGGAGGTGCCGGATCCGATCATCGAGGATCCGAAGGATGCGATCATCCGCGTCACGTCGACCTGCATCTGCGGGTCAGACCTGCACCTGATGAACGGCTTCGTGCCGACGATGTGCGCGGGCGACGTGATGGGCCATGAGCCCATGGGCGAGGTGGTCGAGGTTGGCGCGGAAGCCAGGGCCAAGGGCTTGAAGGTCGGCGACCGCGTGGTGGTGCCGTTCCAGATGATCTGCGGCGAATGCGAACAGTGCCAGCAAGGCAATTATTCGGTCTGCCAGACCACCAACCGTAACGCGGACCTGGCCAAGGCCTTCTTCGGCGACACCACGGCGGGGCTGTTCGGCTATTCGCACATCACCGGCGGCTACGCCGGCGGACAAGCGCAGTACATGCGGGTTCCCTATGCCGCGACGACCGTGATCAAGGTTCCGGACTCCGGCGAGGACGAAAAGTACCTGTTCCTCAGCGACATCCTGCCGACCGGCTGGCAGGCGGCCGCCTTCGCCGATATCCGCCCGACGGACACCGTCGCGGTCTGGGGCTGCGGGCCGGTGGGCTTGTTCACGATCCAGTCGGCGCTGGTGATGGGCGCCAAGCGGGTGATTGCGATCGACGATGTCCCGGAGCGGCTTGAGATGGCCGCGGGCCTGGGCGCGGAGATCCTGGACCGCAGTCAGGTCAATGTGCTGCACGCCCTCAAGGATATGACCGACGGTCATGGGCCCGAGCGCTGTATAGACGCCGTCGGCTTGGAGGCCCATGGCCCAACGCCGGTGCTGGGCCTGATTGACCGCGCCCAGACGGCGCTGAAGCTGGAGACGGAACGTCCCGTGGCGCTTCGCGAGGCGATCATGGCCTGCAAGGCGGCGGGCGTCGTGTCCATCCCCGGCGTCTATGGCGGGCTATCGAACATGATTCCGATGGGCGCGGTCATGAACAAGGGCCTGACGATCCGAACCGGCCAGACGCACGTCAAGCGGTGGTCGGCGGATCTGCTCCGCCGGATCGGCGAGGGCGAGATCGATCCCACCTTCGTCGTGACGCATACCGCGCCGCTGTCGCAGGGACCGGAGCTGTACAAGACCTTCCGCGACAAGAAGGATGGCTGCGTCAAGGTCGTGCTCAAGCCCTGACCGTGTCTTTTGCTTAGGCTTCGAACGTTTTCGTCTCCCGGCTGTTCAGCCTCGACCACTTTTGGGAGACGAATATGGCTCGATTGACTTTTGTGGCCGCCGCGTCCGTGGCGGCCCTTTCTTTGGCGGCTTGTCAGCAAAAGGACGCGACGCCCAATCCCAACGATCCGGGCACGAGCAACTCGGCCGTCAACGCGGCCCAGGACGCGACCTCGGCGGCTGTGGGAACGGCCTCGGCGGCCACCGCCGGACCGATGTCCACCGACGCCTTCGTCACCAACGCCGCCATCAGCGACATGTACGAGATCGAGGCGGGCAAGATCGCCCAGCAGAAGGGCAAGGCCCAGGGCGTCAAGGACTTCGGCAAGATGATGGTCGCCGACCATACGGCGCTCTCCAACACCATGAAGCCGCTGATCGCCGCGGCGGGCAAGACCGCGCCTCCAGGCCTCGACGAGCGCCGCAAGGGCATGATCGACAATCTGAACGCGGCGGCGCCGGCCGACTTTGACAAGGTCTATCTCGACCAGCAGGACGCGGCCCACAACGAAGCCCTGACCCTGATGCAGGGCTACGCCCAGCGCGGCGATGACGCCGGACTGCGGGATGCGGCCACGAAAGCGGTTCCGAAGATCCAGGCTCACCTGGATCACGTGCAGACGCTGAAGGCGGGTGGCGACGCCGCTCACTAGGCATATGCGGCGGGGGCGTGGCGATCGCCGCCACGCCCTCGTTCGCTCAAGTCAGGCGACCAGCTGCGCGCCGCTCTCCCGAGCCGCCCGCGGCGACTGGGCATCGAACCAGCCGATCGTCGCCCGCCGGCCGGGATGCGGTGAGCGCGGCCGCCTCTACGGACCGCAGACCGCCGTCATCGAGAACCTGCAGGGCTCACTATGCGACTCCGCCGCCGCGGCGGCATAGCCCCAGTTCGTTGATCGAGGTGAGGCTGAAGAGCCGCCGGCCGCCGCCGGCGGCTCCTTCCGTTACGCGTCCGCCTGAGTGACGTCGACGAAGGCGTCTGCGTCCAGGTCGGTCATCAGTTCCCGCGCCCAGAACCGCAGCTGGCCGCACAGCGCGAGGAAGGCGGGCACGTCCTGCGGGCCTTCCAGGGCGATCATGCCGTCGTCGAATTCCTCCGCCGCGACGCCCGCCCGCATCAGCAGCGGCTCCGCCGCGGCGGTGTAGCCGATGAACTTGCAGTGGGCGAAGGCGTCGCTGACGAAGTCCCTGGCGGCCTTGTCGCGCGCCAGCCTGGCCGCCCCTTCCGGCGACAACGCCAGGACGACGGCGTCGTAGAGAACCGATGGGCCGCCGTCGATCTTCTGCTTGGCCTCTGCGAGGGTTCCGTCGTCGAGCACCGCGCCCGCTGTCTTGGGCGCGATGATCTCGTAGACCGCCGGCAGGCTCTTCACCGCTTCGACCAGGGCCTCCACCAAAGCGGCGGGCGCGCCGTCGCTTACAAGGATGCCGAGCTTGCGGCCAGCGAAGCTGCCGGGCGTGCGCTTGAGGATTGAGAGGGCGTCGGAAGGCGGCAGGGTGGTGAGCGTCGGAGATGCGGCCGGGGCGGGATCGGGCAGGGCGGTCATGCCCAGCCCCGTGGCGACCACCGCCGCCAACTTCTCGTCGATATTGCGCAGATGGGCGACCATGCGCTGGCGGATGTCGATCCGCTCACACTTGGACAGCTCGAAAACGAGAGCGTCGCCGATGTGCTTCTGCTCGATGGCGGTCTGGCTGATGAAGAACTGCCGCGCCTGGCTGTAGTGATCGGAGAAGGTCCCCGATCGCTCCTGGATCTTGCGCCCGTTTTCCTCGGCCTCGAAGTGACGATAGCCGTTGGTCGGGCTCTCGCGCGGGCCGCCCCAGCTGTTGGGCTCGTAGTTCACGCGGCCCTTGGGGTTGCGCATGTTCATGTGCCCGTCCTGCTGGAAGTTGTGGACGGGGCAGCGCGGCGCATTGATCGGGATATGGGTGAAGTTCGGCCCGCCCAGCCGCTTCAGCTGGGTGTCTAGATACGAGAAGTTGCGGCCTTGCAGCAGCGGATCGTTGGTGAAGCCGATCCCCGGCACGACGTTCTGCGTGCAGAAGGCCACCTGTTCGGTCTCGGCGAAGAAGTTGTCGACCAGCCCGTCGAGCACGAACTCGCCGATGATGCGCACCGGGATCTGTTCCTCGGGAATGATCTTGGTGGCGTCGAGCACGTCGAACTCGAACTGGTCGGCGAAATCGTCGTCGAACAGCTGAACGCCCAGGTCCCAGGTCGGGGGCGCGCCTAGGTCGATGGCGTCCCACAGGTCGCGGCGATGGAAGTCCGGATCCGCGCCGTTGATCTTTAGCGCCTCGTTCCACAGCACCGACTGCAGGCCCAGGCGCGGCTTGAAGTGGAACTTGACGTAGGTCCCCTTGCCCTCGGCGTTGATGAACCGGAAGGTGTGGACGCCGAAGCCCTCCATGAACCGATAGGAGCGGGGGATCGCCCGATCCGACATGGTCCACATGATCATGTGCATGGCCTCGGGCGTCAGGGTGATGAAGTCCCAGAAGTTGTCGTGGGCAGTCTGGGCCTGGGGAAATTCACGGTCAGGCGCGGGCTTGGCCGCGTGGACCAAATCCGGGAACTTGATCGCGTCCTGGATGAAGAACACCGGGATGTTGTTGCCCACGATGTCCCAGTTGCCCTCCTTGGTGTAGAACTTGACCGCGAAGCCACGCACGTCGCGCGCCAGGTCGAACGAGCCCTTGTTGCCGATCACGGTCGAGAACCGGACGAACATCGGCGTGCTCTCACCGACCTCGGTCAGCACCTTGGCGGTGGTGACGTCGGCCAGGGATTCCTTCAGGGTGAAGGTTCCGTGCGCCCCGTAGCCACGGGCGTGGACGACGCGCTCGGGGATGCGCTCATGGTCGAAGTGGAAGATCTTCTCCCGGAAGTGAAAGTCCTCGAGCAGGGCCGGACCGCGCGCTCCGACGCGGAGCGTGTTCTGGTCGTCGGCGACCGGAGCGCCTTGCTGGGTGGTCAGGACCGCGCCGTCTTGTCCTTCGTCCGAGGCGATCTGATGGAGCTCTCCGGCCTGACCCAGGCGCGTTTCAAATTCGGCGGCGTGCGAGGTTGCGCCGGTGTCCTTGCCGATCACCTTGGGCATTCGAAATCCTTGCGAGGGAGGGTTGCTCAAGGCTCAACCCTCCCTCGCGACGTCCGTTGCCGTCGGCGCCTTTTGATGCCGCCGGGGGGGGCAGATCAGGGCCGCTGACCGGCCACCGCTTCCAGAGCCGGCCGGTCTAGGATCACCACCTGGGCGCCGCGCACCTCGATCCGGCGCTCGCGACGCAGCTGCTGCAGCGTGCGGTTCACATGCACGAGGCTGAGCCCGAGGGCGTCGGCCAGGACCTCCTGCTTTACGGGAAGGTGGAAGCCTTCCGGGCGAGCTTCACCGATTTCCAGCAGGCGACCGTGCAACTCCAGCAACAGGTGGGCCATGCGTTCATAGGCGGTCTGGCGGCCCAGCCTCACGATCTGGTCCAGCAAGCGGCTCTGTTGCGCCGCAGCGGCGCCCGCGAAGACCCGGCTCAACCTCTCGGAGAGCGTGGGCAGACCCTGCTTGGCATGCCTGACCTTCAGTGGCGTGAGCGCGACCACATCGACCGACGGGCGATTGCGGGTCAGGAGGTCGAACCCGACGCCTTCGCCGGGCAAAAGGAACGCCAGGATTTGGCGCCGTCCATCGCCAAGCGAGCGCGAGAGGCAAGCCCATCCCGAAACAAGAAAGAACGGCGGGCTGTCCGCCTCGACTACACGGTTCGCGGCGTAGGTCTCGGTGCGGATGAGAAGGGTCTCCAGCTCGACCCAATCCTCTTCCTTCAGGACGCCATAGCGACGAAGTCTACGGACGTAGTTTCTGTCGGCCAGCGGCTGAGCAACCGCGGCGACGGCTAGCATCGCGCCGATCTGATGCTGGCGCGTCCTGTCTCAACGCAATCGATCATTATTGCTCGCTCCGTATTGGCGAGCCCCATCCCGGTATAAATAGTGCATCATTTAAAGTGTCTCGTCGAGTGGTAAGCAAATTCTATAAGAACTTGGCTATAGCGCTCCGTAAAGCTTTGTTTCTGGGTGGAATTATTAGTGATGATTTGCTGCGTAGGATTTTCTTGTTTTTCACGGCTGACCGCATGAACCGCTAAAGGCGCCGCTTCGTTGTAGGCACGGTCGAGCGTTTCGGCCGACTTAAGGGGCGATCGCGTGACGCTGCAGCAGGGTCTTTCGTTCGGGTTGATCGGAGCGACGGTGCTCTGCTTTCTGTGGGGACGCTGGCGATATGATCTGATCGCGCTGGGCGCTCTGGCTGTTGGGGTGGCGATCGGCCTGATCCCCGCCAAGTCGGCCTTCGACGGCTTTTCGAACGATATCGTCGTGATCATCGCCAGCGCGCTTGTGCTGAGCGCGGCGATATCGCGCTCGGGTCTGGTCGATCGACTGATGGCCCCGCTGCTGCCGCGCCTGGGGACCGAGCGCACCCAGGCGCCCGTGCTGGTCACCGTCACCACGCTGCTGTCCATGATGACCAAGAATGTCGGCGCCCTGGCGCTGATGATGCCGTCCGCCCTCCAGATCGCCAAGCGGACGGGCGTGTCGCCCGGACGGCTGCTGATGCCGATGTCATTCGGCTCCCTGGTGGGAGGCCTGGCGGTGCTGGTGGGCACGTCGCCGAACATCATCGTCTCGGAGGTGCGCGGCAAGGCGCTGGGCGAGCCCTTCCGGATGTTCGACTTCATGCCCGTCGGGGGAAGCCTGGCGCTGCTGACCATCATCTACCTGTCCGTGGCCTATCGCCTGCTGCCAAAGCATCGCGCCGCGGCGATCGACGTCGACGCCGCTCTGGCCGCCAACGCCTATGTGACCGAGGTCGAGGCGCCGGAAGGCTGGCGGTTCGGGGCGGGGCGCGTGGCGGATCTTCGCGCCGCCGCCGACGGGGCGGTGACCGTCGTTGCGATCCTGCGCGGGCGCAAGCGGATGGCGTCTCCTCACCCCAACCGCCTGATCCAGCCGGGCGACCAGCTGTTGCTGGAAGGCGAGCAACAGTCGCTCAATGAGCTGATCGTCAAGACCGGCCTGAAGCTCACCGACGCCGACCGCCCCGTGGTGATGAACGAGCCCACTGACGAGGTCCGGGTGGTCGAGGCGGTGATCGGCGGCGAGTCCGATCTCATCGGCCAGACCGCCCGCGGCCTGAAGCTGAATGAAGTCCACGGGGTCAATCTGCTGGGGGTCAGCCGCAGCGGCTATCGCATGGCGGGACGCCTGGCGACGGTGCGGCTGCGCGCCGGGGACATCCTGGTGCTGCAGGGCGGAGAGCAGCAGCTGCCGCTGGCGCTGTCGGCCCTGGGGTGTCTGCCCCTGGCCGAGCGGGAGGTCCGGCTGGGTGGCGCGCGGCACGCGCTGCTGCCGACCTTTATCCTGATTGGCGCGATGTTGCTGGTCGCATTCGGTGTCCTGCCGGCCGCCGCCGGCTTCTTCGGAGCGGCGGTGCTCGTCGTGGCCTCGGGCGCGTTGCGCATGCGAGAAGCCTACGCGGCGCTGGAAGCACCGGTCCTGGTGCTGGTCGCGGCCATGATCCCCGTCAGCGACACGGTGCAGTCCACCGGCGGGGCCGATTTGATCGCCGGCTGGCTGTCGGGCGCCTTCCACGGCATGCCGCCGCTGCTGACCCTGACGGCGATGATGGCGGTGGCTATGGCCGCCACGCCTTTTCTGAACAACGCCGCCACGGTTCTGATCGTCGCGCCGATCGGGATGGGTCTCGCCGAGCGCTTGGGCCTGAGCCCGGATCCGTTCCTGATGGCGGTGGCCGTCGGCGCGGGCTGCGACTTCCTCACGCCGATCGGACATCAGTGCAACACGCTGGTGTTGGCGCCTGGCGGCTACAGGTTTGGCGACTACGCCCGACTGGGCGCGCCGCTGACCTTGCTGATCCTGCTCGTGTCGCCCGCGCTGATCGCCTTCTTCTGGCCGTTTACGCGGTAACCGCCAGGGGAGGCGCTAGGGCGCGCCGTTCGCCGGCCCGGCCGCCGGACGGTCCTCGCTGAGACCTCCGCCCATGCCGGCGCCGGGGTTGCGGGCCAGGGTGAACGCCGCGGCGACAGCCAGGACGATCATGATCGCCACCAGCATGAGGATCGCGAGCGTGTTCCGGTTCCGCCCGGGCGTGGTGTGCGCGTTCGGCTCGCGGCCCCCGCTATGGTCTTGCTGCACGGTCGCCATGATCCAACTCCTGCTGTGGATGCTTGGGCAACGCGCCAAGGGCCGTCTGTTTCCCGAGAGCAGGATGGATTATTGCGCCGTCTGAGCCGATCGGCGGAACGCCCGTCGGCGCTCGACGTTGCGCGTCCATGGCCGCCACAGGACCCCGCAGCAGCGCCGCGATCGTCGTCTACGCCGCTTTGGCCGGCAATCTGGCGATCGCCGTCACCAAGCTGGTGGCGTTCCTGATGACCGGCTCGTCGGCGATGCTGACCGAGGCCATCCATTCCACCGTCGATACCGGCAACCAGGGCCTGCTGCTGCTGGGCTTGCGGCGCGCAGCCAGGCCGCCGAGCGAAACCCATCCCTTCGGCTATGGCATGGAGCTCTATTTCTGGGCCTTCGTCGTCGCGCTGCTGATCTTCGCGCTTGGCGGCGCTTTCTCGATCTACGAGGGGTGGCGCAAGATCCTGCGGCCCGAGCCGATAGACCGCGCCTGGATCAACTTCCTGGTCATTGGCGTCGCCGCCCTATTCGAAGGGGCCTCGTTCCTTGTCGCCTGGAAAGCGTTCAAGGTTACGCGAGGCGAGACGCCCTTCTTGACGGCGCTTAAGCGGAGCAAGGATCCGTCGGTGTTCGCCGTCTTGCTGGAAGACGGCGCGGCCCTGCTGGGGCTTCTGATCGCCGGCTTGGGCGTTCTGGGCGCGTCGGTGCTGAACCTGTCATGGGCCGACGGCGCGGCCTCGATGGGCGTGGGCGGGCTCCTCGTCGTCGTGGCGGTCTTCCTGGCCAACGAGACGCGTAGCCTCCTCACCGGCGAGGCGGCGTCCCCCAGGATCGTGGCGGGCGTAAAGGCGGTGCTGTCCGCCGATCCCAGGATAGAGAGCGTCGCCGAAGTCCTGTCGATGCATCTTGGCCCGCGCGAGATCCTGCTAGGCCTCACCCTGGACTTCAAGGACCACCTGACCGCCCGACAGATCGAAGACGCCGCGGACGATCTGGCCAGCGGCGTCCGATCCGTGGACCCTCGGATCACTCGTGTCTTCGTGCGTTCCGGACGCGCCCGGGACGCCTACGCCCAGCCGCTTGCCGGATAGGCTAGGGCGGCCATGGGCGCCGTCATGGGCCTGGCGACGCTTTCGGCCGAGCGCACCTGTTTCGCGCTGCGAATTTCATCGGTCTGATCAAGGCGAAGATTGACGAACCGCAACGTCGCCCGGTCGCGCCGGCCTTAAGGCTTAGGCGCTCAATCCTTCGTCGAGATGGTTCATGTCGATCAAACCCATTGACCTCAGCCGCATCGGCGACCTGCCGCTGCTGGCCGCCGCCAGCCAGCAGTCGCTGTCCCTGATCGCGCAGGGCGCCTTTCTGCAATGGACGCCCAAGGGCGCGGAGCTGGTCGCGGAGGGCGAGGTCAACGACTTCCTCTACATCCTGCTGGAAGGCTCTATCGAACTGGAGGGGACTTGGGGGGATCGCGACTCGACGCTTGCGGTGCTGCAACCGCTCTCAAGCTTCGTGCTGGCGTCGATCGTGCTCGAGGCGCCGGCCCTGATGACCGCGCGAACGCTCAGCCGCAGCCAGCTGCTGATGATCCCGGGCGAGCTCTTTCGGCGCGTGATCCGAGAGGATCAAGGGGTCGCGCAGGCTGTCATCGAGGAACTGTCCGGCTGCTACAGCGGTCTGGTTCGCACCATCAAGAGCCACAAGCTGCGGGCGCCTCTGGTCCGGCTGGCCAACTACCTGCTTGTGCAGCAGCGCCGCCAGGGGGGCGGCGGCGTCCTGAGGCTGCCCGTCCAGAAGCGGATGCTGGCCTCCTTGCTGGGCATGACTCCCGAGAACCTCTCACGCTCGTTCGCCGCCCTGGCGGACTACGGCGTCAAGGTCGACGGGCCGCTGGTCACGATCACGCGCCCGGCCGCCCTGACACGCCTGGCCAGGCCAGATCCGCTGATCGACAACCCGTCGCCGGTGGCGATGATGGGGCAGGCTGGGCGGGAGCGCGCCGCCCATGCTGAGGCGCCCAACTGATGGCCTATCGGTCGGTCAAGACCTATGGCGCCGAACGCGGGCTATCGTGCGCCTATCGCCAGTGGGCGGCCGACAGCCACTGTCAGCTGCTGCATGGCTACTCCCTTGGGTTCTCGTTCGACTTCGCGGCCGAGCAGCTAGACGCGCGGGGCTGGGTCGTCGATTTCGGCAAGTCGGGCTTTGGCGCGATCCGCGACTGGCTGCACTACATGTTCGACCATACGCTTCTGGTGGCCGCCGACGATCCGTCCCGCCTGGAGTTCGAGCGTCTCCAGCGGCTAGGTCTAGCGCAGGTGAGGGTGGTGCCCGGTGTCAGCGCCGAGGCGCTCGCGGCCCATGTGTTCGAACACGCCCAAGGGCTCGTGGTTTCCGCCACCAAGGGCCGCTGCTGGATCGCTTCGGTCGAATGTCGCGAGCATGGCGCCAACGCCGCCGTGTTCGAAAACCCCGACCGCGTTCTGCGGCAGGTCAGCGCCGAGGCGTTGACTCTGGCCCTCAGAGACGGCGTCGCTGGCTGACGCCACTCCGAAGATCCCACGATTCGAGCTCTCAAAATGTGGCTTGACGATCCACAATGTGGAAATCTAACGCTAGTCCGTTAGGACTGGCCGACCTTGGTTCGGAGAAGCGGGCTCGGCGGAAAAGGTCTGGGAGGACACTTTGAGCCGAGCCCCCATGTCGGTCTTGTCGCGCCGCGAGGTTCTTGCCCTGTCGGCCGCCGTCGCCGCCCTTGGCGTTGGGCGGCCGGACGAGGCCCTCGCCGCACCGACGCCGCCGATCACCGATCTGCGCTGGCTGGATGGCGAAGCTCCGCTCAGCCAGGACGGTGGAGCTTTTGGCGTTCCCTGGCCTCGCGGCGCTCTCAAGCCCTCGCAAGCCTTCAAGATCGTCGGGAAAACTGGCGAGGAGGCTCCCGCCCAGTCGTGGCCGATCGCCTATTGGCCCGACGGCTCGCTGAAGTGGTCGGCGCACGCGATCGCGGGCGGCGAGGGTCGCGATGGCCTGTCTATCGCTCTTGGCAAATCCAAGAACCCCGCCGCGCCGGTGAGCGTGAGCAAGACGGCTGGGATGATCACGGTCTCGACAGGCGATCTCGTCTGGCGTTTGCCGACGTCGGGACCCGTGCTCGTGGCCGAGGCGTCGGTCCAAGGGCGGGTTACGCTGAAGGACCTGGGCCTGGTCGCCATCGCCCAGGACCAGCCTGAGCTGGAGGCCGACGGCACCGTTCGCTCGCGCCGCTATGGCTCGAGGTTCGAGACGGTGACGGTCGAGCAGGCGGGGCCGGTGCGGGCCGTGGTCCGCTTCGACGGCGTCCATTCCGGCGACGGACGCGCGTGGCTGCCGGTGACGGTTCGTCTCTATTTCCATGCCGGCTCGGACGCGGTCCGCATCGTTCACAGCTTCATCCATGACGGCGATCCGGCCAAGGATTTCATCCGCGGCCTGGGCGTCACCGCCGGCGTGCCGATGAGCGACGAGACCCACAACCGCCATGTCCGTTTCTCCGGCGAGGAGGTTGGGGTGTTCGGCGAGGCCGTGCGCACCCTGACCGGGCTAAGGTCGCGCGGCGACCCGGGCGCCGCCGTTCGCGAAGCCCAGGTCGCCGGCCGCGCCGTGCGTACGGAGGCCCTGCCGCCCAAGCTCCGCGCCGGTCTCCAGTGGATCCCGGAGTGGGGCGACTATTCGCTGTCGCAGCTGACGCCCGACGGCTTCGCCCTGCGCAAGCGGACCAGCACGGGCCACGCCTGGATCGACTCCAATGCGGGCCGCAGGACCCGGGGACTGGCCTATGTCGGCGGTGCGTCCGGCGGGGTCGCCTTGGGGCTCAAGGACTTCTGGCAGCGGGCGCCGACCGGGCTCGACATCCGCAACGCCCATACCGAGCTGGCGCAGCTGACCGCCTGGATGTGGTCGCCGCAGGCGCCGGCCATGGACGTGCGGCCCTATCGCAGCCCCAACGGCATGGACACCCATGCCAAGGAGCTGGAAGGTCTCGATATCACCTACGAGGACTACGAGGCCGGATGGGACGATGCGCGCGGGATCGCGCGGACGTCCGAACTGACCTTATGGGTCCTGGATAAGACCCCGTCGCACGACGCGTTCTCGGCGATGGCCGGACGGGTCGCCAATCCGCCGCGCCTGACGGTGTCGCCTAAGCGGCTGAAGCAGGCCGGCGTGTTCGGCGATTGGGACGTTGTCGACGCCTCGACGCCGGCCCGCAGGCGGATCGAGGATCGTCTCACCTATCTGATCGACTACTACATCAAGGAGCAGGACCAGCGACGCTGGTATGGCTTCTGGTCCTATGGCGACGTGATGCACACCTATGACCCGGACCGCCACGTGTGGCGCTACGACGTCGGCGGCTACGCCTGGGACAATTCCGAGCTCTCGACCGATCTCTGGGTCTGGTACACCTATCTGCGCACAGGCCGGGCCGACGTCTTCAGGTTCGCAGAGGCGATGACGCGCCACACGGGCGAGGTCGATGTCTATCACCTGGGCCGCTTCAAGGGCTTCGGCACGCGGCACGGCGTGCAGCACTGGTCCGACTCGTCCAAGCAGCCGCGGGTCTCGAACGTCGCCTATCGCCGGATCTACTATTACCTGACCGCCGATGAGCGGGTGGGCGACCTGATGCGCGAGCTGGTCACGTCAGACTCGGCTCTTGAGGTGGTCGACATCTCGCGGAAGCTGCCGCCGTCGCCAGGGCGCGAACGGCCCAAAGGCGTCGTGGCTTCGGGCTTCGGAACCTCGTGGGGCGCGTTCCTGGGGGCGTGGCTTACCGAGTGGGAGCGCACGCGCGATCCACGCTGGCGCGACCGGATTCTCAACGGCATGACCACGATCGCGGCGATGAAGCGGCGCTGGTTCGCTGGCGAGGCCCCGTACGACCTCAAGACCGGCAGGTTCCTGGGCGATGGCGACTACGTAAGCGTTTCGCACCTGAACGCCGTGTTCGGCGTCGTCGAAATGACCTCCGAGCTGCTCGACCTGCTCGACGTTCCGGCCTACCGCAAGGCCTGGCTGGAATATTGCCGCTACTACAACGCCCCGCCCGCCGAGCTGAAGGCGCTGCTCGGGCAGGTCCCGGGGGGGCGCAGCCTCAATGACGCCCATTCACGCCTGACCGCCTACGCCGCCAAGTACGAGAATGATCACGCCCTGGCGCTGCGCGCCTGGTCGGAGTTCTTTGGCAAGGCTGGGCGGGAAGGCGGCGACCTGCTGTCCAGTCAAAGCCGTCGTGTCGGCGGAACGGCGGTGCTGCGTCCGATCGACGAGGATCCGATCCTGTCGACGAATGGCGTGGCGCAATGGGGGCTGGCGGCCATCCAGAACCTGGCGCTGATCGGCGACAGCCTGGAGGAAGCGGCGGCCGCGAGCCGCTGAGGCTCGCCGCGCCCTCAGGCGCGGCGCAACGTCGCGGTCGGCTCAGTGCGCGCCGTCGACGGTTAGAATCGCCTGCGCTTCACGCTGGGTTTGTCGGCCAGCAGCGAACAGCGACGCCAGGAAGGCGATCGACAGCGCGGCCGCCACGTAGCAGGCGGGACAGTGGCCCGCGAACACGAAGGCGTCGCCGCGCGTGCTGCAAATCGGGCCCGCAAGCATGCGGGGCAGCGACTGCTGCAGGGCGATCGCCCAGGCGACAAGGGCCGCCACGCCGGTGGCCGAAGGGAGGTGACGAGAAAACGCTTTGAGCATGGCGGACTCCGAATTGGCCCACAGGGTCCAACAGGTTCGCGGACTTGGCTTTGAGACAGATCAAAGCACGGGTTGAGCCGGTGTGACACCCCTGGGGTCCAGGTTCGACTCATGGAGTCCGCATGTCCGCCCCTTCAAACACCAGTGCTGGTCCGCCCGCGGGCTCCAGCCTCCTTCTAATCATCTCTGTTATCGGCGCCTTCCTGGCGCTGTTGGGGGCGGGCCTGACCCATGACCCCATTTTCCGGCTTCAGGCCGGCACCATCGCCCTGGCCGGCGTGATCGCCGCCTTCGTGCTGAACGGCGGTCTCGCCGGCGGCACGCTGCGCGACCATCCCGACCAGTATTCCGACAACGTCATCAAGGCCGGCGTCATCGCCACCATGTTCTGGGCGGCGGCCGGCCTGCTGGTGGGGGTGATCATCGCCGCCCAGCTGGCCTGGCCAAGGATCTTCTACTTCCCCGAGTTCGGGTTCCTGAATTTCGGGCGGTTGCGGCCCCTGCACACCTCGGCGGTGATCTTCGCGTTCGGCGGCAACGCCCTGATCGCGACGTCCTTCTGGGTCGTGCAGCGCACCTGTAAGGCGCGCCTCGCTGGCGGCATCACGCCGTGGTTCGTGTTCTGGGGCTACCAGCTCTTCATCGTGCTGGCTGCGACCGGCTACCTGATGGGCGCGACCCAGGGCAAGGAATACGCCGAGCCCGAATGGTACACCGACCTGTGGCTGACGATCGTCTGGGTGGCCTATCTGCTGGTCTTCCTGGGCACGATCTGGAAGCGTAAGGAGCCGCATATCTATGTGGCCAACTGGTTCTACCTGGCCTTCATCGTCACCATCGCCCTGCTGCACCTGGTCAACAACGCCGCCGTTCCGGTCGGCCTGCTGAACCACAAGTCCTACGGCGTGATGTCCGGCGTCCAGGACGCCCTGACCCAGTGGTGGTACGGCCACAACGCGGTCGGCTTCTTCCTGACCGCCGGCTTCCTGGCCATGATGTACTACTTCGTGCCCAAGCGCGTTGAGCGGCCGGTCTACAGCTACCGTCTGTCGATCGTGCACTTCTGGGCCCTGATCTTCATCTACATCTGGGCCGGCCCGCACCACCTGCACTACACGGCCCTGCCGCAGTGGGCGCAGACCCTGGGCATGACCTTCTCGATCATGCTGTGGATGCCGTCCTGGGGCGGCATGATCAACGGCCTGATGACCCTGTCGGGCGCGTGGGACAAGCTCCGCACCGACCCCGTCGTCCGGATGATGGTCGTCTCGATCGCCTTCTACGGCATGTCGACCTTCGAAGGTCCGGTGATGTCGATCCGCGCGGTCAACGCGCTGAGCCACTACACCGACTGGACCATCGGTCACGTGCACTCGGGCGCCCTCGGCTGGGTCGGCTTCATCAGCTTCGGCGCGGTCTACTGCCTGGTGCCGTGGCTGTGGAAGAAGCCGGGCCTGTACTCGAACAAGATGGTCGAGTGGCACTTCTGGATCGCGACCACCGGGATCCTGCTCTACATCGCCGCGATGTGGGTGTCGGGCATCATGGAAGGCCTGATGTGGCGGGAATACACCCCGCAAGGCTTCCTGGCCTACAGCTTCATCGAGACCGTCTCGGCCAAGCATATCGAGAACATCATCCGCACCGTGGGCGGCCTGATGTACCTGACCGGCGCGCTGATCATGATCGTCAACCTCTGGAAGACGATCAGCACGCCCTCCGCCGAGCTGGCCGACGCTCCGGCCGCCCCCGCCACCGCGATCGCCTGAGGTTCCGATGTCTCTCTGGAAGCAACACTCCAAGCTTGAGCGGCATTCGCTGCTGCTCATCGTCGGCATCCTCCTGGTCGTCTCCATCGGCGGCCTGGTCGAGATCGCCCCGCTGTTCTGGCTGCAGAGCACGATCGAAAAGGTGCAGGGCATGCGTCCCTACACCCCGCTCGAGCTGGCCGGCCGCGACATCTACGTCCGTGAAGGCTGCTATCTCTGCCACTCGCAGATGATCCGCCCGCTGCGCGACGAGGTCGAGCGCTACGGCCACTACAGCCTGGCCGCCGAGAGCATGTACGACCACCCGTTCCAGTGGGGGTCCAAGCGCACCGGTCCCGACCTGGCGCGCGTGGGCGGCAAGTACTCGGACACCTGGCACCGTGACCACCTGATCGATCCGCGCTCAGTCGTGCCGGAATC
>NZ_QFQZ01000131.1 GCF_003243465.1 Caulobacter segnis
CGAGGCGAGCGCGCTGGTCGAGGCGGTCGGCGTCGTGCGCGCCATCGACGCCAAGGCCGCCAAGGTCACTCTGGCCCATGAAGCGATCCCGGCGCTGAAGTGGCCGCCGATGACCATGGCCTTCAAGGTCGCTGATCCCGCCCTCCTCAAGGGCCTGAGTGTCGGGACCAAGGTGCGCTTCAAGCTGCAGGGCCAGACCATCGTCGGCCTGACAGCGCTCTAGCGCCCACCGGGCCGGCGCTCGCCGGCCCCAACCATCACCTCGGGGGAGGGACCATGTATCCGTCGGACATCCGTCCGCTCACGTCGTTGCGCATCTGCGCGGCGCTGTGGGTGCTCGTCTATCATTTCCGCAACCACCTGGATCTTGGTCTCGAGCGCTTTGGCCTGGCCGCCAAGGGCTACCTCGGCGTCGACCTCTTCTTCATCCTGTCGGGTTTCATCCTCAGCCACGTCTATACGCGGGCCTGGGCCGAGCGCCGGTTCAACTATGGCTCCTTCCTTTGGGCGCGCCTGGCGCGGGTCTATCCCGTCCATCTGGTCACCCTGGCCGCGACGATCGCCATCTGGCTCGCGGCCCTGAAGCTGGGCGTCCGCTTCGATCCCCAGGCGTTCGACCCACGCATGCTCCCACAGCACCTGTTGCTGGTGCATGCCTGGGGCACGACGCCCACCGTGCAGTGGAACTTCCCCTCCTGGTCGATCTCGGCTGAGTGGTTCGCCTACCTCGGTTTTCCGGTCGCGGCCATCGCCTCGGTTTCGCTGAGGCGTCGGCCACGCCTCTTCGTCCTCGCCGTGCTCGCCCTGTTCGTCGCCATGTTCCTGACGGCTCAGGGGCGCGGGGTGCTGTTCACCGACATGAGCGCCCAGATCGGCGCCTTGCGGATCATCCCGGCCTTCCTGATGGGCGCGGCCCTGCATCGCTTGGGATCGAGCCTGAGCCTGCCGGCCGGCATGGCCGGATTCGGCGCGCTCGCCGCGACGGCCTGGGTGGCGATCGCCGCCAGCCTGCGACTGAGCGATCTCTATATCTGGCCGGGTCTGGCGATGCTGATCTTCTGCCTGGCCGAGACGTCCAAAGCCGCGAAGCCAGGCGCGATGTCGGCGTCGGCGCTCGTCTACCTCGGCGAGGTCTCCTACAGCCTCTACATGGTCCACCTTCCAGTCGACATCGTCTATTTCCACGCCCTGGAAAGGCTGGCGCCAAGCCTGTCCGGCGCGGCGATCGCCTTGGCGTGGGCAGGAGCGTTCGTGGCCTGTCAGCTGGCCGCGATGGCCGCCTACCATCTTGTCGAACGGCCGGCGCGTAACTGGTTGCGGGGGCGCGATCCCTTCGCGCGGCGCCCCACGCCCGAGCCGGCGCACGAACCGGTGCTCTGAACGTTGCGGCTATTGCGCGCTGATCGGCGCGAGACGCCCAAGCCAGGCGACCACGGCGACAAGCGCCATCGCCGCGCTCAGCTCCAGCACAAGACTGCGCCGCAGCGCCTTGACCGCCGTGCTGGGGGGCGCCGGCTCGATCAGGGCTTCGCGCAGGGCCGGGGTCAGGCCAAACCGGTTGGCGGCGGCCAGCACGACCATGGCGCCGAAGAGAACGAGTTTTAGAAGCAGAAGAAGCCCGTAGGGCGTGCGGACCAGAGCCGCAACGCCCATGGGCCCGACGAGGAACCAGCTGTTGATCAGGCCGCTGGCGACCAGCACGGCGACGACGCCCGAGCCGATGCCCGAAAAGCCCGCCAAGGCGGCATGGAAGGTCGGCGCCTGTCGCGCGTCACGCCGACTGACCACGGCCAGCCCCAGAAAGAACACCAGGGCGCCGACCCACACGGCGGCCGCCGCGAGGTGGGCGATGTCGGCCGCCAGGTGCAGGCTCCCGCCCGGACCCTCCGTGGCCGCGCCATGACCCATCCAGGCCATGCTCGCCGCTGCGACGGCGCCGAGCGCTGACGCGGCGATCCAGGCGGCCCGGCCGGGCGGCGCGAGCAGAAGCACGTGCAGCGCCACGACTGCGGCCAGGGCCCGCGCGAGTGAGGCCGCGCCCATCGCCATCTCGCTGATCACCGAGCTCAGGATCGAGGGATCCAGCGCCGCGGAAAGCGATCCGGCGACCACGGCCGTTTGCAGCACAAGACCCAGGAGACTCGCCACGACCAGCAACGCGGCGCAGCCCGCCAGAAGCCGACGCGGCCAGCCCAGCGCCACGGCGCTGGACGGACCCGCGGCCGGCAGGGCGTAGAGCGCGAAGAGCGCCCCGCCCGCCAGGACGAAGCTCGTCACATATTGCGCCCAGCGAACGAGGACGACCGCGGTCTCCATCGGCTACTTCACCGTGAAGGTCAGGGTTCCATCCATGCGGTGGCCGTCATCGGCGGCGGCCGCATGCCAGGTGAGCTTGTAGGCGCCCGCCATCAGCCGACCCTTGGGCACGCCCGTGATCGTCTTGTGGTCGGCCGAGACGGTGGTCTTGACCGACGTCTTCATGCCGTCGGCCATGGCCAGCTCGAAGCTCGAGAAGGCCGGGGCGAGCTTTTCATTGAAGGTCAGGCGGATGGTCTTGGGCGCGGCGACCGTGGCGTTGGCGGCGGGGTCGGAGGCCACCAGCTTGGCGTGGGCGCTGGCCTGGCCGCCGGCCAGGATCGAGGCCGACAGAACGGCGGTGGCGAGGAAAGCGCGATAGGTCATGGGGCGGGTCCTGTTGAAGGGCGACTTTGTCCTAAGTCCCTACGCGGGCGGCGGCCCAACCCCTCAACAACGCCCGCGCCATTCAGCGCCTAAAGCCGCACCGCCCGGAGGCGCAGCGCGTTGCCGACCACGCTGACCGAGGACAGGGCCATGGCCGCCGCCGCGATCGCGGGCGACAGAAGCCAGCCGAACACCGGATAGAGCACCCCCGCCGCGATCGGCACGCCCGCGACATTGTAAGCGAACGCGAAGAACAGGTTTTGCCGGATGTTGCCCATCACCGCCCCCGAGAGGCGCCGGGCCTTGACCAGGCCCTCCAGGTCCCCGTGCAGCAGCGTGACCCCCGCGCTCTCGATGGCGACGTCCGAGCCCGCGCCCATGGCGACGCCGACCTCGGCCGCCGCCAGGGCCGGCGCGTCGTTGACGCCATCGCCCGCCATGGCGACCTTGCGGCCTTCGGCCCGCAGGCGCTTGACCACGGCGGCCTTCTCGTCGGGCAGGACGTCGGCCTCGACCTCGTCGATGCCCAGCCGCTTGGCGACGGCCTGGGCGGTCGTGCGGTTGTCGCCGGTCAGCATGACCACGCGCACGCCGTCCGCCTTCAGGGCTTCGACGGCTTTCTGGGTGGTCGGCTTGACCGGGTCGGCGATGGCCAGCACGGCGGCGACCGCTCCGTCGATGGCGACATAGATCGCCGTGGCGCCGTCCTGGCGCAGCGCGTCGGCCTGGTCGGCGAGCGGCGCCGACGCCACGCCTTGCTCGTCCAGGAAGCGGGCCGAGCCGATCGCCAGGACGCGCCCCTCGACCTTGCCGACCACGCCCTTGCCCACGGGCGAGTCGAAGTCTTCGGGATGCGACAGCGGCAGCTCCCGCGCCGCCGCGGCTCGGACGATCGCGTCGGCCAGCGGATGCTCGCTGGCCCGCTCCAGGCTGGCGGCCAGGCGCAGGATCTCCTCCTCCGTGAACCCCGCCGCCGGGCGGATCGCCGTGACGGCCGGTCGACCTTCGGTAAGCGTGCCGGTCTTGTCGACGACGAGGGTGTCGATCTTCTCGAAGCGCTCCAGGGCCTCGGCGTTCTTGATCAGGACGCCGGCGGCCGCGCCGCGGCCGACACCGACCATGATCGAGATCGGCGTGGCCAGCCCCAGGGCGCAGGGACAGGCGATGATCAGGACCGAGACCGCCGCCACCAGCGCGAAGGCCATGCTCGGCGGCGGACCGAACGCCGCCCACGCGCCGAAGGCGATCAGGGCGACGAGCATGACGGCCGGCACGAACCAGCCCGATACCCGGTCGGCCATCCGCTGGATGGGCGCGCGGCTGCGCTGGGCCTCGGCCACCATCGCCACGATCTGCGAGAGCAAGGTGTCGGCGCCGACCTTGTCGGCGATCATCAGGAAAGAGCCCGTCTTGTTCAGCGCGCCACCGATCACCTTGTCGCCCGGCGATTTGTGGACCGGCATGGACTCGCCCGTCACCAGCGACTCGTCGACCGAGGCCTCGCCCATCAGCACCCGGCCGTCGACGGGGATCTTCTCGCCGGGGCGGACGCGCAGGTGGAAGCCGACCTGAATGTCCTCGACGGGAATTTCGAAATCCTCGCCGTCGAACATGCGGCGCGCGGTCTTCGGCGACAGGTCCAGCAGGGCCTTGATCGCGCCAGAGGTGTTCTCGCGGGCGCGCAGCTCAAGGACCTGGCCCAGCAGCACCAGGACCGTGATCACCGCGGCGGCCTCGAAATAGATCGGCGTCGAGCCGTCGGGACGGCGGAAGGCGGCCGGGAAGAGCTGAGGCGCGAGGGTGGCGACCACGCTGTAGGTCCAGGCCACGCCGATACCCATCGCGATCAGCGTGAACATGTTGAGCTGACGCGTCGCCAGCGAGCGCGCGCCGCGCTCGAAGAAGGGCCAGCCGCAGCCCAGCACCACGGGTGTGGCCAAGGCCAATTGGACCCAATTGGACACCCCTGGCGCCAGGTGAAGCGCCATCAGTCCGACGTGGCCGCCCATTTCCAGCGCGAAGACGGGCAAGGCCAGGGCCAGGCCGATCCAGAACCGGATCGTCATGTCGCGCAGTTCGGGATTGGGTCCGCTGTCGGCGGTGACGGTCAGCGGCTCCAGGGCCATGCCGCAGATCGGGCAGCTGCCCGGGCCGGACCGCCGGATCTCTGGGTGCATCGGGCAAGTATAGATCGCGCCCGGCGTGGCCTCGGACGATGCGGCCGTCGGCGTGGGGGCGCCTTGCAGGTAACGTTCGGGCTCGGCGTCGAACTTGCGAGCGCAGCCGGCCGAGCAGAAGTGGAAATGCTGGCCCGCGTGCAGTCGGTGCTCCGGGGCGGTGGCCGGATCCACGCTCATGCCGCAGACGGGATCGCGATGCTCGCCGGCTGGGACACCCGGGTGATGGCCATGGTGCGAGTTCGAACCGGTCATCACTTCTCTCCATGCGATACGATCATTCGCAATACGCATGGCTCGAAGCTATCCCTCGTTGCGCTGGATCAAACGGCGACGGCTACTGTCGGCTTTTCAATTGTCGGAGAAGCCGATTTCGCTCGCTACCCAGTTGGCGTCGCTCCCTGGCTGAGCGCTATTTCCGATAATCTTTGTTAGACGCCACACGTTAAGACGTTAGCGGCGATCTTTCCTTCGCGTCACTGACTCCAATTCCTGCGAATCGCAGCTGTGCCTTTAGCCTCCCTCCAGGAACACGACGTTCAGTGGAAGCGCATCGCGCAGCTGGACCGCAGTCAATCTGGCGATCCGAGGACCTCAATACCAAGCGCGGGCTATAGAGGCCGCCGAGCGTGGTCGAGGCCAGGAGGACGGCGATGACGATGACCTTGTTCATGGTCGTCTGCTTCAGGCCGGCCGCGAAAGCGACCGGGGTGAATGCAGAGTGCTGAGCAGGCCGGCGGCCAGGGTCAGGGCCGCGCCTACGGCCAGGCCGATCCTGGGCGCGACCTCGACTGGCGCGGCGTTGAACAGTAGGGTCATAACGACCACACCGGTCGTCTGGCCCGTCAGGCGGGCCATCCCCTGAAGTCCGTCGGCCGCGCCGCTGCGGGCCTGGGGCGCGGACAGGAACATGTTGCGGTTGTTGGTGACCTGCAACAGGCCAAAGCCCAGACCGCAGAGCATGACCATCGGCATGATGGTCAAGGGTTGCCCGCCAGCGGCCAGGCCGAGGCCGCGAACAGTCCCGCCGAGAGAAGCGCGCAGGCCGCCGCGCATAGCCAGGCCGTCGAACCCGGGCTTGCCAGGCGACCGGCGAAGGTGGCCGACACCGCCACCATCAGCGGCCAGGGCGTGATGTAGAGATCCACCAGCCGTTCCGGAGGCGTCGAGCGGAGCCCACAAAGAGAGTTGTGATCCAGGACGGCATAGGGTTCCCCCGATATCGGGTCAGGGGTGTCGCGCCCAATTCGTGGGACCCAATTCTGAGCATCCGCGACGAACCGGAAAGGCTCGCCGCCCGCAATATGTCCTTGCGCCCGACGCCTCCTGTGAGGCGCCAGAAATCGATCCCCTGCCCGGCCATCAAGACGCTTGCTGCTGCGGCTAGGCAGCTCCATGAGCTGCCCTTGGGATTGCTTCAGACTCCGGACATTCCGTCGCCGGCGCTGTTGGCACAGATCGATCCTAAGGCGGAGCTTGGATGCTAACGGCGGCGCATGTCGCCGATGACTTCGAAAACGGCGTCTACGATCGCCTGCGGATCGTCGATTTCGATGTTGTGGCGCGTGTTAGGCACGATCCGGTTCCTGCCTTTGCGGGAAAGCCGCGCGGTCTCGTCATGCGCCGCGTTCCAGGCGAAATGACTGGCAACCTCAATCGGATTGTCGCGGTCGTAGATGCTATGGGTCAGGACGATCAGCGGCTTGTCACCTAAAGCTCCGGGGCGGAACAACAGAGTGTAAGCACTATCCCCGCGGCTATCGGCATAGACGCTGTTCGCCAGCTCGGAAGCTTGGGCCTCCTGGTAGGCGTGCGTCACTTGCAACCGCTCCCGTTCGGCCGCGATCGCCGGGCCGAGAGGAGCTCTCATCGGGTCTGTACAGCGCTTGTAAAGATCAGAAGCAGGATCGAGATCGTGGTCTCGTGCGGCGGCAGCACAGGCCTCATAATTGGCTACGGCTCCGGTCATGTCGGAATAATCCTCGAGTTCGGCGCGCGCGGCGATCTCGACGCCAAACTGATCTTCCCCCGAAAAAGTGGACGGGGTTAAGCCGCTCTGCGTTCCATCTCGGCGGGGCTGATATAGCCCAGAGCCG
>NZ_QFQZ01000029.1 GCF_003243465.1 Caulobacter segnis
ACCGAGCACGAGGCTGACATTCGCAAGGAGCTGCCGAAATTCAGCGTGGCCAAGCTGATCGGCAGCAACATCGATATCTTTCACAAGAACCCGTCCCACCAGCGCAACATGCTGGCAAAGCTGACGACGCCCCACGCCGCGACGATCCGGGTCGGCAAGCTGGCCTTTGATCTTCTGGTCACGCCACTCCGAACCGGCGGCAAGACGACGGGCTTCGTCGTCGAGTGGGCCGACGCCAAGGAGCGGCTGCTGAACGTCGACTACGCGGCCCAGATCGCCGCGATCAGCCGCTCGCAGGCCGTGATCGCGTTCGAGCTGGACGGGACCATCATCGATGCGAACGAGAACTTCCTGAAGACCATGGGCTATGCGGCCCACGAGGTCATCGGCCGCAAGCACAGCATGTTCGTCGAGCCGGCCTACCGCGACAGCCAGGACTACGCCGACTTCTGGGACCGCCTCAAGCGGGGCGAGTATCAGGCCGCTGAGTTCAAGCGGATCGGCAAGGGCGGGACCAGCGTCACCATCCAGGGCTCCTACAACCCGATCATCGACGACAAGGGCAAGGTCGTTAAGGTCGTCAAGTTCGCCACGGACGTGACCAAGCGCGTCGAGGCGGTGGGCGAGATCGCCCAGGCCCTGACCGCCCTGGCCAAAGGCGATCTGGACCAACGGATCGACAAGGCGTTCATTCCCGAGCTCGACCAGCTTCGGCTGGACCTGAACCGCGCGATCGAGACTCTGCGGGGCACGATGCAGCAGGTCGGCCGAACGGCCGAGACCATCAAGGCCGGCACGGAGGAAATCCGCAGCTCCTCCGACGACATGTCCAAGCGAACCGAGCAGCAGGCCGCCAGCCTCGAGGAAACGGCGGCCGCGCTGGACGAAATCACCGCCACGGTCAAGCGCGCCGCCGAGAACGCCAAGCAGGCCTCGTCGGCCGCTTCAAGCGCCCGGGGCGACGTCGAACGATCCGGCGGGGTGATGCGCGAAGCCGTCCAGGCCATGGGCGAGATCGAGCACAGCTCGGGTCAGATCACCCAAATCATCGGCGTGATCGACGAGATCGCCTTCCAGACCAACCTCCTGGCCTTGAACGCGGGCGTGGAAGCCGCCCGGGCGGGCGAAGCGGGACGCGGCTTCGCCGTGGTCGCGCAGGAAGTCCGGGCCCTGGCCCAGCGCTCGGCCGACGCGGCCAAGGAGATCAAGACCCTGATCGCCAGCAGCACGGCGCAGGTCGGCCGGGGCGTGAAACTGGTCGGCGACACCGGACAGGCCCTCTCGCAGATCGTCGAGAAGGTGACGCAGATCGACGCCCTGATCTCCGAGATCGCCACCTCGTCCCAGGAGCAGGCCGTCGGCCTCAACGAGGTCAACGCCGCCGTCAACCAGATGGACCAGGTCACCCAGCAGAACGCCGCCATGGTGGAGGAGGCGACCGCCGCCGCCCACTCCCTGCGGGAGGAAACGGTGGTGCTGGCCAACCTGATCGGCGAGTTCCAGCTCGGCGCGGCGACGAGCGAGGCTCGCCGCCCCGCCGCGACGCGGACCCCGCCGCCAGCCGCCGCGGCGCCGCCAAGGACCGAGACGCGCGCCGCGAGCCGGCCGACCGCCATCGGCAACACCGCCCTCAAGACCGAAAGCTGGGAGGAGTTCTGATGCAGGAGCTTCAGACGCAAGGAAAGCTGGAGCTGATCTCCTTCGAGATCAACGGCCAGGAGTTCTGCATCGACATCTCGGTGGTGCGGGAAATCCGCGGCTGGACGCCCGCGACGCCGATGCCGAACACGCCGAGCTACATTCTGGGCGTGATCAATCTGCGCGGGGCGGTCATGCCCGTCTTCGACCTGCGCAGCCGCCTGGCGCTGGGCCGCACCGAGCCCTCCTCGCGCAACGTGATCGTCGTCGTGCAGTCGGACGGCCAGCTGGTCGGCCTGCTGGTCGATGCGGTGCAGGAGACGTTCATGGTCGACGCCGAGATCCTGCAAGCGCCGCCGCAGATGGACCTGGCCGGCGAGGCCTTCATCGACGCCATCATCCCGCTGGAAGGCCGCATGCTGAGCCGGCTGGTGGTCAGCGCGCTCGTTCCTCGCCCGTCCGCCCTCGCCGCCTGACGTCCTGACGCCGGCCTCGGACACGCTCCTTTAAGGGGAAACGCGCCGCCACTCCGCGTCGCTTGGGGTCGGCGCCCGTTGGCCGACGACCTAGGGCGCCAGTCGCGCGTAGGCCGCCAGCAAGGCCGGCTCGGACGCCGCCCACAGCAGGCTCGGCGCAAGGGCGCGGGCCGCCTGCTCGCGCTCGCGCCGCAGTTCCGGATCATCGACGAGCGCCAGCAGGGCCCTGGCCAGGGCCGCGGGGCTTTCGCCGTCGGCGACCAGCGCGGCGCCCGCGCACACGGCTCGTGTCTCGCGCAGATCGAAGCAGGCGAACGCCTTGCCCAGGGCGGCATATTCCAGGGCCTTCACCATCACGCAGGTGTCGGTGAAGGGGTTCTTCCCGTCGGGCAGGGCGCAGACGTCGCAATCGGCCAGCAGGGCCATGGCCTTGTCGTGCGGGAGACGACCGGTGAACACGAAGCTGTCCCCCAGCCGCCGGTCGCTGGCCAGCCGCCGCACCGCCGAGAGCGCCGAGCCGTCGCCGACGCAGAGAACTTCCACGTCGTCTCGCCCAAGAACGTGGACCATGTGCGCCGCGGCCTCGACCAGCATCGCGACGCCGTCCTGCGGATTGATGTTGCCGACATAGCCGATGCGGGTCCGGCGCCCTCGGGGCGGCGGCGCCGCCGCGCCAGGCGCCAGGGGCGCGGCCAGGCCATTGCGGACCAGGGTGACCTCGTCAGGCTTCCGCCCCCGCGCCAAGGCTCGGGCGACGCCGCTCGGACTGGCCGCCAGCACGTGGTCCGCGACCCGGATGGACGCCCACTCGCAGGCGTGCAGCACCGCGCGAAGCCAGGACCGGCCCCCGAAACGCGCCGCCCCCAGCTCCGGACACAGGTCGTGCATGTCGAAGATGACCCGGGCGCCCAGCGCCTTAAACGGCAGGGCGATCGGGAACAGGATGTCCGGCGGGTTGCACAGGTGGATCACCGCGATCCGCTCCTGGGCCTGGAGCCTGGCCATCAACGCGGCGATGGACGCCAGGGCGGTGGCATATTCCCACAGCTGCGCGCGCACGCCGCCGGAGGCGAAGCGCACCGGGTAGTAATGGACCTCCGCCCCGAAGCGCTCGGCGCGCAGCGGGTCGCCACGATAGCGGGGGCAGATCACGCGCACCCGATGGCCGTGAGCCACGAGCGTGCGGACGACGTTCTGCATGCGGGTGTCGAACGTGAAGCTCATGTTCTGGATGACGATGAGCACCGACGACCCGCGCAAGCCGCTAGCTCCTCGGCGTGGCGGCGGCGCGCCAGACCTGCGCGAGCCGGCGGACATAGGGCTCCAGATCCAGTTCGCGCGCGTGATAGGCGCGGGCGGCGGCGCCGAGCCGTCGTCGGAGGTCCACATCATCGAGCAGGCGCGAGAGCGCGCCCGCCAGGGCCGCGGCGTCGCCCGGCGGCACGAGCAGGCCCGTGACCCCGTCCTCGACGATCTCCGCCGTGGCGCCGACCGGCGTGGAGACCACGGCCAGGCCATGCGCCATGCCCTCGATCACCGACAGCGGCAGGCCCTCGTGCAAGGACGGCAGAACCAGGATGTCGCTGGTCGACAGCAGGCGGTCGACTTCCGGCGCGGCGACCCAGCCCGGAACCGAGACCCGGCTCGCTAGGCCCGCCGCCTCCAGCTCCCGGCGCAGGGCGTCGGCGGGACCATCGCCGGCCAGCACGGCGCGCCAGCCCGGCCGAGCGGCCAGCCGGCCCAGGGCCTCGACCAGCACCGGCAGCCCCTTGCGAACGCCCAATTGGCCAAGCATCAGGATGGTCGGCGCGTCCGGATCCGGGACGGTCGGGTCGGCCGGCGCCCGCACGCCATTGGGCAGGACGACGATGCGCGGGCCGGCTGCCGGGGCTTCGCTCTCGACCAGCGCGCGCCAGAAGCGTCCCAACACGATCGTCCGCGCGGCGCGCTCGAAGGCGTCGGCGATACGACGTCGCGCCCCGGCGGAGCGACTGCGCCAGTAGTCGTGGAACTCCGGGCCGTGCAGGTGAATGACATAAGGAACGCCCAGCCAACGGCTCAGGCGGATCAGCGTCATCTTTCGCCAGGTGCTGCCATGCGACGCCATGTTGACATGCAGCATGTCAAGGCGGCCGGTCGCCTTCAGCCAGACCATCGCCGCCATGCAGCCCAGCATCCGCGGCAGCGACTCGATCAGCGCCCCATCGCCCCGGCTGGTGACAAAGCGGCAAGTCAGGCCAGGCTCGGGCGACGCCGCCAGTTCCGCGGCGACCGCGTCCATTAACCGGTCGATGCCGCCACGGCCGCGCGGCCCCAGCGGGGTCACCACCAGGACGTTCAGGGGCTTGGCGCGCGCGCTGACGGGGGTCAAGGGGTCTGCATCCCCTCGAAAAGCGCCTGATAATCGTCGAGCATCCGCTCGCGGCTGAACCGCAGGACGGAGGGCCTGGCGTTGGCGCCAAGCGTCCGGCGAAGGTCGGGCTCCAGCAGCGCGGCCAGCGCCTTCGTGAGGGCGGCCTTGTCGCCCGCGGGATAGAGGAGGCCGTTGTGGCCGTCGGTGACGATCTCTGACGCGCCGCCGATATCCGACATCACCATGGGCGCGCCCGTCGCCAGGATCTCGAGCGCCGCCAGGGAGAAGGTCTCGACCGCCGTGCTGCATAGCAGGCCGACGTCGAGCGCCGCCAGCCACGGCCTTACATCCTCCTGCTCGCCGGCGAAGATCACGCGGTCGGCCACCCCGCGCGCGGCGGCGCGGCGCTCAGCCATCGGCCGCGTCGGGCCATCTCCGACCAGAATGAGACGCGCGTCGGCGCCGCTCTGGACCACCCGGCTGAAGGCGTCGATCGCATCAAGATGCGCCTTCTCCGGCCTGAAGGTGGCCAGCAAGCCGAACACCACCGTCTGGTCGGCGAACCCCAGGCGCTCCCGCATCCGTCGCCGCAACACCACGTCGGGCTGGAAGCGGGCTAGGTCGACGCCATTGCGGATCGTGTGGACGGCCGGGGACCGCAAGCCCTTACCCTTCCAATAGGCCGCCTGGTTCTGGCTGACGAACACCAGCGCCCTCGCCGCCCGCGTCGCCCATTCGAACAGGCCGTGGCGCGCGCGTTCGCGGGGCATCAGCAGGGTGGTGTGAAAGATCACGACCGTCGCCCAGGTCGCCCGGAGCGCGCGGCCGATCGCGACCGCCAGGACGGCGGGCGTCTGGTTGACCGCGACGACGATGTCGGTCCGCTCGCGCCGGAGCGCCCGCCACGCGCGCCACCAGCCCAAGGGCCGCAGCATCCCCTTGGCGTCCAGCTGGGCGTAGCGCTCCTCGGCCAGCACGTTGTCCGCAAGCGCCGAGGTCATAGGCCCGAAGACCAGCAATTTGGTCGGAAAGCCGCGCTCTCGCAGGCCGAACATCAGCTCGAGAGTCTGCCGCTCGGCGCCGCCCATCGCCAGGCCTGGAAGGAAAAAGAGCAGCCTGGGCCGCGCGGACGACGCCGCCCGCCCATCGCGGGCGATGTCGTCGACGGCGACCTGACCATGGCTCACGGAGCAAAACTCCCAATGGGCGCGCGATCCCTTGCGCCCCGTACATCTTTTAGGTGATAGTGGAGCCCAACACGACCTACAATATCTTTTTTGCAGGAATTGGGTGAGGCGCATGCAATGAAAGCCGCCCGGCAGATAGATCCCGCAAGCATTCTGCGACCGCTGAACAGCACGCGCTCAAAGGTCTTGATTGTTGACCTTAACAACATGGCGACTTTCCCGACGCTGGCGGTCGGATTACTCCTGGCTTCACTTAGAAACGCTGGCTTCGACGCGCGGCTGCTCTCGCCGCTGGCCCACGACGTGCCCGCCGCGGAGCGGGAGCGACCGGACACCTACGCCGACCACCTCGTGCGCCAGTTGCATCACGCGACGTCGCCGCCGCTGCGCCTACTGCGCGACATCGGGCGCGCGACGCGGGGCGCCGCGATCAGCCGGCCGCATCCGAGAGTGCTGGCCGCCACCGCCCAGGCCCTCGCCGAGCGCCCGGACGTGCTCCTGCTGTCGGCCTATCTGCAGCACTATCCGACGGTCGTCGAGCTGGGGAAGCTGGCCAAGGCCGCCGGGATCCCGATGCTGATCGGCGGCCCGATGTTCAATGTCCGGGAGACCGCCGACTTCTGGCGCACCGTTCCTGGCCTGACCGCCGTGGTGGGGGCCGAGGTGGATGTCAGCCTTCCGCAGATCGTGCAGGCGGTCTGCGAGGGCGAGGACCTGTTGCAGTTTCCCGGCGTGGTGCTGCCGGATGGCCGGTTCTCGGGCGTGGCGCCGCCGCTGCGGCCGCTGGATGCGGCGCCCGTGCCCGATTTCACGGACTTTCCGTGGGACCGCTATCGCGTCCGTATCATCCCGATGATGACCGGCCGCGGCTGTCAGTGGAACCGCTGCAACTTCTGTAGCGACGTCATCTCGGCCAACGGACGCGCCTTCCGCACGCGCAGCCTCGAAAGCGTCTTGCAGGAGATGCGCGAGCAGAGCCGCCGGCACCAGACCTCGAACTTCCTGTTCCTGGACATGAAGCTCAACTCGAACCCCACTCTGTTCCGCGGCCTGATCGAGAACGTGCAGCGCAATGTGCGGGGCGCGCAGTGGATCGGCACCGTGCATGTCGACCAGCGCGCCGACAACGGCCTGTCGCGGGCGGATCTGCGCAACGCGGCCGCCGCCGGCATGCGCCGCGTCAGCTTCGGCCTGGAGAGCGGCAGCCAGCGGATGCTGGACCTGATGGACAAGGGCAGCACGGTGGAGAGCAACGCCCGCTTCATCCGCGACGCCGAGGCCGCCGGCATCAGCGTCCGCTGCACGATGTTCATGGGCTATCCTGGGGAGACGGCGCGCGACCTCGAACTGACCGCCGACTTCCTGGAGGCGCACGCGCCGTTCCTGGACCGAGTGCGCTGCAACGCCTTCTCCATCCAGGCCGAGACCCCGATCGCCAAGGCCCTGCGCGAGACGCCCGAGCGGTTTCCCAGCGTCAGGGTCACGCGCACCAGCGCCCGCGACGCGAGGACCCAGTACGTCAACGAGGGCACGGAAGACCGCGAGTATCGGCGCCAGAAGCGCCGGGTCCTAGCGGCCGTCTACGCGATCAATCGCAAGGTCGTCCGCTCGTCGGCCCGGCAGTTCGACGGCCTGATGTAGCGTATGTACATCGACCAAGGCACACGGTCCGACCCGCTCAAGCGCCGGGTCCGACGCCAGACGCCGCTGGAGGTCCGCGAGGAAGCGCTCGCCTTCATCGACCAGTTCTACCGGGAGGTCGCGCCAGACCAGGATGCCGAGCGCCTGCGCAGGCGCCGCGAGGTCGCCGGCCTGCTTCGCCGGCACGGCCACTACGACCATACGCCCGAGGAGCTGGCCTATGGCGCGCGCCTGGCGTGGCGCAACAGCGCCCGCTGCATCGGCCGTCTGCTCTGGAAGTCGCTGGAGGTCGTCGACTGCCGCCACGTGACCGAGACCGATGAGATCGCCGCCTGCATCCTGGAGCATGTGACGCGCGCCAACAGCGAAGCCCGCACGCCCTCGATCATCTCGATCTTCGCGCCCATCCGGAACAAGGTCGCGCCGGCCTATGTCGAAAGCGCGCAGATCCTCCAGTTCGCCGGCTATATCCAGGAAGCCGGCGGGGTCATCGGCGATCCGGCCAATGTGGAGATGACCCGCACGGCCATCAGCCTGGGCTGGCGGCCGCCGGCCTCGCCTGGTCATTTCGATGTGCTGCCGATCATCATTCGAGACCAGGCCGGTCGTCGTCTGCTCTACGAGATGCCGCCCTCCAGCTACCGGATGATCGACATCACGCACCCGACCGTCGAGGCCATCGGCGCGCTGGGCCTGCGCTGGTACGCGACGCCGATCATCAGCGACATGATTCTCAGCATCGGCGGCGTCGACTATCCCTGCGCGCCGTTCAACGGCTTCTACATGGCCACCGAGATCGCGTCACGAAACCTGACCGACGTCGCGCGCTATGATCGCCTGGCCGAGGTCGCGCGCGCGTTGGATCTTGATCCGGCCGATCCGCTATGGCGGGACGTCGCCCTGACCGAACTCAACCGCGCGGTGCTTCATTCGTTCACGGCGGCCGGGGTGTCTATCATCGACCATCACACCGCCAGCGAGCAGTTCGTCACCTTCGTGGAGAAGGAGCATACCGCCCGCCGCCCCACCTCGGCGGACTGGAGCTGGATCGTGCCACCCCAGGCCAGCGCTGGCTGCGCGGTGTTCCATCTGTCGATGAAGGATCTTCGGCGCGTGCCCAACTTCTATCGCTCCAGGGCCTCGGACGGCATGAACCTGGAGCCGTTCGTCTGGCGTCACGAGCATCGGCCGAGGTTGGCGCGGTTGGATCGCTGGCGCCGGCGCCTGATGTCCTGGATCCGCCGCCGCTACGCCGGATGAAGATCGCTCACGGCCCCCGCACGGCCTAGTCCGAAGGCGGTCCATGACGAGCCGGCGCGTGCCCCAGCCCGAGGCTGGCGTCACGGGCGACGGCCAGCAGACGAGGTGCGACCACGGCCATGCGCGCGGCGTCCATGTACTGCGGGATGCTGGAGACGCTGATCGCCGCGACGATCTCGCCGCTGGCGTCGCGGATCGGGGCGGCGAGGCAGCAGATCCGGTCGCCGTCCTCCTGGATGTGCGCCGCGTAGCCGCGGGTCGTCGCGCGAGCCATCTCGGCGAGGAAGGTCTCGCGGGCGTCGGGCGCATGGCCGCCGAGCAGGTCTTCGAACGCTTCGGGCGGCGCGTCCAGCAGGAGCGCCCGGCCCAGCGCGGTGTCGACGGCGCGGTTGCGGTCGCCGACCCGGTGGCGAACCGTCAGGCGCCGCTCCCCCTCCACCTGGGCGACATAGACCACCTCTTCGCCGATCAGCACGCCGAGGTTCGTCGACTCGCCCGTCTCGGCGGTCAGGGCGTCCAGCCGGGGCCTGGCCACCGCGATCAGGTCGTTGGCCTCGCGGGCCCGGGCCCCGAGATAGAGCAACCGCTGGCCAAGGCTCAAGCGGCGTCCCTCGATCGACAGCAGCCCCCTGCCCTCCAGCGCGTGGGCCAGGCGATGGGCCGTGCTGCGGGTCAGGCCCAGGCGCGCCTGGATGTCGCTCATCGCGTGGGCGCCGGAGGCGACGGTGTCGATGATGTCGAGCGCGCGCTGCAGGGTCTGGCTGGAGCGGTCGGGCCGGGTCGCTGTCATGGCCCGACCGTAAAGCGTGACTGTGTCTCGACCGCGGCGCGAGCGCAGGCGTCGGCGGTCTCATGGCTGGTGTCCGCGACAGCCAGGCCGCCCACCAGCAAACCCTGGAGATAGAGCGGCAAGGAGCCGCCATGCGCGTTGTAGAGCTCCGGCTTGGCCGCGATCACCGCCGCGAAGGCCGGATCGGTCTTCTCGCGGGCCTCGAGAACGGATCCCGGCGCCTGGAAGGCCACGGCGGTGGCGGCCTTGCGCGGCGCGGCGACGGGCGGCTTGGGCGCGCCGTCCGCCCGCAGCACGGCGATCGGGATTCCGGCCGCATCGACGACGCTGGCGCTGACCGGCTGGCCCTGCGCCTCGCAGGCGCGGATCGCCGCCCGCGCCAGGCCTATGGACTCCTCCAGCGTCGGACCGGTCGGCGGCGCGGCGAGCGCGAGCAGCAAGGACAGCATGATCCCTCGACCTACCGGTAGCCGAACTCGGCGCTGATCTTGGCCGTCGCCTCGCGCACATAGGCCCCGACGGTCTCGATCCGGGCGTCGTCCATGTACTGGGCCACCGACGACACCGACACGGCCGCGATGATCTTGCCGCTCATGTCGCGGATCGGCGCGGCGACGCAGCGGATGTGATCCTCGTTCTCGTCCATGTCCAAGGCCACCCCTCGGGCGCGATAGCCGCGCATGATCTCCAGCCACTGGCGAAGATCGTAGCGATAGCGGGGGAACAGCGCCGCCTCGCGCTGGAAGACCTCGCGCCAGACGTCCTCGCTCTCGTCGAACAGCAGGGCCTTGCCCAGGCCCGTGTGGCGCAGCGGCTGGCGCTCGCCGACCACGCAACGGACCTCGATCCGCCGCGAGCCCGGGATCTTGTCGATGTAGTGGACCTGGTCTCGATCCAGCACGCCCAGATTGACCGTGTCGCCGGTGTCGATCGACAGCTGCCGCAGGTGCTCGCGGCTGACCCGGGTCAGGGTGATCTGCTGCGAGGCGGCGTAGCCCAGCTCCAGCAGCTTGGTGCCCAGGGTGTAGCCGTCGCGCGGATTGAACGACAGGAAGCCCGCGTCGACCAGGGTGGTGGCCAGGCGATGGACGGTGGTCTTGTTGAGGCCGAGACTGGCGGCCATCTGGCCCAGCGTCGTGTCGCCCTTGGCCACGCGGCTCAGCACCTCCAGCCCCTTGAACAGGGTCATGGCCGCCGCGCTGGCGCGCGCTGAGGTCACGTCCTCGCCCACGCCCACCATGTCCTTCGAATCCGCCATGGCGCTATCGTCCCGCATCGAGTTCGGCCTTGCGGGCGCCGAGCCAGGCCTTGAAGCCGGCGATGTCCTTCACGCCCTGCTGGTCCTGAGTCCAGGCCGTGCCGAAGGCGTAGTCGATCCGCGCCGGATCCTTGAACGTCACGAACACCGAGGCGCCGTCGTCGCCAGGCCCGCCGGCGACCTCGGCCCGACGATAGAACACCGCGATGCCCAGGCCGTCGGCCGCCAGGCTCTGCTTGCCGTAGGTCGCCAGATAGGCCCAGCCCGACGCCCCCGGCGGCGAGGCGATCACCTCGACGCCGTCGTGCTTGATCAGACCCGTCAGCAGCGGCCCGCCCTGGCTGTCGCCGACCGCGCTGACGCGGGTCAGGGTCGAGCCGCGCCGGATCGCATAGCGGGTGCGAAGCGTCGACTTGCCGCCGAAGAGACCCGTGTTGACCACCTCGATGGTCGCGGCGTCCCCGCCGCTCTCGACGACCTCGGCGCGGATGGTCGAGGCGCCCAGGTGGACAGCCCTGCCATCCTTCAGCCGGCCGATCCCCCCGACGCCCACGGTGTCGCCGACCTTGAAGATGTCCATGCCCCAGGAGGCCATGTCGTGGTAGTTGTCGACGCCCTGGCCGATCTTGTCGAGCACGGGGCCGGGCGTCTTCTTGCCGAAGATGTCGACCGCCATCCGCTCGTCGAGATACAGCCGATAGGCGACCAGGTCCGACTCCCAGCCCACGCCCTCGAAGGCCAGCAGGCCGTCGTGGATGAAGTGGTCGGCCGGGACCGTGAAGCTCTTGCGCTGGTGGAAGATGCCGCCCTGCAGCACCTTGTCCTTCAGCACCCCGCCGTCCTGGACGTTCAGCACCGCCTGGACCGGCGTGCGCGGCGCGGGGATCGTCAGGTCCTTGCCGGGCTTGAGGTCGAGGTCGGCGACGGCGGTCGCCGCCAGCAGGAAGGCCCCGACGCCGTAGAACTGGGTGTCGTCGTAGCTGACGTTTTCGGGACGATCGGACACCGGCTGCACATAGCCGAACTTGCCGTCGGGGTGGACCGCGCGGGTCAGGGCCGTCCAGCCCTTGCGTACGGTCGGCTCGAAGGTCTGGCGATCCAGCAGCCCGGCCTTGATCCCCCAGGCCAGGCCGTAGGTGAAGAAGGCCGTGCCGCTGGATTCGGGCGGTGACTTGGTCGGGTCGGACAGCAGAGAGGGCGACCAGTAGCCGTCCGGCTTCTGGATCTTGGCGAGCTTGGCCGCCATGTCCTTGAAGACCGTCTCCATCCGCGCGCGGGTCGGATCGCCGGCCGGCAGCAGCGGGATCACCCGCGCAAGACCCGCCAGCACCCAGCCGTCGCCCCGGCTCCAGAAGATCTTCTCGCCGTTCGGGCCTCGCCGCGGGAAGAAGCGGGAGTCGCGATAGTAGAGGTGCTCGTCGCGGTCGTAGAGGAAGTCGGTGACCGCGTTGAACTCGGACTTGGCGTAGGCGGCGTAGCGCGGGTCGCCCGTCACCTTGCTCAGCTCGAACCAGGTGGCCGGCGCCATGAACAGGGCGTCGCTCCAGCACCAGCGCTTGTCGCAGTCGACGCCGCGCGGGTCGGTGTATTCGGCGTGCTCCAGCCCGACCTTGGGCGGATAGGCCAGGATGGCGTCGAAGCGGGCCTTCAGGGGCGCGATCGCCTCGGGACCGGCGCCGTTCTGGACCGCCCACAGATAGGCCTGGCCGATCACGTGGTCGTCGGCGTGGTAGAACCGCTGGCCCAGCTGCCACTGGTTGGCCAGGCCGCGCGCCAGGATCGCCTGCCGGTAGGCGGGGTTGGGCGAGCGGTCGGCGAGGTCCCTCAACCCCACGAACAGGGCCCCCTGCACCCAGCCCTTGGGGTCGGCCGTGTCGCGCGAGGTGTTCGGCGGGATGTACCCGGCGGCCATGGTCGCCAGCTGGTAGTCGGCGACCGTCTCGGCGAGCCGCATCACGTCCGCCGGACGGTAGGGAACGACCTCCGCCGGCGCGCTCGCCGTGGGCGCCGCCGCCGAGGCGGGCGTGGCGGCAAAAGGCGCTACCAGGATGGTCGAGGCCAGGGCGGCGCGGAACAAGGCGGCGCGGCCGCGCGGGAGCTGTCGTGAAAGGTCCATCGCCCTTCCCTTTCCTATTGCCCGACTCTAGGCGCCGAGGCTGTTGCCATAACCGATCACGATGGTCGCCAGCACCAGCAAGGTGACGCCCAGCCACACCACCGCGCGGGTAGAGGCCCTGGCCTTGCGCCATTCGGCCAGCGCGAAGCCCCACAGGGTCCCGAAGATGATGATGCTGGCCATGTGCAGGGTCCAGCTAGAGAAGCCATAGCGTCCCATCTGGCTCTCGCCCATGGTGTAGAAGAAGAACTGGAAGTACCAGGCCACGCCGGCCACGGCGCAGAGGGCGTAGTTGCGGAGCAGCGGCGCCTTGGCTTCCTGGCCTTCGCCGCGTCCCAGCCATTGTCCCGCCGAGCGGTTCCTGACGACAAGGACGCCGCACCAGACGAGATTGGTGGCGAGACCGCCCAGCAGCACGACGCACAGCACCGGCAGGCCGGTCCACAGCGGCCCCGTGCCGGCCTCGGCCGAAAGCGCCTTGATCGGCTCGCCCGCCGCCAGGCCGTAGGCGAAGCAGGCCGACATGATCCCCGACAGGATCGCCACGATCAGGCCTTTGCGATAGTCGAACTCGGCGATGGCCGCCTTGGCGTCCTCGGCCGACATGTCCCGCTCCTTCAGGGAGCCGGCCCAGGCCACGACCACGATACCCACCAGCGTCAGCAGGATGCCGCCCAGCACGATACGGCCCGGCGCGTGCGCCAGCAGCTTCTCGTGAAACTCGCCAGAGACCAGCGGCGGGATCAGGGTGCCGAACGCCGTGCACAGGCCCAGCACCACCGCCATGCCCAGGGACAGGCCCAGATACCGCATCGTCAGGCCATAGCCGAGGCCGCCGAAGCCCCACAGCGCGCCGAACAGGACGCAGGTTCCCAGCACCTTCGGCGGCGTCTGGGCCAGGACGCCCAGCAGGTCCTGCGTGCCCAGGGCGGCGAAGAACCACGGCGCCAGCAGCCAGGAGAAGATCCCCCCCGCCAGCCAGTAGATCTCCCAGGACCAGCGGCGCACGCCCTTGTAGGGCACGTAGAAGCTGGCCGAGGCGAAACCGCCCAGCCAGTGGAGAAGGACGCCGAAAAGAGGATTGGCGGGCACTATGGCGCTCCGGTGCGAGGGGTCACGTCGACCCTTGTGGAGAAACGGTGTGGGGCTGGGGCGTGCGGATCACGGCGTGGTCTTGGCCAGGCGCAGCAACAGCAGCGTCGTGGGCGGCGGGATGTCCTCGGTCGGACGGTCGCGGTTCGGCGGGCGCGTCGGCCAGACCAGGGCGTAGTCGCCTTCCGGCCCGCCGGCGACCTGCAGCACATTGGCCCGCATGTCGGCCGGAACCTTCAGCTTGTCGCCGAGGCGCGCGACGAGGTCCTGGGTCGGGCGCTCCTCGACCGGCGCCAGGGTCTGCTCGTCGAACACGAGATCCGAGGTCCGTCCGTCGCGAACCACGGGCGCCGTCATCCGCCCGGGCGCCTCGACCTTGGCGCCGCCGACCGAGAGCCGGCCGGCCAGGCTGCCGGGACCGCCGAAGTCCCAGCGGAAGCCCTTCCACTGGCTGATCGGCGCCGTGCGCCAGCCCCAGGCCTCGCGGCGCGCCAGATAGACCTGGGTGTCCCCGGCGGCGTCGAACTTGTGATAGGTGATCGTCGGCCGTCCCTGGCTGTCGAAGCCCAGCACGGTGTTGTTGTTGATCATGCCGCCGCGGACCGGCACGGGATCGACGATCTCGGCCTTGCCCAGGGTGATCGGCAGCGACAGCGGCTGGCCGTCGGAACGCTCCCAGTGGACCAGGTCCTTGCTGCGCGCGTAGCTGAGATCGTGGTTGGTCGAGGCGTCGGGCGAGTCCCTCCAGACCCAGACGATGTGGAACCTCTTGTCCGGCCCCAGGACCGGCCCGACGAAATAGGCGTTGCGCTTGCCCTCGCCGCTGACCAGCGGGGTGGACAGGAGGCGGCTCCAGCGGCCGGTCTTGGCGTCGAGGACGTTGTAGATCTCGTCGCCTGATCCGCTACGCCCCGAGCGGTACTTGACGATCAGCCGCCCCTCGGCGTCGTGCAGGAAGATCGGATAGGTGACGCGGGCCTCGTCCTCGGGCCCAACCATCTGGGCCTCCCGGCGCAGGCTCCGGGCGTCGCCGCTCTCGGCCGAGCGGAAGTAGATCAGCGGCTCGGAGTGCATGTTGGCCATCACATGCAGGCGGCCCGCCGGATCGACGGCCAGGGCGATGTAGTTGTGGCTGTCCCAGCCCAGCCAGGAGTCGAGCTTGGCGTAGGTCCAGTAGGTCCCGTTGCGGTCGCGCTGGGCGATCGTCAGCTGACGGTTGGCGTCGTAGTAGCCGACATAGAGGCGCGTGGCGCTGACCGCGAGGGCGAAGCCCACCTTGTGCCCGGCCCACACCTGGTCGATGGCCTCGATCGCGGTGACCGGCAAGGCCTTGGCCGGGTGATCGGCCTCCGGCGCCTGCGCGCGCGCGGCCGACGCGCAGAGCACACAGGCGGCCGAGAGGGCGGCGGATACGATGAGCCTGGAAAGACCGGAACGCATGGGCGCCTCGTACTGAGAAAAGGAGGCCGCCGCCTTGCGGCGACGGCCAGCAGGAGGATCCTAGAACGAGGTGCGGATGGCGAGTTGGAACGTGCGGCCGTCATAGTCGACGCGACGCGGCTTCAGCTGCTGGCCCTCGAACTCCGTCCGCATGGCGTCGGTCAGGTTGAAGGCGTCGAGGCTGACCGTGGTCCTGTCGTTGATGTTGTACGAGGCCGACAGGTCCAGCTGGCCGCGCGCCTTCACCCGCCGCGCCGCGCCCGAGAAGGTGCCGCCGGCCGCCAGGTCATAGACGTCGCGATAGTTGAACACGGCCCGCACGCCGAACTTCGAGGTCTCATAGTAGCCGATCACGTTGATCGCGTTCTTCGACACGCCCGGCAGCACGGCCTTGGTGCCGTTGGCGTTTGTGCCGCTGACGGTCGTGTACGAGTAGTTGAACGCGCCGCCGAAGTTCTTCCAGAAGCCCGGCAGGAAATCGAGGTTCTGCTGGATGTTGAACTCGACGCCGGAGACCTTGATCGGGTTGTTCTGGTTGACGCTCATCGAGGCGGTGATGACCGCCGGCTGGCCATTGACCAGGATGTCGCTGACGCAGGTGTCGCCGTTCAGGGTCAGGTGGCCGAGGCCCAGCCCGGTGGCGTCGGCCGGGCAAAGGGTCGCCTTGTCGGTCGCCGGGCCGATCAGCCCGCGCACCCGCTTCTGGAACGCCGCGATCGCGATCATGCCGCCCGGACGGTTATACCACTCCAGCGAGGTGTCGTAGGACGTCGCCTCGTAAGGCTTCAGGTCGCGGCTGCCGAAGCTGACGCTATAGCCGTTCGTCGTGTTCGAGATGCTGGTCGAGGGCACCACCTGGCGGCGCTGGGGCCGCACATAGGTCTTGTAGGCCGCCGCCCGCAGCACCAGGTCGTCGGACAGGTCCGCGGCAAGAATGAACGACGGCAGCAGCTTGTGGTACTTGGTGACGTACTCGTTGGTCACCCGTTGCTTGGCGCTGTTGAATTCCAGGGCCTCGATCGTGTTCTTGGTGTCCTCGTAGCGCAGGCCCGCCGAGGCGCGGACCGTCCGCCCCGCCACGTCGCCCTTCAGGTTCGCCACCGCATAGGCCGAGGCGATGTCGTCGGTGTTGCTGAAGTTCTGCTGGATGACGCCGCCGTTGGTGGTGTCGTTGATCCAGCCGGTGCGGGTGAGGGTCTGGCCCGGCCCGACCGTGACCGGCCGCAGGGCGTTGTACATCGCCTCGAAGTTCACGGTCTGCCAGTTCGACAGATAGCTCCCCGCGTTACCGCCGAAGAAGTTCTGGGCGTAGGCGCTCTGGGTCACGAAGTTCGGCGAGACGTTCTGCAGCTGCACGCCCGCGGCCGAGGTGCGGTACTGGTTCGAGGTAAAGCCGTTGGACTCATAGCGCGCGCCGAACTTGATCGAGCTCAGCCAGCCCAGGTCGAGGAAGCGCTCGGCGTCACCCTGGATCGCCTTGACCTCGGTCAGCGCCTCGCCCTCGCTGCCGGCCACGATCAGCTGGTCGCCTTGCGAGCCGACCAGGGTCGGGCCCGAACCGGAATAGGTGTAGGGGCCCGCGCCGACCACGACGGCCGGATTGGGCGCCAGGGTGAACAGGTAGTCGCCGATGTCGCCCGCGCCCGAGAAGAAGGTCCCAGAGGTGCCGTTGCCGCCCGCCTTGGGCAGGCGGCGGACGTCGAACTGGGTCTGCAGGACGTGGTTCTTGGCCTTGGAGAAGGTCCCGATCGCCGACGCCTTCCACTGGTCGCTCTTCCACTCCAGGCGCGGATTGACGCCCCAGGTCTGCTCCAGCAGCGGCTCCTTGCGCATCGAGGCGTAGACGCTGGCGTTGCTGTAGCTGTAGCGGTTCACGTAGGCGCGCCCGTCATCCAGCGAGAACACCGGACCGGTCGGGTCGATGACCGTCAGGCTGTTGCGCATGTCGATGTCGAGGATGTCCAGCGTGTTGCCGTCCAGGTCCCGGCGCGTGATGAAGCCGGTCAGGTCGAAGGTCACGTGGTCGTTGGGCTTGTAGGCGACGCCGCCGGCGGCGGTCAGCATGTGACCCTGGTTGTTGCGCGCGCCCTGGCGGATGTCCGACGGGAACAGCACGCCGCTAGGATTGGCCGAGGCGAAGCGCGTGGCGTAGTTGGGCGTCGTGGTCGGGCTGAGCGCCGTGTACTGGTTGAAGAAGATCGAGTCCCGGCGGAACTTTTCCTTGGAATAGGCCACCACGCCGAACACGCCGACGGTGTCGTCCAGGAACCGCTTGGCGTAGCTGAGCGTGCCGCGCGGCGCCCAGCTCTTGCCCAGTTCGTTGTACTCGACCGCGACCTTGGCCGCACCGCCTTCCGGCCGGTCCAGCGCGCCCTGGATGCGCAGGTCGATATTGCCGCTCAAGCCCCCCGCCTGGTCCGCCGCTGTCGGCGACTTGATCACGGTGATGGCCGAGAAGATGTCGGAGTTGAAGGCGCCCAGCGGCGTCGAGCCGTCCAGGATCGGATCGGCGAAGGTGACGCCGTTCAGGGTCACGCGCGCGAAGGTGCCGGGCAGGCCGCGCAGGTTGATCGTCGCGTCGCGCGAGTCGGCTTCACGGTTGATCTGCACGCCGGGAATGCGCTGCATCGCCTCGCCGACGTTCAGGTCCGGAAACCGTCCCAGGCCGTCCGACGAGATGCTGTCGCTGATCTGGATCGCGTCGCGCTTCATCTGCGCGGCGTTGGCGTACATCTGCTTGAAGCCGGTGACCACGACCTCCTCGACCGCATCGCCGCCCGCCTGCGCCGGCGCCGGCGCCGGCGTCTGAGCCCTGGCCGCCCCGGCGTTGAGCGCCATCGCGCTGACCGTCGCCAGCGCCGCGAAACAGACGCGGCTCATCTTCCCCTGAGACATGCTCGGTACCCCTCTCCGTTTCCACCCCGGTCCCTATATGTGGGACATTGTGTCATTCATTGATACGAGAGCTACACCATGCGGAACGACTTGTCATACAATTCATCCGGGTATTTGGAACGGAGCGGGTTGAGCGGCTCGACGCTTCTGGACGGCTGAGAGAAAGAAAGCTCATTAAAAACAAGGACAAGCGGAAAGCAGAGATGCCGCGCCCCGTTCCAGGCGCGCCTATGGAGTCACGATATTTTTATAAGCTGTCTCAAATACCGGAACGCTAAGGGTCGATCGGAGCACATCGCCAAACGGATCATCGGCGCGGCAAGGCTCACCCGCGCCCTCAGAGACGGGGCAAGGCTTTGCGTCAGCGGCGCCTGGAGATCATGCCGCAGCCCTTCGCGGCGAAGCGGAGCGTCGGCGGGTTATCGAGTGTGAAGAGGGGGAGTGATGGCGGTGAGAGAGGGATTCGAACCCTCGATAGAGTTTCCCCTATACACGCGTTCCAGGCGTGCGCCTTCAACCACTCGGCCACCTCACCAGCGCATGCGAGTCGGGGGTGGTTGAGACCCCCGGCGCGGGAAGGCGCGCAATATACTCAGGGACCGCCGCAGGGCAAGCCAACAAAGCGAGCCTCTTCATCACGGGGTGAAACCGGCCGCGCGAACGCCTATATCGGGGCCCAAGATGTTCTAGCCTTCGAGAGGCCCGCCATGCTGTCGCTGAAGAAAACCCTCGAAATGCCCACCGCCGACACGGCCCTGCCCGGCCGTGCGGAGCCGATCCCCACGGCCCAGACCCATTTCGTCAACGGCCACGCCCTCAAGGGCCCTTATCCCGACGGCCTGGAGACGGCGATCTTCGCCATGGGCTGCTTCTGGGGCGTCGAGCGCATCTTCTGGAAGATCCCGGGCGTCTATGTGACCGCCGCCGGCTATGCGGGCGGGATCACGCCGAACCCGACCTATGAAGAGACCTGCACCGGCCGCACCGGCCACACCGAGGTGGTGCTGGTGGTGTTCGATCCCAAGGTCGTCACCTACGAGGCGCTGCTGAAGACATTCTGGGAGAACCACGACCCGACCCAGGGCATGCGCCAGGGCGGCGACATCGGCACCCAGTACCGCTCGGCCATCTATGCGACCAACGACGCCCAGGCCGCCGCGGCGGTTCAGTCGAAGGAAGCCTACCAACAGGCGCTGTCGGCCAGGGGCCTGGGCGACATCACCACCGAGATCGCCGCCGCCGGCCCGTTCTACTTCGCCGAGGACTACCACCAGCAGTACCTGGCCAAGAACCCGAACGGCTATTGCGGCATCGGTGGCACCGGCGTCGTCTGCCCGATCGGCTTGGGCGTCCCTGGGGCCGTCGAGGCCTGATGAGCCCTGAAGCCTTCGACGCGGCGTGCCTGGCCCTGCCGGGCGCGACGCTGTCGATCCAGTGGGGCGACGACCACGTCTTCAAGGTCGGCGGCAAGATGTTCACCGTGCGCGGGCAGGGCGTCACCCTGGGCGGCGGCGTCTCGTTCAAGGCCTCGGACGTGGCGTTCGAGGTCCTGACCGAGTCGGGTCGCGCGGCGCCGGCCCCCTATCTGGCGCGGGCCCGCTGGGTTCATTTCGCCAACCTCGACGCGCTGGACGCCGACGAGGTCGCCGACTGGGTGAAGACCGCGCACGGCCTGGTCGCCGCCAAGCTGACGCGCAAGGCCCGGGCCGAACTGGGCCTCATCTAGAGCTCACGACCTGACGACGTCAGGCCGTGTGCTCCAGCCTTTTGGTTTGGCGCATTTTCTTCACGCGAACCGGGACCACTTCGCTCGAAAATGCTCTAGACCCGCGCCAGCCCCCGCAGCGCCATGGCCTCGATGGCTTCCAGCAGGCGCTCGTTGGTCAGGCCCGGCGTCTGCGGCGTCCACTTGACCAGCCAGATCAGCATGCCGACCAGCAGCTGCACCACCAGCGGCGGTTCGCACGGGGCGATGGTGCCGTCCGCCACGCCCTCCTCGAGGAAACGCTCCAGTGTCTGGCGGAGATCGGCGGTCCGCGTCTCGATGGCTTGGCGCTGGCCGTCGTCGAGATAGGAGTTGTCGCCGAAATAGAGCTGCGGCCCGTTGTCGACCGCGTCGTCCAGCACCGCGCGGAACAGTCGCCGCAGCTTGCACAGCCCCTTGCCGCCGCCGGCGTCGACGGCGAGCAGTATGGCCTCGAACCGGTCCAGCGACTGGTGGTGGCCGGCGAAGGCCAGGGCCTGCTTGTTCGGGAAATAGTAGTAGAGGGCCGCGTCGCGCAGATCGAGCGCGGCGGCGATGTCGGTCATGGTGGCGGCCGCGAAGCCCTTGGCGTTGATGATCTCGATCGCGGCGCGCAGAATCGCTTCGCGCTTGCGCAGAGACTTCTGCGTCTGCGCCAAGGGACGGACCTCGTCCGCCGGCGCCAGGGGTTCCCCCACCCTCGACAATGGTCGCTCCTCCGCCCGGCCATCCGATCTGCGTCGAAAAGTCACCGGTCTGTGAAGCTCTCCCCTAACGGCAACGCGATCAATCGGATAATTTCTAACTTGCGCTAGAATATCGAGAGCATGTTAGATTTCTCCCTAGCTCAGCACGGGATGCAAGACCGTGCAGGCTTGGGGCAAAAAATGACGGACAACGTCCGCATCCAAGGTCCGGCTTTTCCGACCGCCGCGCGCGGCCCGGGCGGCCGGCCGAGGCCGCCCTTCCCCAACGTCAAGAAAACCGCCCTTCCCCCCAGGAACTTCGGCCACGCTCGAGCCGAAGCGGGAAGAGACGCGGATAAAAACAAAACACATCAGGGAGTTAAGTATGAGAAACGTCCAGATGCTGGGGGTTTCGGCCCTGGCGCTCGCCATCGCCGCCCCCGCCTTCGCCCAACAAGTCAAACCCGCTGAACCCACCGCCGTCGACGAGATCGTCGTCACCGCCACCAAGCGGGAGCAAACCCTCCAGGACGTGCCGATCTCGGTCGCCGTCACCGGCCAGCAGACGATCGAGCGGGCCCAGGTCCGCGACCTGATCGACCTGCAATCGGTCGTGCCGTCGCTGAAGGTCTCGCAATTCAACGCCACCGGCCAGACGAACTTCGTCATCCGCGGCTTCGGCAACGGCAACGGCAACGACGGCATCGAAAGCTCGGTCGGCGTGTTCATCGACGGCGTCTATCGCAGCCGCTCGGCCGCCGCCCTCGACGACCTGCCCGAGGTCGAGCGCATCGAAGTGCTGCGCGGCCCGCAGTCGACCCTGTTCGGCAAGAACGTGTCGGCCGGCGCGATCAGCATCGTCACCAAGCGCCCGCAGTTCGACGCCGGCGGCAAGCTGGAAGCCACGGTCGGCAACTACAACACCCGCCAGATCAAGGGCACCTTCACCGGCCCGCTCAGCGACACCCTGGCCGTGCGCGTGTCGGGCAGCCTGAACAAGCGCGACGGCTTCTTCACCAACCTGACGACCGGCAGCGACGTCAACGACCGCAATCGCTGGTCGATCCGCGGCGACGTGCTGTGGGAGCCGACCGACAAGACCTCGTTCCGGGTGATCGCCGACTACAACAAGATCAAGGAAACCTGCTGCGCGGTCAGCTCGATCCTGAACGGCCCCGCCACCCTGGCGATCGGCGGGATCCTGAAGAAGCCGATCAGCGACACGACCAAGGTCTTCGACCGGAACGTCATCTTCAACACCGACCCCAGCAACGACTTGTCGGGCAAGGGCGTCTCAGGCCAGCTCGACCAGGACCTGGGCTTCGCCAAGCTGACGGCGATCACCGCCTATCGGAACCAGAAGAACGCCTCGTTCCAAGACATCGACTTCACCGGCGCGGACATCTCCAACAACCGCACCGCCAACACGATCAAGACCTTCACCCAGGAAGTCCGCCTGGCCTCCAGCGGCGATGGTCCGATCAGCTGGCTGGCCGGCGCCTTCTATCAGAACGAGAAGCTCGATACGGGCCGCACCATCACCTACGGGACGGACATCCGCGGCTTCGCCGACGCCCTGTCGGGCGCGGTGCCGGCCACGCTGCTGGGCGCCCTGCCCGCGACGCTGCGTCCGGCCCTGACCGGCCGCTCGAACCTCTATGCGCTGGAGTTCCTGCAGAGCCTGGCGACGCCGACCCTGGTGCGCCCCGGCCTGACCTACTTCCAGCCCGGCCAGGGCATCGACGACTACTACAAGATGAAGCAGACGTCGTATTCGCTGTTCGGCCAGGTCGACTACCGCGTCACCGACAAGCTGACCCTGACCGGCGGCCTCGCCTACCTCAACGACGACAAGAAGGCCCGCTCGAACGTCGTGATGAACGACCCGTTCTCGGCGCTGAACCTGGGCGCGGTCCCGCAGTTCCCGGCCCTGGGCCTGCCCGGCAACCTGTACAGCGCCCTGGGCGCCCTGCAGTTCTTCTATGGCAACACCACCAACCACGGCCCGGTCAACTTCCCGAACGCCAGCGAGTCCGGCGAGCTGAAGGCCGACAAGGTCACCTACGCCGTGCGCGCGGCCTACGACTTCGGCGCCATCAACGCCTATGTCAGCTACTCCACGGGCTGGAAGGCCGGCGCGTACAACCTGTCGTCCGACAGCCGTCCGCCGAACGCCAATGGCGTGGGCCGCACGGCCAATCCGGAGAACGTCGACGTCTACGAACTGGGCGTGAAGGCCAACTTCCCGGGCGGCTACGCCAACGTCGCGGTGTTCAAGCAGTCGATCAAGGGCTTCCAGTCGAACGCCTTCACCGGCCTCGGCTACAGCCTGGTCAACGCCGGCGAGGAGTCGGTGAAGGGCTTCGAGGTCGACAGCGCCTGGCGTCCGGTCGGCTGGCTGAACCTGGCGGCGGCGGTGACCTACCTCGATCCGAAGTACGACAGCTTCACCGGCGCGGCCTGCGTGAACTACGACACCGTCCGCTGCCCGGTCGACCCGGCCACCGGCCGTCGTCCGAACTTCCGCAACCTGACCGGCGACCGCCCGGCCGCCATTCCGAAGTGGTCGTTCTCGACCTCGGCCACGGTCAATCGCGACCTGGGCGGCGACTACCAGGGCTTCGCCCGCGTGGAGTACGACTATGTCAGCAAGACCCAGCTGACCGAGACGACTCCGCCGGACCTGTCGACCTGGGGCCAGAAGCAGGTCAACGCCAGCCTCGGCGTCACCAACACGGCCAAGCAGATCGAGGTCATGGTCTGGGCGCGCAACCTGACCAAGGACAACAACCTGATCTCGACCTTCCCGACGGTGGCCCAGGACGGCAGCTACAGCGGCTATCCGAACGCCCCGCGCACCTACGGCGTGACGGTCCGCAAGTCGTTCTAGGACCTCTGCAGCGACGACCAAGGGAGGCGGCCTCGGCTTCGAGGCCGCCTTTCTTTTGCGCGTCGCCTGCCCGGAGTGGCCTGACCACTATCCGCGCGCACCGGACCATGCTTCAACCTCCCGTAAGGCCAAAGGCCAGCGGGAGGATGTGATGGGAATCGGACTGAAGACCCTGGTCGGCGCGGCCTGCGCCCTGATGATCGCGGGGCCTTCCTTGGCCTCCTCCCCCACTTTGACCCGCGCCGATCTGCGCGAGGGCCAGGACCTGTCGGGAACCTGGCGCTACTCGGTCGATCCCTATCGCGACGGGCTGGCGGGCTTCCACCGCGGCGCGCCGGGCGCCGGCCATCGGCGTTATGACGATGTCGACGTCGACGCCCTGACGCGGGCCAAGCCGACCGCGCTCTACGAATACGACATGGATCGCGGCCCGACGGCGACCTTGCCGCAAGGCTGGATCGGCCACGACCCGACCCTGCGCCACTACCAGGGGCTGATGTGGTACCAGCGCCGCTTCGACGCGGCGCCGCTGAAGCCCGGCCAGCGCGCTTTCCTGCGCTTCGAGGCGGTCAACTACACGGCCAAGGTCTTCCTGAACGGCAAGCCCGTCGGAGAGCACGAGGGCGGCTTCACGCCGTTCTCGATGGAAGTGACCAACCTGCTGCGCGCCAGCAACAACCAGCTGACCGTCGGCGTCGATTCCACGGCCCGCGACGACGGCGTGCCGCCGCCGGTCACCGACTGGGAGAACTATGGCGGGATCACCCGGCCGATGCGGCTGGTCGTCACGCCCGGCACCTTCATCGACGAGGCCTGGGTGCGCCTGGGCAAGGACGGCAGGATCGCCGCCACCGTGACGCTGGACGGCGCCCAGGCGGCCGGCCAGGAGGTGCATGTGCGCGTGGCCGAGCTGGGCCTGGATCTGACCGGCAAGACGGATGCGAAGGGCGTGTTGAACGTCTCCGCAGCCGCGCCCAAGCGGCTGGCCCGCTGGTCGCCGGAAAGCCCCAAGCTCTACGACATCATCGTCCAGGCCGGCGAGGACCGCCTGACCGACCGCGTTGGCTTCCGCACGATCGAGACCAAGGGCTCGGAGATCCTGCTGAACGGCAAGCCGATCTTCCTGCGCGGAATCTCGATCCACGAGGAGGAGCTGGGCGACAACCCGGCCCGCACGATCACCGAGGCCGGGGCGCGGGCGCTGCTCAGCGAGGTCAAGGAGGGCCTGCACGGCAACTTCGTGCGGCTGGCGCACTATCCCCACAGCGAGGTGACCACGCGCCTGGCCGACGAGATGGGCCTGCTGGTCTGGAGCGAGATCCCCGTCTACTGGTTGGTCGACTTCGCCAATCCGCGCACGCAGGGCCTGGCGCGCGGCATGCTGGCCGACAACATCCGCCGCGACCGCAACCGCGCCTCGATCATCCTGTGGAGCGTGGCCAACGAGACGCCGATCACCGAGGCCCGCAACGCCTTTCTCTATCAGCTGGTTGACGACGTCCGGGCGCTGGACGACAGCCGCCTGGTCACAGCCGCCCTGCTGACCGATCGCAAGACGGTGGATGGCCGCCCGCTGATGGGCCTGAACGATCCGTTGGCCGACAAGCTCGATGTGCTGTCGGCCAACACCTATAACGGCTGGTACAGCGACGACGCGCTGGACGCCCTGCCCGACATGGCCTGGAAGGCGACCGACAAGCCGCTGGTGTTCTCCGAGTTCGGCGCCGACGCCCTGGCGGGGTTCAGCGACCCGGTTCTGATGCGCAAGTTCTCCGAGGACTTCCAGACGCGCTACTATGAGAAGACCCTGGCCATGGCCCGCAAGATCCCGACCCTGCGCGGCATGTCGCCGTGGATCCTGAAGGACTTCCGCAGCCCGCGCCGACAGCATCCGGTCTACCAGCAGGGCTGGAACCGCAAGGGGCTGATCTCGCCGACCGGTCGCCGCAAGCCGGCCTTCTTCGTGCTGCGCGCGTTCTACGACGAGAAGGCGGCGGGGCGCTGAAGGGCCTCGACGATCTTAGACCATGGTCGGGGTGGCGCGGCTGTCCCGACGCCGCTAACCGGACAGGCGGTATTGGCCCGATCAACGATGAGGATGGCATGACGACGCGCGGGAAGCTGACGGCGGCCATCGCATGAGCCTGGACGTCTCGACCATCCGCCGGGTCACCACGCGGCTGATGCCGCTGTTCTGCATCATGTACCTGATCGCGTACATCGACCGGCAGAACGTCTCCTACGCCAAGCTGGAGATGGTCCACGCGCTGGGCCTCAGCGAGGCGGCCTACGGCCTTGGCGCCAGCCTGTTCTTCATCGGCTATTTCCTGTTCGAGGCGCCGTCGAACCTGATCCTGGCCAAGGTCGGCGCGCGGGTCTGGTTTGCGCGGATCATGTTCACCTGGGGCCTCGTCACCCTGGCGCTGGGCTTCACCCAGAACGCCACGATGTTCTACATCCTGCGCTTCCTGCTGGGCGTGACCGAGGCCGGTTTCTTCCCGGGGGTGCTGTACGTGCTGACCCTTTGGTTCCCTCATGGCCATCGGGCTCGAATGGTCGGGCTGTTCATGATCGCCTCGGCCCTGGCCAACGCCGTCGGCGCGATGATCGGGGGCGCCCTGCTCGATCTGCATGGCCTGCTGGGCCTGGCGGGCTGGCAGTGGGTGTTCCTGGCCACAGGGGTCCCGGCCGTGCTGATGGCGCCCTATGTCCTCTGGAAGCTTCCGGACGGGCCCGAAAAGGCGCCATGGCTGGCGCCGGAGCAGAAGGCCTGGCTGGCCAAGACCCTGGCCGAAGAGGACGTGGGCCAGGACACCGGTCACGCCGGGGCCTGGAAGGCGATGCTGGACCCGCGCGTGCTGCTGCTGGCGGGTCTCTATATCGGCATGCCGCTGGGCGCCTATGGCCTCAGCTACTGGCTGCCGACCATCGTCAAGGCGTTCGGGGTCTCCAACACCGTCAACGGCCTGATCAACATCATCCCCTGGATCCTGGTCGCCGCCGCCCTGTGGTGGGTCCCGCAGCACGCGGCCAAGCGCGGGTTCACGGTCTGGCACGTCGCCGGCCCGCCCCTGCTGGCGGCCGTCGCCCTGGTGGGGAGCGTCGTCGTTCCGGGGACCTGGGCCAAGTTCGCCCTGCTCTGCGTCGCCGCCCCCGCCATCTTCGCCGGCCAGCCCGGCTTCTGGAGCCTGCCGCCCAGCTTCCTGCGCGGCCCGCGCGCCGCCGCCGGCATCGCCGCGATCAACGCCGTCGGCAACCTCGGCGGCTTCATCGCCCAGAACGTCGTGCCGATCATCCGCGACTCAACCGGCAGCAATCTGGCCCCGATGTTGTTCCTCGCCGCGTGCCTGACGGTAACCGGTGGACTCGTCTTCGTGGCTTTCCGGGTGCTGAGGCCGGGATCGCCCTCGGCTCAACCGCAAGATTTGCCTAAACCCCAGGCAAAATAGGCTTTTGCGCCGGATTGTCGCAGGGGTGCAACGGCAAGGAGCATTGCCATTTCGCCCAGATTCGATAATGGGTCTGGAACTCGGCGCACCCCACCGCGTCGACACCTTTTTGTTTCGGCCGGCCGGCTCGCCCTCTGGACGAGTCGGCCGGCTTTTTTCTTGGCCCAAGGGCCGTAAGCCGCGAAATGCGCGACCTAGATCGCCGCGCGGTATTCCCGTTCCTCGTAGTCGAACCAGTCGAAGTCGGCCGGCGCGCCCTGCCCCGACATGTCCTGGCACGCCATGCCGACGAAGGCGCCCGTAAAGGCCGGCGCGCCCGGCGCGGTGGCCTCGTCGGACAGGATCGAGGCGTCGAACACCTCGGGCAGCCAGGTCCAGCCGCCGCCCTCTTGCCGGAAGGCGAAGCGCAGGCGCTCGAAGTCGATCTCGACGCGCAGTTCGACGGGGCCGGCCGCCAGCGGGATCGGGGCCGTGAAGCTGTCGGTCTGCGGGCTGTCGGGCGTGAAGGTCATCACCCGCAGATGCTTGCCCAGTCCGTCGTCGTGGGTGACGTGCAGGTAGTGCAGCTTCGAGGCGTTGTAGTAGCAGATCAGCCCGGCCGCCTGCTGGAAGTGCCCGGGCTCGAAGTCCAGCCGCGTGGCGGCCGAGTAGCAGTGCGCCTGCTGGCGGCGGGCGACCAGGGCCTGGCGGAACAGGCTGCCGACCGTCTCGCGGCCGTAGAGCCGCAGGAAGCCGGGCCGGGCCGCCAGACTGAAGATCTGGTCCGGGTAGGGCGTCCGCAGCCACTGGAAGTCGATCGGCAGGCTCGCCGCATCGAAGTCCTCGCGAACCGGGGCGGCCGGCCAGGGGTGCTCGGGCAGGTCCGGCGCGGGCGTCTCGAGCGTGGGATCGCCGGAGCCGTCCAAGGTGCGCGGCCAGCCGTCTTCGCCCCACACGACCTTCTGGATCGCGGTCTCGCGGCCCAGGGTGCAGCGCCCGCGGTTGGGGATCGGACGCCCGACCAGATAGACCGCGTAGGTCTCGCCGTCGGCGGTCTCGACGAGGTCGGCGTGGCCGGCGCGCTGCAGGGCAGCGTGCGGCCGGTCACGCGAAGTCAGCAGGTAGGTGTCGGGGTGCGGCTCGTAGGGGCCGTCGATGGTCCGCGAGCGGGCCATGGTCACCGCATGGCCCCAGCCCGTGCCGCCCTCGGCGGTGATCAGGTAGTACCAGCCGTCGCGCTTGTAGAGGTGTGGCGCCTCGGTCAGGCCGATCGGCGTGCCCTGGAAGATCACCTTGCGCTCGCCGATCAGACGGCCCTCGGCGGCCGAGAACTCCTGCATCACGATGCCGGCGAAGCGGTTCTTGCCCGGCCGGTGATCCCACAGCTGGTTGACCAGCCACTTGCGGCCGTCGTCATCGTGGAACAGCGACGGATCGAAGCCCGAGCTGTTCAGGTGGATGGGGTCGGACCATTCGCCGTCGATGGTGTCGCAGGTGACCAGGTAGTTGTGAAAGTCGCGCAGCGAGGCGCCCGAAGCACCGCCCACGGTCGTCCGGCCATAGCGCTTGACGTCGGTGTAGATCAGCCAGAAGCGGCCGTCGGCGTAGGACAGGCACGGCGCCCAGACCCCGCAGCCGTCCGGGTCGCCCAGCATGTTCACTTGGCTGGCGCGCTGGAGTGGACGGCTCAGCAGCCGCCAGTTCTTCAGGTCGCGCGAGTGGTGGATCTGCACGCCCGGGAACCACTCGAAGGTCGAGACGGCGATGTAGTAGTCGTCCCCCACCCGCACGATCGACGGATCGGGATTGAAGCCGCGCAGGATGGGATTGCGGATCACGGACACGCTCACGGATTGGGACTCTGGCTGACCGGCTCGGCCTTGGGCGCGATGCGGTCGCGGACGAAGGTCCATAGGATGAGGGCGCCGACGATGTCGAGCACGCCCAGGGCGACGAAGAACGGGTCGTAGCCGATTGTTGCAACCAGACCGCCGATCAGCAGCGAGAACAGCAAGACGCCCAGATTGCCCATCATGCCGGCCAGGCCCGCGACCGTCGCGACCTCGTCGCGGCGGAAGAGGTCCGAGGCCATGGTGATCACGGTCACCGACAGGGTCTGGTGCGCGAAGCCGCCCAGGCACAGCAGGGCGATGGCGGCGTAGGGACTCTCGACGCGGCCGACGAAGATCATGCCGGTCATCATCGCCGCGCCCAGGGTGACGGCCCAGCGGCGGGCGTTGATCAGCGAGACGCCGCGGGCCTGCAGGAAGCTGGCGACGGTCGGGCCGAACAGGCAGCCGAGGTCCGCGGCCACGAACGGCAGCCAGGCGAACATGGCGATCTGCTTGAGGTCGAAGCCGCGGGTCTGGGACAGGTATAGCGGCACCCAGAACGACAGGGTCCCCCAGGTGGGATCGGCCAGGAAGCGCGGCAGGGCGATGCCCCAGAACTTGCGCTGCTTGAGGATCGACAGGATCGAGGGCTTGGCGCCAGCCTCGGCCAGGTGCGTTTCCTGGCCCGCGGCGATCCGTGCGCGCTCGTCGTCGGTCATCGAGGGATGCTGGTCGGGCGAGCGGTAGAACAGCAGCCACAGCGCCAGCCAGACCAGGCCCAGCGCGCCGGTCATGATGAAGGCCGCGCGCCAGTTCCAGGTCAGCACGGCCCACACCACCAGCGGCGGCGCCAGCATCGAGCCGACCGAGGCGCCGATGTTGAACACCCCGCCCGCGAAGCCGCGCTCCTTGGCCGGGAACCAGGTGGCGACCGTCTTCATGCCCGCCGGCTGGGCCGAGCCCTCGGCAAAGCCCAGCAGGCCACGCAGGACGGCGAAGCCTTGCCAGTTCGAGGCCAGGCCGTGGGCCATGGCCGCCATCGACCAGGCGGCCGCGAACACCGCGAAGCCGGTGCGCAGGCCCAGGGTGTCCAGCACATAGCCGCACACCGGCTGCAGCATGATGCCCAGCTGGAACGCCCCGGTGATCCAGGAATACTCCTTCACCGAAATGCCCAGGTCCTTCAGCACCGTGGGCGCGGCCACGCCCATGGTCGAGCGCGTCAGGTAGTTGATGATCGCGCCCAGCATGACCAGGCCGATGATCCACCAGCGCAGGGCCCGAAGTTTCGGAAAGGATAGCTTGGCCAAGCGGCGTTTCCTCGTCGGGCGCGCGTTCATTCCGACGCGCTCATCCTCTGGTACCGCTACCGTCTAAGGTTGGCGGCGTCCAGCCTGTCGAGGTCGTAGTCAGGCCAGACCTACTCGCTGGCGCGGCCCGCTTTCAGCGCCTTGGCGCGGCTGGCCGCGCGGGCCGTGTTCGAGGCTCGCGGCTTGGCGGAGGTCTTCCGAGAGCCCGCGCTCGACTTGGCGACGCGCGCGTCCTTCTCGGCGGCGGCGCGTTGCAGCGCGCGCATCGAGCGATCCGCCCGCGCCTTGCATCGGGCGTGCATGACCTCGAGCTCCTTGTCGGTCAGCTTTTCGATGCCGATGAACTCGTTTTCCGCGTCGGTGGTGGCGCGGATCAGCTCGTCGAGCTTGGTTTGCAAGGCCACGCCGTCGCGGTTCTGGGTGTTCTGGATCAGGAACACCATCAGGAAGGTGACGATCGTGGTGCCGGTGTTGATCACCAGCTGCCAGGTCTCGGAAAAGCCGAAGAGCGGGCCGCTGAGGGCCCAGACCAGAACCAGGGCGACGCAGATCAGGAAGGCCGGGGGGCTGCCGGTGATCCGGGCGGTGATGTTGGCGAACTTGGCGAACAGCTTGTCCACGGAGGACCTCCTTGGCGGTCCTCCGGTAACGCTCAAGCCTCGGCGGAGGCTCCGCCGTCAAATGACGCTTCCGCACGGGCCTCGCCGCCCAGGTTTCCGGCCTCGCCGACGAAACGGTCGCGCCCCTCGGTGCTGGCCGCGGGTTCCCACACGAAGACGCTGACGCAGTCGTGGTCCGCCGCGATCTCGACGGCCAGCTCCATCGCCTCGCGGTCGTTCTCGGCGGTTTCGGCGATAAAGGTCAGAGACACGCCGTTCGCGCGGCGCGGGTAAAAGAGGTAGGTCGGCATGGGTGCTCCAGCCATTCGAGCGGGAGATTAAGCCTCAAGCTCTGTCTCTCAGCCACCGACGCTCGAAAGAAGCCGTGCCGGTGATAGGAACATTCCTAGCACATCTGCGCCGCAACCGGCAGAAAATAAGATACATTTCCGGCCGCATCTATGTCGGAAACCCGACACCGACCCTTTATATTTAAAAAAGGCAATGTAAAACAAGAAAATCCGGCGAAAGGGAACTTCGTTATTTCGCGGAGGAATACAGCACCCACAGAAGCTTGAGCATAGCGGCGCTTCCCCGATACTTCTCGAAAACCTGCGCTCCCGCTAGAAAGCGAGCCAGGGGCGCGCCCCTGGAAGCCCAATGAGACGGGAGGCTCTCGTGATCGGATACACCCTGGTCGGCAGCAACGACCTCGATAAGGCCAAGGCCTTCTACGACGCCCTTTTCGAGACCGTCGGCGTCAAGCGCCTGATGGAGTTCCCCACCGGCGGCTGCGCCTGGGGCGCGGAGTGGGGCAAGCCGATGTTCGGGGTCGGCAAGCCCTATGATGGCCAAGCCGCGACCTTCGGCAACGGCACGATGATCGCCCTGACCGTGGACGAGCGCGCCAAGGTCGACGCCCTGCACGACAAGGCCGTGGCCCTGGGCGGCCAGTGCGAGGGCAAGCCAGGCGTGCGCGGTGAGGAAGGTCCTCGGGCCTTCTACGCGGCCTATTTCCGCGACCTGGACGGCAACAAGCTGTGCGCGTTCCGCGTGGGCCCGGCCTAGATCGCGACAGACGCTCCGAAACGAAAAACGGCCGCCAGAGGATTCCTCCGGCGGCCGTGTTCCTTGGCGGGCCTAGCGGCCTACCAGTTGAACATCGTGCCGTCCTGCAGGCGGTTCACAGGCAGGTAGGCGCGCTTGTACTCGTACTTGGACGCCAGCTCTTCGTCGATGTCGACACCCAGGCCCGGCTTGTCGCCCGGATGCAGCATGCCGTCGTTGAAGGTGTAGGCGTGCGGGAACACCGCGTCGGTCTCCGGCGTGTGGCGCATGTACTCCTGCAGGCCGAAGTTCGGGATCGACATGTCGAAGTGCAGGGCCGCGGCCATCGTGATCGGCGACAGGTCGGTGGCGCCGTGGCAGCCGGTCTTGACGTGGTGCAGGTCGGCGAAGGCGGCGATCTTCTTCAGGTTGGTGATGCCGCCGGCGTGCAGCACGGTGGCGCGCAGGTAGTCGATCAGCTGCTCTTCGATCAGCTGCTTGGCGTCCCAGACGTGGGCGAAGATCTCGCCGACGGCCAGCGGCGTCGTGGTGTGCTGGCGGATCAGGCGGAAACCGCCCTGGTTCTCGGCCGGGACCGAATCTTCCATCCAGAACAGGCGGTAGGGCTCCAGGTCCTTGCCCAGGCGCGCGGCCTCGATCGGGGTCAGGCGGTGATGGACGTCATGCAGGAGGTGGACGTCCCAGCCCAGGACTTCACGCGCCTTTTCGAACAGCTGCGGCACGTGCTTCAGATAGGCGGCGGTCGACCAGACGTTTTCGGTCGGCAGGTTGCCGTCAGCGGGCTCGTAGAACATCTTGTCGCCCGACACGCCGTAAGTGCTGGCCAGGCCCGGAACGCCGGTCTGCAGGCGGATGGCCTTGTAGCCCATGGCCTTGTACTTGACGGCTTCGGCGATCGTCTCGTCGATGGTCTCGCCGTTGGCGTGGCCATAGACCGTGACGCCCGTGCGGCAGGCGCCGCCCAGGAGTTGATACACGGGCAGGCCGGCGACCTTGCCCTTGATGTCCCACAGCGCCATGTCGACGGCGGCCAGCGCGGTCATGGCCACCGGGCCGCCGCGCCAGTACGAGCCGCGATAGAAGAACTGCCAGATGTCCTCGATCTGGTGGGCGTCGCGGCCGATCAGCGAGGGGATCATGTGATCCTGCAGGAAGCTGACCACCGAAAGTTCGCGGCCGTTCAGGGTGGCGTCGCCGACCCCCGTGACCCCGTCTTCGGTGGTGATCTTCAGGGTGACGAAGTTGCGGCCGGGGCAGGTGACGATGACCTTGGCGTCGATGATCTTCAGCATGGACCTAGTCGTTAAGCGTGAGGAGGAAATTGGCCTGACCAGTTTTAGCCACTTATCAGACGAGACGCTAGAGCCGTCGACGAAGGTCGGGTAGCGCTGTCACGTCCCTTGCCATAGGCTGCAACGTCCCGCGCGTCTGGGAATGGACTGAACACACACATGACCACTTCGACCACAGAAGGCCGTAAGCTCTACCAGCAGGTGGCCAGCGCGATCGCCGAGGCGATCCGTGAAGGGGCCCACAAGCCCGGCCAGCGCCTGCCGTCCGAGCGTGACCTGGCGGAGGACTACAAGGTCAGTCGCCCGACCGTGCGCGAGGCGATGATCGCGCTGGAAATCCAGGGCCTGGTCGAGGCCCGGCACGGCTCGGGCATCTATGTCACCGACGCGCCTCGCGCCCAGGGGTCCGCGCCCGAACTGGACATCGGCGCCTTCGAGCTGACCGAGGCCCGCCGCCTGATCGAGGGCGAGGTCGCGGCGCTGGCCGCGGCGACGATCACCGACGAGGAGCTGGTCGAGCTGGCGACGATCATGGACGACATGGTCGTGGAGAACGACAAGGACGTGCGCGGCGAAGGCGCCGATCGCCGCTTCCACGTCACGATCGCCCGCGCCAGCCGCAACAGCGCCCTGGTCAATGTGGTCGAGACCCTGTGGGACCAGCGCTACAAGTCGCCGCTGTGCCGCGCCATGCTGGAGCGCGCGCGCCAGGTCGGGGTGCGCCCGCGCATCGACGATCACCAGGAGATCCTGCTGGCCCTGAAGGCGCGTGACCCCGCCGCCGCCCGCAACGCCATGCGCGAGCACCTGGGCCGCGTCATCGACAACCTGCTGACCGCCACCGAGATCGACGCGCTGGAACGGGCTCGCAGCGAAGTGGCCGCCCGCCGCGTCGAACTCGCCCGCCGCTCGGCGATCTAGCTTTACCGCCAGAAAGCTGCGCCAACGCCCCTCGCCGTGCGCGAGGGCGCGCTCCCGCGCGCGCCTTCCAAAAACGGCCGAGCAATCCCCCCGAGCATCAACTTCAGTATAGAAGCCTTATTGAAAGTCGATGCAACGCGTCTCGAAAGTATCTCGCCGTTCGCCGAACGCCAATTGTAGAGTTGTTATCCGAAATTTGGGCCAATTCTGTCCAGAATGTTTCACCCCGGAAACCATTAAAACTCAATGAGACCTCAATCGCTGAAGTAAGTGGCGAGAAAGATACAGTTTCACGACAATAATAATGCAAATCGCGTCACGCGATTGACCACTTCGCCGCACCGCTCCTAAGCCGCCTGCAACCGCCGGATCGCGACGGGAAATGTCTTGCATCGGACCGTGAGGACGCCGGCGTTCGCGTCGGCGAGGGCGGTCCAAAGGATCGAAGATGAAGTATCAGATTACCCGGGGTCGCCTGCTGGCGACGACGATGATCGCGGGCGTGACGGCTCTGGCCGGCTTCGCCGCGAACGCCCAGACCGCCGCGCCGGCCGCCCAACCGGCCGCCGAGCAGAACAACGAGATCGACGCGGTCGTGATCACCGGCTCGCTGCTGCGCCGGTCGGACACGGCGACGCCCTCGCCGGTCACGGTCCAGACGAGCGAGCAGCTCAAGGCCCAAGGCATCACCACCGTCTCCGACGCCATCCGCAGCCTGTCGGCCGACAACTCCGGCTCGATCCCGGCCGCCTTCGGCAGCGGCTTCGCCGCCGGCTCGACGGGCGTGTCGCTGCGCGGCCTGTCGGTGAACTCGACCCTGGTGATGATCGACGGCCTGCGGAACGCCAACTACCCGCTGGCGGACGACGGCCAGAAGGCGTTCGTCGACCTGAACTCGATCCCGTTCAACGCGGTCGAGCGCATCGAGACCCTGAAGGACGGCGCCTCGTCGCTGTACGGCGCCGACGCCATCGGCGGCGTCGTCAACATCATCATGAAGTCCAACTACCAGGGCATGAGCGCCGACGCCTCGTACGGCAAGAGCCAGCACGGCGGCGGCGACCAGTATCGCTTCAACGCCGACATCGGCCACGGCGACCTGGATACCGACAAGTACAACGTCTATTTCGACGTCGAGTACCAGCTGGACAAGCGCATCCGCGGCGACCAGCGCGGCTTCCCGTTCAACACCAACGACCTGTCCTCGATCCCCGGCGGCGAGAACAACAACCCGCAGACGGGCGGCTCCACCTTCTACGGCAACGTCAAGCGCGCCACCCTGACGACGCCGGGCAACCTGGCCTCGGGCCTGGCGATCGACTCGCCGTCCAACGTCTGGCAGCCCCTGCGCACCTGCGCCGCCAACGCGCCGCTCACCAGCCAGTACGATGAAGACGGCGTGTTGATGGGGACCTACTGCGCCCAGAACATCGCCAACCTCGCCGACATCCAGCCCAAGCAGTCGCGCATCGGGACCTACGGCCGCTTCACCTTCAAGCCGACCGACAATCTGGAAGCCTATCTCTCGGGCAGCTTCATCCAGAGCAAGACCTCGGTGAACGGCACGCCGGTCAGCATCTCGTCCAGCACGCCGAACAACCTGTCGAACCTGGTGCTGCCGGTTTATGTCTGCTCGTCGGGCGTCAGCTGCGCCACGGCCGCCGACCGCCGCCTGAACCCGAACAACCCGTTCGCGTCCACCGGCGACTACGCCCTGATCAAGTACCGCTTCAGCGACCTGCCCGCGACGGCCAACTACACCAACCGCATGTTCCGCATGGTCGGCGGCGTGAAGGGCTCGGCGGCCGAGTGGAACTACCAGGCCAACCTGGTGATCGCCCACGACACCCTGGAAAGCGCCCAGACCGGCTTCCTCAGCTACAAGCAGCTGATGAGCGACATCAATACGGGCGCCTACAACTTCGTCGATCCGTCGAAGAACAGCCAGGCCGTCCGTAACGCCCTGTCGCCGACCCTGGCCAAGACCTCGACCACGGACCTCGACTCGATCAACGTCCAGGCCTCGCGCAGCCTGTTCAGCCTGCCGGGCGGCGACGCCCAGCTGGGCGTCGGCGGCGAGTTCCGCTACGAGGCGACCAACGACCCGGCCCTGAACCCGGTCAACGACGCCCAAGGCCTCGGCAACGCCCGCACCCAGGGCAACCGCACGGTCGCCTCGGCCTTCGCCGAACTGGGTCTGCCGGTGCTGAACCAGGTCGAAGTGAACCTGTCGGGCCGCTACGACCACTATTCCGACTTCGGCGACAACTTCTCGCCGAAGCTCGGCGTCAAGTACACGCCCATCAAGTCGCTGGCCCTGCGCGGCACGATCTCCAAGGGCTTCCGGGCGCCGAGCTTCTCCGAAGCGGGCAACTCGGCCAGCCAGGGCTTCACGAACTTCTCGTTCAAGGCTGACCAGTACGCCGCGTTCCGTGAGGCCCACGGCAACAACGAGTACACCAAGGCCTACTCGCTCTCGGCGATCACCACGGCCAATCCGGACCTGAAGCCGGAGAAGTCGACCAGCTACACCCTCGGCGCGGTGTGGGCCCCGACCCGGACCTTCAGCGTCTCGCTGGACTACTATCACATCAAGAAGACCGACGTGATCGCCCAGGCCAGCGCGGGCACGGCCCTGGCCGCCTACTACGCGGGCCAGGCCATCCCGGCCGGCTACGTCGTGACGCCGGACGCGGTGGACCCCGAGCACCCCACGGCCCTGCCGCGCGTGCTGTCGATCGCCTCGCCGTACATCAACGCCGACTCGCTGATGACCAGCGGTCTGGACCTGAACGTCCAGGCCTCGTTCTTCCTGCCGGCCGACGTGAAGTGGACGACCAACGTCGAGGCCACGACCATCTTCGACTACCAGTACACCCAGGACGGCGAGACCTACGACTACGTCGGGACCGAAGGCCCCTACGCCCTGTCGTCGGGCGCCGGTACGCCGAAGAACCGCCTGCAGTGGACCAACACCTTCGAGCGCGGCCCGCTCCGCGTCACGGGCGTGATGAGCTATGTCAGCGGCATGCGCCAAGGTGACGACAGCTATCAGGAAGGCTGCCTGTACGGCGACGCGGCCTTCAATTGCCGCATCAAGTCGTTCACGACCGTCGACCTGACGGGCGCCTACGACGTCACCGACAAGGCCACGGTCTATGCCGACGTGATGAACCTGTTCGACACCGGCCCGATGTTCAACCCGGCCAACTACGCCGCGACGAACTGGAACCCGACCTACTCGCAGTCGGGCATCGTGGGCCGTTACTTCCGCGTCGGCATGCGCGTGAAGTACTAGGGCGTGAGGCCGATGGTCGCCGGTTTCGGCGGCCACCACGCGCCACGCGAAACAGCTATCTCGCGTACGGACCAGCAGTACGGTCCGATGAGATGGAGGGGTCGTCCGAAAGGACGGCCCCTTTTTCTTGCCATGAAAAAATGGGCTGGCCGAGGCGTTGCTCCGGGTGCGGAAATCCGATCCAGCTTCGTCTTTCAAAGGGAGAGCGCGCCTCGCTGCGAAGCGCGCGGGTTAGGGGTGATGCGATGACGCGTGGCGGAGCGATGGCCGGTGCGGCCCTCGGCGTGGTTCTGGCGTTCGGCCAGATGGCTTATGGCGGCGGCGCGGTCGCCGCGGACATCACCCCGCCCGACAAGGCTTTCGCCCAGCCGATCGGCAGCGACTACTTCCTGGCCGACTACACCGCCTACGAGGCCTATCTGAAGACCCTGGCCGGCCAGTCCGACCGCATGAAGCTGGTCGACATCGGCAAGACCGAGGAAGGCCGCACCCAGTGGATGGCCGTGGTCTCCTCGCCCGCCAACCTGGCCAAGCTGGACCGTCTGAAGGAAATCTCGCGCAAGCTGGCCAAGGCCGAGGGCGTCTCCAGGGAAGAGGCCGCCAAGCTCGCCGCGGAGGGCAAGGCGATCGTCTGGATCGACGCGGGCCTGCACGCCACCGAGACCATCACCTCGCAGGGCCAGATCCAGGTGCTCTACCGGATGCTGACGGCCAAGGATCCCGAGACCCTGCGCCTGCTGGACGACTGCGTGATCCTGTTCGCCCACGACAACCCGGACGGCATGGAGCTGGTCAGCGACTGGTACATGCGCAACGCCGATCCCAAGAAGCGCGAATTCAACTCCCTGCCGCGCCTCTATCAGAAGTACGTCGGCCACGATAACAACCGCGACAGCTTCATGTCGGCCATGGCCGAGACCACCAACGTGAACAAGCAGCTGTTCCGCGAGTGGTACCCGCAGATCGTCTACAACCAGCACCAGACCGGCCCCAACGGCATGGTGGTGTTCGTTCCGCCGTTCCGCGACCCGTTCAACTTCAACTACGACCCGCTGGTCATGACCGAGCTGCAGGAAGTCGGCATGGCCATGCACAGCCGCCTGGTGGCCGAGGACAAGCCGGGCTCGGGCGCCCGTAGCGCCGCTCCCTACTCCACCTGGCACAACGGCATGGAGCGGTCGGTCGCCTACTTCCACAATTCGATCGGCCTCTTGACCGAGATCATCGGCGGCCCGACCCCGACGACCGTCAACCTGGTGCCAGAGCTGCAGTTGCCCGGCAACGACCGGCCCGCGCCGATCGCCCCGCGCGTCTGGCGCCTGCAGGACTCGCTGGACTACCAGATGACCATGAACCTGGCGGTCATCGACTACGCCGCCCGCAACCGCGAGCGCCTGCTCTTCAACATCTGGAAGATGGGCGACAACAGCATCAAGCGCGGCTCGACCGATAGCTGGACCATCACCCCGACCCGCGTCGAGACCCTGGCCGCCGCCGGCAAGGGCAAGCCCGGGCCGTTCGGCGCGGCCATCGACCCCAGCCTCTACAAGGCCGTGCTGCAAACGCCGGAGGCGCGTGACCCGCGCGCCTATGTGATCCCCGCCGACCAGGCCGACATGCCGACGGTCGTGGCCTTCCTGAACGCCCTGATCAAGACCGGCGTCGATGTCGACAAGGCCGACAAGCCCTTCACGATCGCGGGCAAGACCTATCCGGCCGGCTCCTATGTCGTGCGCACGGCCCAGGCCTATCGCCCGCACGTGCTCGACATGTTCGAGCCGCAGGACCACCCGCACGACCTGGAATATCCGGGCGGTCCGCCCAAGGCGCCCTACGACGTCACCGGCTACACCCTGGCCTACCAGATGGGGATCAAGTTCGACCGCATCCTCGACGCCTTCGACGCACCGACCTCGCGCGTGCCCGACCTGATCAAGGTCGCGCCGGGCGCGGTGAAGGGCTCTGGCGGCGCGGGCTGGCTGGTCAGCCACGAGACCAACGCCAGCTTCACCCTGACCAACCGCCTGCTGAAGGCCGGCGCCAAGGTCTACTGGCTCAAGGACGGCGCCAAGGCGGGCAAGACCGCCTTCGGCCCCGGGGCGATCTTCGTCTCCGCCTCGCCCGCCGCCAAGGCGGTGATCGACAAGGGCGTCAAGGACCTTGGGATCGACGCCTACGCCGTCGGCGGCAAGCCGTCGGGCGCGACCATCGCCCTCAAGCCCATCCGCATCGGTCTCGTCGACGTCTATGGGGGCTCGATGCCGTCCGGCTGGAACCGCTGGATGTTCGAGCAGTTCGAGGCGCCGTTCCAGGTCGTCTATCCCCAGCGCCTGGACGCCGGCGACCTCAAGAAGGACTTCGACGTCCTGGTCTTCCCGGACGGCGTCGTGCCCGGCGAGGGCGGACGCTCGCGGGGCGGCGGCGCCCAACCCAAGCCCGAGGACATCCCGGCCGAGTATCGCGCCTGGCTGGGCCGCTTCACCGACGACAAGACGCTTTCCCAGGTCGCCGACTTCGTGAAGGGCGGCGGCACGGTGGTGGCGATCGGCGGCTCGACCCGCCTGGCCACGGCCCTGGGCGCGCCGGTCGAGCTGGCCACCGTCAAGGTCGAGAACGGCCAGCCCAAGCCCTACACCACCCGCGAACTCTACATCCCCGGCTCGGTGCTGCGCGCCAAGGTCGATCCCAAGCAGCCCCTGGCCTATGGCGCGGGCGGCGAGGTGGACGTCTTCTTCGACCGCAGCCCCGCCTTCACGGTGAAGCCCGACGTCAAGGGCGTCTCGCGCGTGGCCTGGTTCGACAGCGACAAGCCCCTGCGCAGCGGCTGGGCCGTCGGCCAGGAGAAGCTGAAGGGCTCGACGGCGATGCTCGACATCGACCTGGGCAAGGGCAAGATCTTCGCCTTCGGCCCCGAGATCACCCAGCGGGCGCAGTCGTACGGAACCTTCAAGTTCCTGTTCAATGGGCTTCTGTATGGGCCCGCGGTGAGCGGGAAGTAGGAGGCGTCCAATCCCCCCCCCGACCTCCCCGGCGAATGCCGGGGCCCAGATTCATCCGGAGCGTCTTGGGATGACGCGACACCGCGTGGCGCGATCGGGACAAGCGTCCGTGGGCTCGATCTGGGTCCCGGCATTCGCCGGGAAGGTCGGGTTCTTTGGACGCCGGGACGGACCCTGGTCGCCCTCGCCGAACGCCTCCCTTCCCCCTTGATGGGGGAAGGGCCGGGGATGGGGGTGATTGCTGAGGTCGGTCAGCGCCCCACGTCCACGGCAGCAGCACCCCCACCCTACCCTCCCCCATCAAGGGGGAGGGGCTTAGGTCGTTCTTCGACCTTGAGCGGACGTTAGGGTCAGTGAGTCCCGCAGACTTTCGCTGTCGGCACGAAACGGATGAGGCTGAGTTTGTCCGACTGCCACAGGTAGTAGCTCATGCCGGCCCTCCTCGCGTCCTCGTTGGGCGTGCCGAACACGATTAGCAGTCGACTGTCCTTCCGATAGTTCAGCGTCTCCACGTTGGCGTTCCCGGCGTCGAGGATTAGCGCGCTCGCATTTCTAAGCTGGGGCGGGAAGAACACCTCTCCGCTGTTAACGTCCAGGATTGCGGGGCACACCGTGGCGGCTCCGCATCCGATGTGGATTAGAACGTAGTGACCGGCGAAGTTTGGAGGCTGCTTCGCTCCTTCCCGAATGATCGTGCGGTAGAGGTGGGCCGTCCCCCTACTAACGTTCGGGGAAACTGGGTTCGATGGGCGCGATGGAGCGGGTGCGGGATAGCGAGCGAAAACCTCGTTCGACAGGAGACGGCCGAACGCCGCATGGCACGGAGGTAACTCCGTCTCCGCTCCGATGGCGGGGGAAGCCCCGAACAACAAAAGGCTCAACGAAAGGGCCAGTCTCATCATGCCGGGACGCTACACGGTCGGGGACCACTTTCCACCCATGTTCGAAGTTCACAGCGTCCTCTAAAGTGCGCCTTCACTGCCGGAGGAGCACTTGGCCGAGAAGTTGTTCGAAAGCGACCGTCTGGACGTCCATTACGATGGCTCGGCGATCTTAATTATTGCGGTAGGGTCTTACGGTGACCCCCTCGACCTTGGCGAAGGCGAGGTGGAAGACCTTATTGCGAAACTGCAAGCTGCTCTCGCTCAGAGCAGGGCTTGAGGTTGGATTTCCACCCCGATCAGCCCTTCGGCATGTCTGCTTTTGGCGCTCGCGCGTAACACCACGCCGCGAAGCCGCTCCCCCAAAACAAGATCGGCGCCGGATGCGATTCCGGCGCCGATTTAGCTTCGGAGCCCGTAGGGGGCACGGCCCCGAAGCGCCGCCGGCCGACGTCGACTGGCGATGACGTCGAGCGGCGGTAGGCCTCCGTCTGGACCGCAAACAGAAGAGCCTGAAGCCACCCTGCGCCCGCCCTTCCCGACCATCCTTGATCCGCCTCAATTCCGAAAAGAAATCGGCGCCGGAGGGGCAGCTCCGGCGCCGTGATCGCGTCCCAGGATGCAGGTGGGAAGTACGCCTAGGGCGCGACCGCCTCGGCCCCCGGTCGACGCGGATCCGCGCCGCCCAGATAGAGACCGTTGTCGATCATGATCGACTGGGCGGAGCCCATGGTCTCGTCCGAGGATATGGGGTGGCCCATCGCCTTCAGCAGGGCCACCGTGTCGGGGTTGAAGTTCGGCTCGACGCGCAGGTTGTCGCTGGCGTCCTGGAAAATGCGCGGCTGGTGCGTGGCCTCGGCGACGTTCAGCTTGAAGTCGACGATATTGACGATGACCTGCAGCACCGTGTCGATGATCGTGCTGCCGCCCGGCGTGCCGGTGATAAGCCACGGCTTGCCGTCCTTGAAGATCATGGTCGGCATCATCGTCGACAGCACCCGCTTGCCCGGCTCCAGGGCGTTGGGCGGCAGCGGCTTGCCGGCCTTCTGGGCGCGCCAGGCCGCCTCGTGGGCGTAGTTGTTCATCTGGTTGTTCAGCACGAAGCCCGCGCCCGCCACCATCACGCCCGAGCCGAAGTCGGCGCCCAGGGTGAAGGTGTTCGACACCGCGTTGCCCTCGGCGTCGGCGACCGAGAAGTGGGTGGTGTTGTGGCTCTCGAACGCCCAGGGATCGCCGACGCCGAGCTCCTTGGCGGGCGTGGCCTTGTCGGGGTTGATCCGCTTGGCGCGCTCGGCGCCGTAGGCCTTGGAGGCGAAGCCGCCTAGCGGGACCTTCACGAAGTCGGTGTCGCCCAGATAGCGCGAGCGGTCGGCATAGGCCATCTTCATGGCCTCGGCTTGCAGGTGCAGGGTCTTGGCCGAGCCCAGGCCCGAGGCCTTCAGGTCGAAGGTCTCCAGGATGTTCAGCATCTCGAGCAGGGTGGCCCCGCCCGCGCTGGCCGGCGGCGAGGTCATCACCGTCAGGCCGCGATAGGTCCCGGTCAAAGGCTGGCGGATCACGGCCTTGTAGGAGGCCAGGTCCTCGGCGGTGATCAGCCCGCCATGAGCCTTCATGTCGGCGGCGAAGCGCTGGGCGATCTCGCCGCGATAGAAGGCGTCGGCGCCCTTGTCGGCGATCTGGCGCAGGGACCAGGCCAGGTTCGGCTGCTTGAGGGTCTCCCCCGCGCGGTAGAGGGCGCCGCCGGGCTTGTAGAAGGCCTGCTTGCCAGCCTCGCTCTCGGACAGGCGCTGCTTGCCCCAGCTGAAGACGAAGGCCTCGTCGGGCGAGAGCACGACGCCGTCGGCGGCCAGGCGATAGGCTGGCTCGACCAGGGTCTTCCACGGCAGGCGGCCGTACTTCTGGTGGGCCAGGAAGAGGCCCGCCACCGTGCCCGGCACGGTCGGGGCGCGGTAGCCGCGCGAGGCGACGTCGTCGATCTCCTTGCCGCCGGCGTCGACGAAGGTCTCGAGCCTGGCGGCCTTGGGGGCGACGCCGCGATAGTCGATGAAGACCGTTTCATTGGTCTTGGCCAGGTGGACCATCATGAAGCCGTCGCCGCCGATATTGCCGGCGCGCGGCAGGGTCACGGCCAGGGCGAAGGCGGTGGCCACCGCCGCGTCCACGGCGTTGCCGCCCTGGCGCAGGATGTCGGCGCCCACCTTGGCGGCGATGGCGTTCTGGCTGACCACCATCCCCCTCTCGCCGACGACGGGCGAATGGATGCTGGGATATTCGAGAAGCTGTTTCTTCTGGGCCAGGGCCGGCGCCGAGGCCATCGGCGACAGGGCCAGGGCCGCGGCGGCCAGGCTCGCCGAGATCAGACGCAAAGGTTTCACGAGGGTCCTCCCGGGATCGACGCGCGAGATCGTCCGATCTCCCCGGCGCGCGCCGGGGAGATCATAGGCTTGGCGTTAGAACCGCTTGGAGAGGTTCATGTACCAGTAGCGGCCGGTGGCGTTGTGCAGGGCGCCCAGGTAGCCGAAGTTGGCCGCGGCGACCGGCGGGTCCTTGTCGAAGACGTTGCGCACGCCGACCCGAACGGTGGAGCCGTCGAACAGGCCCTGCTTGAACGCGTACTGGCCGTAGAGGCTTACCGTGGTCCAGTCCTTGACCGGGAAGTACTGGCCGTTGACCTGGGCCGGGCCGGTGTCGAACACCTCGCCGACATAGCTGACGAAGGCGCCGGCGCCCCAGCCGTCCTTGCGCCAGCTGAAGCTGGCCGAGCCGCGGAACTCGGGGAAGCCGTCCTTCTTGATCTGGTCGCCGGCCGAGGCCACCGTCACGCCGGGCAGCTTGCCGGCGGCGACGGCCTGCTGCAGCAGGGCTTCGATCGGGCTGGCGGCCTGGTCGTACTTCAGCAGCTTGGCGACGTTCACCGTCAGGCCGAAATCACCCCACGGCGTGTCGTCCAGGTCGTAGTCGAGGCTGAAATCGACGCCCTGCACGACGCGCGGCTGCAGGTTCTGATAGGTGTCGGAGACGTAGGCGATGTTGCCGACCGTGGCCGTGCCCACCGGCGCGTCGCGGACGACGTTCGGGTTGGACGAGCCGCTCTGGCGCAGCAGCCAGTCATAGGCGATCTGGTTGCCGCCGCCCAGGATGCCGATCACGCCCTTCTCGCGGATCGACCAGAAGTCGGTGGTCAGGGTCACCTTGCCGAGTTCGCGCGGAATGAAGGTCGGCTGGTAGACGAAGCCGACGGTGGCGTTGTCGGCCTCCTCCGGTTTCAGGTCCTTGTTGCCGCTGCGCACCTCGATCGTGCTGCCGCTGGGGCAGGTGGTCACGGTCGGCGTGTTGATCCGGCAGGCGGCCCAGTCGGTGCGGGTGTTCGAGACCGTCGCGCCGTCGCTGTAGAACTGCGGCAGGTTCGGCGCGCGGAAGCTCTGCGAGACCGAACCGCGGAACGCCAGGCCATAGCCCACCTTCCAGTAGATCGCGCCCTTGGGCTTCAGCACATTGCCGAAGTCGGAATACTCCTCGTCGCGGGCGGCGATCTGCAGGCTGACTTCCTCGACGAACGGGATGTTCATCTCGGGCGAGATGATCGGCACGGCCAGTTCGAAGAAGGCCGAGGTCACCGAGCGCTTGCCATGGACGTCCGGCGCGCCCGACGCGCCCAGCACGTCGGTGTTGTAGGTCACGCCGGTGACGCTGTTGGTGTACTTGATCTTGCCGTCCAGGCGATCGTCGCGGTCGTCGTCATAGGTCTCGCGGCGCCACTCGACGCCGGCGGCCACGCCGACGTCGCCGCCGGGCAGTCTGAAGAGGTCCTTCTTCGACACCTTGAAGTCGGCCAGGGCCAGCGAGGTCTCGCTGATCCGGTAGACGTTGATCAGGAAGGAATTGATCGTGTCGCGGCTGTTGGGCGTGGTGTCGCCCAGCGAGTAGTTTTCCAGATTGCCGCCGTTGAAGGGGTTGTAGGCCGTGGCGTCCGTGCGGTTCAGCGCCTGCTGGAACAGGGTGTTGCTGATCGCATTGTGCGTCATGTCCTTGGTGCGCGCCTTCGAATACAGCAGCGCCGAATCCCACTTCCAGCCGTTCCACGCGCCCTTCAGCCCGCCCAGCAGGCGATAGCTGTCGTCGGTCACGGTGTAGGTGCGGCCGCCGGCGTCCACCGGGCGGTAGGTGGTGATGTTCATCGCCAGGCCGGTGGTCGGCACGCCGGTCAGGCCCGCCAGCCGGTTCGGGCTGGTCGTCGGGCCGAAGGGGTTCCAGTAGGCGTTGGCGGCGATGGTGATCGGCGCGGTGCTGAGCGGCGCGGACTGTTCGCGGTTGCCGGTGAACAGCGCGTGGTAGTAGCCCGCTTCGCCATAGCCGGTGACCTCGCCGAAATCATGCTCGACGGTCGAGAACAGGTTCGTGCGCTCGACCCCGCCCTTCAGGGTGCGGTCGGGGTTTTCGTCGTAGCGCAGGACGCGGTCGGCGGTCCCGGTGATGGTGCCGGACTTCAGGCAGAGACCGCCCGCCAGCACGGTGCTGGAGCAGCCGGCGGCGGTGTTGCTGACCGGCTCGACGTGGAAGACGCCCGAGCTGGTCAGGGCGACGGTTCCCTGGCGCACGGCCGTGGTCGACGGGATCACCGTGAACGACCCCCAGGGGCTGGAGGTCGAGCGGCTGTCGAAGGTGGTGTTGTCCACCCACGGGGTGTTGGCGACCTGGGCGCGGTGATCCTCGCTGGCGGCGTAGTCGCGCTCGGTGGCCATCAGGCGGCTGCGGGCGGTGTAGTTGCCGAAGAAGGTCAGGCGGGTGCCGTCCTCCAGCCGCGTGCCGGCCTTCACGTTGAACGAGCCTTCCTGGTAGCTGGTGCCTTCCGAGCCGCCGTACTGCGCCTCCAGCTTCAGGCCGCGGAACTTGGTGTCGAGCACGGTGTTGACGACGCCGGCCACGGCGTCGGCGCCGTAGATGGCCGCGGCGCCGTCGCGCAGCACCTCGATCCGCTTGACGCCCGCGACCGGGAACGAGTTGGTGTTGACCGTCTGCACGGGCACCAGGTTCTCGGTCTGGCTGCCGGGGGCCAGCACCGCGCGGCGGCCGTTCAGCAGCGCCAGGGTGTTGCCGGTGCCGAGGTTCCGCAGGTTCAGCGAGGCCACGTCGCCGCGCGCGTCGTTCAGGTTGCCGGTCGTGCGGGCTTCCTGGAACTGCACGTCGCCAGCCTGCGGGATCGAGCGGAACAGCTCGTCGCCCGAAACCGCGCCGGTGGCGATGATTTCCTTTTCGCCGACCACGGTCACCGGCAGGGCTTCGGTCTTGCGGGCGCCCTCGATCTGCGAGCCGACGACCACGACGGCCTCGACGGTCTGGGCCTCGTCAGTCGACGCGCCGGCCCCCGCGCCGGAGGACTGGGGGAGCGACGACGCCCGGGCCTCGACCGGGGCCTGGCGCAGGGTGATGGTCTTGCCGTCGTCGGACTGGACCACCAGGCCCGCGGCCTTGGCCAGGCGGGCCAGGGCGTCGCCGTCGGCGATGTCGCCCGTGACGGCCGGGGTCATCTTGCCCTTGGCGGCCTCGAACGGGAACAGCACCTGCTTGCCCGACTGCTTGGCGAAGGCCTGCAGCGACGTCACCGCGTCGCCGGCCGGAATGTTGAAGGTGTGGCGGGCCTCTTGGGCCAGGGCCGGACCGGCCAGTACCAGGACCGCGGCGGACGCCATCAGGAAGCCGCGAACCGCGCGGCGACGCGTGTCGTTAGACATTGTTTTTGTAAACCCCTCTCGACACCTCCAGCCCCGACGGGAGAGCGTCTTCCCTGCATCGACGCTATAAGCGGCCGTTTCCGCCAGTCGCGAGCGGAACTTTTTTCATGGCGCGCCTTGCGCGGCTAACTGCGCCGGGAGAGGCGGATCGCCCCGTCGGTGCCTTCCGAAGCGCGCACGGGGAAGGCGCTGGTCACCGCGACGACGAAGCCGGTGGGTTCGGTCGTCTGGAAATAGCCGGCCAGGCGCAGGTCGGCGATCGAGGGGTCGGCGATGCGGATCTGCTGGTGGTTGTAGCGGTTGAACTCGGCCACCGCCTGCTCCAGCGACTGGCCGTCCAGGGCGATGGCGCCCTGGCGCCAGGCCAGGCTTCGGTCGATTTCGGCCTCGGACACCACGCGCGACCGGGCGCCATGCGAGTCGTAGACCGCCGCCACGCCCGCCGGCAGGCGAAGGTCTTTCCTGGCGTCGGCGCGGACCGGATCGACGTCGACGGCGCCCTTCTTGACCGTGACGATCGCGCCGTCCGAGCGCAGACGCACCGCCACCTCGGTAACGCCGTCGGCCGCGATGACCGCGTCGGCGGCCTTGACCAGAAACGGGCGCGCGTCCGGCGCGGCCTGGAACAGGGCTTCACCCTTGACCAGCCGCACCTCGCGAACGCCGCGCTTGAAGCGGACGACGACCTTGCTGTCGGTGTTCAGCTCGATCCGGCTGTTGTCGCCCAGCACCACGACCCGGCGCTCACCGATCGCCGTGGCGTAGGCGGTCGAGGTCCCGAACGAGACGCTGCCGGCCACGATCAGCGCGATGGCCGCCGAGACGGCCAGGCCGCGCGCCCAGTGCGAACGCGTCGCGGGAGGCCGGCGCGGCTCCGCGGCCGCCAGGAGATCGGCGTCCGGCCGTTGCTGTCCCGGCCGCAGGGCGCGAACGCGGTCCAGCCGCGCCCAGACGGCCGCTTCGCGCTCGTAGGCGGCCTCATGCTCGAAGCTCTCGCCACGCCAGGCCTCGAACGCCGCGCGGTCGGCCTCAGAGCACGAAGCGTCGTCAAGCCGGACCACCCAGAGGGCGGCCGCCTGCCTCACCGCTTCGCGTCGTGATCCCGTATCCCGCTCCATGAGCGCCCTTCGTCGACCCTGCTCTTACGTTGGTTACGCCGTCCCAGCTTCTCGGAACAGTAGCGCAGTCCCTTCACCAAATGCTTCTCAACAGTAGAGACGGACAAGCCCAGCCGGTCCGCTATCTCGTCAGGCGAGAGGCTATAGACTTTTCGCAACGTGAAGACGCGTCGGCATTGCGTCGGAAGTTCGGCGATCGCCTCGGCGAGCGCACGCAGCTCGTCGCGTGATTCGATGACGGATTGCGCGCTGGGCGTCTCGTCGATCAGCTCGATACGCTCGAAATCGGCGACGGCGGTTATGGTCAGCACCTTGCGACGGCGCAGGGCGTCGAGCGCGCAGTTGCGTAGCACCCGCGTGGCGAAGGCGGCGGGATTGCTGATCTCGCGCCAGGTCTTGCAGGCGATCGCCCGCGCGAAGGTCTCGTGGACCAGGTCCTCCGGATCGGCCTGCCCGTCGCGGCAGAACCGCCGCGCATAGGCCAGCAGGTCCGGCTCCAGCGGCAGGATCTCCCGCCGAAACCAGGCGCGCCTGTCTTCGTCGTCTTGCGCCATCAACGCCCCTCTCGCTTGGCAAGCAAGCCGATCGGGGCGGGAATGGCAACCGGCGACGTCCCCGTCGCCGGTTTGCGCCTGTCCCGGCGCCTAATCCTCGATCGGATTGTGGCGCGTATCCTTCAGGAACAGGCCACCGATAACCGCGGTCACCGTGGCGATGATCACCGGGTACCATAGACCCGAATAGATATCGCCCGTCGCCGCCACGATCGCGAAGGCCGTGGTCGGCAGGAAGCCGCCGAACCAGCCATTGCCCAGGTGATAGGGCAGCGACATGGCCGTGTAGCGGATCCGCGTCGGGAACAGCTCGACCAGCATGGCCGCGATCGGGCCGTAGACCATGGTCACGTAGATCACCAGGATCGCCAGCAGGCCGATGACCTTGGGCTTGTCGACCAGCTTGGGATCGGCCTTGGCCGGATAGCCGGCCGCCTTCAGCTGGGCGGCGAGTTCGGCCTCCCAGGCCTTGCGCGCGGCGGCGAAGGCCTTGCCGGTCGCTCCCTTGGCGTCGAAGCCCGCGAGGCTGACGCCGCCGACCTGGACGGTGGTCGGCGCGCCGGCCGGGACCGCCTGCGAGGTGTAGGTGACGCCGGCCTTGGCCAGATAGGCCTTGGCCACGTCGCACGGCGTGTTGAACTTGGCCTTGCCGACCGGGTCGAACTGGAAGGCGCAGGTGGCCGGATCGGCGTTGACCACGACCGGGGCCGAGGCCTCGGCGTGCGCCAGAACCGGGTTGGCGTAGGTGGTGATCGCCTTGAAGATCGGGAAGTAGGTCGCCGCCGCCAGAACGCAGCCGACGATGATGATCCACTTGGAGTTGAGGCTGTGGTCGGAGTCTGAGTGTAGAAGCTACCATCGATGCGGATCACCAGCTTTGTCGACGTTTCCAGCGGAGGGTTTCCGTGATCTGAAGCGACTATAGTAAATTGATGCTCCCCAAAGTGTTCGGTTGTGAATTCGCCGTTCACCGTAATCAGACCGCTTGACTTGTCGATTTTGAAGAGTCTGAAATAAATGGATTAGAACGGTTACTAGATAAAGTTGGATAAGCTTGAGTTAGGAGTAGTTTTTTTAGAAGGTTAGCAAAGTTAACTTACCGCTGTTGATCTTTGAATTTGTAGGAAACTCGTCCGTTCTCGTCCTTGTCCGCGTCTTTTGCTTTCACGCGTCCAATATTCATATTCGGTTTGAAAGACTCGATT
>NZ_QFQZ01000030.1 GCF_003243465.1 Caulobacter segnis
GGGACCCAACGAGCTACGCCCGCCAACCATCAAGCCAAGGCTTGACCTTCTTCGCAATACACAGGGACCCAGGGGCGGCCTCACTGCGCTTGGCCCCTGGGTCCCGGGTCGGCTTCGCCGCCCGGGATGACGAGGGGGAGTGTTCGAGATGTAAGGGCTTTTCAGCCCTGCAGTTGAGCGCGCCCCTAGACGCTGCGCGCCCACGCCCGGACGTCGTCGACGAACAGCCCCGGCTCCTCCATCGCCGCGAAGTGGCCGCCGCGCGGCATCTCGCTCCAGCGGGTGATGTTGTAGGCGCGGTCGGCCCAGGAGCGGGGCGGGGGCTTGTAGATGCTCTCGCCCGGGAAGTTGGCGAAGGCGGTCGGCGTCTCGCAGCGCTGGCCCTGCGCCAAGACCGGGCCGCCTTCCTCCAGCAGGGCGCGGTAGTACCAGGCGCCGGTCGTGAAGCTGCCGGTCATCACGTAGATCATCACGTTGGTCAGTAGCTGGTCGCGGCTGAACACCTGCTCGAAGGGCTTGGTCGACAGGTCCGCCCAGTCGTGGAAGCGCTCCAGGATCCAGGCGGCCTGGCCGACGGGGTTGCTCGCCCCCAGCCAGGCGACGGACTGCGGCTTACTCGCTTGTAAGCGAAAGTAGGCGCCGTAGGCGTCCATCTGGGCGCCGAAGCCGGTGATCCAGGCGATCTCTTCCGGGGTTGTCGGCGGGCCGGCGGGGCGCAGGCCGATCATGTTCAGGTGGATGGCCTTGGCGTGGGCGCCGTGGTCGAGGCCCAGCCAAGAGGTGACCAGGCCGCCCCAGTCGCCGCCTTGGGCCAGATAGGTCTCGTAGCCCAGCTCGCGGGTCATCAGGGTGTTGAAGAGCCGCGCCGTGGCCCGCTGGCCCAGCGGCCGCCAGGGCTTGCCCGAGAAGCCGAAGCCCGGCAGCGACGGGATGACGAGATCGAACGCGTCGGCCGGATCGCCGCCTTGGCGCGAGGGAAAGGCCAGCGGCTCGATGGCGTCCCAGAACTCGAAGTGGCTGCCCGGCCAGCCGTGGGTGACCAGCAGCGGCCGCTTGCCCTTCGCCTCGCCCACCACATGGACGAAGTGGATGTCGAGGCCCTCGATCGTCGCCGTGAACTGCGGGAAACGGTTCAGGTTCGCCTGGACCGCGCCGACGTCGAAGCCGTCGGTCCAGTAGGCGCAGAGACCCTTCAGGAAATCCGCATCGCAGCCATAGGCCCAGCCGCCGCCCTCGGGTGCGGGCGGAAACTCATAGGCGCGGACTTGCGTGAGGACCTTGTCGATCTGGTCGCGGGTCCAGTTGACCTCGAACGGCGTCGCCATGGCGGCCTCCCTGTTTTGCGGGAGGGTCGGGCGGTTTACGCGGCGGAGGTCAAATCAAACTCTCCTCCCCCGCTGGGGGAGGTGGCCCAGAGGGCCGGAGGGGGCAGCTCGGCCTAAGCCGGCTAAGCCCTCCTCAGTCGCTCCGCGACAGCTCCCCCAGCGGGGGAGCAGAGAGGCCTCAAGCCGCCGCCGCTCTCCACGCCCGGACCTTCGGCCACAGCACATTGACCGCCAGGCCCGTCAGCACCAGGGCCGCGGCGATCAGCTTCCAGGCGGGCAGGGCCTCGTGCAGCAGCAGGGCAGAGGCGCCCATGCCGAACACGGGAACCAGCAGGGCCATCGGGGTGATGGTGGCGGCCGGGTGCCTCGCCAGCAGCCAGCCCCAGGCGGCGTAGCCGAACATGGTGTTGCCGATCGCCTGCCAGGCGACGGCGGCCCAGGTCAGGGCGTCGGCGTGGGTCACGCCCTTGACGATGGCCGGCCAGCCCTCAAGCCACAGCGACATGAGAAACAGCGGCGGGATCGAGAACAGGCTGGCCCACACGACATAGGCCAGCATGTTCACGGTCCCGGCCTGGCGCGCGACCATGTTGCCGCCCGACCAGCTGGCGGCCGCCAGCAGCACCAGCACGACCCCAAGCGGCGTCGCCGAGCCGCCGCCATGCGCGGCGATCAGCACGATGCCGGAGGCCGCCAGCAGCAGGGCGGCGATCTGGAAGGCCTTGATCGGCTCGCGATTGATCCGCATGGCCATGCCGATCGTGAAGAACACCTGGGTCTGGACGACCAGCGAGGCCAGCCCCGGCGAGATGTGGCCCTTCATCGCCACGAACAGCAGGCCAAACTGCCCCGCCCCGATCAGCACGCCATAGGCGGCGAGGTTCTTCCACGCGACGGGCGGGCGCTTGACGATGAAGGCCATCGGCAACAGCACCAGCGTGAAGCGCAGGGTCGCGAACAGCAGCGGCGGCAGGTGGTCCAGGCCCACGCGGATGACCACGAAGTTCGTGCCCCAGACCGCCACCACGGCCAGGGCCAGCAGGAAGTGGCGCAGGGGCAGGGACGCGTGGGACATGGGCGCTCCGTCGGCGGGATCGCCTTCGCTTGCGCCCTGGCTTGCGCCGGGGCAACGGAAACATTGTCCCGGTGACAATGCGGCGGCGACCCGCCGCCTGTGAAGGCACCGCGGGGCTAGGCCGCGCGCCGCAGCGGCGATCGGCTCAGGCGGAAGCGGCCCACCAGGTCCATCAGCCGCGCGCCCTGGTCGGCCAGGGCCTGGTCGGCGGCGCGGGCGCTCTCGACCATGGCCAGGTTCTGCTGGGTGAAGCGCTCGATCTCGGCGACCTCGGCGTTGACGGTCGACAGGTCCTGGGCCTGCTCGCGCACCGAGGCGGCGATGCGGCTGGCGGCCGCGTCGATGCCGGCGATCTGGCCGGCGACGCCGTGCAGGGCCGCGCCGGTCTTCTCCACCAGGGCCACGCCCGCCTCGACGCTGGCTTCCGACTGGGTGATCAGGCCCTTGATCTGCTTGGCCGAGTCCGCCGAGCGCTGGGCGAGCGCCCGCACCTCCTGCGCCACGACCGCGAAGCCGCGCCCGGCCTCGCCCGCGCGAGCGGCCTCGACCCCGGCGTTGAGGGCCAGGAGATTGGTCTGGAAGGCGATGTCGTCGATCAGGCCGACGATGTCGCTGATGCGGCGCGAGGAGGCGTCGATCTGGCCCATGGTCTGGGCGGCGTCGGTGACCACGGCGCCGCCGCTATCGGCTTCGCTACGGGCCGAGGCGACCAGGCGGCGGGTCTCGTCGGCGCCGCCGGCGACCTCGCCCATGGCCCCGGTCACGGCGTTCAGCGAGCCGGCCGCGCGCTCCAGGCCTTGCGCCTGGCGTTCGGTGCGCCGGGCCAGCTCGCCCGAGGCGTTGGAGAGCGTGTCGCTGGCCGCGCCGATCGCGTCGGCGGCCTCGGCGATCTCGCCGATCGCCTGCTCCAGGCTGGCGACGGCCTTGTTGAAGTCCTGGCGCAGCGGCTCGTAGACCTCGGCGAACGGACCGGCGATACGGCGCGACAGGTCGCCCTCGGCCACGGCGGCCAGGGCCGCGCCGACCTCGCGGACCACGCCGGTCTGCTCGTCGATAGACAGGGAGAGGGCGGCGGCGCGGTCGCGGTCGGCGTCGGCGGCGCGGCGCAGGGCGTCCTGCTGGTCGCGCAGGGCCTGGGCGCGGGCCAGTTCGCTGCGCAGGGTCTCGAGGGCTCTCGCAATCGAGCCGATCTCGTCGGCGCGCTCGGTCTCGGCCACCGGCAGGTCGTAGCGGTTCTCGGCCAGGCCCTTGACCGTCTCGCGCAGGGTCAGCAGCGGACGGGCGATCAGCCGGCGCGAGGCGAGGGCCAGCACGGACAGCGAGGCGGCCAGCAATGCCAGTCCGCCGATGGCCAGGCCCAGCGACAGGCGGCGGGCGGGGGCGAGCAGGGCGTCCTCGCTGACGTCGGCGACCACGGCCCAGGTCTCGCCGGAGGCCAGGCGCACGGGCGCCACCAGGCGCTGGGCCTTGCGGCCGTTCAGCTTGACGCCCTCGATCAGGGCCGGCTTGCCGTCGGCCATGGCCTGCTTGACCACCTCGAGGCCGGGATCGGCATAGGCCTTCATGCGCAGGGCCGCGTCGGGGTGCGAGACCCACAGGCCCCCGGGCGAGACCAGCATGGCGCGGCCGTCGTCGAACGGCTTGAGGGCGTTCAGCCGCGCGGCGATGTCGTCCAGCGCGAGATCCGCGCCCATCACCCCCACGGTCTTGCCGCCCGCGATCACCGGATAGGTGATCGAGGTCATCAGCACCATCTTCTGCTGGCCGCCGTCGGCGACATTGTCGGAATAGGGCTCCAGGATCGCCGGGCGACCGCTCTGGAAACTGCGGGTGAAAAACGCCTGGGTGAACTCGGCGTCCTCGCCCTGTTCGGCGGTGAGGGTCTGGCCGTCGCGGACCCAGTAGCCGATGAAGCGGCCCGACGGGGTCGAGCCCAGCTCGGCGCGGCCGGCGAAGGCGGCGTCGTCGCCCAGGGCGTTCGGCTGGAACATCAGCCAGCCGCCCAGCATCGCCTTGGACGCCGCTGAAACCGGCTTCAACTGCGCCATGTAGGCGGCGCGGTCGCGCTGGCCCGAGGCGTAGGAGGCCGAGAACATGCCCGCCGCCGCGCGCACGACCGCGTCGGCGTCGTCCAGATCGTTCTTGACGCTCATGGCCGTCTCGGCCGTCATGCTGGCGGCGTAACGCTCGGCCAGACTTCGCACCGCCTGGCCGCTGCTGATGCTGATCAGCAGCGAGGCCACGATCAGCAGGGCTCCCAGCGCCGCGCCGCCCGCCGCCATCAGCTTGCCCGCCAATGACAGCCGTCTGAACGCTCCGGTCATCCCAGTCCCCCGAACTCTACTCGCGCGGTACAAGACTTGGCAAACCTTGCAGAACGCTGAACGCCCGGTCATCTGTTGGGCAAAATACGGGAGAGAGACCGCATGATCGTCGTTCATCACCTGAACAATTCTCGCAGCCAGCGGGTGCTGTGGCTGCTGGAGGAGCTGGGCGTCCCCTACGAGGTCAAGCGCTACGAGCGGGACGCGGCGACCATGCTGGCCCCGCCGGCGCTGAAGGCGGTCCATCCGCTCGGCAAGTCGCCGGTGATCACCGACGGCGACGCGGTGATCGCCGAGACCGGCGCGATCATCGAGCACATCGTCGGGTCCTATGGCGAGGGCCGGCTCGTCCCGGCGCCTGGTACGCCCGAGCGCCTGCGCTACACCTACTGGCTGCACTACGCCGAGGGCTCGGCCATGACGCCGCTGCTGTTGAAGCTGGTGTTCTCGGCCCTGCCCAACCGCGCCCCGGGCTTGATGAAGCCGCTGGTCAAGTCGATCGCCGCCAAGGCCCAGGCCGGCTTCGTCGACCCGCAGCTGAAGACCCACATCGACTACTGGGAGGCCGAGCTTTCCAAGGCGCCGTGGTTCGCGGGCGCCGAGTTCACCGCCGCCGACATCGCCATGAGCTTCCCGCTGGAGGCCGGCGCCGACCGGGCCGGGGCGGCCAGCCGTCCGCACGTCAAGGCGTTCCTGGAGACGATCCACGCCCGCCCGGCCTACCAGCGCGCCCTGGAGCGCGGCGGGCCTTACGCCTACGCCTGACGGCGCGCCGCCTGCGACCAAGCGTCGCCACAAGGTTAAAGTTAAGGCTTGGCAAACCAACGCCCGCGCAATCGTGGCCCTAGCGTCTGGACCTATCCTTCCGGGCGCTAAGGAGTCCTTTCGTCTTGATGTCGACCGCTGCGACAGAGTCCGTTGAGCACGTGCGCCGGTTCTCGGCCGCCGGCTCGATCGCCTTGGGCGTCGCCGGGGTGTTGCTAAGCCTGGTCGCGGCCGTGGCGGTGGAGGCCCAACCCCGCATGCCCGATCGGCTCGCGGCGGTGTTCCCGCCCTGGTGGTCGACGGCGCGGGTTTTCGATGCGGCGGGCGAGGCTGGCGATATCGCCGGCGCCGGCGGCGCATCGTTCATCGTCATCCTGCGCGGCGATCCCGCCCGGCTCGCCGCGCGAGCGCGCGACGCCGGGGCCCTTCTCCTGCTCGATCCCGCCATGGCCGGGGTATGCGCCCGTCCGATATCCTCGGAAGCTAAACCATGAAAGCTCCCTTCAAGCTGGTCTTCTCCAATCTTGAGGCGCAACGCGAGGTCGGCGGCAAGCTGATCGCGCTGTTGGCCTGGGTGATGGTTCCTGTGGTGATGGGCGCGCGCCTGTTGGTCCATGGGCCCGTCGCGGCGGTGGGCCTTGCGGCGATCCTGACCGCCGGCGGGGCCACGCTGGCCTGGCGGAGGGGCAAGGGCTCGGCCGGCCGCGCGCTGGTCGGGGTGGCCCTGATGGCGCAGGTCTCGCTGCTCGTCGCGGCCTTGGGCGGCCACGCGTGGCAGACCGACATGCACATGGCCTATTTCGCGGCCCTGGCCCTGCTTGTGGTCTATTGCGACTGGGTGGTGATCGCCGCCGCCGCGGCGACGATCGCCGTGCATCATCTTGCCCTGAGCTACTTGCTTCCTGAGGCGGTGTTCCCGGGCTCCGCGAGCCTGGGCCGCGTGATCGTCCACGCCGTCATCCTGATTGTCGAAGCGGGCGCTCTGATCTCGATCAGCGCCAGCGTCAATCACATGTTCGCAGTAGCTCGCGCAGAGCGGGCCAAGGCGGAGGGCGCCGTCCACGAGGCGCGGACCGCCCAGAACGCCGCCGAGGGCGCGCGCCGCTCGGAAGAGGAGAGCCGGCTCGGCCACGCAGAGGCGCATAGGCAGGCCGAGGCGCAGCGGGACGCCGCCATCGCCGCCCTGGGGCAGGCGCTTTCGCACCTGGCGCGCGGCGACCTGACCGCGCGGCTGCATACCAAGTTCGCCGCGGCCTACGAGGCCCTTCGCTCGGACTACAACACCGCCGCCGACCGGCTGGCGGACACCTTGACGGTGATCGAGGGGCGGGTCGATGGCGTTCGCTCGGGCTCCGACCAGATCGCCGAGGCCGTTCAGTCGCTGGCGCGCCGCACCGAGCGCCAGGCCGCCAGCCTGCAGGCGACCGCCTCGACCATGGCTGACATCACCGCGACGGTCAGCCAGACGGCGTCGGGCGCCAAGCGCGCCGCTGACGTGGTCGCGCGCACGCGCAACGACGCCGAACGGTCCAGCGAGGTGGTGGAGCAGACGGTCGCAGCCATGACCGCCATCGAGCGCTCGTCGCAGGAGATCACCAATATCATCAGCGTGATCGACGAGATCGCCTTCCAGACCAACCTGCTGGCGCTGAACGCCGGGGTCGAGGCCGCACGCGCGGGCGAGAGCGGCAAGGGCTTCGCGGTGGTCGCCCAGGAGGTTCGCGCCCTGGCTCAGCGTTCGGCCGAGGCGGCGAGGGAGATCAAGCAGCTGATCTCGACCTCGACCGGCCAGGTCGAAACCGGCGTCGGCCTTGTGGGCCGCACCGGCGAGGCCCTGCAGCGGATGGTCACCCAGATCTCGGAGATCGACGCCCTGGTCTCGGAGATCGCCGGTTCGGCCCAGGCCCAGGCCCAGGGGCTGGGACAGGTCAACAGCGCCGTCGCCGAAATGGACCAGGGGCTGCGCGAGAACGCCGGCATGGTCGAGGAGACCTCCGAGGCGACCCAGACCCTCAACGGCGACGCGGCCCTGCTGGCCGAGCTGGTCGACCAGTTCGACCTGCCGCACGGCCCCTCGCCGATGGAGCGGCTGCGAGCTTAGAGCCATTCCGCTTCGATTTCCTTGGAACGAATGGGCGCCGCGGCGCGTTGGAGCGCTTCAACCTTAGGCGCCGTGGATGAATCCGGGCTCTGGCGTTGGCCAGGGACGGTCGGATCGCGGGAAAGGCCCTAAGCTTGACCTCAAGTCCGGCCCCTCTTGCTTATCCAGAACCGGGCGCCTATCCTCCCAGCCCCCGGTCACGAGCGCCCGCGACCGGAAGTCTTTCCTCCCAAGGCGTCCGAGCTAAAATCCGCAATGGAAAAAGTGCCGATGACCGTCGGGGGTTATCAGACCCTCGACGAAGAACTGAAGCGTTTGAAGACCATCGAACGACCGGCCGTGATCGCCGCGATCGCCGAGGCGCGCTCGCACGGCGACCTGTCGGAAAACGCCGAATACCACGCCGCCAAGGAACGCCAGGGCTGGATCGAAGGCCAGATCGCCGAGATCGAGGACAAGATCGCCCGCGCCCAGGTCATCGACGTGTCCAAGCTGTCGGGCAAGCAGGTCAAGTTCGGCGCCACCGTCTCGGTGATCGACGAGGACACCGAGGAAGAGGCTCGCTACCAGATCGTGGGCGACCACGAGGCCGACGTGAAGTCGGGCCGCATCTCGCTGTCCTCGCCGCTGTCGCGCGCGATGATCGGCAAGGAAGTCGGCGAGGTGGTCGAGGTCAACACGCCCGGCGGCGTCAAGGCCTACGAGATCACCAAGGTCGAGTGGCTGTAAGGCGCTTCGCCTTAGCTCAGCCACAAGTCTGATCGAACTAGACAAGGTCGTTCCCGGCGCATCCGCCAGGGCGGCCTTGTTTCGTTTTCGTTGTCTAGGGGCGGGACTTGACCGAAACGCCGAAACCGCCGCCCGCCCTTCCGCTGAAGGTCTGGGCCGTGTCCGACGGCCGCGCCGGCATCGAGGCCCAGGTCGTGGGCCTGGCCGACGCCCTGTCGCGCCTGGTCCCCTGCGAGGTCACGGTCAAGCGCGTGGCCTGGAAGGGCCGCACCGGGCGGCTGCCCTGGTGGCTGAACCTCTTCCCCCGTCGCTGGCTGACGCCCGAGAGCGACATCCCCGGCCCCAAGGACCCCGAGGCCTGGCCGGATGTCTGGCTGGCCGCCGGCCGCGCCACCTTGCCCCTCTCGATCCGCGCCAGGCGCTGGTCGGGCGGCAAGACCTATGTCGTGCAGGTGCAGGACCCCCGCGTCCCGGTCACCATGTTCGACCTGGTCATCCCGCCCAAGCACGACCGTCTCTCCGGGGACAACGTCCTGCCGATCACCGGCTCGCCGCACCGGGTGACGCCCGAACGCCTGGCCAGCGAGGCCAAGGCCTTCAAGCGCCTGATCGACAAGCTGCCGCATCCGCGCGTGGCGGTGCTGGTCGGCGGCAAGTCCAAGGCCTTCGACCTGTCCAGCGAGCGCGCCGCCCAGATCGCCCATTCGATTCAGATCCCTCTGGAGCAGGAGGGCGGCTCGCTGATGATGACCTTCTCGCGCCGCACGCCCGAGCCGGCCCGCGCCCTGATGACCGCCCGCCTGCGCCACCTGCCGGGCGTGATTTGGGACGGAGAGGGGCCCAACCCCTATTTCGCCTTCCTGGCGGCGGCCGACTACATCCTCGTGACCGAGGACTCGACCAACATGGCCACCGAGGCGGCCTCGACCGGCAAGCCGGTGTTCGTGCTGAAGATGGACGGCCAGAGCCTGAAGTTCCGCCTGTTCCACGAGGAGCTGGAGCGCATGGGCGCGGCGAGGCCCTACGGCGGCGCCTTCCACGGCTGGAGCTACGCGCCGGTCAACGAGACCGACCGGGCCGCGCGCGAGGTGCTGGCGCGGTTGGGGGTGGAGATTAAGCCGAAGCGCAAGCCGCGCGCGAAAACCCCTCTCCCGACGGGAGAGGGCGGGGAGAGGGTTTCACGCTAAGCCGCCACGACCGCCTCGACGACGTGGGCGCGGTAGAGCGCCGCGATCAGGTCGGTCTGGGTGATCACGCCAATCAAGCGGCGCTCGCCGTCCACGACCATGGCCTCGTGGGTGTGGCCGCTGGAGAGGATCGGCAGCAGGGCGGCGATCGGCGTCGCTTCGGCAACCTTGTGGACGAACGGGTCCAGCGCCGCCTCGACGGTGCGGCGGCGGTTGGCCTGCAGCTCGGCCCGGCGGGCCAGGCCGATGACGCGGTCGTCGGCGTCGACCACCGGCGCGGCGCGCAGCGCGTGCTCGCCGAGATAGGCCAAGGCGCTCTCGACGGACTGGTCGTGATGCAGCTTGATCACGTCGCGGGACATCACGTCGCCGCAGCGGATCTGGCTGTGCAGGCGCTGGGCGGCGGAGAGCTCGACCTGGCGGAACAGGGCGTCCAGATCCTCGCGGCTGACGTCCAGCAGCTCGCCGTAGCGCGCCAGGGCCTGGTCGAGGTCGACGGGGCTGTAGCCGATCCGGGCGGCGGGGGCGGGGTCCTTGGTCAGGTGCGGGCTGGCGGGCGCGACCGGCGCGCGGTGCGGATAGGCGTGGCCGGTCAGGCGTCCCCAGGCGACGCCAGCGCCGGTAAGCAGCGCCGAGTCCATCGCCACGGGATTGAGGGCGAACAGATAGCCGGCCTTGGCGACCGCGGGCCCTCCGATCACGCAGATCAGGGCCACCGCGCCGCCCGGCGGGTGCAGGCAGCCCAGCAACATCATGGTCCCGATCGCCAGCCCAACGGCCAGCGGCGCGGCGATCAGCGGCTGGGGGATCAGGAGGGCCACGGTGATCCCGATCAGGGCCGAGACGAGGTTGCCGCCCAGCACCGCCCTCGGCTGGGCCAGGGGGCTGGCGGGCACGGCGAAGACCAGCACGGCCGAGGCTCCGATCGGCGCCACCAGCAGGGGATGCAGCCAGTCGCCGCCCCCGACCGCCAGCCGTCCGAGCAATCCGGCGAACAGCAGCCCCAGCAGCGCCCCGCCGCCGCCGCGCAGGGCGTCGATCGGACGAAGCGGCGTCTTGCCGCGAACCAGGGCGTGGAGGCGTGAGCGCATGGCGCGCTCCTAGACCAAGCGCGGCGGTTGGTCTTTGGGTTTTTTGTACAGACGGTTCAAGAAAAGCGCGTCTACCCTTCCGACCTCCCCGGCGCCACGGGTCGCGCTTCGCGCGCCCAAGCGTGAACTCATGCCGGGGCCCAGATTCATCCGGAGCGTTTTGGGATGATGCGCCATGGCGCGGCGCTGCGGCGAGAAGCGTCCTTGGGTTCGATCTGGGTCCCGGCGTTCGCCGGGAAGATCGGGATCTTATGTGGGCGGGTGCTCCAGCGCCTTCAGGTCCGGCTCCACCCAGCGGCGGCGGGCTTCGACCGAGAACAGCCGCTCGCGCGACCAGTAGGTCAGCGGCCAAGCCTTGTCGCCCATCGGCGTGGCCAGCAGAAGGGCGACGGCCTCGGCGTCGTCCGTTCCCGGCGGCAGGGCGGCGACGAAGGCGCGGATGGCGGCGAGGTAGGCCTGGGTGATGGTCTCGTGATAGCCGCTGGCGTCGTCGTTCACCCCGCCGACCGCGACGTTGTAGGTCTGGATGATCCCCGGCAGGTCGCGCTCGAGCCCGGCGTCGCGGGTGCGGACCAGCCGCAGGGTGGCGGCCAGGTGCGCGGCATGCGTCCAGCGGTCCTTGGGCAAGGTGTGGCCCACCAGCCCCTCGGCGAGGGCGGCGATGTCTGCGTTCGTATAGGTCATGGAACGGTGTTAGCGGAAACGGTGCGGCGGTGGCTAGAGCGCGGTGGTCGGCCATCGCCGCTCATCCAGCCGCACCACCACGTCCGCCACACCGGGCAGGTCCTGCGCGATCCAGCGGGTCAGGCGCTCGTAGTGGGCGACGAAGCGGTCGAGGGCGGGCTCGTCCATGGCGAGCGCCGGATCGCGGCCCTCGGCGGCGAGACGCTGGCGAAGGCGCGCCTCCTGCTCGCCGCGCCAGGTCCGGACCACGGCGAAGTCGGGCGCGGTCAGCAGCATCAGGCGGTCGAGCCGCGCGAACAGCGGCGCATAGGCCTCGGCCAGGGCCGCGTTGGCGAAGCCGCGCCAGACGCCGTCCGGGTCCTCGTCGCGCTCGAGGGCGTTGATGGGCGCGGCAAGCAGCGCGGCCGGCTGCGGACGGGCGCCGACGCACCAGCCTTCCAGCAGCACCACGTCGACCGGCCCTTCCACGCGCGGCCAGTCGGCGGCCGGCGACCGATCGTCCGCGGCCTTGTCGAAGCGGGGCAGGGCGGTCGTCCCGGGGCGTCCGAGGGCGCCGAGCACGGCCAGGCCCAGGGCCGGGTCGTGGGTCCCGGGAACGCCGCGGGTGGCCAGCAGCGGGTGGACCGCGCGCGCCAGCGCCGCGCGGTCGGCCTGGGTCAGATAGAGGTCGTCGATCGACAGCACGGCGACCTTCAGGTCCCGCGCCGCCAGCAGCCGGGCGACCAGCGCCGTCAGGGTCGACTTGCCCGAGCCTTGCGGACCGCAGATGCCGACGACCAGCGGCGCGCGCGCCTCGCTCGCCCAGCCGGCGATCCGCGCCGCCAGCGGCTGGTGAAGGCGCGCGGCCAGGTCCTCGAAACGCTGCGGCAGGCCCTCGTCGCGGACGAAGGCCGCGATGATCGCCGCGGCCTCGGCCATCAGTAGGGATTGCTCCAGCGCACCGTCTCGGGCAGCGGCAGGCTGGCCTCGAACACCAGGCCGTCCGGCTGGAAGTCGAACCGGGCGCGGCCCTTCTGTTCCCGGCGGATCGAGCTTTCGATCAGCCGGGTGCCAAAGCCGCGCGCCTTCGGCGGGGTGACCGGCGGGCCGCCGATGTCGCGCCAGGTGAAGGTCAGGGTGTTGGTGACCGCATCGATCCGCCAGCGGATGTCGACCTCGCCGCCGACCGCCGACAGGGCGCCGTACTTGGCGCTGTTGGTGGCCAGTTCGTGGAACACCATCGACAGGCCGACGGCCGTGTGCGGCGCCAGGGCGACCGTCGGCCCGTCGCGGCGCACGCGGCCGACGTGGGCGCCCAGCGCCTTCTGGACCAGCTGGTCCATGTCGGCCTCGCGCCAGCCGGTCTTGGTCAACAGGTCGTGGGCGCCGGACAGGGCGATCAGTCGCTCGGTGAAGACGTCGACCGGCGCGCCCTCGGTCTGCAGGAAGGTCTGGCGCGCCAGGGCCTGCACCGTGGCCAGGGTGTTCTTCACCCGGTGGTTCAGCTCGTTGATCATCACCGCCTGACGCTCCTCGCGGGCCTGCAGTTCGCGCGAGGCCTCGCGCAGGGCCGCGTGGACGGCGGCGATCTCGCCCAGGCTGTCGGGACCGGACGCCGGCAGGGTCTCGCCGCGTCCGATGGCGGCGGCGTCGCTGACCAGCCGCCGCATCTCGCCGTTGATCCGGCGGGCGTAGGCCAGCGACAGCGAGATGCCCAGGACCAGCAGCAGCAGGAACACCCCGCCGGCGATCACCACCGCGCGGTTGACCGTGCTGGCCAGGTCGTCCCGGGGAATGGCCACCACCAGCGTCCAGCCGGTCTGGGGCGAGCGGGTGTAGGCGACCATGGTCGGCACGCCTTCCAGGGACACGCTCTTGCTCACGCCCTCGGTCGAGTGGCGCAGGTTCTCCTCCATGTCCTTGGAGGCCAGGGCGCCGGTGAACTGCTCATTGAGGCGCGAGCGGGCGATGACCCGGCGGTTGTTGTCCAGCAGGGTGGCGACCCAGCGGTCGGGGACCCGCTGCTGGCGGAAAACCGAGGTGAACGAGGCCGCCTCGACGACATAGGACAGCACGTACGGCTGGTCCTTGACCATGATCGGCGTGGCGACCGTGATCACCGGCTTGCCGGCGACCTTGCCGATCCGCAGGTCCGAGATCTTGCTGCGCCCGGCCAGCAGGGCGCTGGTCAGCTCGTTGGCGCGCGGCGAGACGGGGAGGGGCGCGCCGTAGGGCTTCAGCGTATTGACGATCTGCTGGCCGTTGATGTCCGAGACCACGATCCAGCCGGGACGGCGCTGGACCACGCGCTGGGCGCGGGCGTGGAAGTCTCTCCAGTCGCCGGTGATCAGCGCCTGGTCGCTGGCCAGGGTCTCGACCACGGCGACGCCGACGGCGGCCTGGCGGTCGACGGCCCCGGACAGGGCCCGCGCGGTGGTGATCAGTTGCTGATACAGCCGTCCGCGCGACTCGCGATCGGCGCCGGCCAGCAGCAGCACCATGGAAACGATGGCCGGGATCAGCAGGCTGACCGTCAGGAGCACCAGCCGTCCGCGCACCGTGTCGACGCGCCGGCGGCCGCCCAAATCGCCGCGATCCTGGTCCGTCATCTCGTCGGCGCGCCCGCCTCGGCGAGGGCCCAACTTCGCCCTCATGACTTGTATATCGAAGCGAGTCGCTGACGACGTCTTAAAAATCGCCGTTTCTGGAAACGGCGGCGCGCAGCGGAACCGTATCGTCGATGCGGGTTTGTGGTTATGAAACGCCCATGAAATCCCTGCCCAACATCCTCACCAGCTCGCGCCTCGTCATGGCGCTGTTCATGTTCGTGGCCCTGGCCGCGGCCGCCGGCGCGGTGCCGTGGGTCAGCGAGCAGCTGACGGCGGAGACCCAGCTGCGGCTGGAGCGCTGGGCGTTCTACGCCTTCGTGATCGCGGCGGTGACCGACTTCTTCGACGGCTGGCTGGCGCGCAAGCTGGACGCGGTCAGCGTCTGGGGCGCGATCCTCGACCCGATCGGCGACAAGATCCTGGTCTGCGGCGCGCTCTTGGGCCTGATGGCCCTGGGTCCCAACCCGTTGGTCGTGCTGCCGGCGGGCCTGATCCTGTTCCGCGAGTTCACGGTCAGCGCCCTGCGCGAGGTCGGCGCCGGCAAGGGCGTCAAGCTGCCCGTCACCGTGCTGGCCAAGTGGAAGACCACCCTGCAGCTGGTCTCTATCGGCGCTGAGATGATCCTGGCCTCGTGGGGCGCCTTTGGCCTGCCGCAGGACCCGGCGATGATCGGCGGCTTCACCGTGGTCGCTCACGGCCTGCTGTGGCTGGCGACCCTGGTGACCCTGATCACCGGCGCGCAATACTGGGAAGCGGCGCGCAAGGCGCTGGTTTAAGGCTTCTCTTCCTCCCCCTTTATGGGGGAGGGGGACCGGCGGACGCCGGTGGAGGGGGCTCGCCGGACGCGCGGTGATAGGCCGCCGGACCCCCTCCGTCTCGATGCGTATTCGCATCGATCCACGTCCCCCTAATGGGGAGGAAGGACGCGCTTTACCGCCCCGAGCGTCCCGCGGACCGGCGGCGCGAGGCTTCGCGTTCCAGGGGGGTGATCACCTCGGCGACGGCGCGGCGCTGTTCGGGCGTGCCGGTGACGTCCAGGCGGCGGGCGTTGGCCAGCAAGGCCTTGAGTTCTGCGTCGCGGAGCATGGGAATCTTTTCGAGCAGGGTCATGGCGGAGCTCCTCATTCGACGCCGGAAGATCGACGCATCCTGATGAAAACGCGTGAGGTCCAGCTTGGCTCCGAGCGCCCGCCAAAGTCGTTCGAAAATATTTTCCTTGTTATTTCCTGGAAGTCCTCCAGAATAACGCTATCGAATTCGCTGCCGATCGGCCTGCTATTCCTTGCTCCGCGTGGCGGAGCGCCGGACGCGCCTTCCGAACTTCCAACGAAATTTGATCGTCGACCGGGACGTTTTCGGTCGGCGAACACATGCCTGCAAGGATACTCACCATGGCTACTGGAACCGTGAAGTGGTTCAACGCCGCCAAGGGCTTTGGCTTCATCCAGCCGGACAACGGCGGCCAGGACATCTTCGTCCACATCTCGGCCGTTGAACGCGCCGGCATGAACGGCCTGAACGAAGGCCAGAAGCTGTCGTACGAGCCGGAAGTCGACCGCCGCAGCGGCAAGACCTCGGCTGGTCAGCTGCAGACGGCCTAAGCGCCGTCGCTATTTCGGACCCTCGGGTCCGTGACGGAACAGGCCGGCGCATGCGCCGGCCTGTTTTCGTTTGAGGGGGGCGGGCGCGGGGAGGCGAGGTCTTCGACTCTGGTCGGACGTTGCGCGAAATCCCTCTCTCTTTGAAAGAGGGATTCGTGGGCGCGTTCCACCCACCGCTGACCTCTGGCGAGTCCGCTTTCTCAGCCGTCGCTACTCCGCCGCCATTCGCGAGGCGGTCTCCAGCGCCGTCTCGTCCTCCACCACCTCCGGATCGCTCGGCCCGTGCAGCAGCCAGGAGAGGTCCTGCTCCAGCGCCGCCCGCTTGGCGCGCTCGGCGCGCATGATCGAGGCCAGCACGCTCGCGCCCGTCGTTCGGTAGACCATGGTCGACTCCTTGCTGCTGATATTGAGAATGACTCGCAAATCTGGGCGATGGCAAGGCGGCAATTCCCCTAAGGGGTCTTCGGCGCTAATCATCCAGCTCGACCTTGGGAGACGCTTTCCAATGCGCGGCTTTCGCGTCCTCGCCGCCCTGGCGCTCACGCTCGTCCTGTCGGCCTGCGGGACGGTGTCGCGCGACGCGTTTACGGCCCAGGACCTGGGCGCGGTCGCCCCGCAGGGCCTGGCCGACGTGCGGTTCAGCGCCGCCGATCCGGCGGCCGGCCTCAAGTTCGCGCAGGAGGTCCACAGCCACACCGTCGGTCGCAAGGTCAATGTGCTGGCGGTCTCGGGCGGCGGCTCGAACGGAGCCTTTGGCGCGGGCGTGCTGGTCGGCTGGACGGCCAAGGGCGACCGGCCCGACTTCGACATCGTCACCGGCGTCTCGACCGGCGCCCTGACCGCGCCGTTCGCCTTTCTGGGCAAGGACTGGGACCGGCGCCTGACCGAGGCCTACACCAGCGACGCGGCCGACCGCATCCTGCAGAAGCGCGGCCTGGACCTCTTGTTCGCGCCCAGCATCTTCCGCAACCACGCCCTGCGCGACCTGGTGGCCAAGTATGTCGACGCGCCGCTGCTCTACGCCGTGTCCGTCGAGCACGCCAAGGGCCGGCGGCTGATGATCGCCACCACCAATCTCGACACCGAGCAGACGATGATCTGGGACATGGGGGCCATCGCCTCGCGCGGCGACGCGGCGGCCCTGCAGCTGTTCCGCCAGGTGCTGGTCGCCTCGGCCAGCATTCCCGGCGTCTTCCCGCCCAGCCTGATCGAGGTGCAGGGGCCCAACCGCAAGTTCTCCGAGATGCATGTCGACGGCAACGTGACGACGCCGTTCTTCGTCGCGCCCGAGACCCTGTTGCTGTCGATCCTGCCGGGCCAGGACCAGACCGGGCCCGGCGAGGTGTCGGTGATCGTCAACGGCCAGATCGACGGCGGTTTCGGCTTCACCAAGGGCGACGCCCTGTCGATCCTGGGCCGCTCGTGGATCGCCATGAACAAGGCCCAGTTGCGCACCCACCTGACCGCCAACGCCGCCTTCACCCGGCGCAACGGCGGGGTGTTCCGCTACACCGCCATCCCCGACGACGCCCAGGGCGACTTCTCGGGCCTCGACTTCGCGGCCGAAGGGCGGCGGGCGCTGTTCAAGCTGGGCTACGACCTTGGCAAGTCCGGCGCGGCCTGGGTCGCGCCGACGGACCCGTCGACGGAGGCGGTCAAGCCCACCCCGGCGGCGGCGAGCCGGTGAAGTCGGCCAACTGGGCCGCCATCGCCCTCTGGAACGCCGGTCGCGACGTGCAGCGCTCGACATAGGCCGCCAGGTTCGGCTGCTCGGCCAGCATCGCCTCGGGAAGGGTGCGCAGCACGTCGGCCATCAGGAGGTCGCCGGCCGTGAAGCGGTCGCCGTCCAGATAGGGGTTCTGGCCCAGCCGCGTCGACAGATCGGCGAGCCTTTGCCGCAGCCAGCCCTCGACGCGCGGTCGGGCGCCCTCGGTCCAGGCCTGTCCGGCGCTGAACAGGTTGAGCTCGGTCAGGAAGGCGACCGGGATCTCCATCGTGTTCAGGGCGCAGAACATCCAGGTCTGGACCCGCGCGCGGCCGGCCGGATCGCGCGGCATCAGGGCCTCGGAGCCCTCGGCGATGCGCAGGACGATCGCGCCGCTCTCGAACATCTCGACCTCGCCGTCGGCATAGGCAGGGACCTGGCCGAACGGTTGCTTGGCGCGATTGGCGCTACCGGTCTTGTCCTGCTGAGCGATGGGCTCGCTGCGGTAGGGCTGGCCGGCCTCCTCCAGCGCCCACCGCACGCGCATGTCGCGCACCAGGCCTTGAGCGAAGTCGGGAACCCAGTTGTAGGCGGAAACGACGGCGTTCATTGGACGGTCTCCAGGTAGGTGGTGAGCTTGTCGAGCAGGCTGTTCCAGCCGCCGTTGTGGGCGTCGCGGGCCTCGACCGTGGCGAAGGGCTGCTGGTGGAAGCGCATGAGGGTCCGGCCGCTGGCCATCTCCAGAAAGGTCACGGTGACCAGGTTGTCGACGCCCCAGGCGCCGTCCTCCCAGCGGAAGGTCATGACGACCTTCTCGTTGGGGACGATCTCCTTGTAGGTCCCGGTGCTCCACACCTCGCGACCTTCGGCGCTCTTCATGCCCAGGCGATAGGTCCCGCCCTCGCGGAAGTCCTGCTCGGCGCCGATCGGCTCGAAATTCTTGGGGCCCCACCAGCGGGTCAGGTGGCGCGGATCGGTCCAGACGCGGAAGACGAGGTCGCGCGGGGCGGCCAGGATGCGCTCGATCAGGAGCTCGTCGTCCTGGATCACGACGGTGTCGGTCATGGCTTTGGGGTCCTGGGTTTGCTCGCGGGGGAGGAGGGCTTGGGGCCTTGGGCCTGCAGCTCGGCGAGATACTCGTCGAGGCGCTCGAAGCTGGCGTCCCAGAACCGGCGGTAGGGCTCGATCCAGGCGTGGGCGCGCTGAAGGGCGTCCGCCTCCAGCTTGCAGGGACGGACCTGGGCCTCGCGCGAGCGGCTGATCAGGCCCGCGCTCTCCAGCACCTTCAGATGGCGCGAGACCGCCGGCAGGCTGATGTCGAACGGCGCGGCCAGCTCATTGACGCTGGCCTCGCCCTGGGTGAGGCGCGCCAGGATCGCCCGGCGGGTCGGGTCGGCGAGGGCGGCGAAGGTGGCGGAGAGTTGGTCGGTCATGTATTTAGCGAGTTTGTTATTTAATGAGTTTGTTAAATTGGAGTCGGGAGGGTGTCAACGCCCAAGAATCCCTCTCTTCGGAGAGAGGGAGGGGCCCACGCGGAGCGTGGGAGGGTGAGTGGCTAGGGCCTCCGCAGCCGCAACGCCGCAAGAATGTCATCCGCCGTTCCTCCAGGATCGGCCAGCACGCGGGCGTTCGGGAACCGCAGCACCCTGTAGCCCAACCGCCTCAGCGTTTCGGTGCGCTGGTTGTCGTAATCCTCGCGTCCCTCATGCGTCGCGCCGTCCAGCTCGACGATCAGCTTGCCGGCCTCGCAGACGAAGTCCGCGAAGTAGCGGTCGATCGGACGCTGCCGGGTGAACTTGAAGCCGCCCAGGCGGCGGTCGCGGACCAGTTTCCAAAGGGTCTTCTCGGCCAGGGTCTGGCTCTGGCGGAGGCGTCTGGCCGTGGCGGTCCTATCCATGTCCATAACGTGGACATGGCGGTCCTCCGACCTCAACCGAAGGAATCGGAGTTTCTGGCCGACGGCGTTCCACTCACCCTCCCACCGCTTCGCGGCGGGCCCCTCCCTCTCTCTCAGAGAGAGGGATGTTAAGTCGCCAAGCCCCTTGAACGCCGTTCGGCCAAGCTGGCGTTAACCCTTCGCCAAGATGCGGGGTTGCGCCGAGCCGACTCCGTCTCTAAACGGGCGGCTTAACCTGCAAGATGGTCGGCAGCGGGCGCGCGGATGTGCGCGACCGTGTCTCTGCGCGCGAGTTTACGATGCCCAAAAGAACAGACATCTCCTCGATCCTGATCATCGGCGCCGGTCCGATCGTCATCGGTCAGGCCTGCGAGTTCGACTATTCGGGCGTCCAGGCCTGCAAGGCGCTGCGCGCCGAGGGCTACCGGATCATCCTGGTCAACTCGAACCCCGCCACGATCATGACCGATCCGGACGTGGCCGACGCGACCTATATCGAGCCGATCACGCCGGAGATGGTCGCCAAGATCGTCGAGAAGGAGCGCCCCGACGCGCTGCTGCCGACCATGGGCGGCCAGACCGCTCTGAACACGGCTCTGGCCCTGGAAGAGCAGGGCGTGCTGGCCAAGTTCGGCGTCGAGATGATCGGCGCCAAGGCCGAGGTCATCGACAAGGCCGAGGACCGCCAGAAGTTCCGCGACGCCATGGACAAGCTGGGCCTCGAGAGCCCGCGTTCGCGCGCCTGCCATACGCTTGAAGAGGCCATGGAAGGCCTGGAGTTCGTCGGCCTGCCGGCGATCATCCGCCCGTCCTTCACCCTGGCCGGCACCGGCGGCGGCATCGCCTACAATGTCGAGGAGTTCAAGGAGATCGTCGAGCGCGGCCTCGACCTCTCGCCGACCACCGAGGTGCTCGTCGAAGAGAGCGTCCTGGGCTGGAAGGAGTACGAGATGGAGGTCGTCCGCGACAAGGCGGACAACTGCATCATCGTCTGCTCGATCGAGAACATCGACCCGATGGGCGTGCACACCGGCGACTCGATCACCGTCGCCCCGGCCCTGACCCTGACGGACAAGGAATACCAGTGGATGCGCGCGGCCTCGATCGCCGTGCTGCGCGAGATCGGCGTGGAGACTGGCGGCTCGAACGTCCAGTTCGCCGTCAACCCGAAGGACGGCCGCATGGTCGTCATCGAGATGAACCCGCGCGTGTCGCGCTCTTCGGCGCTCGCCTCGAAGGCCACCGGTTTCCCGATCGCCAAGGTCGCCGCGCGCCTGGCCGTCGGCTACACGCTCGACGAGCTGAAGAACGACATCACCGGCGGCGCGACCCCGGCCTCGTTCGAGCCCAGCATCGACTATGTCGTCACCAAGATCCCGCGCTTCGCCTTCGAGAAGTATCCAGGCTCCGAGCCGCTGCTGACCACGGCCATGAAGTCGGTCGGCGAGGTCATGGCCATCGGCCGCACCTTCAAGGAAAGCGTCCAGAAGGCCCTGCGCGGCCTCGAAACCGGTCTCGCCGGCTTCGACGAGGTCGAGATCCACGGCGCCGATGATCCCGACACCGGCAAGGCCGCCGTCGTGCGCGCCCTGGGCACGCCGACCCCCGACCGCCTGCGCGTGATCGCCCAGGCCTTCCGCCACGGCCTGACCGTGGAAGAGGTCAACGCGGCCTGCAGCTACGAGCCCTGGTTCCTGCGCCAGATCGCCGAGATCGTCCGCCAGGAAGGCTGGGTGAAGGCCGGCGGCCTGCCGACCGACGCCGTCGCCTTCCGCGCCCTGAAGGCGCAAGGCTTCTCGGACAAGCGCCTGGCCCAGCTGACCGGCAAGACCGAGAACGAGGTCCGCGCCGCCCGTCAGGCGCTCAGCGTCCGACCGGTCTTCAAGCGCATCGACAGCTGCGCCGGCGAGTTCCTGGCCTCGACGCCCTATATGTACTCGACCTACGAGACCGGCGCCCTCGGCCAAATCCCCGAGTGCGAGAGCGATCCGTCCGACCGCAAGAAGGCGGTCATTCTGGGCGGTGGTCCCAACCGGATCGGCCAGGGCATCGAGTTCGACTACTGCTGCTGCCACGCGGCCTTCGCGCTGGATCAGGTCGGCATCGAGTCGATCATGGTCAACTGCAACCCCGAGACCGTCTCGACCGACTACGACACCTCCGACCGCCTGTACTTCGAGCCGCTGACGGCCGAGGACGTGCTGGAGCTGCTGCACGTCGAGAAGTCCAAGGGAACCCTGGCCGGCGTGATCGTCCAGTTCGGCGGCCAGACGCCGCTGAAGCTGGCCCACGCTCTCGAAGAGGCCGGCATCCCGATCCTGGGCACCAGCCCGGACGCCATCGACCTGGCCGAGGACCGCGAGCGCTTCCAGCAGCTGCTGAACGGCCTGAAGATCGCCCAGCCGGAAAACGCCATCGCCCGCAGCTGGGACGAAGCCCGCGCCGAAGGCGAGAAGATCGGCTTCCCGTTCGTGATGCGTCCGTCCTACGTGCTGGGCGGCCGGGGCATGGAGATCATCCGTGACCACGAGGCCATGGAGCGCTACATCGCCGGCGCCGGCGAGATCTCGCTCGAGCACCCGATCCTGCTGGACCACTATCTGAGCCGCGCCACCGAGGTCGACGTCGACGCCCTGTGCGACGGCAAGGACGTGTTCGTGGCCGGCGTGCTGGAGCACATCGAGGAAGCCGGCGTCCACTCGGGCGACAGCGCCTGCTCGATGCCGCCCTTCTCGCTGAAGGCCGAAACGGTCGAGGAGCTGAAGCGCCAGACGGTGCAGATGGCCCTCGCCTTGAACGTCCGTGGCCTGATGAACGTGCAGTTCGCCATCGAGGAGCCGCACAGCGACAACCCGCGCATCTACGTGCTGGAAGTGAACCCGCGCGCCTCGCGCACCGTGCCGTTCGTGGCCAAGACCATCGGCCAGCCGGTCGCCGCCATCGCCGCCAAGATCATGGCCGGCGCGACCCTGGCCGAGTTCGGCCTGAAGGACGTCCCTTACGACCACATCGCGGTCAAGGAAGCGGTCTTCCCGTTCGCCCGCTTCGCCGGCGTCGACACGGTGCTGGGCCCGGAAATGCGCTCGACCGGCGAGGTCATGGGCCTGGACTGGAAGCGCGAGGGCGAGACCTCGATGGGTCCGGCCTTCGCCCGCGCCTTCGCCAAGAGCCAACTGGGCGGCGGCGTGAAGCTGCCGACCAAGGGCGCGGCCTTCGTCTCGGTCAAGGAAAGCGACAAGCCCTGGATCGTCGAGCCGGTGAAGCTCTTGCTGGCCGCCGGCTTCAAGGTCCTGTCGACCGAGGGCACGCAAGCCTACCTCGCCGAGCAGGGTATCGAGGTCGAGCACGTGAAGAAGGTGCTGGAAGGCCGTCCGCACATCGTCGACGTGATGAAGAACGGCGGCGTCCAGCTCGTCTTCAACACCACCGAAGGCAAGCAGGCGCTGGAAGACAGCTTCGAGATCCGCCGCACGGCCCTGATGATGAAGGTGCCGTACTACACGACCAGCGCTGGCGCGCTGGCGGCAGCCCAAGCCATCGCCGGCGCCCCGGCCGAGGCCTTGGACGTCCGCCCGCTCCAGAGCTACGCGTAAGAGAGCAGGCCGCCTTCTGGAGAGAAGGCGGCCCTCGCCGGCGTTATGGCCTGGGAGGGGCCTCGCTCGCCTAGGGCGCGGGTTTCTGGGACGCCTCCGGTGGTTTCGGCGCCGTATCGACGCTGACGGGATCGTCGGCAGCCGCTGAGTCCTTCCGGACCAGCGACGACGCCTTGCCGCCCAGATAGGCGGCGTGGCTGACGCCGAGCAGAACCAGGCCGCCCTCGCTGAGCCCGGGCAGGGCCGTGTAGCCGGCCGCCGGCGGGCTTCCAAGATCGCGCCACAACGTCGCCACGTAGATCGCCACGAGCATCAGGGTGACGAGGAACTGCTGCACCTTGGCCGGATCAGCCGAGCGGGACGTTCCTTGCTCTTCGCCGCGGAATAGATCCGACCAACGGCTGCGCGCGCCGCGGGGACGGACGTCCAGGCGGCCGCTTCGTGATTTCAGGGCAAGGATCGCCGGGCTCGCCACGAACGAGGTCGTGGCCGCCGCCATGACCAACCCGAGTTGCGTCGGCACAGTAATGTCGTCCGGGGTCGAGCCTTGGAGCCTGAAGTTGTGGGCCACCTCCACGGCGAAGGCGCTCGCCGCGACGACCAGCCAGAGGAAGAGTTGCAGGCGCGACAGGCTGATCCGGTTTCGTCCGTCGATCAAAAGCCCATCGACCCGACCATTGAAAGCCTTGCCGACCGCCATCATCCAAGCGAGCACCAGGACGACGACCACGAGGTATCGCCACCTGTCCCCATCGCCCGCCGTTGGGAAGGGGCAGATGCAGGCCGTCAGCGCAGCGGCCAGTAGCGCCGTTCCCACCAGCATCCACTTCAGATCCGACATCCAGCGCGGCATCTTCCTTGGCTTTCCGGACGGGGCGGTCATCCAGCGGCGCCCTAGTTGGAGGTGATCAATTGGATTTTGGGCCAGCGCGCGAGGACCATGCTGATCCGACAGAACCAGGAGTAGTCTTCGGTGCCGCAGAGGTGGACGCCAACCACATATCCCGCCGCGTCGAGAACCGCCGCGCCGCTATCACCGGCCTGGCTGTAGCACTCGCACCGGACCAGGCCTTGGAATCCCGCCGAGCTACCGTCGTCATAGATGACAGTCTTGGGTTCGCCGACCACTTGGATTCGTCCGCTGCGCCGACGCCCGGAGCCCGCGCCATGGATCCACACGCGTTGGTTCGCGACGACGTTCGGGTTGAAGCCCCGCGGAGGCGCTAACGCGCCGATCCGCGGGTCGTATTTCGTGTCACACAGCACCGCGATCGCGGCGTCGAGGACATTGTCTTTGCGGGCGGGATCTGGCCCGTAGAAGTCCCACAGCTTCGCCACCGCCCTTGAGCCGTCCGCACCCGGGGGCTGGAAGACGGTCTTGTCCGACGGGATCGCCGCCAGCACGTGGGCGCTGCTCAGGATGCACGGCTTGTCGCTGCCGACGGTGACGAAGCATCCCGCGGTGCCCACCCGGCTGGACACCGTGGCGATCGCCGCCGATCCGTCCAGGGGCTCATGAACGCTATAGTCCGTCATCGCGCGCGCTACGGCGCGGTTTTCTGGGTCGGAGGCGGAGGCGGAGGCGTGTCGCCGCCGGTCGCTCCTCCGCCGCCGCTCGTTCCCGCGCCGCCGCCCGAGTCGGAGCCGTCGGTCACCGTGAACGGGACGGTGACTGACTGGGCGCCGCTCGTAATGACCACGGTCTGGGCTTTCGCCGGGGACGCCGTATCGCCTTCGGAGATCACCAGCGTGTAGTCGTACGGGCCGGTCGCGGTCATAACGGCGGTCAGCCCATCGGCGAGCTTCGAAGCGCTCGGCGCGCCGCCGATGGAAGGCGCGTGGATCGGGATGTTCAGCGGCTTACCCTTGGCCACCTGAGCCGGGTTGGGCGGAGTGGCGGTCAGCACCGCGCGTGCGGACGCCGAGCAAGTCGCGACCTGGGTCGCTTCGCGCTCCTTCTGCAGGGCGCGCGCCAGCCAGTTGTCTGGAGCGATCTTGTGGAATTGCAGCTGTTCGAGCGCCTGCTCCAGCGCCTGCATCTTTTGCCACAGGTCGTTGGCGCGGCCCTTGGGCGCGAACTCGCGGAGCGCGCTCGGGTTCTCCGCCGCCTGCGCCGCCGGCGCGCCGGTCTTTGCGTCGGACGCCGCCGGCGGCGAAGCCGTAGGTTGGTTGGACGCCAGGGCGGCGGCGCTGACCGCCGCCTTGATCTGATCGATCGTGAGCTCTGTCGTCTGAAGGCTCTGATCGACCTCGGCCTTGATCGCCATGCGGCGCGCGCCGAGGCTGCGTCCCGCTTCGTCGACGCGACCCCGCACACCCATGAGGGACTTTTGGGTCGCCTCGGCGGCCGCCAGATCGGTTTCGGCTTGTTTCAGCAGGCTTTTGGCCGCCACCGTCACGCTGTTCGCGGCTTCTTCCACTTGTTGGCCAGGGGTTTTTTTCTCGGCCGAGGTCGTAGCGGGATTTTTCTTGGCCTTCGTGGCGGCTAGGTCCGCCTCGGCGACGGCGGCCGGCGTGCCCTCCGTGTAGCGGTCCAGGGCCGCCTTGAGCGCTGACCTGGCGCCATTGACCGCGACGATGTCCCTGGAAAAGGGCGTACTGTCAGACAGGTACGTCGTGTAGTCAGCCTCGCTGATGAAGTAGACATCATAGGCGGACATCGCGCACAGCGTCGCCGTCTGGGCCTGTAGATAGATCGCCGAGCGCGCCGGCGACGTGAGCAGTCCGCTGATGCCGAGCGTCGTGGCGCCGACGGCGGCGCCGATCAGAGGAAAATCGCTCTCGTCATGGGTGGCGCTGGCCACGGCCACGGCGCCGCCGAGGAAGGGCAGAACGACGGCGAGGCTGTTCTTCAGGCGCGTGGGTATCTTCACCGCCGAGCGATAGGCCTCAGCCTGGGCCTCGGCGCTGTGATGCTCAAGCTTCAACAGCTCCTGAGAGCGCGTCCAGTCCGAAGTGCTCGGCGAAAGTGGCTCGCCGGAGGCTCCTGCGACATGGACGGGATCCACCTTCACATAGGGGTCGAAAAGGCTGCACCCCCCAACGAGCGCGCAACTCGCGACGACAGCCACAGGTCTCAGTCGGTTGAACATCATATCCGCGCCCCCGCAGGATGTTGAGATAACAACGTTATGCAGAGTATGGGTTACAACCGAGAAGTGTCATGTCACGGTTTCGCTACCAGCTTGTGAAGTGAGGGGGCGTGACGGTTTCGGATGGCGCTATCCGGCCGGCCCCTGCTCCACCCGCACCCCGTTCTTCACCAGGTAGCACCGCCGCCTGCCCAGCTCGGTCCCGCAGAAGCCTGGCTCCATCGTTCCGTCGTGCAGCATCACGTACTGGTCGCGGCGGCATTCGAACCAGGCCTTCTGGAAGGCGACGTGCTCGACGTCCTGGTGGAACACGGGGCGCTGGTCGATCGTGTAGAAGCGGCTCATGGCCGCCAGGCCGCCGAAGCTGCCGCGACCGTTGACCAGACCGCAGACCTGGCCGGCGCGGGTGGCCCAGACCGCGCCCAGCTCCAGCGGGCTGCGCTGGTCGAGGCGGGCTTCGAGATTGGCGCGGACGATCCGCCACTCGGCCTTGGCCGCCGGTTCGTAGCGCGCCCGCTGCAGTGGGGTGGGCGAGGGTTTGAAGGCGTTCTCGCGCTCGAAACGCGCCAGGTCGACGCCGGTGAACAGGAAAGCCCCAAGCGTCCCGGCGACCGCGATCGCCGAGAGGACCAGCGGCGTCAAAGGCCGCCGGGCCGTGCGTGTTCCGAAATCCTTGACCGCCATGCGTCGTCCTCCCTCACGGACAGCTTGGCGAAGGATTTTGAAATTACAAGTATAAACTAATTACGAGCGTAATTAGCTGTGTCGTCGCGGCGTGTCCTTCGGCGCGTCGTCCTCGTCGGGTCTCGGCGCCGCGTTTTCCGCCGGGGGCGGGGGCGGAGGATCGGCGGTGAAGAACGCGCCCAGCAGCAGCATCATGCCGGCCATGGGCGCCATGGCCCGTCGCGCCCGCTTGCTTCGACCGATCGCCCACACCCCCAGCGGGACCAGCAGGATCGCGACGGCGGTCAGGATCACGGTGGCCTGGAGCTCGGTCATGGTCCGCATCTGGGCGCCGCCGGGCCTGGCTGCAACCAAGACGCGCGGGCGGGGTGTTCTCCGTCGTTCCGGATGCTATGCAGGCCGCCAGTTGTCCGAGGGAATCCATGCGTTCGCCGAAGTCCTTGTCCCGCGAGCAGGTGCTGTTCGCCGCCGTCGTCACGATCGTCCCGATCCTGCTGTGCGGCTTCATGTTCGGCTTCGACATCCCGCTGGCCTCGGCCCAGTTCTGGGTGCGGCCCAAGAACGACATGATCGCCATGACGGCGGCCTATGAGGCCTATGTCCGCCAGCCCTGGGGCTGGCCCGTCACCATGGTCTCGGGCCTCCTGCCCAAGCCGTTCTCGATCGTGTTCAGCGACAGCATTCCCTGGCTGTCGATCGTGCTGAAGGCCTCGGGCCTGGGGCCGTACTTCAATCCGCTGGGCGTCTTCCTGATGCTGTCCTACCCGCTGCAGGCCTGGGGCATGGTCGCCCTGCTGCGAGCGCTGGGGGTGAAGGACAAGGTCCCCCTGGCGATCGGCGGGCTGATGGCGCTGCTGTTCCCCACCTGGATCGCCCGGCAGTTCGGCCATATCGCCCTGTGCGGCCACTGGCTGATCCTGTTTTCCCTGGCCCTGACGGTGTCGTCGGCGCGGCTGGGCCTGACCTGGAAGCGGGTGGGGGGCTTTGCGGCCCTGGCGGCGCTGGCCACGGGCGTCCATGCCTATCACCTGGTCCCGATCGGGGCCTGCTTCGGCGCGGCCCTGCTGGCCGAGCTGCTGCAGCGGCGCGGCGGCGCCTGGACGCGCGTTCCGCTGGCGGCCGTCGCGGTGCTGGCCTCGGTCGCCCTGCCGGCCCTGTTCCTGGGCTATGGCGAGGGCTCGGGCCCGACCGGCGGCGCGGCGGCCATCGGCCTCTATTCGATGAACGTGTTCGGGCCTGTCTGGCCGCAGGCCTCGAACGTCTTTGGCCAGTACTGGACCGGCGGCTGGTACCGCGGGACCCTGGACCCCAACGGCGGCCAGTATTTCGAGGGCTTCCAGTTCATGGGCGTGGGGCCGCTGCTGCTGGTCGGCGCCATGCTGGCCACGCTGGTCTTTGGCCTGGCGCGCGGACGCCGTCCTGAAGCGGGCGTCGTCGCCCGCTGGGCGCCGCTGGCCCTGGCCATGCTGGCCCTGACCCTGTGGGCGATCGGCTGGGTGGTCTACGCCGGCCCGGCGCACCTGTTCGACGTGCCCAAGCCCAGCGGCAAGGTGGCCGAGATCATCGGCGGCTATCGCGCCCACGGCCGCTTCTTCTGGGCCCCGGGCTATCTGCTGATGGCGCTGGGCATCGCCTGGGCCAGCCGGCTGCCGCGCCGCGCGAGCGTCGGCCTGCTGGCGGTCGCCCTGGCGGTCCAGGCCTATGACTCCAACCCGCTGCGCCAGGGCGTGCGCCACGTCTTCTCCGGGCCCGACAGCCTGGAGATGCCGTCGGCCTTCGCCAATAGTCCCGCCATCCGCGGCCGGCCCTGGGTGTTCCGCCCCACCTATTTCTGCAGCCCCAATCCGCTGGACGAGCGGGTGATCAGCCAGATGGCCCTGATCGCGGTGCGCACCGGCGGGACCTCCAACACCTTCGCCACCGCCCGCAGCAACGACGCGCCGTGCGCCGAGGTGCCGCCCGCCCTGACCCTGGACGCCGCGCCCGGCGACCGGCGGATGACCGTCGTCCTGGCCAACGGCAAGATGGAGGGCGGCGACCTGACGCCGGTGGCCCAGCGCGGCGACTGCTATCGCTTCAAGCGCGGCGTGATCTGCGGCCGCGACCTGGGCGGCATCGACGGCCTGACGCCCGTGCTGCCCGGCGAGCTGGCGGTCGAGCGGCCGCCGCTGCTGTCGATCCGCCTGGACCAGCCGCCGAAGTCCGACGCCCTGGTTTCGGGCTGGGCCGACCTCGATCCGGGCGGCAAGGGCATCTGGACCCTGGGCCCCAAGGCCCTGTTCACCCTGGACGCGCCCAAGACGATCGGGCCGAACGGCTTCTTCGTCGACATCGTCGCCATCGGCTTCTCGGACGAGCCGATCCGCCCGCAGCGGGTGACGCTGTACGCCGAGGGCCGCCGCGTCGACAGCCAGAGCGTCGACACCGGCAACTTCTACACCTACCGCTTCAAGGTGCCGAACGGGGCGGTCAAGCCGGGCCAGGCCGTGCGCTTCATGTTCGACCTGCCCGACGCCCGCGCCTCGAAGAACGATCCGCGCGTGCTGGGGATCGGGGTGCAGGAGATCAGGATCGTGCAGTAGGGGCGGGCTCTTCGCTCACGTGGGCGAAGACCCAGAAGTGGCTCAGCAGGAACAGGGCGGCGGTGTAGCTGACCGCCGCCGCCCCCTGCGCGGCCACGCTCCACAGGGCGCCGTGCGGCAGGACCAGCTTGGCCACGGTCAGCACGCCCTGGTTCAGGGCGAAGGCGCCGGCCACCGCCACGACGTAGCGAAGCGGGGCCGAGCGGGTGGTGCGGCGAGCCTTGAACACGAACAGCTTGCTCAGGGCGAAGCTGACGCAGATCCCGACCGCATAGCCGATGGCGTTGGCCAGGTGGGCGGGCAGGCGCAGGCCCACGTCCAGGGCCACGATGATCGAGAAGCCGACCAGGGTGTTGACCACCCCCGCCAGGCCATAGCGCAGGGCCGAGACCAGGAATTCGCGCCGCGCCGGCGTCAGCAGGGCGCTCAAGCCGAAGCGTCCTCTGGCGAGGGCTTGGGGGCCTCGAAGCCGTAGCGGTCCATGACCACGTACAGCGGCCGGCCCTTCACCTCCTGATAGATGCGGGCGACATATTCGCCCAGCGAGCCGATGGCCAGCATCTGCACGCCAAAGCTCAGCAGTATGGCCACCATTAGCGACGGATAGCCGGGCACGTCGCGGCCGAACAGCAGGGTCCGCACCACGACCACCAGGGCCCACCCCACCGCAAGGCAGCCGACCAGCAGGCCGACATAGCTCCAGACCCGGATCGGCGCGGTGCTGAACGAGGTGATGCCGTCCAGGGCGAAGTTCCAAAGCTTCCAGTAGCGCCAGGAACTGGTCCCCGCCGCGCGCTCGGGCCGGGCGTAGGGAATGGCCTCCTGCCGAAAGCCGACCCAGGCGAACAGGCCCTTCATGAAGCGGTTGCGCTCGGGCAGCTGGCGCAGCACCTCGACCACCCGCCGGTCCATCAACCTAAAGTCGCCGGCGTTGTAGGGCAGGCCGACGTCCGACAGCCGGTTGAACGCGCGGTAGAAGCCCTGGGCGGTGAAGCGCTTCAGCGGCGTGTCGGCCTTGCGGTCCACCCGCACGCCATAGGCCACGTCGGCCCCGGCCTCCCAGGCCTCGAGGAACCGGCTGATCAGCTCGGGCGGGTCCTGCAGGTCGACGTCGATCGGCACGACCATGTCGCCGGTCGTGACGTCCAGCCCCGCCGATAGGGCCGTCTCCTTGCCGAAGTTGCGGGCCAGGTTGATGACCTTGATCCGCGGGTTGCGCTGGTGGTGGGCCAGCAACACCGCCAGGGTGTGGTCGCGGCTGCCGTCGTTGACGCAGACGATCTCGTAGTCGAGCCCGAGCTTGCCCAATTCGTCCTCGATCCGCCCGAAGAACAGGTCGAGCACCTCCTGCTCGTTGAAGCAGGGGGCGACGATCGACAGCCGCTTGCCCGCCCGCGAGCGGGTCTGGGCGATGAGGTTGGCCTGCGCGGCAGGCGGAACGGAAGGGGGCGCGGAAACCATGCCGACGGTTTAGCGGTGTTGCGCGCGAAGGGCGAGAGCGGGCCGTTCCGGACGGGTGCGATCGGCGCAGAACAGGCCTCAAGGCCGATTGCGGCGCGAAGGTGTCTCAGGGCTGAGACAGTGACCCGGCGGGCGCCGACGTCGTTAAGATCTGGAAAACCAGTTCGGCGCTCCCGTGTAGTGGACTGTAAAACGAGATTGAGTTCTGAAGAAGCGCTCATTTCTCCGAGTAAATAACAAGCCTTCCGGCTGTGTTGTTTTGTCGCGGGTGCTCGGATTGGAGGCGTTCTTCTCCAGTCTGTCCGCGAATACATCCGGATCCATAAATTCCGCCGCCCGCTGGGTGAAAGCCTCAGCGCGCCGGTCATAGGAGGGACGCAAGGTGTCCGATATCCAAACCAAGATCGTCACCTGGAACGAGCACGACCGCGCGCTGGGCGAGGTGGTCTTCCAGCGCTCGGGCAAGCATCTTCAGAGCGCCCTGCTCAGCGCCTATCGCGTGATCGATCCCGGCCTCAAGGCGCTGCCCGACGAGGTCTGGGAGAACGAGAAGAAGAAGTTCGCCTTCATCGCCCGCGGCAATTTCCCGCCCGAGTATTTCGAGCAGCAGGCGGTGATCACCGAGAACATCTCCAGCAGCCTGGATTTTGCGACCTATCTCAGCAAGACCTACGCGGCCTATGCGGCCGGCCTGGCGTCGGGCCTCGTCAAGGAAAAGGCCTGGAACGAGAAATATTCCGACGACCTGATGCTGAGCCTGATGCGCTCGGTGTTCTCCGACGCCAGCGTCGTCATGTTCTATTACTTCCAGCTGCTGAACGCGAAGGCCGACGAGGAACGCGCGATCGTCGAGGCCGAGCGCAAGGCGGTCGCCGACGAGCAGGCCGGCGTCGTCGACACCCTGGCCGAGAGCCTGCGGCGCCTGGCCCAGGGCGATCTGACGGCCCGGATCACGGCGCCGTTCAACGGCCGCTACGCCCAGATCAAGGACGACTTCAACGCCGCGATCGACAGCCTGCGCGCGGCCATGGGCGCCATCTCGGCCTCGACCGGCGGCCTGCGCGCGGGCTCCGACGAGATCGCCTCGGCCTCGGACGACCTGTCGCGGCGCACCGAGCAGCAGGCCGCCAGCCTGGAGGAGACCGCCGCCGCGCTCGACGAGATCACCGCCACGGTCAAGCGCAGCGCCGAGGGCGCGGCCAAGGCCTCCGAGGCTGCGTCCGGCGCCCGCGTCGACGCGGTCAAGTCGGGCCAGGTCATGGAGGAGGCGGTCGCGGCGATGGGCGAGATCGAGCAGAGCTCCAAGAAGATCACCAACATCATCGGGGTGATCGACGAGATCGCCTTCCAGACCAACCTGCTGGCCCTGAACGCCGGGGTCGAGGCGGCGCGGGCCGGCGAGGCGGGGCGCGGCTTCGCCGTCGTCGCCCAGGAGGTCCGGGCTCTCGCCCAGCGCTCGGCCGACGCGGCCAAGGAGATCAAGGGCCTGATCGCCGGCAGCACGGCCGAGGTCGAGCGCGGCGTCAGGCTGGTGGGCGACACGGGCAAGGCGCTGGGCGGCATCGTCACCAAGATCACCGACATCGACAGCCTGGTCTCCGAGATCGCCCAGTCGTCCCAGGAGCAGGCGACCGGGCTCAACCAGGTCAACACCGCCGTCAACCAGATGGACCAGGTCACCCAGCAGAACGCGGCCATGGTCGAGGAGGCCACCGCCGCGGCGTCCAACCTGAAGTCCGAGGCGATCGAACTGGAAAGGCTGGTGGCGCGCTTCGAGACCGGCGCCGCCCAGGCCGCCCCGCGCCTCGAGGTCGCCGTTCCAGGCCGCCACGCGCCCGCCCGCAACCCGGTCGCCGTCGCCCAGGCCCGGCTGTCGGTCGTCGCCCGGCCCGGCGCGACCAACGCGGCCGCCCAGGCGAATTGGGAAGAGCTCTGAGGGTCTGACCTCAAGGGAGCCTTGTCGACGCAGAGGCGCCGGCCTCCCACCCTCCGCGCGCCAAGGCGACCGGCGCGCGGAGGGCGAGGGGGCTCAGGACGGGGCGTCGCCCGAGCTCGGCGGCATCTGATAGATGATTGGTATGACGCAGCCATGATAGCCAACGCCCGCCGGCTTGGGGCGGGCGCTGCTCACCAGGAGCTCGGCGGCCTGTCCGAAGGCCTGGGCGGGCTGGGCGGCGAGAACCTCGACCGCGCCGATATCGCCCCAGGGCGCCACGTCGAACCGGACGATCGCCCAACCGCCGACCCCACGATAGCCAAAGGCTGGCGGAAAGGTCATGGGCGCGGGCAGGTTCATCTCCTCCCGCTTGATGTCGCACTTGTCTTCCGGACGCCTGAAAGCGTCGTGCTCCGGGCGTGGCGGCGGATCGCTGACCGCAGGACGCGCCTTGATGAACACTCGGCAGCCGGTGCGCGCTGTCCCGGGGAAATAGCGGCTCTTGGTGACGGCGGCGACGGTCGCCTTGGCCAGGCCCGGATCGCCATGCTGGATGGCGGCCTTGACGTTCCGCGTGGCGCCTTTGGCGTCGATGTCGAAGGTGACGGCCGCCGAGGGCGGATCGACGCTCTTGCCGTCGAAGGGCCGTGTGTCCGGATAGACCCAAGTCGCCGGCCGGCGGTGGGCGCCCGTGTAGCAGTCACCGGTCGCGTCCAGCACCTTGTAGAGCTCCGGCGCGGCGCCGCGCGACAGGCCCGCCGCGACCTCCAGCAGCTTGGCCGGACTCGCCTCGGCCAGGGCGGTGACGGTCGGCGCCAGGTCCACGCTGCAGCCCGTGGCCGGCGCGTTCGGCGCGAACCGCCAGCTGGCGATCGTGGCGGCCTGGTCGTCGTTAAGCCACAAGTTGGAGCCGCCGCCCTTCAGGTCGGTCACCCGCCCGTCGCCGTTGATCGAGAAGGTGAAGGTCTGGCTGGTCGGCGCCTTGGGCGGCACATAGTCGGGTGTGGGGACCGGCGGAGTCCAGATTTGCCAGGTCCGCGGCGCGATGGGCGCGCCCACGACCAGCCGCGCGCTCGCGCCGCCGCCGCAGGTCACGGCGGCGGGGGTGGCCGCGAAGCTGATCACCTTGACCTGGATGTTCGGCGAGGGCGGTGCGGGCGGAATCGACGCGGCCGCCAGGCTTGCCGACGACAGGAAAGCCAGGCTGGCCAGCAACACACCGCGCATGGACGCTCCGCGATTTAAGGTTGCGGCCAGCTATCCACGCCCGCCGGACAAGGTCAAGAACGGGGCGGAGGCTCGGCGTGTTGCGTTCGTTAAAAACTCCTTAATAAACAACCGGATGCCCCAAATCGGGTAGGGCGGCGGCGGGAGCCTTGACTTTGTGTGGCGCACTCTTGAGAAGGCCACTGAAGGTAGAGCGCTGGCCGCGCGCCGGTGAGGTGGGCGACGGGGCGCAGCGTTTGGAGCGCCCAGATGACGTCGACGACCAGCCCGAGCGGAGCGAGCCTCGCCGCCGCCCCGCCCAGCGTCACCTCGGTCGCCGTCCCCGCCGCCGGCGTCTACGGCGAGCGTGCGGACCTGATCTTCACGGTGGATTTTGACGCCCCGGTCACCGTCACCGGAACCCCGCAGCTCTCGCTGACCGTGGGCTCGACCACCCGTCAGGCCGGCTACGTCAGCGGCTCGGGAAGCTCGAGCCTGGTCTTCCGCTACACCATCGCCGCCGGCGAGACGGACGCCGACGGGATCACGGTCGGGACCCTGGCGCTGAACGGCGGGACGCTGACCGACGCGGCCAGCAACAGCGCCGACCTGACCCTGCAAAACGTCGCCTCCGCCGCGGCCGTGCTGGTCGAGACGGCGGCGCCGGTGGTGAGCTCGGTCCTGGTCCCGACGAACGCCACCTACAAGACCGGCGACGCGCTGAACTTCACGGTCAATTTCGACGAGGCGGTCACCGTCACGGGCGCGCCGCGACTGGCCTTGGTCGTCGGCTCGACCACGCGCCAGGCCACCTATGTCAGCGGCTCGGGGACCTCGGCCCTGGTCTTCCGCTACGCCGCCCAAAGCGGCGACTTGGACACCAACGGGATCACGCTCGGGAGCCTGGCGCTGAACGGCGGGACGCTGACCGACGCGGCCGGCAACGCCGCCGTCCTGACCCTGAACAGCGTGGGCTCGACGACGGCCGTGCGGGTCGACGCCGTCGCCCCGACCGTCTCCCAGGTGCGCCCGTCGACGTCGTCGACCACCTACTACAAGACCGGCGGCGTCATCAGCATCACCGTCACCTTCAACGAGGCCGTCACCGTCAGCGGAACCCCGCAGCTGGGGATCATGGTGGGCTCGACCCTGCGCCAGGCCGGCTATTTCAGCGGCTCGGGCGGTTTGAACCTGACCTTCCGCTATACCGTGCAGGACGGCGATACGGACGCCGACGGGATCGCGGTCGGGACCCTGGCGACAAACGGCGGGTCGCTGAGGGACGCGGTCGGCAACGACGCCAGTCTGACGCTCCTCAACATCAGCTCTACGGCGAACCTGAGGGTCGACACCACGCCGCCCGAATTCGTCAGCGTGACCGCCACGGGCGGTCGGACCTACAAGATCGGCGACGTCGTGCAGGTCAGCGTCAACTTCAATGAGGCCGTGCGGAACCAAGGGATTCCCAAGCTGGGCCTTGTTCTCGAGACCGGGACCGTCCTGACGGGCTCCTACACCATCTCGGGCGCCTCGGTGATCCTCGGCTACACGGTCCAGGCCGGCGATTTCTCCGACGGCTTCCAAACGGCGACCGCCTTCACCCTGAACGGCGTCACGGTCGGGGACCTGGCCCTCAACCCCATCGTCAATAGCCTGCCGGCGACCACCTTCTCCACCATCAAGATCGACGGCGTGCTCCCGACGGTCCAGTCGATCGCTCCTGTCAGAGCCGTCGCCGGCCCGAGCGGCGCGGCGTTCACCGTCACCTTCAGCGAGGCGGTGACCGGCGTCGACGCCAGCGACTTCGTCCTGGCCGCGACCGGGACGGCCGCCGGAACGATCGCCAGCGTCACGGGCTCGGGATCGACCTACACCGTCAACCTGACGTCGGTCAGCGGCGAGGGGACCCTGCGCCTGGACCTCAAGAGCGCGGGCACGGGCGTCGCCGACGTGGCGGGCAACGCGATCGCGACGGGCGGCGCGACCGGGCAGACCGTCACGATCGACTCCACGCCGCCGGGGCTGCCGACCATCGCCGCCGTCGCCGGCGACGATACGATCTCGGCCGGCGAGGTCTCGGGCCTGGCCTTCGGCGGAACGATCGAGGCCGGCGCGACCGTGGCGCTGACCATCGGCGGCGTCGCCAAGACCGCCGTCGTCAGCGGGACCAGCTGGAGCTACGCCGTCAGTCAGGCCGAGATCGACGCCTGGGGGACGGGGAGCAAGATCATCGCCGTCACCGCCACCGACGCCGCGGGCAATGTCAGCGCGACCGAGGTCCGGGCCTTCACCGTCGACGCCAGCGCCCTGGCGCCGCCGCCGCAGCCCGATCCCGAGCCCGAGCCGCCGCGTCCGCCCAGCCTGGTCGACCTGACCACCCGGCCGGCCGCCGCCTTCGTCGACCTGGCGCTGGACAGCCTGCAGATCGCGCCCGGTTCGGCCAAGACCGGCAGCCCGACGATCACCTTGCCCGACGGCTCGGTCGCAGCCAGCACGGCGGCCAAGGCCCAGGCCGACATCAACGCGGCCGTCGTCCAGTTCAAGGCTGGCGCGATCAGCCAGGCGCTGCTCGAAGAGCGCCTGACGGACGCGGTGGCGTCGACCACGGGCGTGGCCCACGACGCCTACGTGTTCTTCACCGGCTCGGCCCCGACGTCCAAGGGCATGACCTGGCTGATCGACTCGGCCGACAACCCCAACGACCTGACAGACGGCTACTACGCCAAGTTCTCGGTCGAGAACCGCTACATCAACTTCGCGATCAACCTGGGCAAGGTCGGCGAGGGGCGCGCGGCCTTCGACGCCAAGTACGGCGCACTGACCTTCGCCGACGCGGTCGCCAAGGCCTATGGCGAGATCATCGGCGTCGCCGAGGCTCAAGCCGCCGGCGTCGACGTGCCGGCCGCCCTGCGCTACATCCAGGCTCAGGAGTCCTACTTCCGCGCCCTGGGCGGCGACGACCTGGGCGCCAAGGCCGCCATGGCCGGCTTCGTCCTCAGCGCCGGGACCGCCTACCACGTCGGCAAGTCCTACGAGGCGCTCGAGGACTATGTCGTCGCCACCATCGTCAGCAAGGGCGGCGCGGCGGCGGCGCCGGCCTGGGACCTGGGGTAGGGGCGGGGCCTAGATCGCGGCGAGGGCGGCGGCGTCGACCGTCACCCGCTCGACCATCTCGACCCGGACGCCCAGGCGGTGCTGGCGCAGCAGGTCGCACAGCATCTCGCCGTCCACCAGGTCGATGGCCGGCGCGCCGTCGCGGACGGCTTCCTTGCGGGCCTCGGCGGTGAAGGTCCCGGTGGTCAGGATCAGCCCCTTGTCGGCCCGCCCGACCATGGCCCCGCGGAAGTCGCGCACCGTCGGCGCCCCCACCGAGCCTTGCCAGCGCTTGCACTGGAAGACCACCTGGAACGACAGCAGGTTCATCCGCAGCACCCCGGTCCCGTCGATGCCGCCGTCGCCGGTCTTGCCGGTCACCTCGACCTTGGAGAAGCCGGATTCGCGCAGCAGCCGCTGGCACAGGCGCTCGAAGGCGGACGGGTCGAGGGCGAGAAGGCGGGCCATCAGGGCCGCGCGCCAGGTGTCTTCGGCGATCTCCTCGGCGATTTCCGCGGCGATGGGCGAGGCGACCTCGGCCCGCGCCTCGTCGGCCTGGGCCGAGCGCTGGGCCGCGCGTCGCGCCGCGCCGGCCTGGCGGACCAGCCGCTTGACCTCGGCGATCTCGGCCTCGGTCATCGCCGCGCCCTTGGGCGTCAGGCTCCAGACGCCCTGGCCGTTGCTCTCCAGCGCCTCCACCGAACGCAGGTAGCTTCGCGCCCAAGACATGCGATAGCCAACCTCGGTCTGTCCGGTCGCGCCGTGCGGAACCGAGCGAACCGCCTCGGACAGCCCCATGTGGCGCGCCACGTCGTCGGCCATCTCTTCGTTGGTCATCGAGCGCCCATGCGCCTTCAGCCGCTCGATGATCGGCCCCATGAAGGCGTCGAAGGTCGGGACGTCGGCGGGGGTGGCGGTCATGCGGCTTCCTTACGTTGCGAGCGGCCGACGTAGCGGCCGTCGGGCAGGGCGGTGACGTGGCCCCAGCGGACCAGGCTGGCCAGGGCCTTGATGACGGCCTGCTCGATGCGCTTGCCGCCCTTCTTGAAGCGCTTGGTCAGGCCGGTGACGTCCAGCGGCTGGCCGGCGGCCTCCAGGGCGGCCAGCACGGCCGGCGGGCGGTCGGCGGCGTCCTTGGGGAAGTCCAGGGCCTCGTCGCTCTCCTCGACCGCCGCCGCCTCGCCCAGATCGAGCTCGCCGCTCTTGGCGGCCGCGCCCTTGGCGAAGCGGGGGATCTGGTAGTCGGGCCGCAGCCAGCGCACATGGCCCGCCGCCTCCTCGCGCGCCCGCTCGGCGTTCAGGGCCACCAGCCGCTCCAGGATCTGCTCGTCGGTCAGGTCGCGCGGCCAGCCATAGGCGTCGGCCGTCGCCGCGTCGATCTGGTCGTGCAGTTCTTTCAGGATCAGCACCCGGCCGCGCGTCTTCTGGTCCTGCTCGACCGGCGTCAGCGCAGCGCCGGCGCGGACCTTTTCCAGCAGGTTGTAGAGCCCGGTCAGGGTCAGGTCGTCGTTCTCGGCCAGCACGGTCTTGCGCGTGGCGTCCAGCTCCTCGCCGAGCGCGCGCAGGCGGGCTTTGATCTCCTCCGACGGGTCGGGGAAGGGGAAGGGGTCGAAGCAGCGGGATTTGGAGTATCGAGGGTCGTTGCCGAAGCCGAGCCAGCCCCCGAGTACTGGTGCCCAGGTCGTGTGAATGACGCTGGAAAGCACCGCCAGGTGCCATGCATCCGACGATGCTGTGACGATCAGCATGTTGTCCGCAGTTATATCGATCGGGAGAAACTGGAATATCCGATGCTTGGTCGTCTCAACTGTCGCGATGTAACGGTCCAGCCCTTCGAGAGCGTGTCGCAAGTCGCTCCGCGGCTTGCCAAAAACCCACCAAAGATCACGATAAGCTATAGCGTCTTTCGTCGGAGATCGTGCGGCCTGCGCTTCACGCTCCGACTTCACTGCCTCGAGCAAATGCTGATAAACCTCGGGATAGTCCCGGCGAACAGCGTCGGAGGATAGGCCAAAAAGGTCGATCACCATGACGCCACGCGGTCGAGCGGTTAGGTCGCGGCCATTCCGATAGAGCCGGATGTGCTTTTCCAGACCCGGCCGCTGTCCCAAACCAAGAAGCTGCGCCTCGGCTTGCGTGACGATAAAGCCGGATCCATGCAGCTTGACGCCCGGTGAGCAGACTCCCTCATTTGCCAGGAGCGCTCGCGCCCGCGTGACATCTACTCCGACCGTGAGGTCCGAGTTCACTTTCCCCCGCTTCTCCGTGAAGGTCAGGAACGGCTCGTCGGTGTCGAGCCCGGTCTCGGTCGCGACCTCCCAGGCCACGCCGTCCAGCTTGCCCCGCGCGGCGGCCGTCATGGCGATCCGCACCGCCGCGCTCTCGCGCCCGGCCTTCGTCCAGGGATGGTCGCCGATGGCGAAGATCAGGCTGATCGGCGGCTTGCCGTTCAGGTGGCGCTCCATCACCCGCCGCTGGAAGACCTGGGTGATCGAGTTGGTGGTGACGAAGCCGAAACGGCGCAGGATCGTCTTCTTGCGGGCCAGGATCTCGGCGGCGCGGTCCCACCAGTACATGACGAAGTCGGCGCTGTCGTTCATGGCCTTGTTGACGCCCCACAGGGCCTCGACATAGCCGTCGCCTAGCCGCGCGCGTAGCGTCGAGCCGCCGATGAACGGCGGGTTGCCGACGATGAAATCGACCTCCGGCCACTCCGGCCGCCGGGCGTTGGGATAGGTCTCGACCCGCTGGCCGTCCTTCTCGACGACCGCAGGCACCGGATAGCCGTCCCAGGTCAGCACCGCGTCGCGGTTCTCGATGTTGTGGAAGGCGCGCAGGATCGGCTCGGACGGGTGGCCGTCGCGGCTGCGATAGTGTTGCTGCAGATAGCCCAGCCACAGGACGAGCTCGGCGATGGCGGCGGCGCGGGGATTGAGCTCAATGCCCAGGAACTGGTGCGGGTCGACGGTCTCGAAGCCCAGGGTCTCGGGCTCGCCCAGCTGGGCCAGGGTCTCCAGGACCTCGGCCTCCAGCACCTTCATCAGCTCCAGCGACACATAGAGGAAGTTGGCGGTGCCGCAGGCCGGGTCCAGCACCCGGGTCGCGCAGAGCTGGTGGTGGAAGGCCTTGACCGCCGCGCGGGCGCCGACGAGATCGCCCTGGTCGGACAGGGCCTCGGCCTTGGTGCGGGCCGCGCGCCAGTCGTCGCGCAGGGGCTCCATGACCGTGACATTGACCAGCCGCTCGACATAGGCGCGCGGGGTGTAGTGGGCGCCCAGGCGGCGGCGCTCGGCCGGGTCCAGGGCCTGTTCGACCAGGGTGCCGAAGATGGCCGGCTCGACCTGGCGCCAGTCGCGGCGGGCGGCGGCCAAGAGCTCGCCGATCTCCTCCTTGCCCAGCGGGAAGGCGCGGGGATTGGCGAACAGACCGCCGTTGAAATAGCGCAGGTGGACCTTGAACGCCGAATAGAAGCGCCGCTCCGGATCGGGGTCGTCCATCTTCTGCCACAGCTCCTTGAGCAGCGGGGCGAAGCTGGCGGGGGCCTCAAGGCACTCTTCCAGAAGGTGGGTGAAGGCGCCCTTGGGCAGCAGCTCCACGTCCTCGGCGAACATCGTGAAGATGCTGCGCATCAGGAACAGCGCGACCTCTTCGGCCGGGTGCGACTTTTCCAGGGCCTTGGAGACGGCGGCCAGGCGCTCGGCGATCTCGCGGGTGACGCGGGCGGCCTCGCGGGCCGGGTCCAGGCTGTGCGGGTCGCTCCAGATCTTCTGCAGGCGCTCGCGGACCTTGGGGTCGCGCAGCTCATTCAGGTAGACGCGATAGCCCTTGCGGTCGGGGAAGTAGGCGTAGCCGCGACCCGTGCCGGAGAAATCGGCGTAGATCTCCAGGCAGTGGCCGACGTCGGCGACGATCAGGAACGGCGGGGCGGCGTGGTCGGTCGGCAGCAGGTGGACGTAGTCGAGCGCCTGGTTGAAGGCCTTGCGCATCAGGACGTCGAAATTGCGCACGGCGGCGCGGCGGCCCAGCTGCTCGGGCTGGACGGCTTCGGGGGCGGTGGCCAGGCCCAGGGCCAGCTGCTCGGGCGCGGCCTTGTCGCCGCCCCTGGCGTGCGACTGCTTGGCCTCCAGCAGGAAGCAGCCGCGCTTGTAGAGGTCGATGCGCTTGGCGCTGGCGCCGTCCAGGGTGGTGGATCGCACGGCGCGCTCGAAGACATAGTCGTTGCGGTCGCGATCGGCGCCGGACGGCTCGGGGCGATCGACCCCCAGCACGTCGCACAGCTCCGAGAGAAACATCTGATAGTTGGCGCGCTCCGCGCCGCCTTCGCGCTGGGTCCACCGCGCGATGAACTCGTCCACCGTCATATCGTCGAGCACGCCCCCGTCACCCTTGCAACCATAGGCGGCTTCGGCGCCGCTTGGCGAGCTTCGTCTACGCCCTTTTGGGTTGTCTTTTTGGCTGGGCTCGCCAAGCTGCTGGCGGCGAAGGTTCGGGGGACATTGTGGATTGGAAGGCTTGGTGGGTCGCGCTGCAGGCGCGCATGGCGCCGATAATCGCGGACGCCATTGTGTTGGTCGTGATCCTGGTGACGATGACCATCGTCAGCTACATCAACGTGAAGTTCCATCCGCCGGCTGGGGTCGTTTTCTTCAGTGGCGCGGCTTTTCCGCTCAGATTGTCGTTGATCCTTGATGCGATCGACGTCGCCGTTGTTATATTATTTGGCGTGCGCACTGTGTGGCACAGCTTGAAAGGGGTCCTGAAATGAGCTTCGCGCTCAAACTGGCCCGAGAGGTCAAGACTTCGGCGCAGGTGTTTGGCTCGGCGATCATCGCCGTGGCGCTGCTCGGGGCCACGGTATCGACGATCGCTAATCTACAGCCGGAAAGCTGGCAAAATATCCTGGCCTGGTTCTCAAGAGCCGGAATCGCCCCGGCGCTTTGCGCGTATCTGGGTGGCTTGTTCTTCGCTGGCGTTTTGATGCGGATGTCGACGGAGGGGCGCCGCGCCAGCGTGGAACTGAGGACGCTAAACTCCATCCGGGCGCTGGAAGGGCGGCTGGACACTCTTCGAGACAAAGCGCGCGATCATGAGGCGGCTGATCTCGCGCTGGTCGCGCGCGAAGACCTGATCATCCGGCTTCAGAGCATCGAAGCCGCGACTATCATGGAAATGCTGGTCGAGGGCGCTGTCCGAAAGGAGGCGGAGAGCGACGTGATCCGACGTGTTTTCGGGGAGGCTATTGCGACCTCGCCGAAAGCCGATCAACTGTCTGATATCTTCGGGCAGATTAAAAAGATCGCGAGCGACGCCCCCGCTACCCCTTCCTGAAAAACCCGTGGATCCGCTCCGCCAGGGCCTGGCTCACCCCCTCGACCTTGACCAGGTCCTCGACGCTCGCCCGGCTGACGCCCTTGGCTGAGCCGAACGCGTGGAGCAGGGCCTTCTTGCGGCCGGGGCCGACGCCCTCGATCTCATCCAGCGGGTTCTTCTTCAGGTCCATGGACCGGCGGGTGCGGTGAGCGCCGATGGCGAAGCGGTGGGCTTCGTCGCGCAGGCGCTGCAGGTAGTAGAGCACCGGCGACTTGGGCTCGAGCATGAAGGGCGGTTGGCCCGGCAGGAAGAAGCGCTCGAGGCCGGCGTCGCGGTCGGGGCCCTTGGCCACCCCGACCACGGCGATGTCGTCGACGCCGAGGTCGGCCATGATCTCCAGCGCCGCGTCCAGCTGGCCCTTGCCGCCGTCCACGAGGACGAGGTCGGGGCGGTTGTCGCTGTCGCCTTCCTCCTCCTCCTTGACCAGGCGGGCGAAGCGGCGCTTCAGCACCTCCTTCATCATGCCGTAGTCGTCGCCGGGGGTGAGGTCGGCCCCGCGGATGTTGAACTTGCGGTACTGGCCCTTCATGAAGCCTTCCGGGCCGGCCACGATCATGCCGCCGACGGCGTTGGTGCCCTGGATGTGGCTGTTGTCGTAGACCTCGATCCGCTCGGGCGGGGCCTCCAGCTTGAAGGCCTCGCAGACCCCGGCGAGGAGCTTGGTCTGGGCCGAACCCTCGGCCATCTTGCGGCCAAGCGCTTCGCGGGCGTTGGTCAGCGCATGGCCGACCAGATCGGCCTTCTCGCCGCGCTTGGGGACGCTGATCTCGACCTTGCGGCCGCTTTTCACGCAGAACGCCTCGGCCAGCAGCGCGGCTTCCGCCGGCTGGACATTGGTCAGGATCAGGCGCGGGATCGGCTTGTCGTCGTAGAATTGGCCGAGGAAGGCGGTGATGATCCGCTGTTCCTCGGTGACGCCCTCCTCCTCGCTCTCATCGGCCGCGCCGGTGATGCGGGGGAAGTAGGCGCGGTTGCCCCAGTTCTGGCCGGCGCGGAAGAAGAACACCTGCACGCAGGCCTGGCCGCCCTCGACGTGCAGGGCCACGACGTCGGCCTCGTCCACGGTCTCGGGATTGATCTGGGTCTCCTGGGCGACGCTGGACAGGGCGCGGATGCGGTCGCGCAGGCGGGCGGCGCGCTCGAACTCCAGGTCCTCGGCGGCCTCCTCCATCTGCTTGGCCATCGAGGCGATCACCGCGCGGGACTTGCCCCGCAGGAAGGCCTCGGCCTGGTCGACCAGGGCCTGGTAGTCGTCCTTGCCGATCAGGCCGGTGCAGGGGGCGGCGCAGCGCTTGATCTGGTGCAGCATGCAGGGCCGGTCGCGCGTCTCGTAGACGCTGTCGCTGCACGAGCGCAGCAGGAACGCCTTCTGCAGGGTGTTCAGCGTGCGGTTGACCGCCCAGGCGCTGGCGAAGGGCCCGAAATAGTCGCCCTTGATCGTGTGGGCGCCGCGGTGCTTGCGCAGCTGCGGGGCGTCGTGATCGCGGCGGATCATGATCTCGGGGAAGCTCTTGTCGTCGCGCAGCAGCACGTTGAAGCGCGGCTTCAGCGACTTGATCAGGTTGATCTCGAGCAGCAGGGCGTCGGCTTCGGTGCGGGTGGTGACGAACTCCATCGACCGCGTGGCGTCGACCATGTGGGCGATGCGGTTGGTGTGGAAGCGGCCCTGGGCGTACTGGATCACCCGCTTCTTCAGGCTCTTGGCCTTGCCGACGTACAGGACCTCGTCGGCCTCGCCGATCATCCGGTAAACGCCGGGCGCGTCGGGCAGCCGCGTGACCTCGTCCTTGATCAGGGCGGCGCCGGTCAGGCGGGGGGAGGGGGTGTCGGAAGTTACGTCGGTCACGGGGGAGATATAGGCGAGTCCGAGGCGGTCAGCGACGTTCGAGGCTGTGTCGGATGCGGAGGATCACGACCGCGTCCGGATACACGCGATACTGCAGGACATAACCGTGGGCGCCGAACGAGACGTAAAGTTCTCGCATGTTCTGGGATTTGCGGCGGCCGAGGTCGGAATGCTGGGCGAGCTGATCGGCTCTGTTCAGGATAAGGTCGATGGCCCGGTCGGCCGCCGAGGGCGCTCGGTTCAGCAGCCAGCGCCGCAACTTGGTCAAGTCACGTCTGGCCCGCGGGCCGAGCTCGACGGATTTCATCCCCTGGCCTTGATCCTCGGCTCGGGCGGCGGCAGTTCGTTTTCGGTGTCCCAAGAGGCGACCCAACGCTTGACGTCCTCAAGCGGAATACCGCCATCTCGGCGGACCTCGTCGGAATGGGCGCGCAGTTCACGCCAATAAGCGTCGTCGTCGGTATAGCCCCAATCCTCGTCGGACATCACGTGAAGGGCGTCGATCGCGTAAGCGTCGACATCCTTTCCCTCGGCCTCCGCAGAGGCTTTCAAGCGTGACGCAAGCTCGGCGGGAATTGTGATCGTCAGATCCATGTTCTAACTATGTTCCACTTCCCGTTTGTCGTCAACGCGCTCCGGCGCTATGACGCGCCCCATGACCACGCGCAGCCTCTTCGCCACCCCGATCTACCAGGCCAGTCTCGCCGGCGAGAAGGGGTTCGAGACCTTCATCGACGACCTGCACGACGCCTGCGTCGCCATCGCCGAGGAGGACGAGGCCGGCCAGGCCTGGGCCTACAACAAGGGCTATCTGGGCTATACGTCCTACGCCTCGCTGAACGACCTGCCGCAGCGCGACAGCCTGTTCGCCGACCTGAAAAAGAAGCTCGACAAGCACGCGGCGGCCTTCGCCAAGGACCTGTGCTTCGACCTGGGGGCCGGCAAGCTGGTCATGGACAGCTTCTGGATCAACATCCTGGAGCCGGGCGGCCAGCACACCGGCCACATTCACCCGCACAGCGTCATCTCCGGCACGATCTACGTGACCATCCCGCCGGGCGCCTCGGCCCTGAAGTTCGAGGACCCGCGCCTGCCGATGATGATGGCCGCGCCCAACCGCCTTCCCGACGCGCCCGAGAGCCTGCAGCCGTTCGTCTACATCCAGCCGGCGCCCGGGACGATCCTGTTGTGGGAGAGCTGGCTGCGCCACGAGGTGACGCCCAACCAGGCCGACGAGCAGCGGATCAGCGTCAGCTTCAACTACGCCTGGCGGTAGGGGGGCTTCGGTTTCTCCAGCGCTCCTCCCTCCGATCTTCCCGGCGAATGCCGGGATCCAGATCGAATGCACGAGTGACGATCCGGCTGGTGACGGTTGATGGCGCGTCATCCCCAGTCGCTCCGGATGAATGTGGGCCCCGGCATTCGCCGGGGAGGTCGGTGTTTTGGAAGGGCTCCGCCACCGTGAAGCATCCGCTCACCCCTGAACGGTGGCGCTTGCCGCTGCGGAAATGGTATCGCCCGCGGAGGACCACCCCGCGGAAAGCCTCATGACCAAGCCCGGCACATCGTTCCTGGTGAACTTCGCCATGGCCTCGGCCCTGCTGTACGTGTTTCGGGGCGTGCTGTGGCCGTTCACCCTGGCGCTGGTGCTGGCCATCCTGATCATGTCGCTCAGCGAGCGGGTCGTGCGGCTGTTGCCCAGGGCGCGGCGCTGGATGGTGTTCGCGATCACCGCCGTGATCGTCGGCGGGATCATCGTCGCCAGCATGGCGGTGGTGATCGAGGGCGCCTCGCGGATCGTCGGCGAGATTCCGGCCATGCTGGCGCGCATCGACCAACTGCTGGCGACGGTCCCCGCGCCGGGCGGCGGACGCCTCAGCCTGGAGGCCCTGGCAGAGAAGGTCGAGCTGGGGCCGGTCGCCGACCGCCTGCTGGGCAGCGTCCAGGACGCCTCGGCGGGCCTGGGCCTGACCCTGATCTTCCTGTTCTTCCTGCTGCTGTCCAAGCCGATGATCGAGAAGCGGGTCGAGTCGATCATCGCCTCGCGCGGCGGGCGGGGCCTGGCGACGGTGCTGGAGCGCAGCTTCTCGGGCGTCGAGAGCTACATGTACGTCCAGTCGGTCACCGGCCTGATGATCGCGGTCGGGGCGGGCGTGGTCATGGCCGCCGTCGGCCTGGACAACGCCCTGTTCTGGAGCCTGGTGATCTTCCTGTTCTCGTACCTGCCGGTGCTGGGCGTCCTGGCCGGCAGCGTCGGGCCGACCCTGTTCGCCCTGCTGCAGTTCCCCAGCCTGACGCCGGCGATCGCGGTGTTCGTCGGGATCCAGGTCGTCTCGTCGATCGTCGGCAACCTGGTCCTGCCCAAGATGCAGGCCGACAGCCAGAACATCGACCCGGCCGCCAGCCTGATCGCGGTCGGCATGTGGACGGTGCTGTGGGGCGTGCCCGGCGCCTTCCTGGCCATCCCCCTGACCCTGGCCTTGATGTACGCCCTGGCCCAGTACGAGGACCTGCGCTGGCTGGCCGTCCTGATCTCCCACGACGGCGACCCGACGCCGATGGAGCCGGCGGAGTAACACACATCCCGTGTCATCCCGGCCGGAAGACCGCGTAGCGGGCTGCAGAGCCGGGACCCAGGGGCCACCGCACTGCCGTTTGTCCTGGGTCCCGGCTCTCCGCTTCGCTGCGGCCGGGATGACACGGGTTTTGGGCTTTAACGGTCAGCGTTCCCGCTGCTTGAAGAACCGCTGCAGCCTGGGCCGCACGCGCAGGAACCGCCGGTAGAGGGCGTCCAGCGCCTTCAGCGCCCAAGGCCGTCGCGCCAGCAGGCCGAAGGGCCTCAGCATCGGGATCGCCCGCCACATCGCCGCGAAGGCCGCCGCGCCGGACAGCAGCTGGCCGTCCTCGCGGGCGTGGAACCTGGCCAGCAGCTCGGCGCGGTCGATCGGGCAGCTGGCGTCCTCGCTCGCCACATCGATGAAGCTGATAGCCTCCCGTCGATCCAGCCGGCGCATCAGGGCGATCTCGCGGACGCACAGCGGGCACGCGCCGTCGAACCACACCGTCACCTGAGCCATGGGCGCGCCCTCCAGACTTCGCGCCTGAGGTGGGGCCGGCCAGCGTCGCCGTCAATCCTTGACGCGGCGCAAGGCGGGGCGCGGCGCGCAGGCCGACAACGCCGGCCTCGATCAAGCGTACGGAAGGATCTGGGCCATGAAACACTATTTTGTCGGCGGCGGGATCGGCGCCCTGGCTGGAGCCGCCTTCCTGATCCGCGACGCGGGCGTTCCCGGCGCGGACATCACGATCTACGAAAAGAACCCCAAGGTGTTCGGCGGCTCCCTGGACGGCTCGCGCCTGCCGGACGGCTCGTACTCGCTGCGCGGCGGGCGGATGCTGACCACCGACCACTACGAGTGCACCTGGGACCTCTTGTCGACCATCCCCAGCGTCGACGCGCCCGGCCAGACGGTGCGCGAGCAGACCATCGCCTTCAACAAGCAGGTCGTCGCCCACTCGCAGGCCCGCCTCGTCGACCGCAACCTGCACAAGGTCGACGTCACCCACCTGGGCTTTTCGATGCAGGACCGGCTGGAGCTGGTGCGGCTGATGCAGACTCCGGAGGAGACTCTGGGCGACACGCCCATCACCGACTGGCTGTCGCCGCCGTTCTTCGAGACCAATTTCTGGTTCATGTGGCAGACGACCTTCGCCTTCCAGCCCTGGCACAGCGCCGTCGAGCTGAAGCGCTACTTCCACCGGTTCATGAACGAGTTCCCGCGCATCGAGACGCTCGGCGGGGTCAAGCGCACGGTCTACAACCAGTATGACGCCATCGTCGCGCCGCTGGAGCGCTGGCTGCGCGAGCGCGGCGTGAACTTCGTCGGCGACACGGCCGTCACCGACATGGAGGTCGTCACCGAGGCCGGCCGCCACCGCGTCGCCCGACTGACCCTGGATCGCGAAGGCAAGGTCGAGACGGTCGAGGTCGCGCCCGACGATCTCGTCTTCTACCAGAACGGCTCGATGACCGACGCCACCAGCCTCGGGACGATGGACGCCCCGCCGCCGGCCATGACCAAGGCCGACAGCCAGGGCTGGGCGCTGTGGGAAAAGATCGCCGCCGGCCGCCCCGAGTTCGGCAACCCGGCCGCCTTCAACACCCAGATCACCCGCAGCCTGTGGGAGTCGTTCACCGTCACCTGCCGCAACCCGAAGTTCTTCGACGCCATGACCGCCTTCAGCGGCAACGCGGCCGGGACCGGGGGGCTGGTGACCTTCAAGGACTCGCGCTGGCTGATGTCGGTGGTGCTGTACCACCAGCCGCACTTCCTGGATCAGCCGAAGGGCTGGTCGGTGTTCTGGGGCTACGCCCTGCATCCCGACCGGGTCGGCGACTTCGTGGCCAAGCCGATGAGCCAGTGCGGCGGGCGCGAGATCCTCGAGGAACTGTGCGGTCATCTGGGCCTGGAGCTGGACGTCTTCGAGGACGCCACCTGCGTGCCGTGCCGGCTGCCCTACATCACCTCGATGTTCATGCCGCGCCGCAAGGAAGACCGGCCGCTGCCGGTCCCGGAAACCTCGGTGAACCTGGCCTTCGTCAGCCAGTTCGTGGAGATCCCCGACGACGTGGTGTTCACGGTCGAATACTCGGTGCGCGCCGCCCAGACGGCGGTCTACCGGCTGAAGGGTGTCCACCGCGCGATCCCGCCGATCACCCGCCACGACCACGCGCCCGAGGTGCTGCTGCGTACGGTGGTCAAGGCGATGCGCTAAAATACGGTGTCATCCCGGATAGCCTCTGCGAGGTTTCCGGGATGACACGGCGTGTTTGGTGAAAGCCGCCTCTCGACGGCGTGCTTAGTCAGCGTCATCCTTCCCTTAGAAAGGGGAGGGAGAGCGCAACATGGCGCCGTTTCGACTGTTCCTGCTGACGTGCCTTGTGGTCATCGTCGGCTACACCAGCGTCACCATCGCCCACCACGGCTGGAACCTGCTGCCGATCTTCTTCGGCGACATGGCGGCGATGGGCTGGCCCGGCCAGTTCAATCTGGATTTCTTCTGCTTTCTCTTGCTGTCGGGCCTTTGGGTGTCGTGGCGCGGCGGCTTCAAGCCGGCCGCCATCGCCCTGGGCGTGGTGGCGGTGTTCGGCGGGATGCTGTTTCTGTCGATCTACCTGCTGGTCCTGCTGTCGCGCTCGGGCGGCGACATCCGCCGCGTACTGTTGGGCGAGCGGGCCTGAGCTGATCCTTCCTCCCCATTAGGGGGAGGTGGATCGATGCGAATACGCATCGAGACGGAGGGGGTCCGCGTAGCGGTGATGCGACGGCGACCCCGCTGGCCCCCTCCACCGGCGTTCGCCGGTCCCCCTCC
>NZ_QFQZ01000031.1 GCF_003243465.1 Caulobacter segnis
CCCTGGGTGGCCACGCCGACGCCGGCGTCCGTCTGCCATTGGCCCGGGATGCCCAGGCGCGGCACGCCCGGCACATAGCCGGCCGAGGCGTCCAGCGAGTCGGGGTGGCGCGTGTACTTCGGCTTCATGTCGGCACCGAAGTAGCCGAAGATCACCGTGAACTTCTCGTCGTTGGTCATCGCCGCCACGGCGAGGTCGGCGCGCTTGTCGGCGTCCAGCCTGGCGTCCAGCCAGGGGCGGGCCGAAGGGGCGGCGGCGGGGCTCTGCGCCAGGGCGCCGGTGGCGGTCAGGGCCGGCGCCGAGGCGCCGATCAGCAGGGCCAGGGTCAGGCCGCGCCAGGTCGTCCGGGTCATGTGTCCTCCGTCTTTCGTCTTGTCGGCCGCGCGCCTCTGGGGGCGCATCGGGCGGGGTGTTAGGGCTTCCGGCGGGGCGGCGAGCCGCTTCCCACGGGGCCGGTGGATTCGCGCGCCACAAGCGAATGGCGCGCGAGGAAGGGGGCGTTGATCCGGCCGGCGCCTTCGTTGGCGTTCCACGCCGCGAAGGTCTGCAGCGCGCGCAGGGCCATCTGCTCGAACGGCTGGCGGATGGTGGTCAGGCTGGGCCAGATCACGCTGGCGATCGGCTGGTCGTCGAAGCCCACCACCGAGAGGTCGTCGGGAATCCGCAGGCCCCGGCGCTGAGCCTCCATGCAGGTGGCGGCGGCCATTTCGTCATTGGCCGCGAAGATCGCGGTCGGCGGCTCGGCGATGTCGAGCAGGGTCTTGGCCGCCTCGAGGCCGGTCTTGAAGGTGAACTGGCCCTCGACGACCAGCTCGGGGCCCGGACGCGGCAGGCCGCGCGCGGCGTAGGCCTCGTAGAATCCGTTGCGGCGGTGCGTGCTGGCCGCGTGGTCCGGGTGGCCGGCGATGTGTCCGATCCGCGTATGGCCCAGCGAGAACAGGTGCTCGACCACTTCCCGCGCGGCGGCGCGGTCGTCCATGGCGATGGCGGGGAAGCGAGGGTCCACCGTCGTCGGCGAGATCAGCACGCAGCGCACATCGAGTTCGCGCATCAGGTCCTTCATCGGCCCGAAGTCGCATTCGGGCGGCAGCAGGATCATCTCGCGCAGGCCGCCGTCGCGGACAAAGGCGCGGACGCGATCCTGCCAGCCGGCGACGGGGCCCTCGGACAGGTCGACGGTCAGGTGGCGGCCGGTCTCGACGCAGGCCAGCAGCAGGGCGTGGTGGATGCGGGTGTGATAGCCGCCGGACGGATCGCCCATCAGCACGCCGACCGAGCCGGAGCCTTGCGACCGCAGGCTGCGGGCCACGGCGCTGGGGTGATAGCCAAGCTCCCGCATGGCCGCCTGGACGCGGTCGCGCGTCTTGGCGCTGACGCTCTCATGATCGTTGAGAACGCGCGAGACGGTCTTGGGCGACACGCCCGCCCGCTCAGCCACGTCATGGATCGTCGTCATGGGTCCCCGCGTCCGTTCGCGCGTCAAGCTAGGCCGGGCGTTCCGCCCTGGAAAGGCTGACCGCGCGACGTCGAACGCCGATGGCTGTAGCCGATGATGTCTCGTCTGTCATGTGTTAGGACATTATGAGGTCATTTCATCGGACATTTTTAGGACATTTCAAGGCGGCCACGGCGGGCGTTCCGGGCGGGGGCGGTCGCTAGGCTCCCGGGAGGTGTCGCGCGTCAGGCCGAGGGGCTGTCTGTCGCCCAGGCATAGGGCCTCCGACCCTAGAATGGCGGTTTTTCCAGCGCTGTAAGGGATTTTTCTATCCGGGTCGGTGGCGGCCGATGTGACCGGTACCTTCCCGGCGGGCGTTGGATCACAGGGGCTGCGGCCCGTCGCTGCTCATATGACAACGTTGACATTCTTGTTGACTTGACCGGGACATTTCTGAAATGTGCCGGCGTTCGACGAAGGCTCGCAGGCCAGAGTCGGATGTCCGGGCGCTGGGGCGCCACGGCTTTTGGACAACCGCCGACCGGCGGCCGGACAAGCCCGCAAAGTCCCAGTCGCGACCCGAGACCGCCGCAAGACCGGCGGCGCCGGGCGGAGTGGGCGGCCAATAAGAACGATCTATTGGGGAGCGAGGAATTGTCTCAGGAAGCAAGGAAAGCCGTGCTCGCGCGCGGCCTGACGCTGGCGCTGGTCGCCGGCGCATCGCAGCTGGCTTTGGCCACGGGCGCTTTCGCGCAGGAAAGCAGCGCCGGCACGCAGGTCGAGGAAATCGTCGTCACCGGCGTCCGCGGCTCGCAGATGAAGTCGGTCGACATCAAGCGCAAGCAGTCGGCCATCGTCGACGCCATCTCGGCCGAAGACATCGGCAAGCTGCCGGACGTCACCATCGCCGACTCCCTGCAGCGCATCTCGGGCGTGCAGATCCAGCGCAACGCCGGTGAAGGCGCCACGGTCAACATCCGCGGCCTGGCCCAGGTCATCACCCTGCTGAACGGCGAACAGTACCTCAGCGCCGGCAACATGGGCTCGGCCCAGCCGAACCTGCTGGACGTGCCCTCGCAGCTGATGAACCAGGTGCTGGTCTACAAGTCGACCAACCCGCGCAACGCCCTGTCGGGCATCTCGGGCACCCTGGACCTGAAGACCCGCCGTCCGTTCCAGTTCGGCGAAGGCCTGACCTTCACCGGCGCGGCCGAAGCCCAGCGCGGCGACCGCACCAAGAAGGACGACTATCTGGTCAACGGCGTCGTCAACTGGCGCAACGACCGGGTCGGCCTGATGGTCGGCGCGGCCTCTAGCAAGTCTAACCTCGGCAACAACTATTCGGGCGTCGCCAGCCTGTCGGGCAACAACGACTGGGGCGGCAGCAATCCCAACAACTTCGTCTCGCCGCACGGCTTCGAGAGCTTCAACCGCGTGGTCGAGCGCAAGCGCCTGGGCGTCAACGTCGCCTTCGAGGCCAAGCTGGGCGAGGGCTTCACCCTGATCGCCGAGGGCTTCTACGCCAAGCTCGACGAATACAACCGCGCCGTCGGCATCAACATCTCCAACCGCTGGGACGGCGGCGCCTTCGGCGTCTGGACCAAGCCCACCGTGTTCGACCCGACCGGCGTCAGCGCCCCGACCACCAACGGCGGCAATGGCCGTCCCTGGGTCGCGGTCGACGAGTACGACATCGACGCGTGGTGGGTGAACTCGTTCACCGTCAACCGCACCACCAAGTCGGAATCGAAGAACTACAATCTCGAACTGAAGTACGACAACGGCGGCCCGTTCACCTCGGAAGTCCGCGCCATCCGCGCCACCGGCGACCGTCTCAGCATGAACGGCCAGGCCCAAGGCGACCTGTCGAACTGGCAGTATGGCCCCAATCGCTTCACGCTGTTCCGCGACGCCAATGACCGCACCCGCGGCACCTTCTATCCGAAGGGCATCTGCGATCAGTATCCGGCGGCGCAGCGCAGCAACGCCGTCGTCGGCAGCGCCGGCGGCTGCTACCTGAACCCGAACCCGATGGGCTACGGCCAGAACCCGCAGCTGCACTACAACATCGCCGGCGATCATCCGGTGTGGAGCGGCTTCGATCGTCCGATCATGGGTGGCCTGGGCGCCGGCAAGTCCCTCAAGGACTACATGGCCAACAAGGACAGCTACGCGATCGGGGCGTTCTCGTCGGAAGGCAACAACCAGGTCGCCTCGGACATGAACGTGTTCCGCGCCGAGGGCCACTACCGGTTCGACGACAAGCTGCTGGGCTTCATCACCAAGGTCGACGCCGGCGTCCGCCAGAGCGACCGTTCGGTCAGCGTCGAGCAGTTCCACCTGTTCTCGGGCTTCTACGGCGGCGTCCCGGGCGCGGTGCAGGCCAACGGCTCGCCCGTGCCGGCCGGCGGCTGCGAGGCCCAGTGGAAGGCCATCGACGTCGTGATGAACCAGAACCAGTGCCAGGCGGGCGAGTTCGTGCCCGACCCGATCACCGGCAAGCCGGTGTTCCAAGGCTACACGGTCAATCGTCCGACCAAGCTGACCACCTACAACAACACCGTCTGGGTCGATGACCTGGGCGGCGTGACCAGCGGCATTCCGGGCTTCTGGGCCATCGACCCGCGCGACTTCGACGACGCCGAGGCCTTCCACAAGAAGGTGTTCGGGGGTGCCATCCGCGTGATCGTCCCGGGCCAGACCTACGACGTGACGCTGAAGGAGCAGAGCGCCTACGGTTCGGCCGACTTCGAGATCGGCAACCTGCACGGCGACATCGGCCTGCGGGTCATCCAGACCGAGCTGAACGTCAAGCAGAACCTGACCGGCGACGTGCGCAACTACGGCGATACCAACGCCGACGCCGGCGACCAGGTCACCAAGCGCAAGTACACCGACTGGCTGCCGTCGGTGAACGCGGTCTATGACCTGACCGACAACATCAAGCTGCGCGCGGCCTACGCCAAGACGATGCAGCCGCTGGACCTGGGCAACTACGGCGGCGGCCTGTCGATCTTCACCGCCGACTGCGGCAACGGCCTGAACATCCGCTGCGTCACCGGCGCCAGCTCGTCGGGCAACCCGAACCTGAACCCGTGGCGGGCGTCGAACTTCGACGGCGCCGTCGAGTACTACTTCGGCCGCGCCTCGATGCTGAACATCTCGGCCTTCCAGCTGAAGATCGACAGCTTCGTCACCGGCGGCACGATCAAGGGCCGCTTCCCCGACCAGGACGGCGTGATCCGTCGCGACGTCGATGTCAGCCTGCCGCTGCAAGGCGACGGCGGCTCGGTCAAGGGCGTGGAAGTCGGCGCCAAGATCGCCTTCGCCGACGTGCTGCCCGACATGGGCCTGCTGTCGAACTTCGGGGTGGACGGCAACTACACCTACTCGCCCAGCCACGAGAGCCGCCTGGACCTCGCCGGCGACGAGATCCCGTTCTTCGACAACTCCAAGCACCAGTTCAACCTGGTGGGCTGGTACCAGGACGACAAGCTGCAGGCCCGCGTCGCCTACAACTACCGCACCGATCGCCTCTCGGGGACGATGGGCGGCGGCGGCAACCGCGTGATCCCGGTCATGCAGAAGTCGACGGGCTATGTGGACGTGAACGTCAGCTACAACGTCCGCGAAAACGTCACGGTCTACTTCAACGGGTCGAATGTCACCGGCGAGATCGAGGATTACTACCTCCGCTTCGCCAAGGGTAAGACCCAGTACTCCAGCCAGAACGAGTTCGAGCCCCGCTACACGCTGGGTATCCGCGCGCGCTGGTAAGCTTTCCCTCTGACCTCCTGCCGGCCGCCGCGCTTCCCCCTTGCGGCGGCCGCTTTTTTTGTGCGGAGGGACCTGTCGGGCCTCGGTCCCAACCGATAGCCTGACCCAACCGGACGTCAGATCCGGAATTCAGTAAGCACTCAGGGGAGCTGTCCGATGGCGGACAACAGGATCCGCAAGCTGGTGATCGTCGGCGGCGGGACCGCCGGCTGGATGGCGGCCGCGGCGCTGCGCCGGCGCTTCCAGGGCGGGCCGCTCGAAATCACCCTGGTGGAGAGCGCCGAGATCGGCACGATCGGCGTCGGCGAGGCGACCATCCCGACGATCCGCGGCTTCTACCAGCAGCTGGGCCTGAACGATCTCGAGGTCATGCGGGCGACGCAGGCGACCTGCAAGCTGGGCATCCGCTTCGACGGCTGGCTGCGCGAGGGCCATGCCTTCATCCACCCCTTCGGCCTGTTCGGCCAGGACCTGCGGGGCGTTCCCTTCCATCACTACTGGCGCAAGCTGGCCCAGGGCGGCGAGCCGACCAACATCCAGGATTACTCGCTGGGCGCGTCGCTGGCGGCGGCGGGCAAGTTCATGGCCCCGCCGCGCAATCCGAGCAACAGCCTGTCGATCTTCGACTGGGCCCTGCACCTGGACGCGGGCCTGTTCGCCCAGCTGATGCGACGCGTCGCTGAGGACAACGGCGTCCGGCGAATCGACGCCAAGATCATCAAGGTCAACCTGCGCCCCGAGGACGGCTTCGTCGCCTCGCTGGATCTCGACACCGGCGCCACCGTCGAGGGCGATCTCTTCATCGACTGCTCGGGCTTTCGGGGGCTGCTGATCGAGGAGGCGCTGGGGACCGGCTATGAGTCCTGGAGCGACCTTCTGCTGTGTGACCGCGCCTTCGCCGTCCAGAGCGAGGGCGTCGGCGATCCCGCGCCCTATACCGAGGTCAAGGCGCACACGGCCGGCTGGCGCTGGCGGATCCCGCTGCAGCACCGCTACGGCAACGGCTATGTCTTCTCCTCGCGCCACAGCAGCGACGAGGCCGCCCTGGCCGAGCTGAAAGCCGCCGTCCCCGACCGCCTGCTGCACGAGCCGCGCCTGATCCGCTTCACCCCCGGCCGTCGCAAGCAGGCCTGGAACCGCAATGTCATCGCCCTGGGCCTGTCATCCGGTTTCCTGGAGCCCCTGGAGAGCACCTCGATCGCTCTGATCGAGACGGGGATCGAGAAGATCAAGGCGCTGTTCCCCGACAAGGACTTCGCGCCCGAGCTGGTCGACGAGTTCAACGACTGGTCGCGTCGCGAGATGGAGCGCGTGCGCGACTTCATCATCCTGCACTATTGGGCGAACCAGCGGGCCAAGAGTGGAGGGGGGGGCACCGCCTTCTGGCGCGACTGCAACGCCGTGACCTTGCCCGAGAGCCTGCGCCGCAAGGTCGAGCTCTTCCGCCAGCGCGGCCACTTCGTCCGCTACCGTTGGGAGATGTTCCAGCCCGCCAGCTGGATGGCGATCTACGCCGGCTTCGAGCTCCTGCCGGAAACGATCGACCCGGCGCTCGACGGCATCGACGCCCAGGCGCTGAGCGCACCGCTCGCCGAAATGCGCAAGGCCATCGCCGAGGTCGTGGCCTCGGCCCCGCCGCACGCCGCCTTCCTCGACCAGTATTGCCGTCCCGCTCCAGTCGCGGCGCAGTAGGACCCGTAGCGATGACCCACACCCATCCCAACGCCATCCGCAAGATCGTCATCGTCGGCGGCGGCTCGGCCGGCTGGATCACGGCGGCCATGCTCAGCCACTACTTCCAGGCGGGCGGCTGCGCGGTCGAGCTGGTCGAGTCCGAGGAGATCGGCACGATCGGCGTCGGCGAGTCGACCATCCCGCCGTTCCTGCGCCTGCTGGCCAGCCTGGGGATCGACGAGCGCGACTTCATCCAGTCCACCCAGGCCAGTTTCAAGCTGGGCATCCGATTCGAGGACTGGAAGAGCCTCGGCGACCGCTACATGCACCCGTTCGGCGTGATCGGCGGCCCGTTCGGTCCGCACGAGTTCTACCAGTGCTGGCTGCGCGCCAAGGCGGCGGGGCATCCGTCCGGCCTGCACGACTTCGCGCCCGGCGCGGTGATGGCCGAGCAGGGCAAGTTCATGCTGCCGTTCAAGGCTGAGCGCACCCTGATCGGCGGCGCCAACTACGCCCTGCACGTCGACGCGCGGCTGGTCGCCCGCTACCTGCGCGACTACGCCGAGGCGCGCGGCGTCAAGCGCTCCGAGGGCATCGTCTCCGACGTCGTCACCCACACCGACGGCTCGGTCGCCAAGGTGCGGATCAAGGATGGCCGCGAGATCGAAGGCGACCTCTTCATCGACTGCACCGGCTTCCGGTCCCTGCTGATCGGCAAGACGCTGGAGACGCCGTTCGAGGACTGGTCCGACATGCTGCTGTGCGACCGCGCGGTGGTCGTGCAGACCGAGAACGTCGGCGCGCCGCATCCCTACACCCTGTCCAAGGCCGAGGCGGGCGGCTGGCGCTGGCGCATCCCGCTGCAGCACCGGGCCGGCAACGGCTATGTGTTCAGCTCACGCCACATCAGCGACGACGAGGCGCGCGCCACCCTGCTGGGCGGGCTTGAGGGGCGCGCGCTGATGGAGCCGATGTTCATCCCGTTCAAGACCGGCGTACGCCAGCGCCTCTGGGAGAAGAACGTGGTGGCCGTAGGCCTGTCGGGCGGCTTCATCGAGCCGCTGGAGTCGACCGCCCTGCACCTGATCTATCGCGGCGTCGACTTCCTGCTGCGCTTCTTCCCCGACCGCGACTTCGATCCGGCGCTGCGGGCCGAGTACAACCGCCGCATGGTCGCCGACTACGAGGAGATCCGCGACTTCATCGTGCTGCACTACTGCAAGACCCAGCGCGACGACACGCCGTTCTGGCGGGCGGTGCGCGAGGCCCCGATCCCCGACAGCCTGAAGGAACGCATGGCCCTGTTCGAGCGCAGCGGCGTGCTGCGCGAGGGCGTCGACGACATGTTCCGCAATCCCTCCTGGCAGTCGGTGATGGAGGGCATGGGCGTGAGGCCCCAGCGCTACCAGCAACTGGTCGACACCATCCCCTACGAAGTGATCAGCCAGACCCTGGACCAGTCGGCCCCGATGCTGGCCGCCCAGGTCGCGGGCTTGCCCAGCCACGGCGAGTTCCTGGCCAAGCACTGCCCCGCGCCGCCGCCCGAGGCCGCGGTCGCGCCTTTCAAGACGGTGGCGTGAGGCTGGGCGCCTTGACGGGCTAGATCGAGGCTCCCGGGCGAACCCTTGCCCGCTTCATGCGGGACGTCAGGCGATCCGGCGCTTCTCGAGCTTTCGGGCCAGGGTGCGGCGGTGCATGCCCAGGCGCCGGGCGGTTTCGGAGATGTTGAAGTCGGTCTCCACCAGGGTCTGGTGAATCCGCTCCCATTCCAGGTTCTTGATCGACGTCGCCTTGCCCTCGATCGCGGCGTCGATATCGCCCTCGCGCTTGCGGAAGGCCGCCTCGATGTCGTCGGTGTTGGAGGGCTTGGCCAGGTAGTGGCAGGCGCCCAGCTTGATGGCCTCGACCGCCGTGACGATGCTGGCGAAGCCGGTCAGGACGACGATCAGCATCTCGGGGTCATGCTCGGCCAGGGCGCGCACGCAGGCCAGGCCCGACTCGCCCGACAGCTTCAGGTCGACGACCGCGTAGCGCGGCTTGAAGTCGGTCAACGCCGCCTGGGCGGCCTCCAGCCCGCGGACGTGCGCGACCTCGTAGCCGCGGCGCTCGAAGGATCGTTTCAGGGTCCCGGCGAACTTGTCGTCGTCCTCGACCAGGATCAGCTTGCGCTCAGCCATGACGGGTGACCTCCAGCATCGCGATCGGCAGTCTCATGGTGACCCGGGCGCCGCCCGACGGCAGGTTCTCCGCCTCGGCCGCGCCGCCCAGCTTCCGCAGGACATTGACCACCAGGAACAGGCCCAGTCCGCCGCCGGCCCGCCCCTTGGTCGAGTTATAGGGCTTGCCGAAGTCGGCCAGCGCTTCGCGGGTGAAGCCCGCGCCGTCGTCCTCGACCTCGATGCGGATCCAGCCCTCGCGCATGACCGCGCTGAGCCGGGTCGTCGTCGCCGAGGCCTCGACGGCGTTGTCCAGCACGTTGTGGATCACCTGCTTCAGCGTCGACTCCGCGACGATCGGCGTGGCGTCCAGCAGGTCGGTGTCGTAGCTGAGATTGTGCTCGGCGCGGCTGGAGCGCCACTCGGCGACGACCTCGTCGAGGAAGCCGCGCAGGGTGCTGACCCGCACCTCGCCGCTGCGGGCCTCGCCCGCCGACTGCAGCACGCCGGTGACGATCGATTTGCAGCGCAGCACCTCGCCGCGCATGTCTTCCAGCTCCTGCGCCAGCTCCGGATTGGAGGTGAAGACGGGCATCCGCCGCCAGTCGCCCAGGATGACGTCCAGCGTCGCCAGCGGGGTGCCCAGCTCATGGGCGGCGCCGGACGCCAGGAGACCCATGCGGACGATGTGGGTCTCTTCGGCCTGGCGTTGGCGCAGCTCGGCGAGACGGGCGTCGTGGCGGCGCAGATTGGCCGTGATGCGGCCGACGAAGGTGACCAGCAGCAGCGCGTCCAGCACCACGCCGATCAGCATCCCCATGATGAACAGCTCGAAGAACAGCCGGTCGCTGAGGCCCGAGGTGATGATCGGGCGGTTGAAGGCCACCAGGGCCACGAAGCAGAAGCTGATCAGGGCCACGATCGCCCAGGTCGCCCGCGCCTCCAGCAGCACCGTCGCCAGGATCACGTGCAGCAGATAGAGGGTCGTGAACGGGTTCGTCGCGCCGCCGCTGAAATAGAGCTGGATGGTCAGGGCCAGGGCGTCGAGGGTCAGGGCCAGGAACAGCTCGTAGCGGCCCACGGGCTCGGCCCGCTTCAGCCGCAGCAGGCTGAACAGGTTCAGGGCGACCAGGCCCGCCAGGACCAGCATCATCGCCGTCAGCGGCAGATCGAAGCGGAAGCTGAAATGGACAACCAGGATGGTGACCACCTGGCCCAGCACGGCCAGCCAGCGCAGGTGGATCAGTTGCAGCATGTTCTGGCGCGCGATCGCGTCGGCGGGGCCGTTGGCGTTCTCGGCGGCCCGCGCGCCCGAAAGCCATCCCGAAAGCCCGGAGATGACCATGTTGGCGGTGGGCGTCATGCGGCCTCTTGCTGGCGGCCCCGGCGCGCCTGCGCCAGGACATAGACGGCCGCGCCGCCGCAGAACAGGGCCAGCGCGAACCAGGTGAGCGCATAGATAAGGTGGCTGTTGGCGAAACGCACGACGGTCAAACCGCCGCGGGGCCAGCCGCCGGGATTGGCCGTCGCGTCGGCGTCCACGAAGTAGGGGGCGATCGGGGCCAGGCGGCGCGCCTGGGCGATGGCGGCGACGTCCCGGGAATACCAGCGTCCGGCCTCGGGTTGGTTGCGGCGCAGGAAGCCGCCCTTGGGCTCGCTCATCCGCAGAAGGCCCGAGACCTGGGTCTCGCCCTCGACTAGGCCGGCCGCTCGGCGGTTCTGGGCCAAGCGATCGGCGGGGACGAAGCCGCGGTTGACCAGGACGACGAAACCCTGATCGGTCCGCAGCGGGGTCATCACCCAGAAGCCGGGACCAAGGTCGGTGACCGCCTGAACCAGGGTTTCCTGGCGATGATCGAAGGCGCCGGTCAGGCGGACGCGCCGGTAGGCGTCCTTGTCGGCGGAGATCTCGGACCAGCCGGCGGGGCCGGGAGCAGGGGCGGGGGGCGCCGCTAGGCGCTGCTCGACCCGGGCGATCAGGTCCAGCTTCCAGGCCAGGCGCTGGACCTGCCAGCAGCCCAGCGCCCCGAACACCAGCATGAAGCCGGCGCAAAGTCCGACCAGGGCGGTCGTCCTTGCGCCGGAACGCTTCACGGGACCTCGCGCATGTCGTGCGGCATGTCCGGCATCATGTGGGTGTTCAGGTTGTGCATCACCCACAGCGAGCCGCTGAGCGTGATCACCACCAGGATCAGGGTGAACATCAGGGCCAGCAGGGTCCATCCGCCCTCCGAACGCGAGTTCATGTGCAGGAAGTAGATCATGTGGACCAGCACCTGGATCGCCGCCAGCCCCATCACCGCCACGGCGGTCATCTGGGCGGTCGGCAGCACGTGGCCCATGACCAGCCAGAACGGGATGGCGGTCAGGATCACGGCCAGGACGAAGCCGATCACATAGTCCTTCAGCGAGCCGTGGGCGCCGCCGTCGTGGTCTTCGTGCGCGCCGTGCGCATCGTGGCTGGCCGCGCTCATTTCAGGACTCCGAGCAGGTAGACGAACGAGAAGACGCCGATCCAGACGACGTCCAGGAAGTGCCAGAACATCGACAGGCACATCAGGCGGCGCTTCATGTCGGCGCCGAGGCCGCGCTGGGCGACCTGGACCATCAGGGTGACCAGCCAGATGATGCCGAAGGTCACGTGCAGGCCGTGGGTGCCGACAAGCACGAAGAACGACGACAGGAACGCGCTGCGCTGGGGGCCGGCGCCTTCGTGGATCAGGTGGTGGAACTCGAAGAGTTCCAGCGACAGGAAGCTGAGACCCAGCAGGCCGGTGATCGCCAGCCAGGCCAGGACCGGCTTCACCTTCTTGGCCTGGGCCGAGATCATCGCGAAGCCATAGGTGATCGACGACAGCAGCAGCAGGCCCGTGTTCACGGCCACCAGCGGCAGGTCGAACAGGTCCGCGCCGGACGGGCCCGCCGCGTAGTTGCGGCCGAGCACGGCGTAGCAGGCGAACAGCACCGCGAAGATCAGGCAGTCGCTCATCAGGTAGATCCAGAACCCAAGCAGGGTCCCGTTCTCCGGATGATGCTCCTCGGTCATGTAGAAGCGCTTCTTGTCCGCTTCCGTCAGGGCATGGGCATGAGAGGCCATGGTCAGGTCAGGCTCCGCAGGGCTTCGGTGCGCGCGTCCTCGACGCGGACGACCTCCTCGGCCGGGATGTAGTAGTCACGCTTGAAGTTGAAGGTGTGGGCGATCGCGCTGGCCACCAGGGCGACGAAGGCGAGGGCCGCCAGCCACCAGATGTGCCAGATCAGGGCGAAGCCGAGCACCGTGCTGATCCCGGCCAGGACCACGCCCGCGCCGGTGTTAGCCGGCATGTGGATCGGGATGAAGCCGGTCGTCGGGCGCTGGTAGCCCCGCGCCTTCATGTCCCACCAGCTGTCCAGCTCGCTCACCACCGGCGTGAAGGCGAAGTTGTAGGCCGGCGGCGGCGACGAGGTCGACCACTCCAGCGTCCGGCCGCCCCAGGGGTCGCCGGTCTCGTCGCGCAGGGCTTCGCGGTTGCGGATGCTGACCACGATCTGGACCAGGAAGGCCAGAATGCCGAACAGGACGATCACCGCGCCGATGGCCGCGATCACGAACCAGATCTGCAGGGACGGATCCTCGAAGTGGCTCATGCGGCGGGTCACGCCCATCAGGCCCAGCACGTACAGCGGCGTGAAGGCGACCCAGAAGCCGATCAGCCAGCACCAGAACGAGACCTTGCCCCAGAACGGATCCAGCTTGAAGCCGAAGGCCTTGGGGAACCAGTAGTTGATGCCGGCGAACATGCCGAACACCACGCCGCCGATGATCACGTTGTGGAAGTGGGCGATCAGGAACAGGCTGTTGTGCAGCACGAAGTCAGCGGGCGGGACGGCCAGCAGCACGCCGGTCATGCCGCCGATCACGAAGGTGACCATGAAGCCGACGGTCCACAGCATGGGGACCTCGAACCGGATGCGGCCGCGGTACATCGTGAACAGCCAGTTGAAGATCTTCGCGCCTGTCGGGATCGAGATGATCATCGTCGTGATCCCGAAGAACGAGTTCACGCTCGCGCCCGAGCCCATCGTGAAGAAGTGGTGCAGCCAGACGATGTAGGACAGGATCGTGATGACGACGGTCGCGTAGACCATCGAGCTGTAGCCGAACAGGCGCTTGCCGCAGAAGGTCGAGACCACTTCCGAGAACACGCCGAAGGCCGGCAGGATCAGGATGTAGACCTCTGGGTGACCCCAGATCCAGATCAGGTTCACGTACATCATCGGGTTGCCGCCGAAGTCGTTCGTGAAGAAGTTGGTCAGCAGGTAGCGGTCGGCGGTCAGCAGGGCCAGGGTGGCGGTCAGGATCGGGAAGGTCGCAACGATCAGGACGTTGGTGCACAGCGAGGTCCAGGTGAAGACCGGCATCTTCATCAGGCTCATGCCCGGGGCGCGCATCTTGATGATGGTGACGACCAGGTTGATGCCCGAGAGCGTCGTGCCGACCCCGGCGACCTGCAGCGCCCAGATGTAGTAGTCGACGCCGACGTCCGGGCTGTAGGCCAGGTTCGACAGCGGCGGATAGGCCAGCCAGCCGGTGCGGGCGAACTCGCCCACGAACAGCGAGGCCATGACCAGAACCGCGCCGCCGACGGTCATCCAGAAGCTGAAGTTGTTCAGGAACGGGAAGGCGACGTCGCGCGCGCCGATCTGCAGCGGCACGGTCAGGTTCATCAGGCCCGTGACCAGGGGCATGGCCACGAAGAAGATCATGATCACGCCGTGGGCGGTGAAGATCTGGTCGTAGTGGTGCGGCGGCAGGTAGCCGGCCACCTCGCCGAACGCCATGGCCTGCTGGGCGCGCATCATCAGGGCGTCGGCGAAGCCGCGCAGCAGCATGACGATGGCCAGGATGATGTACATCACCCCGATCTTCTTGTGGTCGACGCTGGTCAGCCACTCACGCCACAGATAGCCCCACAGCTTGAAGCGGGTCAGCAGGGCCAGCACGGTCAGGCCGCCCAGGGCCACCATGCCGAAGGTGACGAGCAGGATCGGCTCGTGCAGCGGAATGGCGTCCCAGGTGAGACGGCCGAAGATGAATTTGACGAGGTCCGGGGACATTTGGCGTCTCTAGGAGGAAATCAACGCGCCGAGGGGCCGGCGAAGGGAGCGCACAGGGCGGCGACGAACGAGCGGAAGCCGCCGCCCTGCTCGCCGCGCCGAACGCGCTTGTCGTATTCGAGGGTGGTGACGTTGTAGACGCCCGCCATGCCGAGGCCGCCCTTGGCGTCGATCGCCATCATGTCGTGCTGGCACATCTTGCCCGGCTCGACGCAGCGGTTGACGGCCTTGTGGAAGAGGTCGGCGTCCACCGCGGCGAAGCGCTGGGGCGGGACCTTCTCGCTGGGCTTTTCCAGGACGAGGTAGCGCTGGCCGTCCAGGCGATCGGAGCCCTTGCGGACGCCGTCGGCCCAGCGGGCGAACTCGGCTTCGCTCATGCCGCGGAACTTGAAGCGCATGTGCGAGAAGCCCTCGCCGCTGTAGTTGGCCGAGAAGCCGTCATAGACGCCGGGCTTGTTGATCACGGCGTGCAGCTTCGTCGTCATGCCGGGCATGGCGTAGATCTGGCCAGCCAGGGCTGGCACGTAGAACGAGTTCATCACCGACGAGCTGGTCAGCTCGAAATTCAGCGGCCGATCGACCGGCGCGGCCAGTTCGTTGACCGTGGCGATGCCCAGCTCGGGGTAGATGAACAGCCACTTCCAATCCAGGGCCACGACCTGGACCTTGAGCGGCTTGATGTTCTCGGCCGTGCGGCCCGGCGCGATCCGGTCCAGCGGACGATAGGGGTCCAGCAGGTGCGTGCTGCTCCAGGTCACCGCGCCCAGGATGGTGATGATCACCAGCGGCGCGGCCCAGATCACGATCTCCAGGCGCGTGGAGTGGTGCCAGTCCGGATCGTACTTGGCCGCCTCGTTCGAGCGCCGGTACTTCCAGGCGAAGAACAGGGTCAGCGCGATCACCGGAACGATGATCAGCAGCATCAGCACGGTCGCGACGATGATCAGGTCGCGCTGCTGGGCGGCGATGTCGCCGGACGGGTTCATGACCACCCAGTCGCAGCCGCCCAGCGCCAGCAGGGCGGGCGCGACGGCCACGGTCTTGAACAGGGTCGAAAGCGATTTGGGACGGAGCGTCGGTCTCATGGGCGCGCCCGATACGCCATGGCGCCGCGCTGCAACATTGGACCGTTTGTCCTAGGTCAAAAACGCGCTTGTCGCGGATCAATCAACCCTGCGGTGATTTGAGGCGCCGGAGCCAGACCGTGATCAAGGCGTTTGCCAGGAGCGCTCCGTTGGGTTCATGCTCTCCTCAGACCGCCGGAAAGGCGGCGAGACTGGATTTTGGGACGGAAACGCAAAGGCAAGGGTATCGGCACATGGTTCATGATTTCGCGATTCCAACCTCCTCGGGCCTCGAGCGCGACGCTCGGCGGATGCACGCCGACGAAAGGGGGATCCGTCCGGGTGAAATCGCGCTCGGTGTGGTGATCGGCCGCACCTCCGAATTCTTCGACTTCTTCGTCTACGCCATCGCCTCGGTGCTGGTTTTTCCGCAGCTGTTCTTCCCGTTCGTCGACCGGCTGACCGGGGTGATGCTGTCGTTCGCCCTGTTCGCCCTGGCCTTCGTCGCCCGGCCGTTCGGCTCGGCGATCTTCGGCGCGATCGACCGGCGCTATGGCCGCGGCGTGAAGCTGACCGTGGCGCTGTTCCTGCTGGGCGGTTCGACCGCCGTCATCAGCCTGCTGCCGAGCTTCGCGGTGGTGGGGGCGCTGGCGATCTGGGCCCTGGCCGCGTGCCGGGTTGGTCAAGGTTTGGCCCTGGCCGGCGCCTGGGACGGCATGGCCTCGCTGCTGGCCCTCAACGCGCCGGAGAACAAGCGCGGCTGGTACGCCATGATCCCGCAGCTGGGCGCGCCGTTCGGTTTCATGCTGGCCAGCGGCCTGTTCGCCTATTTCCTGGCCAGCCTGTCGCCGGCCGACTTCCTGGACTGGGGCTGGCGCTACCCGTTCTTCGCGGCGTTCGCGATCAACGTGGTCGCCCTGTTCGCCCGCCTGCGCATTGTCGCCACCGAGGAGTTCGGCGCTTTGTTCGAGGCGCGTGAGCTGCGTCCGGTCCGCATCACCAGCCTGATCCGCGCCGAGGGCGGCAATGTGCTGATCGGCGCCTTCGCGCCCCTGGCCACCTTCGCCATGTTCCACCTGGTGACGGTGTTCCCGCTGTCCTGGGTGGCGCTGCATGACGACCACCAGGCGCTGGTCTTCCTGCGCATCGAGGTGATGGGCGCCCTGGTCGGGGTGGCTGGCATCCTGGCCTCGGGCTGGATCGCCGACCGGATCACCCGCCAGAACCAGCTGGCGCTGTCGGCCCTGCTGATCGGCGCCTTCAGCCTGCTGGCGCCGCGGCTGCTGGACGGCGGCTCGGCGGGCCAGACGGCCTATGTGATCATCGGCTTCGCGATCCTGGGCCTGTCCTTCGGCCAGGCGGCGGGCGCGGTGAGCTCGGGCTTCTCCAAGCGCTATCGCTACACCGGCGCGGCCGTGACTTCGGACCTGTCCTGGCTGATCGGCGCCGGCTTCGCGCCCCTGGCCGCTCTTGGCCTGGCGACCCTGTGGGGCCTGCCGGCCATCGGGCTCTATCTGGCCTCGGGCGCGGTCGCCACCCTGGTGGCCCTGACCCTGGACCGCCGCCGGCGGAAGGCTCGACCGGCCACCGGACGCTGAGCACAGTCGCGCTGAGGGGCTCGGAGCGCTGCTCCGAGCCCCTCAGGCCCTGGGTCGTTATATCTTACAAGGTGTCCGAGCGGTGAGACCGCTCGGACGACGGCCAAGCCCTTTGAGGTTCTTGGCCTCTTAGTACTTGAGCTTCAGGCGCGCGTACCAGAAGCCGCCGTTCATGCCGAACGGACCGCCCGAGCGCGGATAGATCTGGCCGTCGGCCGTGCTGCCGGTCAGGGCGTAGATCGGGTTGGCCGTGGTCGGCTTCAGCTTGTCCGGATAGTTGTCGAACAGGTTGTTGGCGCCGATCGTCACCGTGTACTTCTCCGCGAACGTATAGCTCACATCCAGGTCGGCCGTGATTTCCGAGCCGAAGGTCTGGCCCGGATAATCCTGATCGGTGCTCCACTTGCTGTAGTAGTTGCCGCGGGCGTTGATCATGAAGCCGGCGATCGAATAGTTGGCCGACAGGTTGGCCCGGTGCTTGGGCGTGATGTTCTCGATGTCGTAGATCCGATCCGTGCCGATGGCGGCCGGGTCGTACTTGGTGACATTACTCTTGTTGTAGCTGTAGGCCAGCGTCAGGCTCAGCGGGTTGTCCAGCAGGTCGGTGCGATAGCTGGCCACCGCGTCGACGCCCTTGGTCTCGGTGTCGAAGCCGTTGGTGAAATAGGCCACCGCGCCGCCGATGCCGACCGCCGACAGAGCCGGCTGGGCGGCGATGTCGGCCGCCGTGACGTCGAAGGTGCTGGTGATGCTGATCCGGTCCCTGACCTTGATGAAGTAGCCATCGACCGTGAAGGTCAGGTTGCTGATCGGGTTGAGGATGAAGCCGACGCCGTAGTTGGTCGACTTTTCCGGAGTCAGGGTCTTGGCGCCGAAGTACTGGGCGATGGCGCTGGTCACCGGATAGGTGCCGGTCTGGACCTGCTCGCCGCCGGGGGCGAAGGCCGTCGTCAGGATCTCGGTGTTGCTCTGGCCGGGCGAGGGGGCGTGGAAGCCCGTGCCCACCGTGCCGCGCACCGAGAACATGTCGGACACCTTGTAGAGGGCGTTGACCTTGCCCACCACGGTGTCGCCGAAGGTGTTGTACTTCTCGTAGCGACCCGCCACGCCGACCGTGAGGGCCTCGGTGACGTCGGTCTCGGCGCCCAGGTAGACGCCGAAGTTGCTCTGGGTCGAGGTCTTGGCCGAGGCCGGGCTGGTGCCGCCGTAGCCGCTGGCGCCCGGCGACTTGCTGGCCGATTCCGGCGAGCCGTTGACGATCGAGCGCGTGTAGACGCCGGGCGAGACCTGAACGTAGAGCGGCTGCACGGCGTAGGGGCCGGCGGCGTACGACTGCAGGTCGCCCGCGGTGGCTTCATACTCCTCGTGCCGGTATTCGGCGCCGCCCGACAGGGTGACCGGGCTCGCGAAGCCAAGCTCCAGCGGATAGGTCAGGTCGAGGTTCAGGTTGGTCTCGCGCTGGATCAGCTTGCCGAACTTGAACTCGGTCTGGCTCTTCGGGCCGAACGAGGCGTTGAGCGATTGGGTCATCGCCAGGTCGAGCGAGTTCTTGGCCACGGTGCCCGACAGGTCATAGGTCAGGCCGTTGTCGGCCTTACCCTTCACGCCCATGGTGCCGTAGAATTGCTCGACCACGCCCTGGAAGCGGGGGGTGAAGCCCGCCGGATAGATGGACGTGAAGTTGTAGGTGTTGGAATCCTTGACGAAGCCGCCGGCGGGGCAGGTCGCGTTGCCGGCCGGGCAGGGCGTCAGGTAGATCGGGGCGAAGGCGCCGTTGCGGCCGGGCGAGCCCGTCGCCGGCTGGCCGGTGCCGTTGTCGACGATCAGCGGCGTCGGAGCCGAGATCGGCGAGCGGTAGTTGAAGCTCTGGTCGGCGTCGCGATGGCCGACATTGGCCGTCATGTAAAGGCTGGCGTTGTCGCTGATGTCGTAGCCGGAGTTCAGGAACAGCTTGTAGCCGTGGGTCGGCGATGTCCCCCAGATCTGCACGGGGCCGGGGTAGTTGGGCAGCTTGCTGGCGAGGCTGGGATTGTTGGCGGCGAACACAGCGGCGAGGGGGCGTGTGGCGCCGCGGCTGGTCTGGCCGTCGTCGAAATACTCGCCCGATACGTTGACGAAGCCCGCGTCGAACAGCTTGAAGCCGGCGTTGACGGCGAACTGGTAGCTCTTGCCGTCGCCGGCGTAGGTCTTGCCATAGCGCGCCTGGGCCTCGAAGCCATTGTCGCTGTTGCGCAGGCCATAGTTGATGACGCCGCCGATGGCGTCGGAGCCGTACTGGGCGGTCGCGCCGTCGCGCAGGATCTGCAGGTCCTTGACCGCGATCGACGGGATCATCGAAAGGTCGACCGCCTGCGCGCCGAGGGACAGCGCGGTGTCGCCGCCGGTCACGACCTGGACCAGGGCCGAGCGGTTGTAGCGCTTGCCGTTGATCATCACGAGCACCTGGTCGGCGCCCAGCCCGCGCAGCGACGGCGCGCGCACGAAGGTCGAGGCGTCCGAGATGGTGTTCTGCGGCACGTAGAACGACGGGACGATGTTCTTGACCACGTCCAGCATGTCGGCGGCCGGCTGGCGGGCCAGCTCTTCACCGCCGAACACATCGATCGGCGACGGCGAGTCGACGACGGACCGGTCGGTCCGACGCGTGCCGAGCACGATGACCTGCTCAACCTGGGTGGCGGTCGGCTCCGTCGTGGCGGTCGGCTCCGCCGTCGCGATCGGCGCCGCCGGGTCGACCGGCGGCGTGGCCGCATTGGCGAGATGAGCGGCGGCCAAGTTAAGAGAAAGCGCCGAAACCCCCGAAAGCAGAATATTCAAAGAGTACTTAGTCATGCAGATCCCCCGTGCGCGATGTATGCGCGATTGCAATGACTCTGTGGACTTCCCCAGCGTATGTTTTCTTATGTTCTATAACCGACGACCGGCGCTTCCTTCCTGGAATGTCGCCGTTGTAACCTTTTGTCAGTCTTGAAATTGATGCGCCTGTGACAATGGATCATCCGATCCGAGCGGGAGGATCGGGATCCAGGCGCCCCTTTGCACGGCGCTTGGCCAAAAATTTCGCAGTTCGGTGATCATGATTATGGCGCCGACGGGGCCGCGATACGGACGCCGGCCGCCTTGGGGAGTCAGCGGTCTTGCCGTCGCGGGCGCCGCCGCCACGTCGCGCTCAGGCGCGGCCGGGGCGTGGTCCCGCCAGCATCGGTCCATAGGCCAGCGCGAAGCCGCCATAGGCCAGGGTCCAGAACGACGCGGCCAGGACCAGGAGCCCAGCCTGATAGCTCGGCGCAGGCGCTTCGGGTGGTTCAACATGGCGCCGACGTCTTCACCGCCCCGCCGAACCCGCACAAGGGCGGCGGCCACTAGGACGAGACGCCCCTGGGGCGGACGCGAGGAATTCGCATTCGCTTGCTCCAGAGCAAGGTCCGCCCGCCTCGGCCGGTCTATCGGTGGCCGCGAGCGGGCGGGTCGCCCGCGCCCAGACAAAGGTGAGTGAAGATGTTGAAGTCCGTTCTCGTCGCCGGCGCCATGATCGGCGTCGTGGCGATCGCCGGGGCCGCCGGCGCGGCCGAACTGCAGGTCAAGATGCAGAACCAGGGCTCGCAGGGCATGATGGTGTTCGAGCCGGCGAACGCCAAGCTGAAGGTGGGCGACACCATCCGCTTCATCCCGACCGACGTCGGCCACAATGTCGAGACCATCCCCGGCATGTGGCCGGCCGGCGTCGCGCCGGTGAAGGGCGTGATCGGCAAGGAAGTGGTCGTGAAGGTCGCCAAGTCGGGTGTCTATGGCTTCAAGTGCACGCCGCACTGGGCGATGGGCATGGCCTTCGTGGCCAAGGTCGGCGACGGCAAGCCGAACGCCGCCGAGGCCGAAGCCGCCATCGCCACCGCGCCGACCATGGCCAAGAAGCGCCTGGCGGCCGACTTCGCCGCGATCAAGTGAGGTCGCGAAGGCGCCGCCGCTCCGGGAGTGGCGGCGCTTTCGCTTTCTGGCTGTGGAAAGCTCAGCCCGCTTCGGCGAGGTTCGTCAGCACGTCCAGCCGGCGAACAACGATGCGGCGGCGGGCGCTGGCGGTGACGCCGCGCTCGTCCCAGGCCGCCAGCGTCCGGCTGACGGTGTGCAGGGGCGAGCCCGCCATTTGGCTGAAGACCACGCGCCCGGCCGCCAGCGGCCGCACGGTTCCGGCCCCGAGCACATCGGCGGCGGCGATGTCGTCCAGATGGCTGGGCCCCTCCATCGCCCATACCTACGAGCGGGTGGGGAGCTTCTTCGAGACCCTGATGCGCGAGGTCGATCTGGGCACCCGCCGCCCCGCCGTCGGCAAGGCCGCGACTCCGGTCGCGGCGGAGTCGAGCCATCGAACCGGCGTGCGTTGCTTGCGCGCCGGTTCAGACCTCGCCGCCGATCCGTTCGACCTCATCGGCCAGGGCGGGCAGATCCAGGACATGCAGGGTCCGGCCGGTCTGGCGCACGATGCCGAGGCCCGCCAGGCGGTTCAGCTCCCGCGTCACCGGCTCGCGCTGGCTGCCCAGCAGCGTGGCGAGTTCGGCGTGGGTCGGGCAGGGGTTGATCACCGCCTGCCGGCCGTCGGTGCTGGCGGCGCTGGCCATCCGCAGCAGTTCGATGTCGACCCGGCAGGCCACCGACACGGCGGTCAGCTCGAACAGCCGGTCGGTCAGGGACCGCGCCAGGCCGGCCATGTCCTCCAGCAGCGCCTTCATGAAGCGCGGCGATTCTTCGAACAATCGTCGCACCAGAGACTGCGGCAGGCGCGCCAGGCGGGAGTCTTCCAGCGCCACGATATTGACCGAGCGAGGCAGGCCGTCGATCGCCGAGATCTCGCCGAAATAGCTGCCGGCGGTGATCCGGCGATAGCCGACCTCGCGCCCGGACTTGGCGTACTGGTTGGCCAGGAGCACGCCGTCCAGCAGCAGGTAAATTCCACCCTCGCGGTCGTGTCTTTGCAGAATCATTTCGCCCTTGCCGTAGGTCAGGGTCTCGATGACGCCGCCCAGCGCTTCCACCTCCGGATGCGACATGTGGCGAAACACACGATTTGCGCGATAGTCTTTAGGCGAAGCTTCTTTCGGCGTATGGGACGGCGAGGGGGCGAGCGATGGGGAAAACGTTTTCATCGAAGGACGCTCCTGCTGTCGATCAGGGTCGACGTATGGATAGCCGACAGCGGTACAAGGCGTTTATCAGCTATAGTCATCGTGATCGCAAAGCCGCTCAATGGCTGCATCGCGCGCTGGAGACCTATCGGCCGCCGCGCCTTGTCGCCAAAGGACCTGGCGAGGTTGCAAGCGCCACGCTGCGTCCGATTTTCCGCGACCGGGACGAGCTGAGCGCCTCGTTCGACCTCAACGAAGCCATCCGGACCGCGCTCGATCATTCCGACGCCCTCATCGTTCTGTGCTCCGAGGCCTCCGCAGCCTCGCGCTGGGTCGATCAGGAGGTGGAATATTTCCTGAAGACCCGCGCCGTCGAGAAAACCATTTGTGTGATCACGCCGGAAGTCGGGGCCAATACTGACCTCGCCGCGATCCTCCCGCCATCCCTGCGCGCGGCGCTGCCGCCGGGTGTGGAGCCCTTGGCGGTGGACCTGCGCAAGAACGGCGACGGCCGCCGGCTGGCGCGACTGAAGATCGCCGCGCGGCTGCTCGGTGTGGCCCTCGACCAGCTGGTCCAGCGCGACGCCCGGCGGCGCCTGCAGCTGATGGCCGGGTTCACCACGGCGGCGGTCGCCCTGGCGATCGGCATGGGGGCCATGACCGTGGTGACCTTGAAGTCCCGCCAGATCGCCCGCGAGCAGCGCGACGAGACCGAGGCGCTGGTGGCCTTCATGCTGGGCGACCTGCGCGAGCAGCTGGAGCCGGTCGGACGCCTGGACGTGCTGGACAGCGTCAGCGCCAAGGTGCTGGCCTATTATGGCAAGGCCCAGACCGATCGCCTCGACGACAAGGCCCTGGCCCAGCGCGCCAAGGCCCAGACCCTGCTGGGCACGATCCGCGACCAGCGCGGCGATCTCGCCGGAGCCCAGAACGCCTTCGCCCAGGCCGCGGCGACGACCCACATCCTGGTGCAGCGCTACCCGCAGAACGGCGACTACATCTTCGACGAGGCCCAGAACGTCTTCTGGCTGGGCTACATGCAGTGGCGGCGCGAGGACCTGACCGGCGCCGAGCAGCACTTCCGACGCTACGGCGAGCTGGCCCAGAAGCTGGTGTCCCTGAACCCCGATCGCGCCGATTGGCGGATCGAGGTGGCCTACGCCAAGAACAACATCGCCACGCTGTATTACGAGCAGGGCCGGCCGGCCGAGGCCCTGGCGGCCTTCCGCGTCGCCTCCTCGGTGTTCAAGGGCGAGCTCGCCCGGACGCCGAAGGACCAGACGCTGGTCCAGGGCCTGGCCAATTCCTACGCCTGGTCGGCGGACTGTCTGATGCGCCTGGTGCGCCCGCGCGAGGCTTTCGTCGAGCGCCAGGCCGCCGTGCAGCTGCTGGACGCGGCGCTACGGGCCAACCCCACCGACAAGCGCCTGGCGGCGCGCGCCGTCGCCGCCGAGGTCGCCCTGGCCCGCCTGGAGCTGGATCTGGGCCGGCTGGACTCGGCGAGGGCCCGGTCGGAGCAGAACCTGGCGCGCCTGCGCAGCCTGTCGGCCCTGGACCCGACCAATGCGCGCTGGCGCGAGTACCTGGCCGCCAGCCTGATGGATGCGATCGACCTGGCCCTGTCGGCGGGCCGCCTGAGCGAGGCCCAGAAGATCCACGCCGAAACCAGCGCCCTGATCGCCAGGCCGGCCGCCGGAGACAAGGCTGAGCCCTGGGCCGCCAAGACCGAAGGCCGCCTCCAGCAGCTGGGGATCATGCTCGCCAAGCGGGCCGGCGACACCGCCAAGGCTCGCCAGCTGGCCGAGGCTCTGGCCGCGCAGCTGAAGGCCACCGTCTGGCGCAAGGAGCTAGGAGCCGTCGGCCTCTATGCTTCGGCCGAACTCGAGGCGGGGCGACCCGCTTCGGCGATCGATATCCTTTGGAGCCAGCGCGCCTCCATGACGCCTGGCAACCGCGACACGCTGGCGCGCGCCCTGATCGAGGTCGGTCGTCGGGGCGAAGCCGCGGCTATCGTCCGCGATCTGGAAAAACAGGGTTACGCCCACCCCGGTTTCCTTGCATTTTGGCGAGACTCCCTTCCTGGTGGAGCTTCCTTTCGGGAGGCGCAATCATGACTGAACACAGGCCTATGAAGATTGTTGAAATCGTTATCGGCATCGAGGGGCCGCGCTACAATTTCCTGAACTACGCTGATCCCACGGATCCCAAGCGGCTCAAGCTGGATCTCTCCGAACGATGCGAACTGTTCTTCCGCTATACCGACGAGCTGATGAACGAGGGATGGCGGTTCCAGGCCCGGCCGATCCGCATCGCCGACGACTACGGCGTCAACTTCTCCAGCTACATGTGGGTGGACGTTCTGCCCGACGAGACGGAGCTTCCGCCCCGGAGCGCGTTCAAGATCATCTATGAATGCAACCGGATGGGCATCTACACCTACAGCCTGTTCATGCTCGACCCGCTGGGCCAGAAGATCGACTTGGATCCGGACATCGAGAACGGCACCGGGCGGATTCCCTGAGCCTCGAGACGCCGTTCAATCCTGACGAGATCGCCGCGCTGATCCGGCGCGGCGAGATCCTCGCCGCCTACGATATCGCCCACGCCGCCCTGGCGTCGGACTCCCCGCCCCCCGAGGCGGCCTATTCGGCGGTGCTGTGCCTGGCGCGGGCGGGCGCCCTGGACTTCGCCCGTTCGGAATATGTCCGGCTTGGCCTGGCGGAGCGGGACGATGCTGACGCCATCGCCCTGGGCGCGCGGCTCTTGAAGGACGTGGCCCTGGGCAGCCGGGGCGAGCGGCGGGTCGCGTTCGCGCGGGCCTCGCTCGCGCGCTACGAGGCGCTGTCCCAGCGGTTCGGCGGCGTCTATGGCGCGATAAACGCGGCCACCATGACCCTGGTCGCCGGCGACCGGATCGGCGCCGCCGAGCGGGCCGCGGCGGTGTTGCGGGCGAGCCCGACGCCTGGCCTGTCTGGCGAAGCGGCCTATTACGAGGCGGCCAGCCAGGCCGAGGCCCTGTTCCTGGTCGGCGACGGCAAGGCCGCCCGCGCGCGCCTCGAACAGGCGATGACCTTCGCCCCGCGCGCCTACGCCGCCCACGCCTCGACCCTGCGCCAGATGGAGATGCTGTGCGGCGAGGTCGGGGCCGATGCGGCCTGGCTGAAGCCGTTCCGCCCGCCGGCCTGCGCACATTTCACCGGTCACATCCTCAATGTCTGCGAGGCGGAGCTACGGGAGCGGATCGGCGCGGCGCTCAGCGCCGAGCGCGTGGGCTTCGGCTATTGCGGCCTCGCCGCGGGCGCGGACCTGGTGTTCGCCGAGACCCTGCTCGACACCGGCGGAGAGCTGCACGTGGTCCTGCCCGTCCACCGCGCCGCGTTCGTGAAGGTGTCGGTCGCGCCCTCCGGCGAGCCGTGGGTGGCGCGTTTCGAGCGCTGCATGGCGCGCGCCGCCTCGATCCGCTACGCCTCGCAGGATCCCTATCTGGGCGACGACCAGGTGTTCGCCTACGGCAGTCAGTTCGCGATGGGCTGCGCCGTGTTGCGGGCCCAGACCCTGGCGACGGAGGCGGTGCAGCTGGCCGCCTGGGACGGGCGGACGGCGCCAGGCCCCTCCGGCGTCGCCGCCGACATGGCCTATTGGACGCGGAGCGGGCGCCGGGCCGTGGTGATCCCGGTCGACAGGCCCGCTCCGGCGCCGCCTGCGCCCCCGTCGGCGGCGTTCGGCTCGCGCGCCATGAAGGCCATGCTGTTCGCCGACGTCCAGGGCTTCGGCGCCCTGCGCGACGACCAGATCCCGGCCTTCATGGATCGGGTCATGGGACGGCTGGCCGAGGTGGTCGAAGGCCTGGCGGCGCCGCCGCGCCACATCGAGACCTGGGGCGACGGCCTCTTCCTGGTGTTCGACCAGCCGATCGACGCGGCCCTGGCGGCGCTCGATCTGCTGGAGGCCTATCGCGCGGTCGACCTGAGCGCCTTTGGCCTGCCGCGCAGCCTGGGCCTGAGAATCGGCGGCCACTACGGGCCAGTGCATCTGCGGACCAACCCTTTGACCAAGGCTCCCGCCGTCGTGGGGGCGAACGTCGTCGTGGCGGCCCGCATCGAGCCCGACGCCGCCCCGGGCTCGGCCTATGTCAGCGAAGCCCTGGCCGGGGCGCTGGCGACGTTCCACGAAGACCGCGTCCGCTGCGGCTATGTGGGCCGCACCCAGGGGCGAAAGGGCTTTCCGGCCACGCCGATCTTCAATCTCTCCCGCGCCTGACCGCAGCGCGAGCCCGCGAGAAAAATTGCTATTTTTCTCGATGTGAAAATCCGCACAGTCAAAACCAGCTTCACCGGAGATTGTCTGGGGGTCGACCGGCGGCGTCAGGAGCCTCTGCCCTGCAGCCACCGGCCGCGTGAACCGACCTAGGGCCCGGCCACCCGCCGGTCGGGTCCCTTTTCTCAAACCGCTCCGGGGCAGGGCCCCGGCCTGATCGGGAGTCGCGCGATGTCCCAGACCAACCCCGCCTTGGCCAAGGCCGACGTGGGCAACACCTTCCTCCGCCACGCCCTGACGATCTGGGCGCGCGAGCAGGGCGTCGCCGAACCCAACCTGTCCGACGTGGCGCGAGACGTCCTGACCTTCGCCCAGTCGGTTGTGCGCGACAACAGCGGCGAGCAGGTGCTGAGCGCCTGACGTCGCTGGCGCGGACCGACGCCTGGCCAAGCCTTGCTCCGGTCGCCGATCCTGAGCCATCCGAGCGCCGGCGCGACTTGTTCTTCGCCTGCGTTTCCGACAGCCTCGCCTTTCTCTACGACTTGGCCGTGACCCAGAGATGCTGAAGACCGACCTTCTCGCCCTGCTGAGCGTTCTCGACACCCCCGTGGTCTTCGCCGCGGCCCTGGGCCTGGCGCTGGCCGCCGCCGTCGTCGCGGGCTGGCTCGCCGGCTATGCGATCCGCCTGCGGTCTCAGCTGGCGGAGTCGCGGCGGGACGTTGTCGTCGCGCGCACCGCCCTTGACAGCGCTATCGTCGAGACGGGCTTGACGCGCGCCCGGCTGGGCGAGGTCGAGGACGCGCTCGCCAAGGCCGAGGCCAAGGCGACCGAGTTGGAGGCGCGGCTGCAGCCCGAGATCCAGATCGAGCGCGGCTTCGGCGAGAGCCGGTTCGAGGCCGCCAACCGCGTCCTGCGCGACGCGCTGCGCGACCGCCCGCAATAGGCCGGCCGCCCTGCGGGGTTCAGCGCGGTTTGCGGGCCTTGATCTCTTCGGCGGACAGCTTGCGGATGGCGGTGACCGGATAGCGCTGCACGCCGATCGCCTCCGGGACGATGATCGTGGCGTCGGAGCCCGCGCAGATCCAGGAGCCGCCCCGTGACTCCACGCCGATCCGCTGCGTCCAGTCGATGTCCGGAGAGGGCGCGAACAGGGTCAGCCGATAGACGTCCCGCCTGACCGAGACGTCCACCGTCTCCTTGTCGACCGCGTTGAAGCCGTCGACGTCCTGGGCCCGAAAGCAGGCGCGCTCGGCTTTTGGCGCGGCGGGCTTGTCGGCTTGGGCGGCGGCGACCGCCGGCGCGGCGGCCAGCGCCACGCAGATCGCGGCGCAGAGGTTTGAGTGACGCATGTCATGAACTCCGTCGAGCGCCCGCCCGCGTGAAGCTTCGCGCCAAAGCGCGCGGCGCTCAAGCCTCCGCTGCGGCGTTCCCGGGCTTGGCTGAGCGCAGGATCGCCAGGCCGAGCAGCGCCGAGGCCAGCGAGCCGACCAGGACGCCGATCTTGGTCTCGTCGATCAGCTTGGGATCGTTGAACGCCAGGCCGCCGATGAACAGGCTCATGGTGAAGCCGACGCCGCACAGCACCGCCACGCCGTAGAGCTGGGCGATCGAGGCCCCCGCGGGCAGCCGCGCCCACCCCATGCGGATCATGCCGAAGGCGACGCCGAACACGCCCAGCTGCTTGCCCAGGAAGAGGCCCAGGGCCACGCCCAGCGGCACGGGGTCGAGCAGGGCGGCCAGCCCCATCCCGGCGAAGGACAGGCCGGCGTTGGCGAAGCCGAAGATCGGGGTGACGCCGAAGGCGACGGGCTTGTGCAGGGCGTGCTCCAGCCGGTGCAACGGGCAGCGGTCGTCGGCGCGCAGAGGGATGGTCAGGGCCAGGGCGACGCCGGCCAGGGTGGCGTGGACGCCCGACTCCAGCACGAACCACCACAGCACGACGCCGAGCAGTAGGTAGGGCCACAGGCTGTAGACCTTGAGCCGGTTCATAATCACCAGGGCCGCGAGCACCGCGCCCGCGCCGGCCAGCGCCATCACGTGCAGTTGGTCGGTATAGAACAGGGCGATGATCACGATCGCCGCCAGGTCGTCCATGATGGCGATGGCGGTCAGGAAGATCTTCAGCGAGGCCGGAACGCGCGGCCCCATCAGGGCCAGCACGCCCAGAGCGAAGGCGATGTCTGTGGCCGAGGGGATGGCCCAGCCGGCGACGCTGTCGGGATGGCGCAGGTTGAAGAAGAGGTAGATCGCCGCCGGCAGGGCCACGCCGCCCAAGGCGGCCGCGCCGGGCAGGATCACGTCGGCGAGACGCGACAGCTGGCCGTCCAGCACCTCGCGCTTGATCTCCAGGCCCACCAGCAGGAAGAACAGGGCCATCAGGCCGTCGTTGATCCAGTGCAGCACGCTCTCGTCCAGATGAACCGGGCCGAGGGCGAAGCCGAGGTGCGTCTCCAGGGCCGCGAAATAGGCCGGCGCGAGCGGCGAGTTGGCGACGACCAGGGCCAGGGCGGCGGCGACCATCAGCACATAGCCGCCCGCGGCCTCGTTCTGAAGGAAGTGCGCCAGCGTCTCGCGGGCGCGGCGGCTGATCGCGCGCAGGGCCATGTCAGAGCCTCTTGAGGAAATGATGGGCCAGAGCGAGCCCCAATAGGCCAAGGCCGCACGCCCCGTAAGCCCCGGTCGCCAGGAAGCGTTCCCAGGGAATGTCCAGCCGCGCGAAAGACTTCGCGAGGAGCAGTGAGATGCTGCCCAGGTACCCGAACGAGTCCGCGACATAGATCAGGAAACCGGCCGTGCCGACCTTGCCCGTGGCCGCGATCATGCGATCGAACAGCATGGCGTTGAACGGCGTGTAGCCCATGTAGAGCCCCGCGCCGGCCAGGATCATCCACCAGCCGGGCGCCAGGACGTGAAGCTGGTAGGCCAGGGTCGCGCCGCCCAGCAGGACGAAGCCCAGCGCCACGAAGCCGAGGTTGAAGCCGACGGCGCGGCGGTTGTCCTTCACGCCCATCAGGGCGGCCAGGCCCGCCAGCACGATCGCGGCGACCGGCAGCTCCGACAGGGTGAAGATCGCTGCGGCGTTGCTGTAGCCCAGCTCGGCCCAGATCTCGGCCGAGAAGTTGTCGCGGAAGTCCCGCAGCGCCGTCAGCATCACATAGACCGCGATCAGCAGGATCAGCGCCGGGGCGTGGGCGGCGAACAGGGCGGCGCGTTCCTTGGCGTCCATCGGCGCGCGCCGCACGCGCTCGGCCTCGTCGGCGGGGCTGGGCGGCGGCAGCTGGGCCAGGGCGGCCACGGCGACCAGCATCAGCGGCGCGAAGATCAGGCCCGACAGCGCCGGCATCCAGCGTTCGTCGACACTGGCCAAGAGCAGGCTCTTGCCGACCGACTTGGCCACGCCCGACGACAGGATGAAGCTGGCGCACAGCATCGCCCCGAGCACCTCGGTCAGGCGCCGCCCCTCCAGAAAGCCGAACACCAGGCCCCAGATCATGCCCAGGCACAGGCCGTTGAGGTAGAGGGCCAGCGGTCCGGCCAGGGCGGGCAGCAGGCCAAACAGCGCCAGCGATAGCTCCGCGCCGGCGATCAGCGCCAGGATCGCGCCCGCGCGGCGTCCGGGCCGCATCTCGGAGATAACCTTGACCCCGATGAACTTGGCGGTGGCGTAGCCGGCCACCTGGGCGATCACCAGGGCGATCTTGAAGTCGAAGGCCAAGGACCAGCCGGCCGGGTGCGCGTAGGCGGCGGCCGTGAACGGCTTGCGATAGCCGAACATCGCGAAATAGACCGCGAAGGACGACAGCCCGCCATAAAGCGCGAACACCCAGGGCGGCGCGACGGAGAGGTAGCGGGTGATCCGGCCGCCGGTCGATGTGGTCGCGGCCGTAGCCTCCATGCGTGTCGCTTCCCCTCGACGGCGATCGGCCTTCAGCTAGCCCGCTTCTTCCGTCTCCCGCAATGGCCGATGGCGCGCCTGGGCCAGCCGCTGCTCGGAGACCTCGCCCAAGTCCAGCCAGTCGGTGAACGGCAGGCGATAGGCGCGGTCGAGGAACTCGGCCTGGAACCGGAAGGGCAGGCCCGCGTCGCTGTTCCACAGCATGACGATGCCGGTCTTGGTGGCCGGGTCGAACACCATGGTCGAGCGGTAGCCCGACACTGCGCCGCTGTGGCCGATCACGCGATGGCCGCGATAGTCGAAGCTGCGCATGCCTAGGCCATAGCCAGCGTGCCTGATCTCACGCGCGAACGGCGTGCGGCCGTAGGGTGCGGCGGTGCCTATGCGCGGGCGCTGGGCGGCGTCCAGCACGGCCGGCGGCAGGACGTCGGGGCGAAGACCCATCTGGGCCTGCATCCAGACGGCTAGGTCGACGATGGTCGAGTTCACGCCCGCCGCGCCGGGCACCCGGTAATAGGCCTCGGACATCGGCAGCAAGCGGCCTTCGCGATGTGGGCGCGCCCAGCTCTTGGCGTTGATCAGACCGGCCTGGCCGATCGAGGCGGTGGTCATGCCGAGCGGCGCGAAAAGCTTCCTCTGCACGGTGAGGGCGTAGGCCTCGTGGGTGCGGGTCGTCAGGATCTCAGTGATCGTGTCGTAGGCGACGTTCTGGTAGGTGTGGCAGCGCCCGGGCGCGCAGGCGACCGGCACGTCGCCGAGGGCGTGGCGGATCACCGCCGGATCCTGGCCGTCCTCCAGCCGATCGTCATAGGCGTTCTTCGGCAGGCCCGTGCGCTGCGACAGCAGTTCCTCGATCGTCAGCTCCCGCTGGGCGTCGCGCGGCAGGCGCAGGGTCGTGTGGAAGGTCTCGACGGGCTCGTCCAGCGACAGCAGGCCGTCGGCGGCCAGCTTGGCGGTCAGGGTCCCGGCGACGGTCTTGGACAGCGAAGCCCAGCGGAACACGGTGTGGGCGTCGACCGGCTGGCCGTCCTTGGCCGAGGTCAGGCCATAGCCCTGGACGAAAGACAGCCGGCCGTCCTCGACGACGGCCACAGCCAGGCCCTCCATCGAGTGGTGCGACGCCATCTGCGCCAGCCGCTGGTCGAGCGCGCGGTAGTCGATGCGGCCGCGCCAGTCCTCAGGCTTGCTCGGCAGCACGATCGGAGCAGGCGCGGGCGCATGGGCCGAGGTCAGGGCGGCGATCGGCGTCTCGGCGCGGAAGTGGAACGCCAGGGCCGCGCAGGCGACCAGCACGCCCAGCCCGCCAGCCGCCAGCCACTTGCGGCGCGACATCTTGGGGGCGGAGATCGGGTCCTGCGGGTCCGACAACGGCGATCGACTTTCGGCGGCGAGAGGGAGAGGGCCTGTTCTTATGGGGGGAGCCGCCAGCCGCGCCAAGAGGCCAAGGCGTCGCGTCGTCCAACGGTCCACAAACAAAGCGGGCCGCAAACAAAAACGCCCCTCGCGAGGGAGGGGCGTCTTCGATCCGGTGGAGGCCGGAAGCCTTAGGCGGCCTTGACCAGCGACTTGGTCAGGATGCCGATCGCGGCTTCGCGGTCGATGCGCTCGATGGCGGCGACTTCGCGGGCCATGCGGTCCAGGGCCGATTCATACAGCTGGCGTTCCGAATAGGACTGTTCCGGCTGGTTCTCGGCGCGGTGCAGGTCGCGGACCACCTCGGCGATCGAGATCAGGTCGCCCGAGTTGATCTTGGCTTCGTATTCCTGGGCGCGGCGCGACCACATGGTGCGCTTCACGCGGGCGCGGCCCTTCAGGGTGGTCAGCGCCTGGCTGACGGTGCCGCCCTCGGCCAGCGGGCGCAGGCCGGCGGTCTTGGCCTTCTTGGTCGGCACGCGCAGGGTCATCTTCTCGTGGTCGAAGGTGATGACGTAGACTTCGAGCGACATGCCGGCCACTTCCTGGGTCTCGATCGCCTGAATGTTGCCCACGCCGTGCGCGGGATAAACGACGTGATCGCCGACCGAGAATTCCAGACCAGTCTTGCTCATGTTCGTCCTCATCAATACGGACCCGCGGGGCCCGAACGCCGTCTTCTGTCCCAAACCAAAGGCGACAGCTTCCCGCTCCGCGGAATACTGGTCGCGGGGCCAAGCCTGTCAGGATTTGGAATAGAGCTCTAAGACACCCTTCGCCTTCATCGGCGGGCCGGCCAGAATGAACTCTGAAGCCGGCTTCTTCGCCAAGACGGACCGTCGCGAAGAACCGCAACCGTCACGTCGGCGAAGACAATAGCATAAAATTCAGCCCGAAGAAAGGGTTGCGTCCAGCCACGCCGGATCGCCCCGCCAAGCTTTCGCATCGCGGCGGGGTTGCAAGCTTCAGAATTCGCGGGGCGATCAGGAGCCCTTGCCGGGCTTTTCGCTGAAGTACTTCTCGAACTTGCCGGTCTCGCGCTCGAACTGTTCGCGGTCTTCCGGGGGCACGCCCTTGACCGTGATGTTCGGCCAGACCTTGGCGTAGTCGGCGTTGATGCGCAGCCACTTGCCGTCCGACTCGTCCTCGGTGTCGGGCTTGATCGCGTCGACCGGGCACTCGGGCTCGCAGACCCCGCAATCAATGCATTCGTCCGGATTGATGACGAGGAAGTTCTCGCCTTCGTAGAAGCAATCGACCGGGCAGACCTCGACGCAGTCCATGAACTTGCAGCGGACGCAGGCGTCGGTGACGATATAGGTCATCGAAAACTCGAATGAGATCGGGGACGGAGTTCGGCGGGCGCGTTTTCGAAGCCTCGCGGCCGCTTGTCAATGCGGCGTGATCGCGTACGGGCCCAGGAATTCTGAAGACGAGGCCAGCCGGCTCGCCTTTTGGTCGCAGGCGGACGGTTGCAAACCATTTCTTATGGAAGCCCGGCGACGATGCCGCGTCTCAAAGATTCAATAAAATCAATGTCGGAAACCCGACGGACGGAGGATGGCGCCCTGGCGACCGTAGTCAGCATCAAGGACCAGATTCGAGCGGGGGACGCGGCGCGCGCCCGCGCGCTGGCCTATGGCGCCTTCGTTCGCGACGCCCCGCTCCCGGCGGCCCTGCTGGATGGCGATCTCGTCCTGGTGGCCGCGAGCCCGGCCTGGATCGCGCAAGGCGTCGCGCCCGACGTGGCGGTGGGCGGCGACTGCGGCGGCCTGGTGGGAGCGGATGATCGCGGCGCGCTGCTGGCCTGCGTGCAGGAGGGCGTCGATTTCTCGCGCGTCCTGCCGTCGTCGACCGGAGACGGCGCGCACAAGGTCTGGCGCATCGAGTTCAACGCCTGCCGCGACGCCGAGGGCCAGATCTATGCGGTGATGGTGACCGCCCGCGACGTGACCGGCTACGCCGAGAACGTGCTGCGCGCCGAGCGCGACGAACAGCGCTTGCGCATGGCGCTGGAGCTCGACGATCTGCTGGTCCGGGAGTTCGACCTGCGCACGGGCGAGCTCTACTTCTCGGACACCGCGCCCGAGCTGCGCAAATGGTGCGTCTTCAAGGACGATCCGCTGGAGGTCGTGCATCCTGACGACCGCCAGCAGTGCGCCGAAGTGGTGGCCCTGCGCAAGAATGGCGAGGCGCGGGTGCTCGAGTTCCGCCTGAACCGGGACGACGGCGTCGAGACCTGGGTCCGATCGGTGGGCAAGGTCTTCGTCGACCAGGACGGCCAGCCCGAGAAGCTGGTGAACCTTTTCAAGGACATCACCGACCGCCGACGCCAGACCGAGGCCATCGAGACCCTGGCCTTCAAGGATCCCCTGACCGGCCTGCCCAACCGCGCGCTCTTCCAGCACCGCTTCAACGAGGCGGCGGCCGCCTCGGAGGCGCTGGGCGAGATGTTCGGCCTGATCATGATCGATGTCGATCACTTCAAGGACATCAACGACACCCTGGGCCACGACGCCGGCGACGCCCTGCTCAAGCGCCTGGCGGGCATGTTGCAGCGGGCCTTCCGGTCGGGCGACACGGTCGCGCGGCTGGGCGGCGACGAGTTCGCGGTGATCCTGCGCGGCCTGCACAGCGAGGCCGACATGATGCGGCCGATCCAGACCCTGCAGGCGCTGCTGCGCCGCCCGATCGAGCATGCCGGCCGCAGCTTCACCGCCAGCGCCAGCATCGGCGCCGTGCTGCACGGCGATCCCGACGCCGATCCCGAGCACATGATCAAGAACGCCGACATCGCGCTCTATCGCGCCAAGGCGGCGGGGCGGAACCGCAGCATCGTGTTCGAGCCGTCGATGCGCTCCGAGGTCGAGCGGCGGATCGAGCTGCTGCGCGACGTCCGCGCCGCCCTGGCCCAGAAGGAGTTCACGCTCTTCTACCAGCCGGTGATCGACATCCGCGAGAACCGCGTCGCCGGCTTCGAGGCCCTGATGCGCTGGGAGCATCCCGAGCAGGGGATTCTCACCCCCGCACGCTTCATGCTGGCCTTCGAGGACCAGGAGCTGTCGCTCAGCCTGGGCGACCTGGCCCTGGAGGAGGCGCTGGGCCAGATGCGCGCCTGGCTGGACCAGGGCGTCGAGTTCGGGCGGGTCGCGGTCAACATCTCGGCCGCCCAGTTCCGCAGCGGTCACCTCGCCGAAGAGATCCAGGAGCGCCTGGCGCGCTGGAACGTGCCCAGCCAGCGGCTGACGATCGAGGTCACCGAGAACGTCTATATGGGCTGGGGCTCGGACGTGGTCAGCGAAACGGTCCGTCGGCTGCACGCCTCAGGCGTGATGATCGCCCTGGACGATTTCGGCACCGGCTACGCCAGCCTGGCCAATCTTCGCCAGTTTCCGATCGACCGCCTGAAGATCGACAAGTCCTTCGTCCAGAACGCCGAGGACGAGGCCATCGTGAAGGCCGTGATCACGCTGGGCGCCTCGATGGGCATGAAGGTGGTGGCCGAGGGCGTCGAGGACGCCGCCCAGCTGGCCATCCTCAAGCGCTACGGCTGCGACCAGATTCAGGGCTACCACTTCGGCCGGCCGATGCCGGCGGAAGAGGTGGCCGGGTTCCTCAAGGGCTTTGGCGCTTGATCGGCGAGGGCGCGCCGATGCGGCCTTCCTGGACCGGCCAGAACTGGTCGCCGGTGACGATATACAGCGGCTGCCGGTAGGCGAGGCTGAGGAACACGTGGGTCTCGACCGGGGTCGGCGAGACGACATGGCTGGCGACCAGGCCGGCTCCCCCGGCATTGGCGGGCGGCGGCTGCAAGGTCAGGCAGCTGGCCGACAGCGCATCCACCTGCTTGACCGTCTGGCCGTCGGCGCTGATCGAGAAGCGATAGTGGCCGCCCACCGGAACGGCGCCGCGGGTCGGGCTGGGCGACAGCAGCCAGACCAGCCAGCCGTCGCTGGTCGGATCCTTGGCGACCACGCTGTTGAAGGTTCCGGCGCACGGCCTGGGCGCGATCCTTGCGGCGGTCATGCGCGCGGCGAAGGCGGCGCGCGCCGGTTCGCTCAGGACGCGGTCGGACGGCGCCGTTGGCTTGCCGGCGCCCTTGGCGGTGACCTCGACGTCGAAGGCGAGCTCGGGACCCTGGCCGGCGTCGCGCACGAAGCGGACGGTCTCGGCGTCGCCATGGCCCTCGACGACCCAGCCGATGATCTTCTCCTTGGCGGGATCCTTGATCTTGGCTGTCAGCGCGTCGCTGGCCAGCCAGGCGGCCCGGTCCTGGCGGTAGATCGTGGCGCCCAGCTGCTCCAGCGTCCGGGTGTCGAACGCCCGGATGGGCGGCCGCACAGTCTCTGCCGCGAGCGTGGGCGCGGCCACGACCAGCGCCAGGCCCAGCAGGCCCGAGAACAGACGCGACGCCATCTACCCCTCCGCGTAAAACTCCACTCAAGGTAGCGATCCGCGCGGCCGCGTCTAGCCCTCCACGGCCTCGTAAAGGCCCCGCGCCTCGGACGCGGGCCCGCGCCGTTCGCCGCAGTCGAGCACGCGGATCGCGATCAGCCGCCCCGCCAGGCCGAACACCAGCACGTCGCCCGGCTTCAAGGTCCGGGACGGCTTGTCGATCCGGCTCTCGGCGCCGGCGCGGGTCAGGCGGATGCGGCCTTCGTCGACGAACTTGGCGGCCAGGGACCGGGTCTTGAAGAAGCGGGCGCGCCACAGCCAGACGTCGGCCCGAGCAGCCTCCTTGCCGGCGTCGTTTCCGCCAGCCTCGCTCACGACGCCGCCTGCTTGGCGGCGGCCGGCTTGCGGCGGCGAGGGCGTTTGCGGCGCGCGGGCGGAGGCGGCGGCTCGGTCAGCTTGGCCAGGGCCGCGAACGGCGAGTCCGGCCGCGCCTTGACCGGCTTCTGTTCCAGCTTGGCCGCGCCCCGGCGCTTCCAGACGATCGGCTGGTCGGGCTTGGCGCGGATAGCGGGGGTGTAGTCGAGGGCCCGCAGCACGGCCGAGGCCTGGGCGGCGGTCCAGCCCAGCTTTTCCAGCGCCGCCTCGGTCAGCACCACGCCCCCGGGCCGCTGCTCGGCGCGCAGCAGCGTGTCGAGCGCTTCGAGCTGCTCGACCGGAACGCTGCAGCCCGCCACGGCGCGCAGGCCGCTGGCGGAGAGCTCTCGGGCCGAGGGCTCGGGCGACGGCAGTTTCTCCAGCGTCGTCAGGGCGCCGCGCCAGGCGGAAGGGTTCAGGGCTCGCGCGCAGGCGATGGCCTCGGCCCGCAGCACGCCGGGGCAGTAGAGGCTGAAGGCCCCGATCCGAACGCCCAGGCTCTTCAGCGTGCGCCGCTCGGCCTGGCTCAGCGCCTTCAGTTCGGGATCGACCGGACGCTTGTCCAGCACGCCGCCGGCTTCGAGCAGTCGGTGGGCGATCCCGCGCGGCAGGCCCTTCAGCTCCCCGCCGGCCAGGGCCCGTTCCAGCTTGCGCAACGGGGCCAGATGTCGATCGACCTCGGACGCGAGGAAGGCGTCCAGCCGCCGTTCGGCCCGCTCGCGCACGGCGGCGGGACCCAGCTCGCCCAGCAGGCGGGCGCGGGGCGAAAGCAGCGGCAGGTCGCGACGGACGGCGCCGGCCGCCTCGCCGCGCCACAGGATCATGCCGTCGGGCGTCAGGGCGAAGGCGTCGTCGGCCTCGCTGGCCAGCACGCCGAGGCGGCGGGCGATCTCGGGACCGACCGCGCGCTGGGCGGCGTTGCGCAGGGCCTTCTCTTCCAGCGGCGAGGCGCCCTTGGCCGGGGTGAAGGCCACGCCCGACAGGTGGCCGACCACGTGGCCCTCGACGGTCACCTCGCCGTCCTGGCCGACGCCGGCATAGAGGGTCTCACGCTCGCCGAGCTGTTTCATCAGCACGCTGGTGCGGCGGTCGATGAACCGAGCCATCAGCTTTTCGTGCAGGGTGTCGCTGATCCGGTCCTCGAGCTGGCGGGTCAGGCCCTGCCAGTGGGCGGGATTGGCGACCCAGTCCGGCCGATTGGCGATGTAGCTGAGCGTGCGCACGCCCGACAGGCGCGCGGCCAGGCTGTCGATCTCGCCGTCCGTGCGGTCCAGCGCCTTGAACTGGCCGCCCACCCAGTCCTCGGGCAGGCGCTTGCGGCCCGTGGTCAGGTCGTCGAACAGGGTGCGCGCCATGCGCTGGTGCTCGTCGTCGGTGGTCTTGCGGAAGTCCGGCGTCTGGCAGACCTCCCAAAGGCGGATCAGGGCCGAGCGGTCGGTCTTGCAGCGCTTGATGACGTCCTCCTGCTGGGCCAGGGCCCGCAGGGTGCGCTCGTCCAGGGCCTCGTCCGACAGCTTCAGGCCGCCGCGCTGGGGCGTCTCGGCCAGGGAGCGCAGCAGGCCCGGCAGCGAGCCGAAGTCGAGGCGGGCGTTGCGCCACTCGGCGGCGACGATGGGCTCGAAGGTATGGCTTTCCACGGCCTCGACGAGATCCTCGTCGATCTCCTCGCAGTCGCCCGTCACCCCGAACGTGCCGTCCCGGGTGTAGCGGCCGGCGCGACCGGCGATCTGGCCGACCTCCTGCGGATAGAGCCAGCGGGTGCGCTTGCCGTCGAACTTGCGCAGGCCCGCGAAGGCCACGTGGTCGACATCCATGTTCAGGCCCATGCCGATCGCGTCGGTGGCGACCAGGAAGTCGACCTCGCCGGACTGGTAAAGCGCCACCTGCGCGTTGCGGGTGCGGGGGGACAGCGAGCCCATGACGACGGCCGCGCCGCCGCGCTGGCGGCGGATCAGCTCGGCGATGGCGTAGACCGCGTCGGTGGAGAAGGCGACGATCGCCGTGCGGCGCGGCAGGCGGGTCAGCTTCTTGGAGCCGGCATACGAGAGGTTGGAGAACCGCTCGCGGCTGACGATCTCGGCGTCGGGCAGCAGGCGGCGGACCAGCGGCGCCATGGTTCCGGCGCCCAGGAACATGGTCTCGAACTTGCCGCGCGCGTGCAGCAGGCGGTGGGTGAAGATGTGGCCGCGCTCGGGATCGGCGCACAGCTGGATCTCGTCGACGGCCAGGAACTCGACCTCGCGGGCCAGCGGCATGGCCTCGACCGTGCAGACGAAATAGGCGGCGCGGGCGGGGACGATCTTCTCCTCGCCGGTGATCAGGGCGACGCTGGCCTTGCCGCGCAGCTTGACGACCCGGTCGTAGATCTCGCGCGCCAGGAGGCGCAGCGGCAGGCCGATCATGCCCGAGGCGTGGCCCAGCATCCGCTCGACAGCCAGGTGCGTCTTGCCGGTGTTGGTGGGCCCCAGGACCGCGGTCAGCTTCGAAGGGGCCAGGCCGGTCGAACGGTCGCTCATGATCCGAAAGTGGGACGGGAATCGTGCCGGGGCAAGCGTGGCGGCGAGCGGCCGATGACGTTAAGGTCTCCGCCGATGGAGGGGATCATGACCGCATCGGATCGGGAAGCCTTCGCGCCGCTCCTCGGCGGATGCCACTGTGGCGCGGTGCGCTATCGGATCAGCGCGTCGCCGCGCCGGCATTCGCTGTGCTGCTGCGTCGATTGTCGCCGCAGCGCGGGCGCGCCCCTGGTCGGCTGGGCGTGCGTGTCGGAAAGCGATCTCAGCGTCACCGGCCAGACCGCCGGCTACAACTCTTCGGGCGATATCGAGCGCGCCTTCTGCCCGCGCTGCGGCACGGGCCTGTTCTACCGTAGCGCCTCGCTGTTCCCGGGCGAGGTCGATGTCAGCACCGGAACGCTGGACGACCCGGGCGCTCTGCCGCCGACAGAGGTCATCCAGGTCGCCGACGCGCCGCCCTGGTGGGAGACGATCGGGTCGCTGCCTCGCCACGCGCGGTTTCCCGGCGAGGGATAGGCGACCCGACCCTCGGCGTCAGGCCGTGACCGCTTCCAGGGCCAGGCGCAGGCGGCGGAAGGCGGTGGTCAGGCCCGAGGCGGCCAGCGACAGGCGATTGCCGTTGCGCAGGCGGCGGTTGGCCTCGGCATATTCCCCGCGGTTGATCAGTTCAGCCACTTCGACGGCGGCCTGGTGGAACTCGCGGTGGGCCTCCACGCAGTTCAGATAGGTGTGGTTGCCGGCCCAGCGCTGCTGGAGCGGGCCGTAAAGCCATTGGCCGGACCCGCACTGGCGTTCGGCGCGAAGGGCGGCGGCGTCCACCGACCGCCGTTCAGCAACCGCGTCCCTCAGTTCGTCATAGATCTTGGTGTGCGCGTGCGCGTGTTCAGTAAGGTCCATCGCTAAACCCTAGGGTTGGCTCACATCGGTCCGCGCTTTTTTGAAAAACCCTGGTTTATACTCCGTAACCGCTCAGCGTTAACTTGGACCCGTCGTGTGGAAGCCTCTGACGCGTCTGTGGACGAAGCGGCTCAGCGGGCGAAGACCACCTTTCCGTCGACGATCGTCAGAACCGGCTGAGCCGTCAGGATGGCCTTGGGCGCGATGGTCATCAGGTCCTGGTCGAAGGCCGTCAGGTCGGCCTTTTTCCCGGCTTCCAGCGTGCCGAGGTCCTTCTCGCGGAACGCCGCATAGGCCGGCGCCCAGGTGAGCATCCTCAGCGCCTGGGCGCGGGTGACGGCCTCGTCCAGATGCCAGTCATCGTTGGCGAAGCCGTCCAGCGAGTGACGGTAAACGGCGGCGTAGAATTCGATGCGCGGATCGCCCACTTCCACGGGGGCGTCCGAGCCCGCGGCGACCACCACGCCGGCCTTCAGGAAGTCGTTCCAGCGATAACCTTCGTGCAGGCGACCCTTGCCCAGGCGCGCCGGCGCGAAATAGAGGTCGCCGATCGCGTGGCTGGGCTGCATCGAGGCGATGACGCCCAGCTTGGAAAAGCGGGGCAGGTCGGTGTCGGCGACGATCTGGGCGTGCTCGATCCGCCAGCGGGCCTTGGTGTCGCCTGCCAGCGCCTCCTGGAACCAGTCCAGCGTCATGCGGTTGCCGCGGTCGCCGATGGCGTGCATGGCGACCTGGGCGTTCACGGCCTTGGCCTGCTTCATCAGGGCCAGGCCCTGGTCGCGCTGGGTCAGCTGTAGGCCCAGGCCCTCGGCGTCGCTGTATGGCTCAAGAAGAGCCGCCCCGCGCGAGCCCAGGGCCCCGTCCATGTAGAGCTTGATCCCGCGCACGCGGATCAGGCCGGTGGCGTCGGTCTGCGGCCCCTTGGCCAGCACCTCGGACGCGCCGCTGGGGTCCATGTAGTTGTCGACACGGATGTGGAACTGACCCTTGGCCGCCTCGTCGCGCAGCAAAGCCAGGTCGTCGGCCGTGACGCTCATGTTGCCCAGACCCGTCCAGCCGCGCGAGGCGTAGAGCTGGCCGGCCTTGCGCAGGGCCTCGCGTTTCAGGGCTTCGCTGGGCGGCGGGATGACGCCCTCCACCAGGCTCTGGGCGTGGTCGATCAGCATGCCGTCGGGCTGGCCGTCGGCGCCTTTCAGGATCTGGCCGCCGGCGGGGGCGGGCGTCGCGGCGGTGATCCCCGCCTTGGCGAGGGCGGCGGTGGAGGCGACGCTGGCGTGGCCGTCCGAGCGGCCCAGCACCACGACCCGGCCGGGCGCGGCGGCGTCCAGGTCGGCCTTGGTGGGGAAGCGCTTCTCGGGCCAGTGGGTCTCGATCCAGCCGCGCCCGTAGATCGCGCCCTCGGGGTGGGCGGCGGCGTAGGCCTTCACTGCGGCGACCAGTTCGGCGACCGACTTCACCTGGTCGAGATTCAGCGTCAGCTCGCGCAGGCCGATACCGGTCAGGTGGGCGTGGGCGTCGACGAAGCCCGGATAAGCGGCCGCGCCCTTCAGGTCGATGTTCCGAACGCCCTTGGCCGCCTTGGCCTTGGCGGCGGCGAGGTCGCCGACGAACAGGATCCGGTCGTCGCGGATCAGCACCGCCTGGGCGGTCGGCGCGGCGTCGACGCCGGTATGGATCGGGCCGCCGTGGATCAGGATGTCGCCCGCCTTGGCCGTCGAAAACGACGTGAAAGCGAGCAGGGCGGCGAGAGCGAGGCGGCGCAAGGGCGATCTCCGGCGGCGAGTGTCTCAAAATCGTAAGGGCGGTTCTTCGCCGGGGGCAACAGGCCTGCTATTTTTCTTCCCATGCCGACCCAGGGTTTCGCCCTTTTCGACACCAGCATCGGGCGCTGCGGCCTCGCCTGGGGCCCCGGCGGCCTGATCGGTCTGCAGTTGCCGGAGGCCACGCCCGGCGCGGCCTGGGGGCGTCTGCGGCGGCGCTTCCCCGAGGCCGTGGAGTGCGAGCCCCCGCCCGAGGTCGAGGCGGTGATCGAGCGCATCCGCGACCTGCTGTCGGGCGGTCGCGACGACCTCGCCGACGTGCCGCTGGACCTGGGCGGCCAGTCGGCCTTCAACCTGCGGGTCTATGCGATCGCGCGCGCCATCGCCCCGGGCGAGACCACCACCTATGGCGAGGTGGCCAAGGCCATGGGCGAGCCGGGCGCCGCGCGGGCGGTCGGCAAGGCGCTGGGCGAGAACCCCTGGCCGATCGTCGTGCCCTGCCACCGGGTGCTGCCGGCGTCCGGCGGGATCGGCGGGTTCTCGGCCCCCGGCGGCGGGACGACCAAGGCCCGGCTGCTGACCCTGGAAAAGGCCAAGACCGACGCCGTTCCGACCCTGTTCGATCTTGAGTTCTCGGTGGCCCCGCCGCGGGGCCGGTAAGGGCTCATCGTTCTCGATACCACGGCCTTCCTCGCCCTCGTGGCGAGGATCCATGGCTCGGCTTGGCTAAACCTATGGCCATGGGACCCGCTATCTGCGGAGCCCCATTGTCGCGCATCGGCTGCCGAGCACTGGGCCCTAGGCACAAGGCCTAGGGAGGCGGGATCAATTTCGGCAGAACCCCACCCTTAATGCCCGCTAACGCTTGGCCGAACAGGGGCGAAACGAATCAGGACCGAATCGGCGACGTTCGCGAATTCGATCTTTGTTCCCTACAAGCTATTGTAGCCTAATTCGCGTTAACCACAAATCGAAGCTTCGCCGGCCGGCCTATTTGGCCGCCTGTTCCACCGGGCAATCGGCCGAGACGCGCTTGGCGCTCATCACGCCCGCCAGGGGCAGGCCGTTGATGGTTTTCATGTGGATGTTCAGGGTGAAGCTCTCGGGCGTGTACGAGCCGTCGGCCGTCACCGGGGCGACGCGGTCCTTCTTGTCGGTCCAGGTGCCCTTCAGCTTGATCTTGCCGTTGGAGACGACATTGGTCGTGTAGTCGCAGCGGTACTTCTTGGTGCAGATCCCGCGCGAGAACTGCTCGACGTCGGCGGGCTTCAGGCACTTGCTCTCGCTGCCGGCGGGAATCGGCCCGACCCGATAGTCGTACTCCCAGTGGCCCGGGAGAATCGTCCGCGCGGCGGCGGGGGGCGCAGGGGCCTGCCGGGCCTGGCTGGACGCGGCCATGGGCAGGGCGGCGGCCAGGGCCAGGACGGAAGCGGCGAGGGCGGTCGAACGCATACGGCGGGTCTCCTTCATGCCCTCCCTATATAGAGCGTCACATGAACCGTGCTTGAAGGCGAAGGCGTGGCGCCGGGTTCCTTCCGCGCCCGCCAACGAAACCGCCGCGCAGCCTTGACTCAAGGGGCGGCCTTCGCCTATATCGCCCGCTCTCGCGCGGCCGGCTCGTTCGGATCGCGTGCCCAAGTTCATATCTTAGCGGGCCAGGCTCTTCTCAAGAGGGCGGGGCTTCGCCCAAGCCAAGGTAACCACCATGTCGCGCCGTTGCGAACTTACCGGTATCGGTCCGATGGTCGGCCACAATGTGAGCCACTCGAACATCAAGACCAAGCGCCGCTTCCTGCCGGCCCTGTCGCCCGCCACGCTCCAGTCGGAGTCGCTGGGCCAGACCTTCAAGCTGCGCATCAGCAACGCGGCCCTGCGCACCCTGGACTTCAAGGGCGGCCTTGACGTGTTCCTGCTGGGCGCCAAGGACGAGCAGCTGTCGCCGCGCGCCCTGAAGATCAAGGCCCAGGTCAAGGCCAAGGCCAAGGCCGCCGCTCAGGCTGCTTAAGGCTGATCGGCCCTTCAAGGCTGAAGATTACGAAACCCGCCGGGCGAGAGCTCGGCGGGTTTTTCGTTGTGGGGAGCGGGGCGGGGGGCGGCTGAGCGCCGGAACGAGACATTGGGATCGCGCCGGAGATTGCTCATTCGGTGACTTCGCCCTCACCAGCGTCGCCTAGGGCTCGGTGGAGGGGTATTACCGATCTAAGCAAGGTATTTGTCTTGTCGGGGGCATGGGATAGTGAGCAGCAAGTTGAAGCTCGGCGAGGAGATCCTCACCGATCTGGCGGCGATCCAGGATCAGTCTCACCGGGACAAAATGCTCGGCGACGAGTTCGACCTGCCGCGCCTGATCGGCGTAGGGAACGGCCGCACGCTTCAGGTCACTAAGGCCATAGACGGTGCGATCACTGCATTGGCCGTTCAGCTGAAGGCGGAACGCCCCAAGCTTGTCAAATCGATCACCAGCAAAGATTTCGTCAGCTTGGTTCGCGCGGCCTGTGGCCCGATCCTCGCAGAGCTCGATCTCGACCGACCTTTCGCAGAAACAGGTGCAGAGCTCGTCACGAGGGTCGAGAAGGCCGTCGATGAACAGCTCGCGGGCCTTCCACGTCGCGAGCACGCCTTTGGCGTCACGTTGTTCGGCGACCCTGGCGTCGCGCCGTTCTCGATTGGGCCGGTCCGCTTTGAAGAATGGGATGCATGGCTAACCCGCAAACGCGCGGATGGTGGATTGTCTGCGATCACCGAACAGCGCTTGCGCAAAGCGTGGGCTGGCAAAAAACTCAATAAGCGGAAGCCTAGCATGGCCTCTGTGCAGGAACGCAACATCCTTAGCGCAATGCGAGGCGCGCCGTATGTGGCCAGCGTCCGCATCGAAGGGTTCGCTTCGAGCGCAGGTCTGGAGGCTGCCGCCACCGCCGTGCGCCTTGCAGTAACAACTGTCGCCCTGTTATGGCCCACTCCGTCGCGCGCTCTTGAAGGCATGCGCCTACGGTTCGATCCATCGCATCACATGGAAGAAGCCGTGACATTCATTCCGGGCCGCGTCGTCGCTGGGGGATCCCGTTTGCGCGGCACACCCTTCGGCCCGAGTCTCACGCCCGACGAATGGGCAAACAGTCAAGCGGCCGTCAAACCCGTCTTCAGCGCGGCCGGTGATGCCATCGCGTTGCTCACTGATCCGGACGACAATCCTCCGCGCGTGGGAATCCTGCGCGCCCTTCTCCAATCACTCATGTGGTTTTACGCCGGCTGCCGCGAGCTAAACGATCCAATCGCCATCGTAAACTTCACCGCTAGCCTCGACGCCCTAGCCAGTGGTGCGCAAGGCCAAGGGATCCTAGACGTGCTGAAGGCAAGGCTCGGATGGGCCCCCGATGCGGCCTTCTACACGGACGGCACGACCCTGAAACAGGTGGTCGAAAAGCTCTACGGTGAGGGACGCAGTCAGCTTGTCCATGGGACGAGCAAGCGGATCGGTTATGACTGGGCAGCCGAACGTGCCCAGGCGGAGAGTCTCGCTGGTCGCGCGCTCATCGCGTGCCTTGAGTTTGTGGCAGCCAACCCGAATTTGGACAAAGCGAAAGCGCTCCGAGTCTAGCAAGCGTCGGCGGGATCGGGAGGCGGCGTGAACCTCTGACCGAGCCAACCTTCCTTGAGCGCTGCGGCCTTCCGCCGTGCGCCATGTCTCCGCGTTGGCAGCATCGAATTCGCCGTCACCACGACCGCTGCCAGGAAGTGGAACCTCTGAACGGAAGCGGTGAGTCACCTCCTTCCGCCAGGAATGTTCTGGCCGCCAGGACACGGTTCGCCCGAGCAGCCCCCACCCCCAAAACAAAACCCGCCGCGGCTGGGCCGCGGCGGGTTTGTGACGCTTGGTACTGTTACGCTGGGTACTCGGAACGCTGTACTGTTACGCGGGGTACTAAGCTTGGGGCGCCTTAGCGCGAAACGGCGCCCGAGGCGGGGTTCGCGGTGTTGTAGGCGGTCAGGGCCGGGTTGTTGATCTTGGCGACGGCGTCGTTGACCGAGGCGCGGATGCAGGCCGGGTACATGTAGCCGGCGAGGGCTTCGCCGCGGATGTCCTGCCAGCAGACGGTCGAGGCCGCCTTGACGATTTCGGCGCGGACTTCGGCGGCCGACTTGCCGGCGACCTTGACGCGCATTTCAGCGGCCGAGGCCGGAGCGGCGGCGGCCAGAGCGATGGCCGAAGCGGCCAGAACGATGGAGCGGATCATGTCGATGTTCCGAAAGGGGGTTGGGCGCAACCACCTCCAGACGCGTTCCTCTGACGGTCGCCGAGGTCTTGCGCTCGCTGGATCCGTCGGTAGCGATATAGCAACGTTCTGCTGGGTGAACAACGATAATGTTGCAATGCACCCTAAAATGGGTCGGCTTCGTGGCGACTGCCGCGCGAGGGGCGCCGCAGCGTAAAAAACCCGCGAGCCGGAGAGCCCGCGGGTTCTTTGCTCGGGATTAGCGAGCCGCCACGCGCAGGGCGTAGACCGAGCGGTTCTGGGCCTTGTCGAAGGCGATCAGCTCGGCGCTGTTGGTGCGGGCCACGGCGTCGCGGGTGATTTCGCGCACGCAGTAGGGGGCCAGGTCGTTGGCGGAGGGGTTGCCGACCAGGTCTTCCTGGCAGAGCTGCTTGGCGGCTTGCAGGATCTCGGCGTGGACCTCGGCCGGAGCGCGGCCGCGCACCTTGACGGTGATTTCGCCGGCGCTGGCGGAGGTGGCGGCGGTGGTGGCCATCAGGGCGCTGACGGCGATAACGAGCAGACGGATCATGGTGATAGTCCCGGAAAGGAGGTTGGGTTCAACCGCCTCCCGGCGCGTTCCTCTGACGGTCCGTGGGTTCTCGCCTCATCAACCGTCACCGACAGACATGCATGACACCGGTGTCTGTTGCAAGTGCGAAAGCACCGATTCCGGAAAAAATGTTAGCGGTAACATATCGTTGCCAACGAAACGATTTCAAGCGCTTACGACTTTATGTTTCACGCCGCGGAGCGGTCGCGAAACGCGGGTTCAGCGCTTGCGGGCCGGCTTCTTGTGCGGCGCGGCAGGAGCCGGCGGCGGGGGAGGGGGCGGCGTCCAGTCGAAGGCCAGCAGCAGGGTGCGTTGCTTGGCGCTGACCGCCCCGTCGTCCGAGATCAGGTAGATGCGGATCGCGCCCGACGGCGAGCTGGAAAGGGCCAGCCCTTCGAAATTGTCGCGCGGCATGGCGCCGTCGATGTGCAGGGCGGCCGCCGTGCGCTGGCGGGCGGCGGGCAGGGTCGGGTCGGAGATGAAGCGCACGATGCTGCGCCAGCCGCGGATGGGGTCATAGCCCCGGTGCAGGGTGGCGACGGCGGTTCCCTGGAACGGCGCGAAGGCGGTCAGGCCCCAGGTGAAGTCCGGGCCCGACTGCGGCGCCAGCGACTTGCAGTCGGCCGACAGGCGGCAAAGCCACACCTCGCCCTCCTCGCCGCCGACCAGATAGGCGTCGGGGCCGGCGGCCGGATAGGCGGCCAGGGCCTCCATGCCCTCGTTCTCAGGGAAGATGGTGGCGGGCTTGGGGGCGGGACGGGGCGTTCCCCAGCCGCTATCGGCCTGGGCCGGATAGAGCCAGATGCGATGGTCGCCCTCGAAGCTGACCAGGCGGTCGCCGTTCGGCATCACCGCCAGGCCTTCGGCGTCGGCGTTACGCTTGCCTTGCAGCGGCTGGCCGTCGAGGCCTTTCAGCGGAAAGAGCTTGCCGCCCGTCAGGCCCGCCAGGCGCCCGGCGGCGTCCAGCTGGATCCTGGCCTCGAAGACGTCGCCCTCGTCGCTGATCGCGGTCAGCACGTCGCCCGCGCCGATGCGCAGGTCCGAGAGGCCGTGCAGGCGGCTGGTGTCGGGGCTGGTCAGCACCAGGCCGCCGGCATAGGTGAACCCGCCCTCGGCCGTGACCTTGGCCGGATCGGCGGCGTCCATCGGAATGGGCGTGGCGACGACGGTGATCTCGGGGCCCGCCTTGACCGGCGCGGCGGGGACGACCGGCGGCGGCGGGGCGGCGTGCTGGGCGCAGCCGGCGACCAGGCCGCCGGCCAGGGCCAGGCTCAACGCCAGCCGAGCCCTCACGCCGGCGTCCTGGCGGGCTTGGCCGCCTGCGGGGTCACCACCGGGAGCGGCGCGAGCAGGCCGCGCGCGCGGGCGATCTGGCGCGGCTCTTCCTCGAACAGGGCCGCCAGCTGCTCGACCAGCACGCCACCCAGTTGCTCGACATCGACGATGGTCACCGCGCGGCGGTAGTAGCGCGTCACGTCGTGGCCGATGCCGATGGCGATCAGCTCGACGGGGCTCTTGCCCTCGATCTCGGCGATGACCTGGCGCAAGTGGCGCTCCAGATAGTGGCCCGAATTGACGCTCAGGGTGCTGTCGTCCACCGGCGCGCCGTCGGAGATCACCATCAGAATGCGGCGAGCTTCGGGCCGGCCGACCAGGCGCTGGTGGGCCCACATCAGAGCCTCGCCGTCGATGTTCTCCTTGAGCAGCCCCTCGCGCATCATCAGGCCGAGGTTCTTGCGCGCCCGGCGCCAGGGGGCGTCGGCGGCCTTGTAGACGATGTGGCGCAGATCGTTCAGACGGCCAGGCGCGGCGGGCTTGCCGGCCTTGATCCAGGCGTCGCGGCTGGAGCCGCCCTTCCAGGCGCGGGTCGTGAAGCCCAGCACCTCGGTCTTGACCCCGCAGCGCTCCAGGGTGCGCGCCAGGATGTCGGCGCAGATCGCCGCCACCATGATCGGCCGCCCGCGCATCGAGCCGGAGTTGTCGATCAGCAGGGTGACGACCGTGTCGCGGAACTCCTGGTCCTCCTCCTGCTTGAAGGACAGCGGCGCGGTCGGGTCGATGATCACCCGCGTCAGGCGGGCGACGTCCAGCATCCCTTCTTCGAGGTCAAAGGTCCAGGCGCGGTTCTGCTGGGCCAGGAGGCGGCGCTGCAGCTTGTTGGCCAGGCGCGAGACGACGCTGGAGAGGGCCGACAGCTGCTGGTCGAGATAAGCCCGCAGCCGGGTCAGCTCCTCGGCGTCGCACAGGTCCTCGGCCTGGACGATCTCGTCGAACTCGGTGGTGAAGATCTTGTACAGCGGCTCTCCGCCCTGGGCCTGGCCGGGATCGGGACGGGCGGGCTTGGCGCCGTCGCCCATGTCGGGCGCCTCGTCGGTCTCCTCGACCTCGCCGTCCTGCTCGGACTGGACCATCTCCTCGTCGCCGGACTCGGATTCGCGGTCGGAGGCCTCGCTCTCCTGCGGCGCGGAGCCTTCGGGCTGCTCGCCTTCGCCCTCGCCTTGTTCGTCGTCGGAGCCTTCGGTCGGGGAGTCGTCCTCGTCGCCGTCGTCCTCGTCGGCGCTCTCGGTGGAGTCGGCCATCTCTTCGCCCAGGTCGAGATCGCGCAGGATGTCGCGGCTGACGCGGGCGAAGGCGGCTTGGTCGTCGATGGCGGCGGCGAGGCGGTCGAGGTCCTTGCCGGCCCGCGCCTCGATGTCGGCGCGCAGGATGTCGACCAGAGCCTTGGCGCCGTCGGGCGGGGCGTCGCCGGTCAGGCGTTCGCGGACCAAGAGGCCCAGGATCTCGGCCATCGGGGCGGACTGGGTGTCGGTGGCGACCGCGCGGGTCAGGCCCTGCTTTTCCAGCCGGGTCTCGAGGGCGGCGGTCAGGTTGGCGCGGACGCCGCCCAGGGCGTTGGCGCCGATCGCTTCCAGCCGTGCTTGTTCGATCGCCTCGAAGGCGGCCTGGCCGTCGGGCGAAGCGGGGCGGGCGCGGGCGTGGGCGACGG
>NZ_QFQZ01000132.1 GCF_003243465.1 Caulobacter segnis
GAGCACCGTCATGCGCCGGCCGCTCGCGGGGTCCTCGATCCAGCCCGCCAGGCGGGCCGAACGCTTTGCGTTATTGGCCAGGACGAGGCTGTGGTCGAAGCCCCCAGAGGAGGCCAGGAGCGGGTCGTCCAGCCTCAGGACGTCGCCGACGCGCCGAGGAGTGCGGAAGTCCAGCACCGTGCCGCCCACAGGAAGCAGCGCGCCCGTCGGGGCCTTGCGCGCGTCCACCTCGGCGTATCGCTCCGCGGGAATCCAGACGCGATGGTCGGCTATGGTAGCCGCCCCGGCGCCGGCTAGGTTGAAGAAGGCGTGGTTGGTGATGTTGATGACGGTGGGCGCGTCGGCGCGCGCCTCGTATTCCAGCTGGAGTGTGTTGGACCGACGCATCAGGCGATAGGTGACCGTCAAGGTCAGGCCCCCTGGAAACCCCTGGTCTCCAGCCGGACTGTAAAGCGTGTAGCGCATGCCCACGGAGCGACGATCCGAAAGAGTCGTGCTCGACCAGAGCCGCTTGTCGTAGCCCTGCGAGCCGCCATGCAGCGTCATGTTGTTGCGCCCGGCCTCCAGGCGATAGACGACGCCGTCGAGGGTGAAGCGCGCGTCGGCGATGCGGCCGGCGTAGCGTCCCACCACCGCGCCGTAGCGGCGCTGGTTGGTCTCGTAAGCGGCGATGTCGGGGCGGCTCAGCACCACGTTGGCCAGGCGCCCGCTCCGGTCGGGAATTTCGATCGCCGTCAGGGTCGCGCCGAAGTCGATGGCCGCGACGCTCATGCCCAGATCGTTGCGCAACACGGTCCGGACGACGGGCACGCCGGCGCGAGTGTTGCCGAAAGACAGACGCTGGATGTGGGCGGCGTGGCTGGCGCCCGCCCACGCCAGCGCGATGATGAAGGTCAGACCCTTAGCCATCGATCCAGAGCACCGGCTGGCGAAGCGGATAGTTGCGGACGATCTCGGCTTCGGTCGGATCGGGCGGCAGCCGGCGCCAGAGCGCCAGGTAGTCGGCCCGCCCGAGCGCGAGCCCACCGAACAGCAGGCTAGGCTGACGCACGGGCCAGCCGTCCCAGGCCTCGACATCGGGCGGCTTCGGCCAGGCCCGCTTGTCGGCGATGAAGGGCGCCATATAGGCCAGAGCGTCGGCGATCGAGCCCCCCGTCGCGCCGCGATAGGTCCAGAGGTTCTCTTGCGGCGTCGACAGCAGGCGCGCGCAGGCGGCCAGAACGTCGAGATTGAACAGGCTGTAACCGTAGGGCTTGGTGCGGGCCAGCTCCAGCGGCTGGCTGCCGTCCACGGCGACTTGACCCGGAACCAGCCCCTTGACGCGCTCTCGCGCTGTCTGCAGCTCGCTCCCGCGTCCGGTCAGCAGGGCGAACTGGGCCGTCTGGAGCGCCCAGCAGGAGCCGTGATTGTTCTTCTGGTTCCGCTCGTCGACGCCGTTCGCCGATGTAGTCATCCAGGTGAGGTAAGCATCGAACCAGGCCCGCGTCGGACCGTAGACGACGACGCTCGGGCGGTGGCGCGCGAGGATCGACACAGCCCGCGCCACTTCCACCAGATGCAGGGTGTCGATGACGCCGATGCCTCGGCCCGTATTGACGCCGATGATCGCCTGGGCGTGCTCGAGCTGCGGGTTTATCCGAGTGGCTGGGGCGACAAACCAGGCCCGAAGATGTCGCTCGGCGTGTTCGGCGTAGCGCGGCTCTCTCGTGGCTCGGTAAGCCGTCGCCAGGGCCGGGATCTGCACGCCCAACCGGATCAACGCATCGCGATGGGCGGTGAACTTGTCGGGATTTGAAAAGCCGTCCCTGCGAACATAGGGCCCCTGGGGGGCGGCTGGATTGGGCCACCAGTAATCGGCCTCGGAATAGTAGTCGTGGCGGCCGCCCGGACTGCGGGCGGAGGGAAAGGCGGTGATGGTCACCGGCGGCTCTCGAAGATAGCGGTCGGCTGCGTTGATGATCCGCCTCCGATCGATGGCGACCACGTCGATCGCCGATGCTGGACGCCCCAGCGCCACGCCCCCAAACCCCGTCGAGGCCAGAGCGCTCGCTACGCAGAAGTCGCGTCTGTTCATCGCGGTCTTGTCTTTCGGCGGCGGCCGCGGCGACGCGGCGGGTAGAAGAGTCGTCCCGTGCCCCACCGCGGAAGCGGTAGGTCATCCGTGATCAGGAAGACGCCCAGGAAGGGAGCGAAACCCTGTCGGCTAACGGACCGCCGAAGACGGCGGGACAGTGTCGACCCCAGCCGGGATGAGGCTCGCCGGGGTCGAAAGACTTAGAAGCGCATGCGGACGCCGAAATAGATCTGCGGTCCGTTCTCGCTCACTTCGGTGATCGAATCCTCGCCCGGCTTGAACATGACATCCCGGGTGTTGGTGACGTTCAGGGCCTGCAGCTTCAGCTGAACCTGCTTGGTCAGGTCGTAGGACGCCGACAGGTTCAGGAAGCCGGAGCCGCGCACGCTGCGGTTCGAGCCGCTGTTGGGCTTGAAGTAGTTCGAGCGATAACGATACGAGGCGCGCAGCGAGAGCTTTTCGTTCTCCCAGTAGATCGAGCCGTTGCCGGTGTATTTCGACAGACCGATCAGGTTGGCGGGATCCACATAGGGCCCGACCGTCGAGGAATCCGCGAACTCGAAATCGGCCTCGGTGATCGCGAGGCTGCCCGACACGCCGAAGCCGCTCAGCAGGCCTGGAAGGTAGCTGAAAGCGTGATTGCCGCTGAACTCGATGCCATAGAGGTTGCGGGTCTCCGGGTCGTTGGCCGGCGCGATGGCGTTGAAGGTGACCGGCTGCCCGTTGGCGATGATCGTCGTCGGCAGCGGCTCGCGCGCGTCGAACGCCGCGCCCTTCAGCCACTTGTAGTAGGTGGCGATCGCGAACGAGGTGTCGCGATTGACGTAGAACTCCAGCGACGCGTCCAGATTCCAGCCGCGGATCGGCTTGAGGTTCGGGTTGCCGGTGGTGCTGTTGGCCAGCACCGCCTCGACGGTTGTGCCGTTCGCGTCGGCGACCGGCGTGATGCCCACGTTGAAGTCCTCGATCCCCGAACGCGACAACGCCTTATAGCCCGCCAGGCGCAACTTCACGATATCGCTGAGGTCGAAGGCTACGTTGACACTGGGCAGCAGGTACTCGTACCCGCCCTTGCCGGAGATTTCCTGGAGGGGCGTTCCCGGCGTACGCACCACGGTGGCGGCCGCGCCGCCCACCGAGGGGACGACGGTCACCTCGCCCCGGAAGCCCTTCGACAGCACCCGGGTGCGGACATAGCGCAGGCCGGCGTTGCCCGACAACGGCGTGGCGCCGAGCTGCGAGCGGAAGGTGGTCATCACATAGGCGGTGCTGATCCGCTCACGGATATTCGAGTCCTCCGGGCCGGGCGCATTCTCGGGCAGCGGGTTGCTGTCGCGGCCGGTGTAGGTGCGGAAGACGCAGTCGTTGTCGAACAGGGCCCAGGATTTCACATTCGTCTTGCCGCTCATGAAGTCGCCGGTCGAGAACGGCGCGCGGCAGTTGGCGTTGGCGGCCGCGACGAGTTGAGCCGGCGTGCGGCCGTCATAGGCGACCGGGATGTTGACATCGGCGTTGTTGTTGGCGTCCTGCGTGCGGCGATGATCCGATAGGCGGCCGCCGAACTTGACGGTCTGGAAGAAGCCGTCGCCCAGTTCGTAGGTCACGTCTGCCCGCACCGCTCCGATCTTGTCGAAACGGTCGGTGACCTGCCGATAGCGCGCGTAGTTGCTGTTGTTCGCCGGCGTGGCCAGCAGGAAGCTCGCCGGATCGTTGATGTCGAAGGTGGTGAAGGTGATCGACGGGACCTCGTCCTGCGTCGCGTCCAGCGTATAGGCGACCCGTGTCGCCGAGCGCATGTTCGTGGCCTTCTGCAGTTCGGTTCGGTGCGACTGGGAGTAGGACAGGTCGCCGGTGGCGGTCAGCCGATCGCCGCGCCAGGCGATCGCGCCGCCGCCGCCGATATACTTCTCGTTGCGCTGGCGGTTCTCGATCTGGACTTCCAGATTGGAATTGCCGCTGTAGCGCATCAGGGCGCCGGCGCTGTAGTCGCCGCCATCGCCGACCAGCAGGGGTTGAATGCCCCGCAGGCCCTCGGTGAGCGCCAGTTGGTTGCGCCGTTCGCCGCTCTTGCGGGTCGAGTATTGGCCATCAAGGCTGATGTCGAGATTGGGCGTCGGCTTCCACTGGAAGGCGCCGATCACCGCCTCGCGGACCTCATCGGTGATCTTGGCTTGGAAGGTGCGGGCGCTGGTGGCGAAGTAACGCGGGCCGATGGTCGCGCCAGCGGGCGCGGTGGTCGCGTTCGAGCAGTTGGTCGTCGCCGTCCCGGGCGCCGCCGCGTAGGTCGTGCACGGCACGAAGGCCGAGTTGGTGATGTAGTAATCCTCGGGCGTCGCCTGATCCAGGCGCTGGTAGCCCAGGCTCACGCCCATCTTGCCCAGCCGCGTGTCGAAGCTGTCCGTGTAGGAAATGTTGCCGCGATAGCCTAGACCGTTGCGGCCACGGATATCATCGTCCTTAGGCAGGTACGCCCCGCGCACCTCCATCTGCAGCCGGCGCTTGCCGTAGTCGATCGGCCGGATCGATTTCAGCTCAATCACGCCGGCGATGCCGCCGTCCAGAAAGTCGGCCTGCTGCGACTTGTAGACCAGCACGCCGTTGACCAGTTCGGACGGGAACTGCTGGAACGCCACCGACCGGTCGGGGCCCGCGGTCGAGACCTCGCGGCCGTTGAAGGTCGAGAAGCTCAGGGTCGGACCGAGACCCCGCACCGAAAGCTCGTTGGCGTTGCCCTTGAAGCGGTCGGCCGTAACCCCGGTGATGCGCTCGAGCGTGTCGGCCACCGAGTTGTCTGGCAAGGCGCCGATCTCGTCGTTGACGATGCCGTCGACGATGACGCTCGCCGCGCGCTTGGTCTCGATCGAGTTGCGCTGGGTGGCGCGGGCGGAGGTGACCACGATCTCCTCCACGGAGTCGGCGGTCTGAGGCGAGGCGGTTTGGGTCGCGGCGGCCTGGGCCAGGGCGTGGGCCGGCAGCACAACCGCGGCCGACAACAGCAGCATGCCGCGATAAAGGCGCGCGCGCGCGGGCATGGGCTTGGATTTCATTGGTTTCCCCTCTTTGCCTTATCGTTGTCGGCGGCGGCTCCGCCTCAGCGGTAGTCGATCCGCCAGGTGATCTTGAAAGGCGCCCCGGCGGCGGGCGCGCCGCGGCAGACGACCTTGCTGGCCATGGGGCCGGTCGCGGCGCGGTATTCCTTGTCCTCGCCCGCGGCGCCGGCCTCGCAGGCCTTCAGTCCCTCGACCGCGAAGCGCCGAACCGCGCCGTCGGCGAAGGTCGTCACCCCTCCGGCCTGCCGGGCGCCCGTGGAGAACGCGCCGAACTGAAGCTCAATGTCCTTCACAGAGACGTCCTTACCGGGCGTGTAGACGTCGGTGCGGGTGATCCGGCCGGGTTCGAGGACGTAGGTGGTGACCACCGAAACCCGACGGTCGGCGACGGGCGCGTTCTTGCCCATCAGGTCCAGCTCGTCCTGGCGCCAGGAGACCGTGGTCCGGGCGCCCTTGGCCTCGACCTTCACGTCCTTGGCGTAGGCCAGGGGCATGAGCAGCGAGCCGTCGCCCAGGGTCAGGCGCGGTGTCAGGAACGGCGCCATGCCATCGGGCGAGGCCTCCAGCATTCCCGGCGAGAACGGGATCGGGAAATACGGGTTGTGCATGTGCTGGCTGGGGCCGCCGTTGATCACCGGCAGGCTGACCATCCGCTCGCCGTCGCGGACGCTGACCAGCAGGCGATCATAGGGACCGCGCGCGAACCAGGTGACCTGGCGGCGCGGCAGGGCGGCGAGGCCCTTCGCCCAATCGGCCGCCGGGGCCTTGCCCGCATATCCCATCCGCGCCCAATGGGCGCTGGTGTAGGCGTACTGGTGCGCCAGCGACAGGTTCTCGCCCAGGATCCGAAACTTGCCGCGATAGTCGTCGGTGCGACGTCCGCCATCCCACAGGTTCACCGAGCCGGTGCGGGGATCCTGCCAGAACTCGACATAACGCTGCGCGGCTCGGGCTGAATACGCGTAGGCGAGGTCTTTCTCGGCCGGCGTCAGGAGGTCCAGCACCGCGGCGGCGGTCAGTACCTCGATGATCGCCGTCTCGCCGTAGGGGCCGATGCTGCGGCCGTACTCGAAGCCCCTGCCCTGCGCGTCCAGCCGCATCATCATGACGTCGGCGGACTTCCGCAGCCAAGCGAGGACCTGGGCGGGCGGCTTGCCGCCCGTCTCGGTGAAGCGCTGGGCGATCTCCCCGGCCAGCAGCACGCTGTAGCGGTCGAAGCGCCCCTCTCCATTGGTCTCGTCGGCGAAGCCGTACGGACCGGAATAGGCGTCGTAGTGCTCGGCGATCTTGGCGTAGAGCTTCTCGGCGGGCGCGCCGTCCTCCCAGCCCATCCGGGCGCGCAGCCGGGCGATGGCGAAGGCCACGCAGTAGTAGTTATTGGGGTGGTCGATCAGCTGGTAGGTATCGACATCGACGAACATCCGCCAATCCAGCCGCACGCGAAGCTTGGCCAGGGTCAGCGGATCGACGGCCTCCTTGAGGCGCCCCGCCTCGCGAAGCTTGTTCAGCGCCGAGAGGTAGTAGTAGGCGCCCCAGCTGTCGTTGGCGTCGTCGACGGTCAGCTTGGCTGATCCTCCCTCGTTTCAGTGGACACCCATGCTAGCTTTTCGGAGCTGGAGAGGAGTGTCTGATGAACGTGAAGCGTC